>JBBECT010000005.1:0-600000 GCA_040881665.1 Actinomycetota bacterium
CTGAGACACGGCCCAGACTCCTACGGGAGGCAGCAGTGGGGAATCTTGCGCAATGAGCGAAAGCTTGACGCAGCGACGCCGCGTGGGGGATGAAGGCCCTCGGGTTGTAAACCCCTTTCGGCAGGGACGAAGCGAAAGTGACGGTACCTGCAGAAGAAGCTCCGGCTAACTACGTGCCAGCAGCCGCGGTGAGACGTAGGGAGCGAGCGTTGTCCGGATTCATTGGGCGTAAAGCGCGCGTAGGCGGCCCGGTAAGTCGGATGTGAAATCCCGGAGCTCAACTCCGGAACTGCACCCGATACTGCCGGGCTCGAGGTAGGTAGGGGAGATCGGAATTCCTGGTGTAGCGGTGGAATGCGCAGATATCAGGAGGAACACCGGTGGCGAAGGCGGATCTCTGGGCCTTACCTGACGCTGAGGTGCGAAAGCTAGGGGAGCGAACAGGATTAGATACCCTGGTAGTCCTAGCCGTAAACGTTGGGTGCTAGGTGTGGGCGGTTATCAACCCCGTCCGTGCCGTAGCTAACGCATTAAGCACCCCGCCTGGGGAGTACGGCCGCAAGGCTAAAACTCAAAGGAATTGACGGGGGCCCGCACAAGCGGCGGAGCATGTGGCTTAATTCGACGCAACGCGAAGAACCTTACCTGGGCTTGACATGCGGGGTAAAGCCGTGGAAACACGGTGCTCTACGGAGCCCGCACAGGTGGTGCATGGCTGTCGTCAGCTCGTGCCGTGAGGTGTTGCCTTAAGTGGCGCAACGAGCGCAACCCCTGTCCTTAGTTGCCAGCGGATCATGCCGGGAACTCTAGGGAGACTGCCGGTGCCAAACCGGAGGAAGGTGGGGATGACGTCAAGTCATCATGCCCCTTATGTCCAGGGCTGCACACATGCTACAATGCGTGGTACAGAGGGCTGCGATCCCGTAAGGGGGAGCGAATCCCACAAAGCCACGCTCAGTTCGGATCGAGGTCTGCAACTCGACCTCGTGAAGCTGGAGTCGCTAGTAATCGCAGATCAGCAACGCTGCGGTGAATGCGTTCTCGGGCCTTGTACACACCGCCCGTCACACCACGAAAGTGGGTAACACCCGAAGCCGGTGGCCCAACCCTTGGGAGGGAGCCGTCGAAGGTGGGACTCGCGATTGGGGTGAAGTCGTAACAAGGTAGCCGTACCGGAAGGTGCGGCTGGATCACCTCCTTTCTAAGGAGCCTTTGGCACATCCGCACCGCCGGCATCCGTCCGGCGGCTCGCGGGAAGGCACCTGGTTGAGGGCGCACTGGGTCGGCACACTGTTCAGCTCCGAGGGTGCGAGCTCTCGATTGCACCTTGAGAACTACAGAGCGAGCGCGAGCATCTACAGTCAAGTTATTAAGGGCTTACGGTGGATGCCTTGGCGCCAGGAGCCGACGAAGGACGCGTCTAGCTGCGAAAAGCCTCGGGGAGCTGCTAAGAGAGCTTTGATCCGGGGGTGTCCGAATGGGGAAACCCGGCTGGGGTCATGCCCAGTCACCCGTGTCTGAATACATAGGACACGAGGAGGGAACCGCCCGAAGTGAAACATCTCAGTAGGGCGAGGAAGGAAAAGCAACCGCGACTCCCCTAGTAGTGGCGAGCGAACGGGGAACAGCCTAAACCGACACGGTGTGATAGCCCGGTGGCGTTGCCGTGTCGGGGTCGTGGGACCCGCACCGATCCATACCGGTGGATCGAAGGAGTTACAAAGCCGACACCTAGCCGAAGGCCATGGAAAGGGCCGCCGCAGCAGGTAACAGCCCTGTAGGCGAAAGGCGATCGGCCTCCTCGCGGGGATCCCGAGTAGCACGGAGCCCGTGGAATTCCGTGTGAATCTGGGGGGCCCACCCCCTAAGGCTCAGCACTCCCTGGCGACCGATAGTGAACCAGTACCGTGAGGGAAAGGTGAAAAGTACCCCGGGAGGGGAGTGAAAGAGTACCTGAAACCGTGAGCCTACAAGCTGTCGGAGCTCTTGCTGGGCAACCAGTTAGAGTGACGGCGTGCCTTTTGAAGAATGAGCCGGCGAGTTTGCGATCTGCGGCGAGGTTAAGTCTCCTGACGAAGCCGAAGCGAAAGCGAGTCCGAAATGGGCGCACAGTCGCGGGTCCAAGACCCGAAACCGAGTGATCTAGCCATGGGCAGGTTGAAGCGGGGGTAAGACCTCGTGGAGGACCGAACCCACCAGGGTTGAAAACCTGGGGGATGACCTGTGGTTAGGGGTGAAAGGCCAATCAAACTCGGTGATAGCTGGTTCTCCCCGAAATGCCTTTAGGGGCAGCCTCGGGCGTTCTCCAGCGGAGGTAGAGCACTGCTTGGGCTAGGGAGCCTACAAGCTTACCGAACTCAGGCAAACTCCGAATGCCGCTGGACCAGAGCCCGGGAGTGAGGGCGCGGGGGCTAAGCTCCGTGTCCGAGAGGGAAACAACCCAGATCGCCAGCTAAGGTCCCTAAGTTCGTGCTAAGTGGTAAAGGATGTGAGATCGCCCAGACAACCAGGAGGTTGGCTTAGAAGCAGCCACCCTTGAAAGAGTGCGTAACAGCTCACTGGTCAAGTGGTCTTGCGCCGACAATGTAACGGGGCTCAAGCACGACACCGAAGCTGCGGGATCGGCCAGATGGTTCGGCGCACGGGGGAGGCCCCATGCGTCCAGATCGGTCGATCGGTAGGGGAGCGTTCCCAGGCGAGTGAAGCGGCGGGGCAACCCAGTCGTGGACGCCTGGGAAGTGAGAATGCCGGCATGAGTAGCGAGAGACGGGGGAGGAGCCCGTCCGCCGGATGCCCAAGGGTTCCTGGGGAAGGTTCATCCGCCCAGGGTTAGTCGGGACCTAAGCCGAGGCCGAGAGGCGTAGGCGATGGACGACTGGTTGATATTCCAGTACCACTTCATCCGCGCCCCGGCCGAATCCAGGTCGCTAAGGGAACCCCTTCGGGGGCTACCGACCCACCTGGTACTAGGCCAGCGAAGGGGGGACGCAGGAGGGTAGCTCGACCCAGGCGTTGGTTGTCCTGGGGTAAGCGTGTAGGGGGGCCACCCAGGCAAATCCGGGAGGCCGTCAACCCTGAGACGCGATGCCGAACCGTTCTAGGTGAAGCGAGTGATCCCATGCTGCCGAGAAAAGCCTCTAGCGAGTGGATGAGGTGCCCGTACCCCAAACCGACACAGGTGGGCACGCAGAGAATGCGAAGGCGATCGAGATAACTCTGGTTAAGGAACTCGGCAAATTACCCCCGTAACTTCGGGAGAAGGGGGACCGCGCTAGCGTGTAGGACTTCGCGTCCGAAGCGCGATGCGGTGGCACAAACCAGGCCCAAGCGACTGTTTACTAAAAACACAGGTCCGTGCTAAGTCGTAAGACGACGTATACGGACTGACGCCTGCCCGGTGCCGGAACGTTAAGAGGAGGGGTTAGATCTTCGGATCGAAGCTCCGAATCTAAGCGCCGGTAAACGGCGGCCCTAACTATAAGGGTCCTAAGGTAGCGAAATTCCTTGTCGGGTAAGTTCCGACCTGCACGAATGGCGTAACGACTTGGGCGCTGTCTCAACCGGAGACTCGGCGAAATTGCACTACGAGTAAAGATGCTCGTTACCCGCAGCAGGACGGAAAGACCCCGGGACCTTTACTGCAGCTTGGTGTTGGGTTTTGGCATGTGTTGCGTAGGATAGGCGGGAGGCTGCGAAGCCCTCATTCCGGTGAGGGTGGAGCCACCCTTGAAATACCGCCCTACACTTGTTGAGACCCTAACCCTCGCCCGTGATCCGGGTGGGGAACAGCGCCTGGTGGGCAGTTTGACTGGGGCGGTTGCCTCCTAAAGAGTAACGGAGGCGCCCAAAGGTTCCCTCAGTCTGGTTGGCAATCAGACGGCGAGTGCAAGGGCACAAGGGAGCTTGACTGCGAGACCGACGGGTCGAGCAGGTGCGAAAGCAGGGCCTAGTGATCCGACGACGCCTAGTGGTAGGGTCGTCGCTCAACGGCTAAAAGGTACCCCGGGGATAACAGGCTGATCTTCCCCAAGAGTCCATATCGACGGGATGGTTTGGCACCTCGATGTCGGCTCGTCTCATCCTGGGGCTGGAGCAGGTCCCAAGGGTCGGGCTGTTCGCCCGTTAAAGAGGCACGCGAGCTGGGTTTAGAACGTCGTGAGACAGTTCGGTCCCTATCCGCTGTGGGCGCAGGAGATCTGAGAGGAGCTGCCCCTAGTACGAGAGGACCGGGGCGGACGAACCTCTGGTGTGCCAGTTGTCGCGCCAGCGGCACGGCTGGTTAGCCACGTTCGGAAGGGATAAGCGCTGAAAGCATCTAAGTGCGAAGCTCGCCTCAAGATGAGATCTCCCACTGGGAAACCAGGTAAGGCCCCTCGTAGACCACGAGGTTGATAGGCCGGAGGTGGAAGCACGGCGACGTGTTGAGCCGACCGGTACTAATAGGCCGAGGACTTGACTCTTACTCGCGCTCGCTCTGGAGTTCCGAGGTCATCGGGACTCGCACCCTCCTTCTTCGAGGCGTCGCCGGCACCTGCCGGCGTCGCTTTCGAGCAAGGGTTTCGGTGGCAATGGCGGAGGGGATCCACCCGGTCCCATCCCGAACCCGGACGTTAAGCCCTCCAGCGCCGATGGTACTGCCCTGGTGACGGGGTGGGAGAGTAGGTCGCCGCCGGACATCTTCACGAAAGCCGCCCAGACGTCGGGCGGCTTTCGTTCGTGGTGGGCACGCCGCCCAGACGTCGGGCGGCTTTCGTTCGTGATGGGCACGCCTCTGAGGTGTCGCGCCTCGGTCCATCGGCCGGAAGACCTAGCCCTTGGTCCCTTGTCATCCGGGGCCCCGACCCGGGAGGATGGTCGGGTGCGTCCCGGTCGATCGGGACGAGGTTTTCCCCGCGGTCGGGCGGGGACGGCCGGGGGTTCACCCCGACCGCAAAGAACATGCGAGCCAGCGGTTACCCGCGGAAGGAATCGGAGATCATGGGACGTCACACGCGAGGCGCTCGGCGCCGTTTGATCGGATCGATCGCCGCCCTGGGGATCGTCGGAGCTCTCTTGACGGCACCGGGGTCGGCCGGAGCGGCGATCGGCGCGCAGGAGATCGCCGGTGGCCTGGACATCCCGGTTACCTTCGACGTGGCCGACGACGGCACGTTCCTGTACGGGGAACGGTTCACGGGCGAGATCCGCTGGTTCGATCCCACCGACGACTCCGACACGCTCTTCGTGGACGTGGGCACCGTCGGGGAGGAGCAGGAGCAGGGTCTGATCAACGTGGCGCTGCACCCGGACTACCCGGCGACCCCGTACGTGTACGCCTTCGCGACGCGGATCCTTCCGAAACAGGGCGGCGGGACGAAGATCCGCAACCAGCTGCTCCGCTACACGTCGGTCGGTGGGGTCGCGATGGGCAAGCCCACGGTCCTGTTCGTCAGCACCCCCGGCCCGGCGCACAACGGCGGGCGCCTGCACTTCGGTCCCGACGGCAAGCTCTACGTTTTCGTCGGTAACCACGGGATCGCGACGGCCGCGCAGAACCGCGCCAACCCGTTCGGCAAGGTCCTGCGTCTCAACGATGACGGCACGACCCCCGCCGACAACCCGTTCGTCGGGCAGGCCGGGATCGACGCGCGGATCTACGCCTACGGCATGCGCAACGGGATCGGTCTGACCACCGACCCCCTCACCGGGAAGATCTGGCAGACAGAGGCGGGCCCTGAGTGCAACGACGAGATCAACCGGCTGCTCAAGGGCCGCAACTTCGGGTGGGGGCAGAACGCGACGTGCGTCACGCCGCCGAAGGCGCCTCGGAACACGAACCAGGATGGCCCGAACCCGGTGCTGCCCGCCTCGTTCTTCAAGGCGGTCGTCACCCCGACCGGCATCGCGTTCTGCGACGGGTGCGGTCTCGGCGCCGAGGCGGAGGGGATGCTCTTCGCGGGCTCGTTCAACGATCGACGGATCCGGATGCTCGAGCCGAACGAGATGCGCCGGAAGATCGTGTCGCGGACGAACATCCTGACGAACAGTGGTCCCGTGCTGGCGGTCGAGGTCGGGCCGGACGGAACGATCTACTTCAGCGACGAGAACCAGATCCTCGAGCTGACGAGCGTCTGAGCGGAGCGCGGGAGATGACCATCGTTCCGCGGGATCGTCGCAGCCTACGTGCGTTCGCATTGATGCTGCTCGCGGTAGTGTCGGCCGGGCTGCTCTCGGCCCCCTCGTGGGCGACGGGGGAGGGACCGGGCGATGCGACGCGCCGAGGTGCCGCCCCCATGGGCGTCGCCGAGTCCGCTCATGTGATCGCTGCCGGGGACATCGCGTGCGATCCACGCGACGAGGACTTCAACGGGGGCCAGGGGAAAGACGGCCGGTGCAAGCAGATGGCCACGAGCGACCTCTGGGTGGACGCTCCCGACGTGGAGGCCGCGCTGATCCTCGGCGATGTCCAGTACGAGGACGGCAAGCTACGGAAGTTCGAGCGCTCCTACGATCCTTCGTGGGGCCGCGGGATCGGTGTCACCCTCCCGGCCCCGGGCAACCACGAGTATCGGACGCCAGGAGCGCAAGGCTATTTCGACTACTTCGGTTCGGTGGCACAACCCCCGGGTTGGTACTCGGCCGACGTCGGTCCCTGGCATCTCGTCTCGCTGAACTCGACGTGCCCGCCCGTCAACTGCGCCGTGGACTCGCCGCAGGTCGAATGGCTGCGTGACGACCTCGCCGAGGATGACTCCGCGTGCACCCTCGCGTTCTTCCATCACCCCCTGATCGCGTCGGTCGGGCCGGCGGGGGATCCGTCGTTCCCCAAGGTGAAGACGTTCTGGCGGGCGCTGTTCCGCGATCGCGCGGATCTGATCCTCGTGGGGCATCAGCACACCTACGAACGCTTCGCACCGATGACCCCGAAGCTCGTCGCGAACAGCACGAAGGGGATACGGCAGTTCATCGTGGGGACCGGCGGCAAGGACATCCACCAGCAGGACTTCGTCGCGCCGAACAGTGAGCGCCGGATCCGCAAACACGGGATCTTGCACCTAGAGCTGTCCGAGGGCTCGTACGCGTGGGCCTTCGAGACGATCGCGGGCAACGTCCTCGACGAGGGAACCGGATCCTGCGTGTGACCGGGCGCCGATCGGGCGCTCGTCGCCACCTCGCCCGGCAGGTTCCCCGGACGCGGCGCCGGGAGGTGTCCGTCCACCGCAGGTAGGCTGGGGCCCATGCCCCGCCCCTCCCAACCTCGCCCGGCGCGCGGTCGTGGCCGCGGTCCCGCCGGCCCGAGCCGTTCGACGGCGGTCTCGACCCTGCCGAAGGACGTGGTGGGCGAGATTCGGCGTGCGGCGAAGCCGGGACGCGCCGACGAGGCGATCGCCGACCTCGAGCGCGCGACCGTGCTCCTCGAGCGCGGGGATCCCCGCGCCGCCGCCCGGGAGGCGGACAAGGCCAAGCGATCGGCTCCCCGGGCCGGGGTCGTCCGAGAGGTGCTCGGACTGGCGCACTACGGAGAGGAGCAGTGGCACGAGGCGCTCACCGAGCTCCAGGCGTACCGACGACTCTCCGGCCGGCAGGACCAGAACCACGTGATCGCCGACTGCCAGCGAGCCCTCGGCCATCCCGAGAAGGCCGTGGCTCTCGTGACCGAGGCGTTGCGCGATCGTGAGCTAGGGATCGAGGTGAAGGCGGAAGCGATCGTGGTCGGGGCCTCCGCCCTCGCCGATCAGGGACGCTACGACGAAGCACTCGCGATGCTCCGTCGTGCGAAGACCGATGCCGAGGTCGGGAGGGGGCCGGCCCTCCGCGTGTGGTACGTCACCGGAAGCGTCCTCGAACAGGCCGGGCGGCTCGACGAAGCGCTCACCGAGTTCAGGAAGGTCGCCCGCCACGACGCCGGCGCGTTCGACGTGCTGGAACGGGTCGCACGGCTGGAGGCCGCCGGGGCCCGCTCGGGACCGCCCCGCGGGCAAGGACGAGGATCCCGGTCCCGTACGAAGGCTCGAGGCGGTCGTGACCGCGGCTGAACGGTCTGCCCGGACGTCTACGCCGGCGTCGAGGGTGGGTCGGTATCGGGTCGCTTGGACCAGTAGCGGGCCAAGCCTGCCCCGTTCATCCGGATGCTCGACAGCACGTCGTACTTCTCCATGTCGATCGGTTCGCCGGCATCGGTTTCGTACTCCCGCGATCCCTGCTGGGTGAGCAGGTCGGTGATCTCCTCGACGTCGGCGTCTGTCAGCAGCGCCCGGCGAACGGTCTCGCTCCACGCCAGGAGCCGCTTCTCCGCGAGCTCGCAGAAGTGTTCGACCGGGGCAACCGAGCCGAAGTGGGACAGAAGCAAGAGGCGGCCGCGTTCGCGGATCCGCCGGATACTCGCCACGCCGGCGTCGACGTCGACATCGGGCGGCGGAACGGCGGGTCGCAAGACCCCGACATCGGGGATGTGCACGCCGAGAGCGTCACCGGTGAACACCGCGCCGGTGTCGGAGTCGACCAGGCACAGATGGTGTGACGCGTGACCGGGGGTTTCGAACACGTCGAGGGTTCGGTCCCCGAGCGAGATCCGCTCTCCCTCCCCGGCGGCGCGGATCCGGTCCGCCGGGGCGGGGAGCACATCACCGTAGAAGCTTCGGATCCGGTCGAGCCCCCCGTAGGCGCGCGCGGTGCTGGCGACGAGCTTCGTCGGATCGGCGAGGTGGGGAGCTCCGCGCTCATGGACCCAGATCGTCGCACTCGGGAACGCATCGGCGAGCGTTCCGACGCCGCCGGCGTGGTCGAGGTGGATGTGGGTGACGATGAGGTGGGCGAGGTCGCCGGGATCGAACCCGAGCATCCGCAGACCGGCGAGCACCGACGGTGCGGAGGCTGCCGGACCGGTCTCGATCAGCGCCGGCTCGGCTCCGCGAACGAGATACGCGGAGGTCACCTGATAGCGGTCGAGCATGTGGGTGTCGATCGCAGAGATCCCCGGGGCGACGTCGAACGTGTCCTGCATCGGGTCGAGTGTAGTCGCGGGGTGCGCATCGACGCGGCGGTGCACGAGTCCGGTGGTACACGAGTGCGTCGGTGCCGGTCGGTAAGCTTCCATCGAACGTCGAGGGAGGGAGCTTTCGATGGTGACGGTCAACGTCGTCGTGCTCGCGGGTCGTTGAAGGCCCATGTGACCTCGAACATGTTCGAACATGCCTATGCGTGGACACGACGGACGCGGCGCAAAGCAACGAGGGGTGAGGCGAAGATTCAGGCATCAGAGGTTCCGCGTGCGGTGGCTGCGGCCATGTCGGTCGCGTCAGCGCTTGACCTGACAGTCAACGACGCGGTCGTTCTTCACGACTCGAACAAGCTCGCACTCCGTCTGCTGCCTTGTGACGTCCTTGCGCGAGTCGCACATGTAGGGCAGGAGGTCGCACAGTTCGAGGTCGAGCTTGCTCAACGGCTCGCCGAAACCGAGAGCCCTGTGGCTGCTCTGGAGCCACGAGTGGAGCCGCGCGTCTACGAGCGTGACGGCTTCGTGGTAACGCTGTGGACGTACTACGAATCGGTTGCACCTCCCGAGGTCTCACCAGCCGATTACGCAAATGCGCTCGAGCGGCTTCATGACGGCATGCGGACGCTCGATATCACGGCGCCGCACTTCACGGATCGAGTCGCGGAGGCTCAACAGCTCGTTGCGAGCAGCGACCGCACTCCGGCGCTCGCCGCCGCGGACCGCGAGCTTCTCAGCAACATGTTGCGAACCCCGAGACGAGCGATCGAGGACCGCGGCGCACCCGAGCAGCTGCTGCACGGCGAGCCGCATCCGGGCAACGTGCTCAGCACGAAGAACGGGTTGCGGTTCATCGACCTCGAGACGTGTTGCCGTGGGCCTGTCGAATTCGACCTCGCCCATGTGCCCGAAGAGGTCAGCGGGCGTTATCCGGACGCTGATCAAGACCTGCTCCGCGAGTGCCGCATCCTGGTTCTCGCGATGGTCGCAGCGTGGCGCTGGGACCCAGGTGACCAGCTCCCGAACGGGCAACCAGCCGCGCGGGAACTCCTACGCGCCCTACGCGAGGGTCCGCCGTGGCCGGCACTCGACATCGTGATGAGCCGACTCGGTGATCCGTAGGCTCTTGCCACGATGGGTTGTCGAGGCGGCCGTCCCCCCAGGAGGATCCGGTGCCACAAACCGATCCGTGAGGGTCCTCGCGGGCACCGTCGCCGCGGAACCGGTGGTCCGCCGGCTGCCGTCCGGCGATCAGGTGACCGAGCTCAGGATCTCCGTTCCCGAGTCGGGCAGGCGGCTCCTCCCTCTCCCGGTCGCGGTGTGGCACGCCACGACCGGACCCGCCGAGCTCGAGCGCATCGGGAAGGGTGACCCGGTGCTCGTGCACGGGCAACTCGTCCGTCGGTTCTACCGAAGCGGTTCCGGGGCCCGGAGCATCACGGAGGTGGTCGCCCAGGGATCCGGAAGCTGGAGCGCGGCGACGCCCGGATCACCCCCATCGATCCGGGTGCCGACGGAGGGGAGCCCTAGACCTCCAGCGGGCGGAGCACCATGCCGGTTCGCGGCTTCGGCCAGAAGAAGGTGGACTTCTGCGGCATGCGGCGGCCGGTCGCCACGACGTCGCGGATCCGTTCGGGTGTGGTGGGGGGCAACAGGTACGCGGTCCTGGCCGCGCCGGCACGCACCGCGTGCTCCGCTTCTTGCGCGTCGTGGGTGAACCGGATCTCCCCCTGCTCCACCTGTCTGGCGAACCCCGGGACCTGGTGCAGCGCGCGGACCGCGGGCGCGGGTCCGTGCAGGACGAGGGTGTGCCAGATCGGTTCGCCGCCCCCGCGTCCCTCGTCCGAGGTGAGCACCGCGATTGTGGGGACGGGTCCGTCGGAGAGCGCTCTGGTCGCCTCGGCACGGTTCCTCGCCGGTCGAAGCTCCACGTCGCCGGGAGGATCGGCGGTGCCGACACGGTGGATCGGCAGCACGGGCGGATCCTCGGTAGCCCCGTCGACCAGCAACATCATCAGCCGGTCCCAAGGACCGGGACCGTGCGCGGACCCCATCTCGTCGCGGTAGCGCAGCGCCGTCGTATAGCGGTGGTGTCCGTCGGCGACCAACAGCACGTCGTCCGACGGGGGATCGGGAGCGGGGCCGGGTCGGGTCCACAGCCGATGTCGCGTACCGCTCCCGTCGGTGACCTCGATCGCCGGCAGGGTTCTGGCGGCCTCGTCGAGCGCGGCGGTGAGTGCGGGTCGCGGGCCCGGATACAACGCGTACACGGGCGACACGTTCGCCCGAAGTGCGCGGAGCAGACGCAGTCGATCCTCGACCGGACCGGGCATCACCTCCTCGTGGGGGAGCACTCCCTCTCCCCACGGGGTCAACTCGACCGTGGCGATCAACCCCCGGATACTGCGCGGCGCCCCGTCGAGCTCGAACCGCATCTCGTAGACGAACGTCGATGGGACGGGGGTCGGGCACAGCACCCTCGACCGTCGCCAGGTCTCGAGGAGCGAGGCCGCACGCGTATACTTGTTGTCGTGCTCGTCGTCTCCGGGTCGTTCCTCCGACAGATCGATGTGTACGACGTTGTGCGGATCGGTCGCGAGCGCGCGACGCGCGTCGATACCGACGGTGTCGTACGGCGGCGCGGTGAGGGACGAACCGGGCCCCAGCAGGCGGGCGTCGTAGAGAAGGCCGGTGAAGGGCGTGATCGCTGGCATGGACCCCGTGTATAGCAGCAGCGATCCGCTGTGGCCCCCGAGCGGGATCCGACCTGGCGCGCCCGAGCGGTCGGAACTCGCCGCTCCTGGCTCGGTCTACGACCTGTACGCGCGTGGGGTCGCGCTGCTGCGCGACGGGCATCCCCATCAGGCGGTGACCGTGCTCGCGCGCGCGAAGGCCAGGGAACCCGAGAAGGTGTCGATCCGCGAGGCGCTCGGTCGAGCCCTGTTCATGAGCGGTCACGCTCGGCGCGCCCGTCGCGAGTTCACCAAGGCCGTCGCCCTGCAACCGACCGACGACTACGCGCACTTCGCGCTCGCGTTGGCGTGCGAGCGCACGGGCCAGCGATCCCGGGCGTTGGGCCATGCCAAGCTCGCGCAGGCGATGAACCCCGCGGTGCCCGCCTACGGTCGGGCGCTGCGCAGGCTGACGGCCTGACGATCCCATGGCCCTCGTCGATCGATACCCGGTGCTGCTGCTCGACCTCGACGGGACGATCGTGCGCGGTGACGAGCCGATCCCCGGGGCCGCGGAGGCGATCGCCGGGGTGCGGGAGCATGGGTCACGGATCGCGTTCGTGACGAACAACGCTACGCGTGCACCCGATGATGTCGCACGGCACCTGGCGCGCGCCGGTGTTCAGGCGGATCCCGCGGAGGTCGTCACGTCCGCGATCGCGACCGCCGAGACGCTCGCCGCCCGGGCGGTTCGATCGGCCTACGTGATCGGCGAGACGGCGCTTCGGGCGAGCTTGCAGGCGGCCGGGATCGAGGTGCGGGATGCCTCCTCGGACGGGTCCGCGGTCGACGTCGTCGTCGTCGGGCTCGATCGCGATACGACCTACGCCGATCTGCGGGTGGCCGCCGAGCAGGTGCAGCGCGGCGCCACGCTGGTCGCGACGAACTCCGACACCTCCTACCCGGTGCCCGGTGGGGTCGCCCCGGGAGCGGGAGCGCTCCTGGCGGTGATCGAGGCGACGACGGGCTCGCGCGCCGAGGTCATCGGCAAGCCCCACCCGGCGTTGCTGGAGGCCGCGGTGGCCGCGACCGGGGGCGGAGGTCCGGTGCTGGTGGTGGGCGACCGCCTCGACACGGACGTGGCCGGCGCCGTCGGTCTGGGGTGGGACTCGCTCCTCGTCCTCACCGGTGTGTCCACGCAGGAGGAGGTACGCGCGAGTCCGGTGATACCGACGTATGTGGCGCAGACGCTCGGGGCGCTGTTGTCCGACCCGGAGCCCGACCGCGTGGTGCGTCCTGACCGGAGGCCGGCCTAGTCCGGACGCGGAGGAGCTCCGATCATCGGATCCGAGCGGCGGGCGAACAGCAACCATGCGACCGCGAGTCCGGCGAGGAACCCGCCGACGTGGGCCCAGTACGCGACGTTCCCACTGAGGTCGTTCGCGATGCCGCCGACGCCACCGAACAGCTGGAGGACGAACCACGAGACGAGGACGATCACGGCCGGAAGCTCGACGATCGCGAACACGAACACGAGGGTGAGGATCCGGTTGCGGGGGAACAGCGCCAGGTACGCGCCGAGCACCGCGCCGATCGCGCCCGACGCTCCCACCATGGGAACGGTCGCCCCGGGATCGACCGCGATCTGGAGCGCGGCCGCGACGAGCCCGCCGAAGACGTACAGGAGCAGGAACCGTGACGGACCGAGCCGGTCCTCCACCCCGAGGCCGAAGACCCAGAGGAACAGCATGTTCCCCAGCAGGTGCAGCCATCCGGCATGGAGGAACATCGACGCGCCCACGGGAAGCCACCACGACTTGGCAGGACATGCGCGTCGCAAGGTCGTCTGGACCGGGGCACCACTGCCGATCCCGAGGTCGTCGTCGATCGCCTCGCGCGCCGGTGTGCCGCCGCTCGCGAGGTTCGTCCGGTTCGTGATCTCCCACGGCACGAGCCCCTCGCAGTAGTAGAAGGTCGTCTGTTCTCCGGAGGGTCCGAAGGTGGGCTGCCACAGGGTGAAGATCGCTACGTTCGCCGCGATCAGGGCGATCGTGACCCAGGGTGTGCGGGTCGTGGGGTTCCGGTCCCGGAGGGGGAGCACCGCGCGATCGTACCGCCGCCCGGGCACCGGGGATCGCATGCAGACGCACGTGGTGAGCAGGCATCGGGCCGGGGGGTATCCTTGCATCGGAACCCGTGTGCGAAGCTCCGTGGGGTGCGGGAACGGTGCAGGCGCGGCGGGTGGGCACCGAGACACGACGACGCGCCACGGAGCGGACGGGAGGCCCCGATGCAGTCAGGCGACATGCGCAGGTTCATGGGAGCTGCGGTGGACAAGCTCAGCCCCACGAAGGCGAAGGAGCTCGCCAAGGGGTTGCTCGAGGGCGGGGCGAGCCGGGAGCAGCTCCAGAAGGTGCAGCACGATCTGGTCGAGTGGTCGTCCCGGAACCGCGAGAAGCTGCTCAAGCTGATCCAGCAAGAGGTCAAGCGACAATTGAAGAACGCGGGCTTCGCGACACGCCAGGAGGTGGAGTCGCTGCGCCGCCGCGTGCGGGAGCTGGAGAAGGTCTCCGGAACGGGGACGGCCAAGCGGACGAGCGCGAAGGCATCGGCGGCCAAACGCTCAAACACGAAGTCGTCGTCGCGATCGGGTGCGAAGCCGACGGCGAAGCGATCGAGCGCCAAGGACTCCTCGGCCGGATCCGGGAGCGCCGGCTGATCCGCCGCGCGGACACCCGCATGCGCCGAAGACTCGACGCGGAGCTCGTGCGCCGCCGCCTCGTCTCCGATCCGGCAGCCGCGCAGGCTGCGATCGGCGAGGGACGTGTGCTCGTC
This sequence comes from Actinomycetota bacterium, assembly GCA_040881665.1. Taxonomy (NCBI): domain Bacteria; kingdom Bacillati; phylum Actinomycetota; species Actinomycetota bacterium. The sequence continues at coordinate 14,482 of JBBECT010000005.1, forward strand.
GACGGGAACCCTGCGGCCGGTCCCGCGACGATGGTGGGAACCGATCAGGCGGTCGTGATCTCGGCGCCGCGGACGGAGGCCTTCGTCTCCCGCGGAGGGGAGAAGCTCGATGCCGCGTTCGAGCGCTTCTCCCTCGACCCGAAGGGGCTGGACGCGCTCGATGCGGGGGCGTCGACCGGCGGCTTCACCGACTGCCTGCTGCGGCGCGGTGCGTCCCGAGTGGTCGCGGTCGACGTGGGCTACGGCGACCTCGCGTGGTCGCTCCGCACCGATCCGCGCGTGACCGTGTTCGAGCGGACGAACGTCCGAACCTTGGATCGGGCTGCGCTGCCGTTCATCCCGTCGTTCGTCGTCGCAGATCTGTCGTTCGTGTCGCTCGGATCGGTCGTGGGCACGCTCGCGGGACTCGCCTGCCGGGACGCAACGTTCGTGCTGCTGGTCAAACCGCAGTTCGAGGCGTCGCGCGACCAGGTCGAGGCCGGCGGTGTCGTTCGCGATCCCCGGGTCTGGGCACTCGCGCTCGAGCGGGCCGTGGATGCGCTGTCCGCGGCCGGCGTCGGGCCGCGCCAGGTGTGGCCTTCATCCGTGCTCGGGCCGGCCGGGAACGTCGAGTTCCTGTTGTGGGGACGCGCGGGCGCCGCGGAGGGTGGATCGCGGATCGCGATCGACGAGGCGATCGCGGCGGCACGCTCACTCGCTGGGGAGCCTGCTCCGTGAAGCGGGTGGGCTTCGTCGTGCACGCGGGACGCGACCGCGCGCTGCAGGCGGCGCGGGAGTTGGTGGCCTCGTGCGCGGCCGAGGGCGAGGCCACCGTCGAGGTCGAGGGCCAGGCTGCCGTGGCGGCCGTCGGAGCCCAGGAGAGCGCGCCTGCGGCCTCGTTCGCCGAGGGCTTGGATCTGATCGTGTCGGTCGGTGGTGACGGCACGCTCCTGCGCGCTGCCCATCTGGCGGCTCGGGCGGGGGTTCCGGTACTCGGGGTCAAGGTCGGCCGGATGGGGTTCCTGACCGAAGTGGAGCCGGCCGAGGCAGGGCCGTTGTTGCGCCGGGCCGTGATGGGGCGAGCCCGTGTCGAGGAGCGCCTCGCGGTGGTCGCCGAGCCCGCGGAGGCCGGTGCATTCGAGTCCCAGTGGGCTCTGAACGAGATCATGGTGGAGAAGCAGGCGCGACACCGTCTCGTCCGGCTGGGTGTCGAGGTCGACGGCACCTACGTCACGACGTTCTCCGCGGACGGGGTGATCGTCGCAACGCCGACCGGCTCGACGGCCTACTCGTTCTCGGTTCGCGGGCCGATCGTGTCGCCGAGCGTGGACTGCCTCCTCGTGACCCCGGTGGCCGCGCACATGGTGTTCGACCGAACGCTCGTCCTGGACCCGGGGGAGCAGGTGATCCTCGAGGTCCTCGGCGAGGTCGACGGCCTGCTGTCCGCCGACGGCCGAGAGACGATCGGGCTGCCGGTGGGCACCCGCGTGCGGATCCGGGCGGCCGACACGCCGTTCCGCCTCGTGCGGCGCGACGACGCCCCGAGCTTCCTCGGCCTCGTTCGGGAGAAGTTCGACCTCCCCGGGGACTGACTCTCGCATGCGGTGGGCGATCCACGTGGCGCGGACGTCGTGCGGACACGTCGCGGTCGGTGCCCCCGGCTAGGATGCGGACGTGCTTCGCGAGCTGCACATCGCCGGGCTCGGGGTGATCGACGACGTCGACCTCGAGCTCGATCCGGGACTGAACGTCCTCACCGGCGAAACCGGTGCGGGCAAGACGATGGTGACCGTCGGCCTGTCCTTGCTCCTGGGGCGGCGCGCCTCGTCCACGCTCGTCCGCTCGGGAACTGCGGCGGCGAAGGTCGGTGCGCGGTTCGACGGCGCGCTCCCGGGCGGCGCCGAGGAGTGGATCGACGATCCCGCGGAAGGCCTCGTCCTCACCCGTTCGGTGTCGGCCGAGGGGAAGAGTTCGGTCCGGATAGGCGGACAGATGGCCACGGTCACCGCGCTGGCCGCGCTGGGGCCCGACCTCGTGGAGGTGCACGGCCAGCACGATGCGCAACGGCTGCTGCAGCCCGCCGCCCAGGCGGGGTTCCTCGACCGCTTCGTGGGGGCGGACCATCTCTCTGTGCTCGAGGGGTACCGCGCACAGGTACGAGCACTGGCGGTCGTCCGCGTGCGGCTCGACGAGCTGGCGACGATCGCTCGCGATCGCGAGCGTGAGATCGATCTGCTCGCCTATCAGGTTCGCGAGATCGAAGGGGTGGCGCCCGGGACCGGGGAGCTCGCGGAGCTCGAGGCGGGGGAGTCCCGCCTCGCCCACGCCGAGCGCCTCGTCGAGCTGGCGGCGTCGGCCACCGCCGGACTCGCCGACGACGGGGGTGCGGGTGACGGCCTGCGGGCGGCCGCCGCCGCGCTCGATGAAGCCGCCGCGCTCGACGCCTCGGCCGCTCCGCTCGCGCAACGCGCCGCGGCTCTCGCAGCGGAGGCATCCGAGCTGGCGCGTGACGCGCGCGAACACGCCGAGGCGCTCGCGATCGATCCGGAGGGTCTGGAGCAACTCCGCGGGCGCATCTCCCTGTTGCGGGACCTGCGACGCAAGTACGGGGACGACGAGACCGCGGTGCTCGCCTACCTCGAGGAGGCGCGTGCACGTCTCTCGCTGCTCGAGGGTGCCGACGACGAGCGACGCGACCTGACCGAACGACGCATGCGTCTGGAGGCCGAGCTCGCAACCTCGGCCACGGTCGTGACGGCGGGTCGTCACGACGCTGCTCCGGCGCTCGCACGATCGATCGAACGCGAGATCGTCGATCTCGGGATGCAGGGCGCGACGATCGAGCTCGCGTTCAATCCGCTCGACGAGCCCTCGGTGGGCGGCCCCGAGCACGTCGAGATCCTGCTGGCGGCAGGGCCGGGACAACGCGCGTTGCCCCTGGGAGCCGCGGCCTCCGGAGGAGAACTGTCGCGCGTGATGCTCGCGTGTCGCAGCGTGCTGGCCGACCTGGACGAGGTCCCGACGCTCGTCTTCGATGAGGTCGACGCCGGCATCGGAGGCACGGCAGGGGTCGCGGTCGGGCGGCGGCTTGCGCGGATCGCGGTGACCCGGCAGGTGGTGGTCGTCACGCATCTGCCCCAGATCGCCGCGTTCGCCGACCGGCAGTTCAGCGTCCGAAAGCGGGGCGGGACCGCGCGGGTCGCCGTCCTCGATCCGGACGCGCGGATCCGCGAGCTGTCCCGGATGCTCTCCGGTCTGCCGGACAGCGATTCGGCGGCCGTGCATGCCGAGGAGCTCCTGGCCGAGGCGACGCGCAGCCGGGGCGCGACGGACTGACCGTTCGCTACGCTGGCCACCGCTCCGACCTGGGGGTCGGTCCGAGGAACGACGAGGAGGGAGTGCCACGAGCACGCTACGCCCGAGGAGCCTGGTGCCCAAGGCGCTGCGTCGGCCTCGGGCCGAGGCGGGTCGTGCGCGCGTCGACCGGCGCACGAAGAACCTCGTCCGTCGCGCCCGGCCGGGTGAGATCGCGGTGATCCTGCACGAAGACCTCGATCGGGTCTCGGCCGAGGGCCTCGCCGCGGCGGGCGTCGCCGCCGTCGTGAACGGCGCGCCGTCGATCAGCGGGCGGTATCCGAACCTGGGCCCGCTGATCCTCGTCGAGGCGCAGATCCCGGTGATCGACCGGGTCGGGCCGCTCGTGCTGCAGAAGATCCACGAGGGGGACCCGGTCCATGTCGATGGCGACCGGGTGTTCGTCGGCGATCGACTGGTCGGCGTCGGGATCCGCCAGAGCCGGGCCTCGATCCTCGCAGAGATGGAGGCGGCGAACCGGGGGATGGGCGAGCGGTTCGACGACTTCGCTCGCAACACGTTGGAGTTCATGCGCCGGGAACGTGACCTGCTGTTCGGGGGCACGGGGCTGCCGCCACTGCACCACGACCTCGCAGGCAGATCCGTGCTCGTCGTCGTACGCGGGTACCGGTACCGCGAGGATCTCGCCGCGCTGCGCTCCTACATCCGCGACGCGAGACCGGTCCTCGTCGGCGTCGACGGGGGAGCGGACGCGCTGCTGGACGAGGGCTATGTCCCCGACCTGGTCGTCGGCGACATGGACAGCGTCTCGGACGAGGCGCTCGCACTCGCCACCGGCGGGCGGCGCCGGCATCCGACCGAGTTGGTGCTGCACGCCTACGAGGACGGCAGGGCGCCCGGGAAGGACCGGCTCGACGCGCTCGGTGTGCCCTACACGGTGGTCGAGGCGATGGGGACCAGTGAGGACGTGGCGTTCCTGATCGCGCACGAATCCGGGGCCGAGCTCATCGTGGCGGTGGGCTCACACGGCAACCTCCGGGAGTTCCTCGACAAGGGGCGCGGGGGGATGGCCAGCACGTTCCTCGTCCGCCTGCGCGTTGGGGAGATCCTGATGGACGCGAAGGGGGTGTCGCGGCTCTACGGGGGCTCCCGGCTGCGGGCGCGCGACACGCTGTTGCTCGTCGGGTCGGCCCTGTTCGCGATGATCATCGTGGTGGCGGTCTCCCCGCCGCTTCGCCTGTACGTCACACAGATGTTCGAGCAGCTCCGCCAGTGGTTGTTCGATCTGCGGGAGTTCGTGTGATCTCGTTCCGCTACCACCTGGTCACGATCGTGGCCGTCTTCCTCGCGCTGGGGCTGGGCGTGCTCGCGGGCACGACGGTGCTCGACGAGGGACTGGTCAACCGATTGGAGCGCCAGACCCAGGTCTTGGCCGACGGCAACGCGACGCTCCGCGAGCGCATCGACGCGCAGGCGGACGAGCTCGCCGCGACCGAGTCATTCGCGGAGCAGGCTTTCGTCGCGCTCGCACCGGCGAAGCTGGCCGACCACGATGCCGTCGTCCTGACCCACGACCTCGTGGACGCCACCGCGGTCGACCGGGCCTCGGAGGCGCTCGAGGTGGGGGGGGCTTCCGTGGAGGCCGTCTTCACGCTGCAGTCACGGATGTCGTTGCGCGACGACGACGCACGAGCGGAGATGGCGACGCTCCTCGGAGAACCGGCGAACACCGACGCGGCGGCGTTGCGAGCCAAGGCGCTCGAGCGGCTGGCCGAACGGCTCGCGTTCGGTCCGGGGCGTCCGCAGGCGAACCGGGTGCAGGAGGACATCCTCACACGCTTGCTCTCGGCGGGATTCGTCACGGTGGACGGACCGGGCGCCGGCGAGACGCTGGCCCAGGTCGGAGGTCCGGAGACGATCGCGACCGTCGTCGGTGGCGGGCCCGAGGAGGCCGCGGCCGCATCCGAGGTGCTCGTCCCACTCGTCGGGGATCTTCGTCTCGAACGGATGCAGACGGCCGCCGGCCAACCGGCAGGCTCCGAGGTTCCGTTCGTCGCCGAGGTGCGGGAGCCGGGCACGGTGGCGTCGACCGAGCTCGTGACGGTCGACGGGATCGACCGTCCGATCGGCCAGCTCGCGCTCGTCCTCGGGATGCAGCGGCTCGGGAGCGTCGTCGCGGAAGGCGGCAGCTACGGCCCCGGTCCGGACGCCTCCGAGGTTATCCCGCCGTTGCGGCCGGGCGGGTGAGCGCCGCACCCGAGCGCGCGGACGTCGTCGCGCTGGTCGCCGCGCGCGACGAGGAGGCGTCGATCGGCGAGACCGTTCGTGCCCTCTCGGGTCTGCCGAACGTGACGCTGGTCGTGGTCGCCGACGACGGATCGAAGGACGCGACCGCGTCGATCGCCTCGGCCGCGGGCGCGCATGTACTGCGGGCCGCGCGACCGCGGGGGAAGGGATCGGTGCTCGAGAGCGCGCTCCGGCGACTGCCTCCCGCTCGGGTGTGGATCCTGGCCGACGGCGACCTGGGCGTGACGGCCGGGGAACTCGCTCCGGTGATCGCGACCGTGCTCGCCGGGGAGGCAGACCTCGCGATCGCGCTGCCACCCCCACAGGGCGGGGGATTCGGCCTCGTGAAGACTTCCGCCGGGGCCGCGATCCGGTGGCTGAGCGGGTTCCGCGCGACCGCGCCGCTGTCGGGTCAGCGCGTCCTCACCGGCGCGGCGATGCGGGCCGTGCGACCGCTGGCTCCGGGGTTCGGGGTTGAGACGGCCATGACGGTCGACGCGGTGCGAGCCGGCATGACGGTCGTGGAGGTTCCTGCCCCCCTGCGCCACCGAGCGACGGGGCGCGACGTGGCGGGCTTCGCGCACCGGGCGCGGCAGGGCATCGACATCGCGGCGGCCCTCGGGCGGCGGATCGGCGGGCGGTCCCGCGTGACCGAGCGTCGATCGAATGTCGGGCGCGAGAGGTTCGATCGGTGAGACCGGCCGGAGGCGCGCTGGTCGGGCCGCTCATCGGTCTGGCGTCGTTCGGGTTCTGGGTCCTGCTGCAGCGAACCCGCGCGCGGGATCTGCTCGCCCGTGACAACTACCGGGGCGCCCGGCTCAGCCTCACCCTGGGACTTGCGATGGGGACCGGGGTCGTGGTCGCGATCGGCGTCGTCGCCGGCTGGATCGTGGTCGACGGGGGATGGCGGACGGGGGGTGTCCCGATGCTCGTGGGCGCGAGCATCGTCCTGCTGGCGGGATTCGTCGACGACATCGTTCCCGGCCGGGCGCGCGGACTGCGAGGGCATCTCGCCGAGCTCGGACATGGCCACGTGGGCACGGGGTTGTTGAAGGCCGTGGCCGCGGTCTTGGCCGCGATGCTCGCGGTCGCCGATGCCGGCGGTTCCGGGTGGGAGCGTCTCGCCGGCGTGGTCCTCGTTGCCGGCTGCGCGAACCTGTGGAACCTCCTGGACGTCCGCCCGGGGCGTGCGGTGAAGGCGTACCTGCTGGCCGCCGTCGCCCTCGTGGTGGCCGACCCCGGCGCGGTGCTGCTGGCGGCGTCCGGACCCGTCCTCGTGCTCGCGTGGTTCGACGTGCGGGAGCGCGGGATGATCGGGGACACGGGTGCGAACGTGATCGGCTACGTGATCGGCGTCGAGGCCTACCTGCGTCTTCCGGGTCCCGGGGTCGTCGTCGCGGCGGCCGTGGTCGTGGCCCTGACGATCGTTGCGGAGACGGTCACGCTTTCGCGCGTCATCGACGGGGTCGCGCCGCTGCGGCGGCTCGACCGGGTCGGCCGGATCCGGGTCCCGGGACCAGATTCTCGGGCGAACGGCGACGGGGTGTCGTGACGCTCTGCTACCATCACTTCCCGTGGCGGATACGGGGCGTAGATACATCTTCGTGACGGGTGGCGTTGCCTCCGGACTCGGCAAGGGCATCACCACCGCCTCCCTCGGCCGCCTCTTCAAGTCTCGCGGACTCCGCGTCGCTCTCCAGAAGCTCGATCCGTACATCAATGTCGATCCGGGCACGATGAATCCGTTCGAGCACGGCGAGGTCTTCGTCCTGGACGACGGCGCCGAAACCGACCTCGATCTCGGGCACTACGAGCGGTTCGTCGACGAGGAACTGCATCGCGGGTCCAACGTCACGACCGGCGCGATCTACTCCACGGTGATCGCCAAGGAACGCCGGGGCGACTACCTCGGCAAGACCGTCCAGGTGATCCCGCACGTCACCGATGAGATCAAGGAGCGTGTCCGGGCACTCGGTGAGACCGAGAACGCCGATCTGGTCATCGTCGAGATCGGCGGGACGGTCGGGGACATCGAGTCTCTCCCGTTCCTCGAAGCGATCCGTCAGCTGCGCAACGAGGTCGGACGTGATCGGTGCGCGTTCGTCCACGTCTCGCTGATGCCCTTCATCGGCCCGTCCGGCGAGCTGAAGACGAAGCCGACACAACACTCGGTCAAAGAGCTGCGCTCGCTCGGTCTGCAACCCGACGTGATCGTGTGCCGCTCCGACCGCGTGATCGGACGCAATCTGAAGGAGAAGATCTCGCTGCTGTGCGACGTGCCGATCAGCGGGGTGATCGCCGCGATCGATGCCGATTCGATCTACCGGGTTCCGCTCGTGCTCCACGAGGAGGGGCTCGACGAAGAGGTGGCTCGCCTGCTCGGCATCACCGAGCGTCCGAACCTGCAGGAGTGGCGCGGTCTGATCGACCGGATCGACGCGGCGGACGAACCCGTCACGATCGCGATCGTCGGCAAGTACGTGAACCTGCGGGACGCGTACCTCTCGGTGATGGAGGCCATGTACCACGGAGGGTTCGCACAGGGGGCGGACGTACGGCTGCGGTGGGTCTCCTCCGACGATCTGGAGTCGGCAGGCGTCGAGGCGGCGTTGTCCGGCGTGGACGGGATCCTGGTTCCCGGCGGGTTCGGCGTCCGCGGGGTCGAGGGCAAGGTCGAGGCCGTTCGGTTCGCTCGCGAGCGTCTCGTTCCGTTCCTCGGGATCTGCCTCGGTCTCCAGTGCGCCGTCGTGGAATTCGCGCGCAACGTCGCCGGCCTCGAGGGAGCGAACTCAAGCGAGTTCAACCCTGCGACCGAACATCCGGTGATCGACCTGCTGCCCGAGCAGAAGAGCGTGACCGATCTCGGTGGGTCGATGCGTCTCGGCTCTCAACCGTGCCACCTCGTGCCGGGAACGAGGGCCGCACGGGCGTACGGCGAAGAGGTGGTCTACGAGCGGCATCGGCACCGGTTCGAGGTCAATCCCGCGTACCACGAGGCGCTCACCTCTGCGGGCATGGTGATCTCGGGCACCTCGAAGGACGGGCGCCTCGCGGAGATCGTCGAGTTGCCCGACCATCCCTTCTTCGTGGCGGGTCAGTTCCACCCCGAGCTGCGGTCCCGCCCGACCCGCCCCCACCCGCTGTTCCGCGGGTTCGTGAGCGCCGCGCAGCACCACGCGCGGAGCGCGACGAGCTCGCAGACCGTCACGATCTGAGCCGGGCCGTGCCCGACGATCGTCCCGACGCCGTCCACACCGGGTTCGCCGGGCGCTTCCTGCGGATCGACGTCGAAGACTGGGGACCGGGACGCTACGAGGTCGTCCGGCGTGTGACCCACGCCCCCGACGCGCCGGGAGCCGTCGGGGTGCTGCCGGTGACGGCCGCGGGGGAGGCGGTGCTCGTCCGGCAGTTCCGCCAGCCCGTTCGGAGGGCGATCCTCGAGATCCCCGCGGGCCTGATGGACGTGGAAGGGGAGGCGCCGGAGGTGTGCGCCGTGCGGGAGCTGTTCGAGGAGACCGGGTACCGGCCCGGCGGCGAGCTCGTCTGGCTCGGGACGTTCCTGACGACCCCGGGGATCAGTGACGAGCGGATCGCGCTGTACCGCGTCGACACGGCAGCCGAACCCGAGGGCGTTCCCGAGGACGGGATCGAGGTCGTTCGGATGCCACTCGCCGAGGCGCGCGTCGCCGTTTCGGACGGACGGATCGTCGATGCCAAGACCGCGGTCGCGGTCCTGCTGACCGCCTCCTCGCCGTAGGGGGTCCGGGGTAGGCTTCCGGCGGGGCTCCGCCTGCGGAGTCCCGGACGGAGGGGCGCGTGATCGTCGGAGTACCGACCGAGGTCAAGGACAGCGAGTATCGCGTCGCCGCGACACCCGAGGGCGTCCGCGAGCTCGTGACGGACGGCAACGAGGTGCTCGTCCAGAGCGGGGCGGGCGAGGGTTCGGCTCTGTCCGACGAGGAGTTCGCCGCCGCCGGAGCGAGGGTGGTCCCCGACGCCGAGGCCGTGTTCGCGGCCGCCGAGATGATCGTCAAGGTGAAGGAGCCCCAGGCTTCCGAGTACGGGCGGTTCCGGGCGGGACAGATCCTCTTCACCTACCTGCACCTCGCCGCCGACGCGTCCCTGACCCGGATGCTGGTGGAGCGGAACGTCCGGGCGGTCGCCTTCGAGACGGTGCAGCTGCCCGACGGACGGCTGCCACTGCTGGCGCCGATGAGCGAGATCGCCGGGCGGATGGCGCCCCAGGAGGGGGCGACGTGGCTCGAGTTGCCGGCCGGCGGACGAGGCGTGCTGATGGGCGGTGCGGCGGGGGTGCGCCCGGCGAACGTTGCCGTCCTCGGGGCGGGGATGGCGGGAGCGAACGCCGCCTGGATCGCCGCGGGGATGGAGGCCGAGGTCACGATCCTGGATCTCGACGTCCAGCGGCTGCGCCACGTCGACGAGCTGATGCGCGGCCGCATCCAGACCCTCGCGAGCGGCGCGCTCGCCGTCGAGCGAGCCGTGCTCGCCGCCGATCTGGTCATCGGAGCGGTGCTCGTGCCGGGTGCCCGCGCGCCGAGGATCGTGAGCGAGGAGACGATCGCCGCGATGCGTCCCGGCAGCGTCGTCGTCGACATCTCGATCGATCAGGGTGGCTGCTTCGCCACATCGCGGATGACCACGCACTCGGCGCCCACCTACGTGACGCACGGGGTCGTCCACTACTGCGTCGGGAACATGCCCGGCGCCGTTCCGCGCACCTCGACGTATGCCCTCACGAACGTCACGCTCCCGTACGCGCGCAGGATCGCCGCCGCCGGGCTCGACGAGGCGGTGCGCGCCGATCCGTCCTTGGCGCTGGGAGTGAACGTCGACGCCGGACGGTGTACGAACCGCGGCGTCGCCGAGGCGCACGGCATCCCCTTCGAACCGCTCGATCTCTGAGGCCGGCGGAGCGGCGCGATGACGACCCCGGTCCTGCAGCGGCAGGTGCATGCCTACCTCGATCACCTGACGGTCGAGCGCGGCCTGTCGTCGCACACGGTCGCCGCGTACCGGCGCGACCTTGTCCGGTACACGACCCACTGCGAGGCGCGAGAGGTGCGCGATGCCCGGTCGGTGACCGACGCGGACGTCGCGGCGTTCGTTGCGGAGCTTTCGGCCGCGACCCACCACGACGGCGAACCGTACCGGGCCTCGTCGGTCGTCCGCGCGCTGTCGGCGGTCCGGGCGTTCCATCGCTGGGTCATGGCCGAGGGAGACGCCGATCGAGATCCGACCGGGGGCATCGTCCGTCCCAAGCTCCCGCGCAGGCTCCCTCGGCCGCTCTCCGTCGAAGACGTCGCCGCGCTCTTGGAAGCGCCCGACCCTGTCGCCGCTGCGGGCCGGCGGGACCGAGCCATCATCGAGTTGCTCTACGGGGCCGGCCTGCGGGTCTCCGAGCTCGTGGCGCTCGACGTCGACGACCTCGACCTGGACGACGCCGGCGTTCGTGTCTTCGGCAAGGGAGGGAAGGAACGCGACCTGCCGCTCGGGGGATTCGCGGTCGACGCGCTGCACGCGTACCTGGCGACCGCCCGCCCCGAGTTCGCGACGGCTCGCAGCCGCAGCGCCCTGTTCCTGAACGTCCGGGGGGGGCGGCTCACCCGTCAGGGTGTCACGAACGTCCTGCACGCAGCCGCGCGCCGGGCCGGGATCCGTCGCGCGGTCTCCCCCCACGTGTTGCGCCACTCGTTCGCCACCCACCTGCTGGAGGGCGGTGCCGATGTACGGGTGGTCCAGGAGCTCCTCGGCCACGCGAGCGTGGCGACCACGCAGGTCTATACCCTGATCACCAAGGAACACCTCCTGGAGGTCTATGCGACGTCGCACCCGCGAGCGCGGCGGACCCCGGAGGGGTCGCGGTCCGGAGGTTCCGGACCGAGGACGAGGGGTCGTAGCCGTGCCGGATGAGTTCACGATCGACGATGATGCGCTGGCGCGCCTGCGCTCGGGACTGCACGAGCAGCGCGCGAACCTCCGCAAGGAGATCGCCGACCGCGGCGGCACGCCCGACTCGGACGACGTGGAGATCGACATGGAGCGCAATCTCGCCGACAGTGGACACTCCACGACCGAGCGAACCCAGGCGATCGCGGTCGTGAAGGCCCTACGCTCCAACCTGCGGCTGGTCGACCGTGCGCTCGGGAAGATCGGCCGGGGGGAGTACGGCACCTGCGAGTCCTGCGGACGACCGATCGGGATCGAGCGTCTCGAAGCCTTGCCGTGGGCGATCCTGTGCATCGATTGCAAGCAGGCCGGATCCGGCGGCGGAGCCCCACGCGGATGAGGGGACCCACATGAGCAGCGCCCGGGTTCCCCGGGTCCTGCTCCTCGTCGCCGACTCCCTCGGCGTCGGCGCCGCCCCGGACACCCTCGCCTACGGCGACGGCGGATCGGACACCCTCGGGAACACCGCGCGGGCGGTCGGGGGCCTCCGCTTACCCAACCTCGGGGCGCTCGGGATCGGCATGCTCACCGATGTGGCGGGTGTTCCTCCGAGCGCGGCGCCGGGGTCGGCGCATGGAACCTTGGCCGAGCGCTCCGCGGGCAAGGACACGACCACCGGCCACTGGGAGATGACCGGGATCATCCTCGATCGTCCGTTCCCCCTGTATCCGGATGGATTCCCTCCCGAGATCGTGGAACCGTTCGAGCGTGCGATCGGGCGTTCGATCCTCGGGAACCGTCCCGCGTCGGGAACCGAGATCCTCGCCGAGCTCGGAGAGGAGCATCTGGCGACCGGCTCGCCGATCGTGTACACGAGCGGGGACTCCGTCTTCCAGATCGCGACCCACACCGACGTCGTGGGCACGGCCACGCTCTACGAATGGTGTCGCGTGGCTCGCCGCCTGCTCACGGGGACGCATCAGGTGGGTCGGGTGATCGCGCGGCCGTTCACCGGCCCACCGGGAGCGTTCGAGCGTCTCCCGGGGCGACGGGACTTCTCCGTGCCCCCGCCCCGTTCCACCCTCCTCGACGCGGCGGTCGCGGCGGGTGTCGCGGTCTACGGGGTGGGCAAGATCCAAGACGTCTTCAGCGGCCAGGGACTCTCCGAGGCGCGGTACTCCGCCTCGAACGACGACGGGATCGACATCGCGATCGCCTACCTCCGCAGATCCGCGCCCGCGCTCGTCTTCTGCAACCTCGTCGACTTCGACTCGAAGTACGGACATCGCAACGACCCGCAGGGATACGCTCGGTGTCTCGAGGCGCTGGACCGGCGCGCGCCGGAGCTGATCGGCGCGCTCGATGGGGGCGTGCTGCTCATGACGGGCGATCACGGCTGCGATCCGACGACCCCGTCGACGGATCATTCTCGGGAGCTTGTCCCGATGCTGGCCGCCGGCGTGCCGGGCGGGCCCCACGACGTGGGGCAACGGCCGACGTTCGCCGATCTCGGCGCGACCGCAGCGGAGCTGCTCGGGGTTGCATCGATCGACGGTGGGGCGGGCATGAGCTTCGCCGGTGAGATCGGGTTCTGATAGGAGGAACGGAGATGGTTGCACTGCGGTACGCGCTCTACCTCGCCCTCGCACTCGTGGTGGGCCTGGTGGCGAGGGAGACCGCGCGCTCGCTGGTCGCCGACAAGCTCGGTGACCCGACGCCGCGTCGCTGGGGCCGCCTGTGGCCGTCGGCATCGATGGTCGACCCGTTCGGGACGCTGATCCTGCCGGCATTGATCCTGATCCTGTGGGGCTCGGCCGCGGCGTTCCGCCCACCGCCGTTCGCGTACGCGAAGCCGCTGCCCTCGGATCCGACGTACCTGAAGAAGCCGACACGCGACACGGTGTTGATCTCGATCGCCGGGCCCGCGGCCAACCTCGCGCTCGCGATCGTGGCGGGGTTCGCCCTCCGGCTGGGTATCGAGTCGTTCGAAATATTGCTGGTCGCGCAGGCGTTCCTGTTCACCAATCTGATCATGTTCGTGTTCCACCTGATGCCGGTGCCGGGTCTCGATGGCGCACGCATGCTCGCTCTCGTGCTGCCGGTGCATGCCCGCGAGATCTACCGCAACCTCGATCAGTACCTGGTCCTGTTCATGCTGGTGATCTTCTTCCTGTTCGCCGGTCCGCTGCTCGCGATCGTGGAGGGACTGGCGGCAGCAGTGTGCGACATCGTCGCCGGCTCGGCCGCCTGCGGCCGGTTCTGACCACGAGCCCGCGGCCCGCCGGTGCCCTCCCGGGTGTGGAGCACGCCCGCGTTATCATCCGCTCCATCGTGGGAAGAGCATCGTGGTGAACGCGGGATCCGGGGCCGGCGCCGAGGTTCGTGCCCGCGTGCTGACGGGGTACCGGCCGACCGGGCCGCTGCACGTCGGGCACTGGTTCGGCAACATCCGCACGATGCTGGACCTGCAGGTCGAACATGACGCCTTCTTCTTCGTGGCCGACTGGCACTCCCTGACGACCGATTACGACCGGACCGAAGCGCTCCCGGGCAACGTCGCAGGTCTCGTGCTCGACTGGCTCGCCGCGGGCCTGGATCCCACGCGCGCCACGATCTACCGGCAATCCGACATCCCCGAGATCGCCGAGATGTCGTTGCTGCTCGGGATGCTGACCCCCATCGGGTGGCTCGAGCGCGTCCCGACCTTCAAGGAACGGCTGCGCGATCTCGCCGAACGCGACATCGCCAACCTCGGGTTGCTCGGCTACCCGGTGCTCCAGACCGTCGACATCACGATCGTGCGGGGAGAGCTCGTGCCGGTGGGGGAGGATCAGCTGCCGCACCTCGAACTCTCGCGGGAGATCGTTCGGCGCTTCAACCGGATCTACGGGGACGTGCTCGTCGAGCCGAAGGAGCTGCTCTCCGAGGCCCCGCTGATCCCGGGCAGCGACGGCCGGAAGATGTCCAAGTCGCTCGACAACGCGATCGGGGTGCGCGACGACGAGGACCAGATCCGTGCGAAGGTTCGCTCGTTCCTGACCGATCCACAGAAGGTTCGCAAGCACGACCCGGGGCGCCCGGAGATCTGTCCGGTCTTCTCGTTGCACCGCTTGTTCTCGCCCGACATCCTCGAGTGGACCGAAGAGAACTGCCGTTCGGGCGCGCTGGGGTGCGTGGAATGCAAAGGGAACCTCGCGGACCGCATCGTGGAGTACTACCGTCCGTTCCGGGAACGGCGCGCGGAGCTGGAGTCCACGCCCGACGTGGTCGAGCGGACCCTGGCCGACGGAGCGGCGCGGGCCCGGCCGGTGGCGCAGCGCACGCTCGAGGCCGTCCGCGAAGCGATGCATCTCAGATGAGAGGAACGCGGTGAGCGCAACGAACGACACGACCTCCGCGGAGGCTCCGGTGTTCGCGGTCGAGCTCCCCGTGTTCACGGGGCCCTTCCGCGTGCTCTCCGACCTGATCCTCGAGCAAAAGGTCGATGTGTGCGACGTGCCGGTCGCGACCGTGACGGATGCCTTCCTCTCGTACTCGAGCGACACCGAGCGCTGGGACCTGGAGGAGGCCACGTGGTTCCTGGCGATCTGCGCGATCCTCCTCGAGTTGAAGGTGGGGCGCTTGATGCCCAAGCACACCGAGCTCGACGAGGACGACCTGCTCGGCGGCAACCCCGACCTCGTCTACGCGCGCAGCCTCGAGTTGCAGGCGTTCCGCCGCATCGCCGCGGAGCTCGCCCGGCGAGCCGCGGGCGAGGCCGAGTACTTCACCCGGGACGCGGGACCGGGGGAGGAGTTCGCCCACCTGTACCCCGACGTGATGGAGAAGGTCACGCCCGAACGGCTGCAGCGGTTGGCCGCAGCGCTGCTGAAGCCCCCGCCCGTGCTGGATCTGTCCCACGTGACCCCGATCCGGTTCACGGTGTCGGACGCGATGGCCGATGTGGAGCGGTCGCTGACCGATGTGCGTGAGGCGCGGTTCCGCGAGCTCGTGGCGGACTGCGAGGAGCGGATCCACGTCGTCGTGCGTTTCCTGGCGCTCCTGGAGCTGTACCGGGACGGCAAGATCGAGGTGGAGCAGGCCGAGACCTTCGGCGAGCTGCGGATCCGGTGGGCCCCGTGAGCGACGAGCCGATGCCGGCCGTCGATCCCCTGGAGGAACGGGCGGACCGCGAGCCGAGCGCGGTCACCGAGCCGCGGGGTGCGGGGGACCTGGCGCGGTCGATCGAAGCCTTGCTCTTCGTGTCCGACGAGCCCGTTGCCGCGTCGGTGCTGGCCGGGGTCCTCGAGACCGACCGCCGCGCCGTCGACCGGGCATGCGAGGAGCTGGCCGCCGCCCTGGAGGCGCGGGGCTCGGGCGTGGTCCTGCGTAACGTCGCCGGGGGATGGCGGCTGTTCACCCACCCCGATACCGCACCGATCGTCGAACGCTTCGTGCTGAGCTCTCGTCAGGCGCGCTTGACGAAGGCCGCGCTCGAGACCTTGGCGATCGTCGCCTACAAGCAGCCGGTCACCCGCCATCAGGTCTCGTCGGTGCGGGGGGTCAACTCCGACGGGGTCCTGCGCGCCCTCACCGAGCGCGAGCTCGTCGTCGAGGTGGGACGAGAGGAGAGTCCGGGGCGGCCGGTGCTGTACGGCACGAGTCCGGCGTTCCTCGAACGTCTCGGGTTGCCGTCGGTGACCTCCCTTCCGTCCCTCGCACCCTTGCTGGGCGAAGTGGACGAGGTGGACCCGGGCCGGGATGCGCCTCCCGCTCCGGCCGACGGCGCGGAGGACGCCGGCCCGGTCGAGGAGACCTACGGCGACGACGAGCCCGACGCGGGCGCCGCAGACGGTGCCGAGGGGTCGGACGGTCGACCCGGCGGCGCTCCCGGCGACTGATCCGGCGCCGTGGCCCAGGAGCGGCTCCAGCGGACCCTGGCACGCGCCGGGTTCGGCTCGCGCAGGGCATGTGAAGACCTGATCCGCCAGGAACGCGTCACGGTGAACGGCAAGCTCGCAACCCTCGGGGACAAGGCCGATCCGGAGCACGATACGGTCGCCGTCGACGGCTCAACCCTCAACCTCGATCCCGACTCGAGGTACTACGCCTTCAACAAGCCGACCGGAGTCGTGACCTCGATGTCCGACGAACGCGGGCGGCCGGATCTGCGGAGCTACCTCCCCGAGGGCCCTCGCGTCTTCCCGGTGGGGCGACTCGACCTGGATAGCGAGGGCCTGCTGGTGCTCACGAACGACGGTGAGCTCGCGAATCGCCTGACCCATCCCCGGTACGGGATCGAGAAGGAGTACCTGGCCGAGGTCGATGGAGCGGCCACAGACCGCGCACTCGGAGCGCTGCGACAGGGGGTCGACCTGGAGGACGGGCCGGCCAAGGTGATCGCGGTCCGTACCGTCGACCGCCGCCCCGACCGCAGCGCACTGCGGGTCGTGATGGCGGAGGGCCGGAAGCGGGAAGTCCGCCGGATCCTCGACGCGGTGGGACTACCCGTCACCCGCCTCGTCCGGCTCCGGATCGGCCCCCTGCGTCTCGGACGGTTGCGATCCGGCGAGATCCGGGAGCTGGACCACGCCGAAGTCCGTGCGCTGTACCGTGCCGCCGGTCTCTAAGCGGTAGCCTCCGTTCACGGTGCCCGTCTTGGGAACCGTCGGACGCATCGTCGGTTCGTGGGCGGTGCTCGCCGCACCGAAGTCGCCGGCCCGGCGCCGGCCCTGCGACGCGAGAGGAGGGGCATGCGGGTTCGCGGCGCACGGGGAGCGATCCGCGTTCCCGAAGATCGGTCCGAGGTCGTCCTCGAGGCCACCAGTCGCCTGGTCGGCGAGATCCTCGACCGGAACGCGATCGCGACGGACGACCTCGTGAGCATGCTGTTCACCACCACGGACGGGCTCTCCTCGGTGTTCCCGGCCGAGGCGGCGCGCAGGATGGGTCTGGGTCGGGTCCCGCTGCTGTGTGCCCGGGAGATCCCCGTCGAGGGAGCGATGCCGAACGTGATCCGCATCCTCGTCCACTTCCACTCCGACCGCGGCCTCGACGAGGTCGAGCACGTCTACCTGGATGGCGCGGAGTCTTTGCGCGATGACCTCGACTGACCCCCCCGGGCGGCCCGATGCCCCCAAGCTCGATGCGGCTCCCGCCCGGATCGCGGTGCTCGGGACCGGGATGATGGGGACATCGATCGCGATGGCCGCGCTGCGGGCCGGGATCGCGGTCCGGGGAACCGACGCGGATCCTCAGGTGCTGGCGAGGGCCTCGGAGCACGGTGGGTTCGTCGCCGCGCCCGATCTGCCCTCGGCCGTCCGAGGCGCCGAGCTCGTCGTGGTCTGTACCCCCACTGCTGCGATCCCGTCCACGGTCCGCGCGGTCCTCGACGCGGCTCCGGAGGCCGTCGTGACCGATGCCGGGAGCGTGAAGACCGCGGTCGTCCGCGAGATCGAACGGGACGCGGCGGGTACGGGAGCCGAACGTTTCGTGGGCGGGCACCCCATGGGTGGCAGCGAGCGCTCGGGTCCGGACGGGGCGGCTCCGAGCGTGGTCGATTCGATCGTGTGGGCGATCACCCCCTCGGAGGTCAGCGCGCCGGATGCTGTGGGCCGGCTCGAGGCGTTCGTGGGCGCTCTCGGGAGCCGGCCGGTGCTGCTGAGCCCGGAGCGGCACGACCGCCTCGTCGCGATCGTGTCGCACCTGCCGCAGATCGCGTCGACGGTGCTCATGGGTCTGGCGGCGTCCGAGGAGGCGGACGAGCCCGAACTGCTCTTGCTCGCCGCCGGAGGGTTCCGGGATCTGACCCGCCTCGCCGCCTCGAGCCCAACCCTGTGGAGCGACATCCTGCTCTCGAACCGGGACGCGATCCTGGCCGCGATCGACCTCTACCTCGCGCGTCTGAGTGCGATGCGCGAGCTCGTCGCCGCACAACGGGCCGGCGAGGTCGAGGAGGCGTTCGCGGCCGCGAAGGCGGCCCGTCTCACGATGGCCGCCAAGCCTCTCGTTCGCTCCGGGGTGGCGATCCTCCAGGTACCGATCCCTGACCGCCCGGGCGCCCTGGCCGAGCTGACCGCGACGATGGCCGAGGCCGGGATCAACATCGAGGACCTGCAGATCGTCCACTCGCCCGAAGGAGGCCGAGGACTGGTTCACGTGACCGTCGCGGCGTCCGAGTCCGGGTCGGCGGCGGAGGTGCTCGGGGCGCGCAGCTTCGAGCCGACGAGGATCGCCTGAGGCCCGGGCGATGCGACTCCGGATCCGTCCCGGTTCGGCCGTCGGGGGCCACGCGCGCGTTCCGGGGGACAAGTCGATCGCGCACCGATGGCTGATCCTCGCGTCGACGGCGAGAGGTCGGAGCCGGCTGGCCGGGATGCCGGGCGGGCTCGATGTGCGTTCCACGGCGGCCTGCATGGCGGTGCTGGCACCGAAACCTCGACCTGCACTGGAGACGTGGCTGCACCTTCATCGAGACCGGGGTGCAGACGAACGGCAGGGTCGAGGTTTCACATGGAACTTGAACGCTGGCGAGAACCCTCCAGACGCCTCGACCCTCGACCTTGTCCTCGAGGGTGATGGCAGGAACGCCCTGGCCGAGCCTCCGAAGCGTCTGGATTGCGAGAACTCGGGGACGACCCTCCGGCTCCTGACCGGACTGCTCGCTCCGGCGCCGTTCACCTCGCTCCTTGCCGGGGACGCAAGTCTCAACGCCCGTCCGATGGAGCGGATCGCCGAACCGTTGCGCGCGATGGGAGCAGTGATCGACACCACCGACGGCCACCCGCCGGTGCGGGTGGATCCCGTCGGCGAGCTGCACGGCATCACGTGGGAGGACGGCACTCCGAGCGCGCAGGTGAAGTCGGCGATCCTGCTCGCGGGCACGGCGGCGAGCGGTTCTACGACGGTGGTGGAGCCCGTGACGACCCGCGACCACACGGAGCGGGCCCTGCAGGCCCTCGGCGGTCCGGTCCGCATCGAGGGGCGCTCGGTCACCGTCGAGGCCTTCCAGCACCAGGGGTTCTCGGGCACGGTCCCCGGCGATCCATCCTCGGCGGCGTTCCTGGTCGCGGCCGCCGCGCTCACCGGCGCGGAGCTGCATATCGAGGGGGTCGGACTCAACCCGACACGGACCCGGTTCCTGGCCGTCATGGAACGGATGGGCATCCCGCTGACGACCGAGCTCGACGGGGAGGAAGTCGGAGAGCCCGTCGGAGCGATCCACGTCGGTCGCGCCGGAGCGTTGCGGGCAACGACCGTCGACGTGGACGAGCTCCCCCTCGTGATCGACGAGGTCCCCGTGCTCGCGGCGGTGGCCGCGCACGCGGACGGGGTCACGCGGTTCCGGGGCGCGGGCGAGCTGAAGGTGAAGGAGAGCGACCGGCTCTCCGCGGTCGTGGAGGGCCTGCGAGGTCTCGGGGGCGACGCGGAGGTGGAGGACGAGGACCTCGCGGTGACGGGGGGCGGTCTTCCCGGCGGGAACGCGGGGTCCGGCGGCGATCATCGGATCGGGATGGCGTTCGTGGTGGCGGCGCTCGCCGCGTCGGGAACGAGCGAGGTCGAGGGGATCGAACACACCGAGGTGTCGTTCCCGGGGTTCGCCCCCGCCCTGGGGGCGCTCGGCGCCGACCTCGAGGAAGCGTGATCGCGTGGCTGTCGTCGCGATCGACGGGACCGCGGGATCGGGGAAGTCGACGCTCGCGAGAGGCTTGGCCCGGACCCTTGATCTGCCCTACGTGAACACCGGCGTGATGTACCGTGCGCTCGCGCGCGCCGCGCTCGACGAGGGGATCGATCCCTCGGACGGCCCCGCCCTCGCCTCCGTGGCGGGCAGGCTGCGATTCACGCTCGGTCCGCACGGCGCCGACGGGGTCTCGGGGATCGAGGTCGAGGGTTCGCCACCGGGTCCGGACCTGGAGACTCCCGAGGTGGAGGCGATCGTGTCCGGCGTCGCCCGGCACCCCGAGGTCCGGGCCGTCCTCGTCGAGCGCCAGCGCGCCCTCGCTGGGCCCGGCGCGGTCGTCGAGGGTCGAGACATCGGAACGGTCGTGTTCCCGGACGCGCCGGTGAAGCTTTTCCTCACCGCCGACCCCCGGGCGCGGGCGGAGCGACGGGCGATCGAGCGCGCAGGCGCGGCCGACGAGGCCGTCGTGGCGGAAAATCTCCAGCGGCGGGACCGGCGCGACGCCGTGACGAACCCGTTCGATCCGGCGCCCGGAGCCGTCGTGATCGACGCCTCCGAACGCTCGATCGAGCAGGTCCTGGCGCTTGCCCTCGACATCGCTCGTGCCGCCGGGGTGGCCGGACCGGATCTCACCGGGGGAGGGCCGGGGTGAGCAGCCCTCGGCCGGCGCGCGTCGCGATCGTCGGACGACAGAACGTGGGCAAGTCGACCCTGGCCAACCGGCTGTTCGGTCGGCGGGAGACGATCGCACACGAGAGCCCCGGCGTGACCCGCGATCGGATCGAGCTGGAGACCTCGTGGCGTGGGCGGACCTTCGGGCTCGTCGACACCGGCGGCTTCGCGCATCGCGCCGACGGGATCGAGCAGCTCGTCGCGACCCAGGCGGAACGCGCCGCCGACGAGGCGGACGTGGTCGTGCTCGTCGTCGACGGGCATACCGGTATCCAGGAGGAGGACGCGATGCTCGCGCGCCGGCTCCGTCGCGGGCAGGTTCCGGTCCTCCTCGTCGTGAACAAGGTCGACGCCGAGCGCGAGGAGCTCGACGTCGGGGCGTTCTACGCGCTCGGTCTCGGTGAGCCGCTGCCGGTCTCGGCCCTGCACGGTCGCTCCAGCGGCGACCTGCTCGATCGGATCGTCGACCTGTTGCCGCCGCGCGACGCGTTCGACGAAACGGGCCGGGACATGGACCTGGAGCCGAGGTTCGCGCTCGTCGGGCGGCCCAACGTCGGGAAGTCCTCGTTGTTCAACCGGCTCGTCGGGGAGGAGCGCTCGGTCGTGTTCGAGGAGGCCGGTACGACGCGGGACGCGGTGGACGCCCTCGTCGAATGGCCCGACGGCCCCGTCCGTTTCGTGGACACGGCGGGACTCCGCCGTTCCTCCCGTCAGCGGGGGGTCGACTACTACAGCTCCCTTCGGACCCAGCAGGCGATCGAACGGTCCCACGTCGCGGCGCTCGTGATCGATGCCGACGACGGCCTGACGTCGGAGGACAAGCGGATCGCGGCGCGGGTGATGGAGTTCGGACGCGGCCTGTTGATCGTCGCGAACAAGTGGGACCTCGTCGAGGACAAGGACCAGACGTTCCGTCGCCTGACCGAGCTCGTCGGCCCGTTCGCCCATGCGCAGGTGGTGCGCACCTCGGCGGTCCGGGGGAGCGGGACGCGGCGACTGCCGCCCGCGTTGCTCACCGTCCACGAGCGATGGACCTTCCGAGCCTCGACCTCGAAGGTCAACGAGGTCCTGCAGGCGGCCCAGCAGGAACGGCCGGCGCCGCGAGGGGTGGGGACGTTCCGCTACGCGACGCAGGTCTCGTCCGGACCGCCTTCCTTCGTCGTGTTCGGGGGCAAGGTTCCGAACCCGACGTACCGCCGCTACCTGGAGAACCGTCTCCGGTCGAGGTTCGAGCTCGCCGGTGTTCCGGTCAAGCTCACGTTCCGCCCGAAGCGCCGCTCGTCCTGAGGGCGACCCGCTAGGATGAGCCGCGAACGGGACGTGGCGCAGCCTGGTAGCGCACTGGTCTGGGGGACCAGGGGTCGCGGGTTCGAATCCCGCCGTCCCGACCACGGTGAACGGGTGATACGTTGCCCGCCCGATGACCTCGCAGCGACAGCAGGCGGGCGCGAGTACGGCGATCCTCACCGTTCCGAACGTGATCTCCGCGATCCGCATCGCCCTGATCCCGGTGTTCGTCGTGCTGCTCCTCGGGGACGGAACCGAGTGGGCGGGTGTGCTGTTGTTCGCGATCGTCGCGGCCTCCGACTGGGTCGACGGCTTCATCGCCCGACGCACGGGTTCGGTCTCCGAGCTCGGGAAGGTGCTGGATCCGGTCGCGGACCGGCTCGCGATCGGTGCGGGTCTGATCGCTCTGGTGGTCGCGGACGCGTTCCCATTGTGGGCGGCGCTCCTGATCCTCGTCCGCGACGTCGCGGTGTTCGTCGTGGGTCTGGTGCTGCTCACGAGGTCGAGGGTTCGGATCGACGTCCGGTACATCGGGAAGGTCGCCACCTTCGGGTTGATGACGTCAGTGACGTGCATCGCCTGGGGCAGCTTCGATCTGCCGCTGGCCGGCGCCGCGACGGCCGTCGGATGGATCGCCTACGCGGTCGCGATCGTCGAGTACTACGTCGCGACCGTCCTGTACGCGCGGGACGTGCGGGAAGCCCGGGCGACGCCCGGTAGTCTCGACGCGGCGTGACGGACAGACCCGCGCCCGGACCCGCGAGAAGGGATGCCCGATGGATCTCCCGCAGGATCTTCGCTACACGAAGGAACACGAATGGGTTCGCCTCGAGGACGGCGTCGTGCGCGTCGGGATCACCGACTTCGCCCAGGACGCTCTCGGCGATGTGGTGTACGTGGACCTGCCTGCGGCCGGCACGGCGGTGACCGCGCACGAGGCTATGGGTGAGGTCGAATCCACCAAGTCGGTCTCGGACGTGTACGCACCCGTTACCGGAACGGTGACGGAGGTGAACACCGGCGTGGACGACAAGCCCGAGCTCGTGAATCGATCCCCGTACACGGATGGCTGGCTCGTCCTGATCAGCCCCTCCGACCCCAACGCGGTCGCATCCCTGATGGATGCCGCCGGCTACGAGGACCACGTCAGGCAGGCGGAGGGCGGCTGAACCGCTCGGGTCTGCCCGCGGTGATCTGGACTCCGACCTCGACCTCGAGTGTCCCGACCCCAGGCCTCCGGTCCAGGGTGCCCACGCGGGGAGGTCGAGCCTCGACCTGATGTGCCGTTGACCCGCCTGCCTGCCTACAGTAACGTCCGCTGTCGGTCGAGGCCGGTGTCTCAACGTCGACCTCGACCTTCAGGTGGAGACCGACCAGAAGGGCAAGCGAACGGTGTTCTGCACCCGCTGTGGACATCCCAACAAGGACGAGGCGCGTTTCTGCGCCCAATGTGGAGCTCCGCTCCAGGACGAGACGACCGTGTCGCTGACACCCGTCGAAGACGAAGCCGCGGGTGAGGAAGAGTTCCCCTTCCCGCACGATCAACTCGAGACCGGGCAGGCGCTCCTTCTGGTCAAGCGTGGCCCGAACGCCGGCTCGACTTTCTTGATCGAGGCGGTCGCAACGACGATCGGACGCGTGCCCGAGAGCGATGTGTTCCTCGATGACGTGACGGTCTCGCGATCGCACGCGCGTGTCGAACGACGCGACGGAGCGTTCTTCGTGACCGATCTCGGCAGCCTGAACGGGACCTACGTGAACGGTGAGCGCGTCGACGAGACGAAGCTCGCCTCCGGCGACGAGATCCAGGTCGGCAAGTTCAAACTCGTGTTCTTCGCGGCCGGGGAGTGAGGACGGACCAGCAGATGGCGACCACGCGCAACTATCAGTCGATCGGAGAGGTCCTCGTGGCCGTGAAGACCGAATTCCCGGACATCACGATCTCGAAGATCCGCTTCCTCGAGTCCGAGGGCCTGATCGAGCCCGAGCGCACTCCCTCCGGGTATCGGAAGTTCTACGAACAGGACGTCGAGCGCCTGCGCCACATCCTGAAGATGCAACGCGACGAGTACCTCCCTTTGAAGGTGATCAAGGAGCGGCTCGCGAAGCAGGATGCCGGCGAGGCCGTGGACACGGACGGCAACGCGATCGCGCCGGACGCGGAGGAGGTGACGGTCGACGACGGCACCGACGACGAGATCGCCCAGCCCGCGACCGGGCTCCAGATGTCGATCGAGGAGATGTCGGCCGCGACCGGGGTGGAACGCGAGCGGATCCTCGAGCTCGAGCAGTACGGATTGGTCCATGCGCACGGCCCGGACTCCGCGCGGTTCTACGACGGCGACGACTACATCATCCTGACGATCCTTCGCGACATGTTCCGCTATGGGATCGAGCCTCGACACCTGGGCATGTACAAGAACTTCGTCGAACGCGAGGCCTCGTTCTTCGAAACGATCGTGATGCCGTCCCTGCGGCAGCGCAACCCGGACGCGCGCCGCGCGGCGGTCGACACGCTGAACGACCTGTCGAAGATCTCGCGCAAGCTCAAGGCGGCGTTGCTCCGGGTCAACCTCCGCGAGTACCTGCAGGAGGGCTGAGCCCCCGGAGCCGACCCTTCCCCTCGGCTCCGGGGCGAGTGCTTGCGTAATCTCGCCCGCTGCGGCCCGTACGATGCCTCGGTGAACGCCAGAGCCGATCGTCGTCTCCGCCCCGCCGGGCCCGGCCCGCGGGCACGCTGGGCCTCGGGTGGCATCACGAGCCTCGCCCTCGCGTTGGCGATCGCGCTCTCCTGCCTCACGTCCAGCGGGGCCGGAGCCATCGAGGCACCACCTCCGACGCCGGTGAACGGCAAGCCGTCACCGTTCGTCACCGATCTCTCGACGCCGAAGCCCTCACCCGAGGCCCCCAGCGTCCGTGCACCTGTGGGCGTCCTCGCGGACCTGGACTCTGGGCAGGTGCTGTTCTCCAAGGGCCTGAACGATGCCCGGCCGATCGCCAGCGTGACCAAGCTCATGACTGCCTTGATCACGATCGAGCGGTCCGCGCTCGACGAGGTCGTCACCGTCAGCCCCAACGCGGCGCCACGCGTGACCGGCTACCACGGCTCGGAGCTCGACCTGCGTCCGGGAGAGCGCATCTCGGTCGAGGATCTCCTGACGGCAGCGTTGATCCAGTCCGCGAACGACGCGGCCGTCGCGCTCGCCGAGCACGTCGGAGGATCGGTCGACCGGTTCGTGTCGATGATGAACAGGAGGGCGCGCCGGCTCGGCATGCGCGACACGAGCTTCGCCTCGTCGAGCGGACTGGACGACGCTGGGCGGTCGACCGCACGCGACCTGCTCGTCCTCACCCGCGAGGTGATGGAGCAGGCCTCCCTCGCGCGGATCGTCCGGACGAAGTTCGCCGAGATCCCAAGTCCCGAAGGGAAGGCCCGTCGGGTTCAGAATCGCAACGTCCTCCTGTGGCTGTACCCGGGAGCGATCGGCGTGAAGACCGGCTACACGGTGGGCGCGAGGTTCTGCCTCGTCGCGGCCGCCGAGCGCGACGGCCTGCGTCTGGTCTCGATCGTCTTGGGCGCCCCCACGCCCGAGGGGCAGTTCTCCGACTCGGCCACGTTGCTGAACTACGGGTTCGCTGCGTTCGAACGCCGCACCTTCGTGGACGAGGGTGAGCTCCTCGGGTCGCTACGGCTGCCGGGTGGATCGGTCTCCGGCAGGACCGAGGGAAGCCTCGACGCCCTGATCCCGAGCGCCGACCTCGGGCAGGTGGAGCGACGCTTCGTCCCCGCGGGGGGTGTGGCGTTCCCGCCCGAGCCGGGTGAGGTGATCGGCGAGCTCGAGGTCGCCGCGGGACCGCTCGACCTAGGAACGGTACCGGTGGTCGTGTCCGAGGTGCCGCCCCCACCGCCGGCCGACGACGGTCCGTGGTGGCGCAGGACCCTTTCCTCGGTCGGCGACGCCGTCGGCGGCCTCGTCGGTGGCCTGCTCGGATAGGAGGGGTGCCGCTGCGGCCGCATCCGGTCGCAGCGGTGCGTCGTGGGGTGTGCGCTACGATGCCGCCGCATGTCGGAGATCGCCAGTGTCCTGTTCGCTCGCGAGGAGATCGGCCGGCGGATCAGCGAACTCGGTCGTGAGATCGCCGGTGACTACGGTGCCCGCGATCCGATCCTCGTCTCGGTCCTCAAGGGCGGCACGATCTTCCTCGCCGACCTGATGCGCTCCGTGAGCCGTCCCCTGGAGATCGACTTCCTTTCGATCTCGGGGTTCGGCGACGGCGACGAATCGATGGGCCGCGTGCGCATCCTCAAGGACCTCGACACGGACATCGCCGGTCGCGACGTGTTGCTGGTCGAGGACATCGTCGACACTGGGTTGACCCTCGCGTACCTGTTGTCGACGCTCGAGGGACGCGGTCCGGATTCCGTGCGCGTCTGCGCGTTGCTCGACAAGTCGGTGCGGCGCATCGCGCCGGTCGAACCCAGCTACGTGGGATTCGACTGCCCCGACAGGTTCGTGATCGGGTACGGGTTGGACTTCCGGCAGCGATACCGCAACCTGGCCGACATCCTCGCGGTCGACGATATGGCTGCTCTGCAGGCGGATCCGGACGCATTGGTTCCACTGCTCGACGGGGATACGGGCGGGGAACCGGCCTAAGACGCCGGCAGGTTGTCGGACCCCGGGGGAGGGGGTACGGTCGCCAAGATGATCGAGATGGACCTCGCCGGTGTGCGTGTCGAGCTTCCGACGAACCAGCCGATCGTGCTGTTGAAGGAGCGCGACGGCGAGCGCTACCTGCCGATCTGGATCGGCGCGTCCGAGGCGGCGGCGATCGCCTTGTCCCTGCAGGGGGTCGTCACCCCGAGACCGATGACCCACGATCTGGTGAAGAACATGCTCGAGGAACTCGCCGTCGGTGTGAGCAAGATCTCGATCACCGAGCTCCGCGAGGGCACCTTCTACGCGACGATCGAGATGTCGCGGAACGGCTCGAGCTACGAGATCTCGTCTCGGCCGAGTGACGCCCTCGCCCTGGCGGTCCGGCTCTCCGTGCCGATCTTCGCCGCGGAGGATGTGCTGACCGAAGCGTCGATCCTGATCCCCGACGGGGATGAGGAAGAGGAGGTCGAGAAGTTCCGCGAGTTCCTCGAGCAGGTCAACCCGGAGGACTTCCAAGCCTGAGGTCCGTCGTGGTCAGCGCCGCCGTCCGGGAAACGCGCCGCCCGCAGCCAGTCAGCGGGCGTAGAAGATCTGCGTGGTCCAGACCGAGCGCCGTCCACACATGTTGCGGCGCCGCCCCGCGTCGACGACGCCGAGCCCGATCTTTCGAAACTTGCGATAGACGATGTTGCGCCGGTGGGCGGAGCTCCGCATCAGCCGCCGCAGCACCTGATTGACGGTGTCGCCGCACCCGAGGTTCTCCCCCCAGGGGGTCAGGCTGCGGTTCGCCATGTAGCCGCTGAGGTTGGGTGTGTGGAACATCGAGTTCTTGCGGATCATCGCTCGCGTGTGCCGCGCGGCCTTCCGCGAGAGGCGTCGGTCGATCTTCAAGGTCCGGACGTCTCTGCGGTCGCGGATCTCGTTGATCTGACGGAGCATGCGGCTCCGAAGGGCGGAGGCGGAGGCAGGGGTGAACGACGAGGTCGATGCGACAAGGGTGAGGGTGATGAGCATCGCCGCGAGGATCGCCCGAGCGGGCTTCCCGGTTCGTGGCATGCGGCGCACCCTACCAAGGCCCCTTCGCGCCCGTGGGGATTTGGTCCGGAACCCCCTCGGCATGGCCCTCGGGGGCCCACGCGAACCCGCAGGTGAGCCATGGAAGCACCAGGAAGCCCACCGAAGCAGCAGCTCAGAGGCGGTGTCTGAGGGTTCCGAACTTTCTCATAGAAAGATCTCCCCAACCCCCTCGGGACGCCCCAGGGGGGAGGCATCCTTGACCCCGCGGGGCCCGCTCGGCTAGGGTGCTCACGTCCCCGTAATTACGGAGTTGTCATGACTGAACAGGTCGGTTATCGCGTCCCGGAAGTCACCAAGCTGGTCGGCATCAGCTACCGCCAGCTCGACTATTGGGCGCGCACGGGTCTCGTCCGTCCCTCGATCAAGGACGCCCAGGGGTCGGGGAGCCAGCGGCTCTACTCGTTCCAAGACCTCGTCTCCCTGAAGGTCATCAAGAACCTGCTCGACACGGGGGTTTCCCTGCAGCGGGTCCGCAAGGCGGTCGAGCACCTGCGCGGCCTGCGCAAGGCCCCCCAGTCGTTGACCCTGATGTCCGACGGCAACCGGATCTACGAGGCGTCGTCGCGCGAGGAAGTCGTCGACCTTCTCTCCGGTGGCCAAGGCGTGTTCGCGATCGCCGTCGACAAGGTATGGACCGATCTCGAGGGAACCGTGGCGAAGGGGAGCACTCGGACCAAGGAAGCACGGGCCGGGAGCGCGTGAGCCCCGCCGAGGCCGCGGCCGCTCCACCGGCCGCGGCTGATCCGACCGTTCTCAAGAGCGACACGGTCGGTTTCGCGCACGCGAGCGAACGGCAGTTCGCGAGGCTGCTGGACTTCTATCAGATCGCCTGGGACTACGAGCCCACCTCGTTCGACATCGACTGGGACGCCACAGGAAAGGTCACGCAACGATTCACTCCTGACTTCTACCTGCCCCAATACGACCTCTACATCGAGATCACGACCCTCAACCAGAAGCTCGTCACGAAGAAGAACCGCAAGGTCCGTCGGCTCCGGGAGCTGTACCCCGACGTGAAGTGCAAGATCTTCTACCAGCGCGACTACCTCTCCCTCGTCACCAAGTACGGACTCGAGGATCTGACGGGCTGAGCGCTCGGCCGCCCGCTGGCACGGGGCCCCCGGCACGGGGCCCCCGGCGCGGACCGTAGACTGACCGCCGATGCGATTCGCTCCGCACACCGAGGACGACGTCCGCGAGATGCTCGGCCGGATCGGGGTGGGGTCCTTCGAGGACCTGTTCTCGTCGATCCCGCCCGGGGTTCGCCTCGAGCGTCCGCTGGCGTTGCCCCTCGGCGTGTCCGAGATGGAGATCCTCGACGACCTCGCCCGGCTCGCGGGACGCAATCGGGACGTCGACGGCCTCGTGTGCTTCGCGGGAGCCGGGGCCTACGACCACTACGTTCCGAGCGTCGTCTGGGCGCTCGCGGGACGGTCGGAGTTCCAGACCTCCTACACGCCCTATCAGCCGGAGCTGTCTCAGGGCGTGCTCCAAACGTTGTTCGAGTTCCAGTCGATGATCTGTTCGCTCACGGGGCTCGAGGTCTCCAACGCGTCCCTCTACGACGGCGCGACGGCGCTCGTCGAGGCAGTGAACCTCTCGCGGAGTGGAGGCCGCAGACGCGTCCTCGTGGCCGACACCGTCGACCCGCGGGCGATCGACACCCTGCGCGCGTACGGCACGGGGGCGGGCTACGAACCGGAGCCGTTCGCATCATCGGGAGGGCGCGCCGTCGTCCCCGAGGTCGATGACGATGTGGCGTGCGTGATCGTGCAGCATCCCAACGTGCTCGGGATCCTCGAACCGGCCAGGGAGATCTTCGACGCGGCGCATGCTGGCGGAGCGCGCGCGGTCCAGGTCTTCGATCCGATGTCGCTCGGCGTCCTGGCGCCCCCGGGGGAGCTCGGCGCCGACGTCGCGGTGGGGGAGGGGCAGGCGCTCGGCAACCACCTGAACTTCGGTGGACCCTACCTCGGGCTGATCGCCGCACGCGAAGCCGATGTTCGTCGGATGCCCGGGCGCATCGTCGGTGAGACAATCGACGCCGACGGCCGAACGGGCTACGTGCTGACCTTGCAGGCCCGAGAGCAGCACATCCGGCGCGAGAAGGCCAACTCCAATATCTGTACGAACCAGACGCTCATGGCTGTGGCGGCGACCGTGTACCTGTCGTGGCTCGGACCCCAAGGGTTGCGAGAGGTCGGCTCCCAGAGCGCCGCGAAGGCGTCGTACGCGGCCGAGCGGTGTACCGCGGTCGCCGGGGTCGAGCTGCTCTACCCGGATGCGCCCTTCTTCAAGGAGTTCGCGCTCCGGTTGCCCGTGCCCGCGGAGCAGGTGCGTGACGCCTTGGTCGAACGCGGGTTCCTCGCGGGCGTGCCGCTGAGCGGCGCCGGGGAGGACGTTCTCCTGGTTGCGGTCACCGAGCGCCGCTCGCGCGAAGAGATCGATGCGCTCGCCGCCGGATTGGCTCACGTGGTGTCCGGGGGAACCGGGTGAGTGATCCCGCCGCCGAAGCACCTCCCCGCGTCCCGGCGCCCGTCGGTGCTCCCGTGCGCCGTCAGGGACCGCCGGTGCACGAGGGCACGATCCTGGAGCACTCCCGCCCGGGCCGGCGAGCGAGCAGCTTCCCCGAGCTGGACGTGCCGGACGCGGTGCTGCCCGACGAACACCTGCGCGGGCGACCGGCGGTGCTCCCGGAGGTTGCCGAACGGGATCTCGTCACGCACTACACGCGTCTGGCGCAGATGAACTACGGGGTCGATACCGGGTTCTACCCGCTGGGGTCGTGCTCGATGAAGTACAACCCGAAGTCCGCCGAGGAGGCGGCGGCCCTTCCCGGCTTCCGCCGGATGCATCCATTGCAACCCGACGCGACGGCGCAAGGGGCCCTCGAGCTGCTCTGGCGCCTCGAACAGGCGCTCTGCGAGATCACGGGGATGTCCCGCGCGAGCATGACGCCGCCGGCGGGCGCGTGCGGCGAGCTGACGGGGTTGCTGATCATGCGCGCCTACCACCGGGACCGTGGAAGCCACAAGACCAAGGTGCTGATCCCGGATGCGGCGCACGGGACCAACCCCGCGAGTGTGCGGCTCGCCGGGTTCCAGGCGGTTTCGGTACCGAGCGACGATCGTGGGCTCGTCGACGTGGAGGCGCTCTCCGGCCTCGTGGACGACGAGGTCGCCGGTCTGATGCTCACGAACCCCAATACGCTCGGCGCCTTCGAGCGCGACATCGAGGAGATCACGCGGATCGTCAAGCAGGTCGACGGGCTCGTCTACTACGACGGGGCGAACCTGAACGCGATCCTCGGATGGTGCAGGCCGGGGGACATGGGCTTCGACATCGTGCACATCAACACCCACAAGACCTTCGCGACCCCCCACGGCGGGGGAGGTCCGGGCGCCGGTCCCGTGGGCGTGATCGAGCGCCTGGTCCCGTACCTGCCCGTTCCCCGCGTCGAGCGGGACGAGGACACCGGAACGTTCCGGCTGGAACACGACGCCGCGGACTCGATCGGGCGGATGCACGGGTTCCACGGCAACTTCGGTGTCCTCGTCCGCGCCTACCTGTATGTGTTCCTCCACGGGGGGGACGGACTCCGTCAGGTGAGCGAACGCGCGGTGCTGAACGCGAACTACCTGGCGCGGCTCGTCGAGGAGGTGTTCCCTCCTGCGTACCCGGATCTCCCACCGATGCACGAGTTCGTCGCGACCGCCCTCCCGCTCGAACAGGAGCACGGCATCCGCGCGATGGATGTGGCCAAGCGTCTGATCGACCTCGGTTACCACCCGAGCACGGTGTATTTCCCCCTGGTGGTGGACGAAGCGATGATGGTCGAACCCACCGAGACCGAGACCAAGGAGACCCTCGAGGCCTTCGCCGCGGCCTTGCGCCAGGTCGCCGAGGAAGCCGCAACCGCCCCGGACCTGCTCCATGAAGCGCCGGTGACCACCCCCGTGCGACGGCTCGACGAGGCCCGCGCAGCTCGGAACCTCCGCTTGCGCTGGTAGGAGCAGGGGGCCACCCCGGGCGGCCGCACCGGGAGGATCCTATCCGGCGGTTGGTGGGTACGGGGTAGCCAGCACGGGCTACTACGGAATGGGCAGTTCCACTCAAGTTCCATCGCCCTCGCGCCGATGGTGCGTGTGGGAGGAACGACATAGCGGTCCCGAGAAGGGCTAACCACCGGGAACGGTGGGACGCAAAGCATCGGGCCTCACCGCTCCGACGACCTCGTGAAGGTCGCGGCGGCGAAGGCGGCCGAGCTACCGAAGGACCAGGATCGACCACCGGTTCTGGAGCTTTGATCGGGGCCCCTCGAAGGGGAGGGGAGACATGCGAACGACCAGGAGCGTAGGGGCGACCCGCATCGTCCTCGTCTCGACCCTGGTGCTGGCGCTGGGGCTCGGGGTGCTCGGGACGGCGCCCGCCTCCGCGGGTAAGCACGGCCGCCGCGATCAGATGCTCTCGCTGCTCAACAAGGCTCGCACGAACCGCGATGTGCGGCGCCTCGACGTGAAATCCATCGTCGCGCGCCGGGCTGCCGGACACAGCCGGGCGATGGACCGCAAGAACCGCCTCTACCACTCGGATCCACTCGCTCGTCAGGTCCGCGGGGTGCGCTGGCGCGTGGTGGGCGAAAACGTCGGCGTGGGCCCGAGCATCGATGGCCTCTACCGGGCCTTCATGCGGAGCAAGCCGCACAAGCGGAACATCCTGGATCGCTCGTTCAAAAAGGTCGGTATCGGCTTCGACGTCGACAGGCGCGGCAACCACTGGGTGACGCTGATCTTCTACGGCTGAACTCGCGCGATCGACGCGTGCGTTCCCCCCGTGGGAACGGCGAGAGGCCCCGGGTGCGTCCGGGGCCTCTTCCATGTCCGGATGGCATCCGGCCCGGTCCTGACCGGCCGTCAACGCTGGAGGCGATCGGCGGATGCATCCCGTCACTCCCGACGAGATCGTCGATCGCCCGGTCCATCCGAGCACGGGCGTGAGTGTAGGAGCACCTCCGCCCCCTTCGATCAGCAACAGGCAAACGGACGAAGATCGGGCTCCCCCCTTGCGCCCCGAGCATCCGGCGGGGTAGGCAAGGGGCCGGATCGGCGAGCGCGGGCGAGGGCCCGCGCAGGGGAGGAGGAGTGGGATGCGACGCACATGGATGTTGGTCGCGGTGAGCTCTTTGGTGGTCGCGAGCCTGGTCGGGGCAGGATCCGGCTCGGTCGCGGAGACGAGGCCTCGGGACCATATCGGGGCGGGACATGCGGTCGCGACGAAGGGGGCCACGACGTTCGAGCCGAACGCGAACGTCGTGAGCACCTTGCGATTCGGCACCGGTCGGATCGTCGTGGAGTCGGGGGACCAGGTCCGCTGGGTGCACCGAGACTCGGACCCGGACCCGCACTCGATCACGATCGTGAAGGCCTCGGAAGTGCCCGAGTCGATCGGTGAGGTCTTCGCCGGTGAATGCGCCTCGTGTGACCAGGCCGCGGAAGGTCATTTCGCGGGTGGTGGCCTCGTGCGCAAGGTCGAGGACGACGACGACGGCGAGTTCGGGCTCGACGGGCCCGGAGACTCCCTGTGGCTGAACCCCGGCGCGAAGATCACCTCTGTCGTCTCCGCCCCTGCGGGGACGCGGGTGCGGTACATCTGCTTCATCCATCCCTGGATGATCGGAACGATCAAGGTCGCTTGACCGACCCGTGCGGCGAAGGGACGGTCCGGGGGAGCACCCTGGGCCGTCCCTCGGACGGTTCTGCGTAATTGGCCAGTGGTCCGAGTTTCGTGCGCACTTTACATAACGTACATTATCGGGGGTTAGGGGAATGGAGACACGCAAGGGGTTCGGGGACTCCCTAGAGCACACGCAGAGCTTCGAACGGGTCTCGTTCCCGGCGTGTCAGGGCGTGTAGGACTTCGGGAGCTCCGTGGCGAAGGACCGCGGCGTCGACGAGTACCGCGATCGCATCGCGTTGCGCGTCCGGCGGTACGTCGGGCGGGTCCACGCCGAGCGACAGCGCCAGATCCTCGATGTGGACGACGAGCTCGACGAGTCGGGTTCGCAGGTACTCGTCGAGCAACAGGATCCGTCCGAACGCCTCGAGGCGCCGGTCGCTTGGCTCTGCGAGGAGACGCTGTCGCAGCCGCTGGAGGGCCTCGCGGGTCCTGCGGGCGAGCGCCGTCGGGCCCTCCTCCGCCGTCTCGAGGCTGCGCTCTCGCACCCCGGTGTTCAGTGGCGAGCGCAGATCGTTCGCCCCCTCCAGTCGCGCGTAGTACGCGGCCGCCGTGATCGGGTCCCGGTCGGGTACGGGAGCATCCAAGTACCACTCCACCTGGAGGACGGAGCGCGCCAGGTGCGCCGCCAACCCCCCGGTCGGCAGCTCGTCCAACACGCTCGGCCGATCCCAGGCGGGGGCGACCTCGCCGGCCACGATCAGCTCGACGGCCACGTCCGCGGTCGCCAGATATCGAGCCCTGGCCACGCCCATCTTCATGCGGACGTCCCCGTTCCTTGTTTGGCGTCGCCGAGCGGACGGTCGGCCAGCAACGGATCGCCCCGCAGGCGCGCCCGGAACCCCCAGACCGCCACGAGCCACAACGCCTCGACCACGATCCGGCGGGAGATCTTCGAGTGTCCGTGCTCGCGTTCGCGGAAGCTGATCGGTGCCTCCCCCACGGACGCTCCGAGCGCCCAGGAACGCAACGCGAGCTCGATCTGGAACCCGTAGCCCTCCGAGGTGATCGGCCGGGAGAGCAGCTCGGCAAGCAGCGCCCGGCGGTACACGCGGAACCCGCTCGTCGCATCGCGGACCGGAAGGCCGAGTGCGAGTCGCGCGTAGAGGTTGCCCATCCTGGACAGGGCGACGCGGGTCCGGCTCCAGTTGGTCACCGAGCCGCCCGAGACGTACCGGCTGCCGATAACCAGGTCATGCGTGTCTGCGTCCGCCAGCAACCCATGGAGCTCCTCCGGCTGGTGGGACAGGTCCGAGTCCATCTCCACGATCAGGTCGTACCCCTCCTCGAGCGCGGTCCGGAACCCATCGAGGTAGGCGCTCGCGAGTCCGGCCTTACCGGGCCGCTCCAGCAGACGAACGCGCGGCTCGGTTCCCGCGCGGACACGCACCAGCTCGCCGGTCCCGTCGGGCGAGGAGTCGTCGATCACGAGGAGCTCGACGTGCTCGGGCAGCGACAGGAGCTCCTCGATCACCGTTCCGATCGTGTCCCGCTCGTCGTAGGTGGGCAACACGACGAGCGTGCGGGGCCTGTCTGCCAGCCGGACGGGCTCGGGCCACTCCCGACGCCGGCGACGGGGCAGCGCGATCGCCGTGATCACGAGCGCGAGGAACAGCCACGGGACGAGGTAGCCGAATCGTACGTAGGGCGTGCGGTGGTCGCCGGTCGTCACCGTGGAGCGCAGCACACCCGGTTCGAACAGTCCGATGCGATCCATCACCGCACCGTTCGCATCGACGACGGCGCCGATCCCCGAGATCGCCGCGTGAACCAGCGGACGACCCGTCTCGACCGCACGGAGACGGCTCATCTGGACGTGCTGGGCCGACGCGGCCGTGTCCTCGTAGGAAGCGTTGTTCGTCGTCACGACGAGCACCTCGGCACCGTCGGCGACGAGCTCGCGCTGTACGCGTTCGAAGGTGTTCTCGAAGCAGATCGAGACGCCGAGCGGAGGCAGTCCGGCGCCCCGAAGGGCGTGTACCCGCGTTCCCGGGGTCAGGTCGTAGGGGATCTGTCGGAGCGCTGTCACCCAATCGAGAGCACCGCGGAACGGCACGTACTCGCCGAACGGAACGAGACGAACCTTGGAATAGCTGTCGACTTGCTCCCCCGTCGCGTCGAGCAGGTTCGCCTGTCGCTCCAGACCTCCGGAGGCGCCGGGCTGCGTGGTGCTGACGAGCGTCGGGGCCGCCACGTCGACAACGGCCTCGCGTACCTGCGCGAGTGTCGCCTCGTCCACCGCGCCGGGGTCCAGCGAGCTCTCACCCCACACGACGAGGTCGGGTGGGTCGACGGCCAGGGTCCGGTGCAGGTCGGTGTGCAGGCGTGCGATCGCGCGGTCCTCCCCCACCCGATCGAGCTGCTCCGCGGAACGCACGTCGACCTGGATCGCGGCTACCTCCAAAGGGTCGCCATCCTCGGGGGCGGAGGGGACGGCGACGGGCACCACGAGCAGGCCAACCGCGACCGCGAGCGCAACGATCGGCCGAACCGGATGCCGATCCCAGGTGAGGGCGTCGATCGTGGCGACCACGAGCCCGTTCACCAGTGCCACGACGAAGGCGATGCCCCAGGAGCCGACGATCGAGGCGATCGGGAGCAGGGGGCCGTCGACCTGGGGGGCCGCCAGGCTCCCCCACCCGAACCCACCGAGCGGCACCGTTGCTCGCACCCACTCCACGACTACGACCCACGCGGCGGCGGCCGCGACCGCGGACCACCCGGGACGCCGGAACCGCCAGACCAGCGGCAGCAGTCCGGAGAAGAGGGCCACGAACAGCGCCAGGACCAGGGTGAGCGAGAACCACGCCAACTCGCCGAACAGCGCGATCCAGTCCAGCGTCGTGCCGAAGAACGCAAGGCCGAACACGAGCCCGAGCAGGAAGCCGCGACGGGGCCGAGCGTCGCGCGCGAGCCATAGCAACGGTGCGAGCGCGACGAGCGAGACGGGCCAGAACCCGACCGGAGGGAACGCGAGCGAGAGCAGGAACCCGCCCAGCGCGGCGATCACCAGGGAGACGGACAGAGGTGGAGTCGGAGCGCCTACGCGCAGTCCCGGCAGAGCTTCCGCTTCGCGTCCTTCAGCTGGCTCCGGTGCTTGACCAGATAGCACTTCTTGCATACGAACTCGGTCTCTTGAGGCGGAACGACCTTAACCGCGAGGGGTTCGAGCTTCTCCTCGCGTCCGAGCGTAAGCGACGCATCGTCCTCCTCGTCGCCGCCGGCGCGCGCCTCCTTCTTGACGATCTGGTCGATCGACTCGACGTCCTCGTCGCCGGTCGAACGTGCCCGGTTCGGGGGCGTCGCGGGGGCGTCGTCGGAGGCCTCCGACGCGTCGCTGTCCCCGGCCGCGTCGGGCCCGTCCTCGTCCAGCTCTTGGTCTGTGTCGTCCGTCGCGCTCATCGGCATGCTCGCAGCGTGGTGGGGGGTCCGGTCCGTCCGTATCGTCGATTCGAAACCACGAGCGCCGCATCATACTGCCTGCTGCCACGCTCGCAACCAAGCCGTCGGCACGGGCCACGCAGGCGCGTACCGGCCCGTGGAACATCGCCGGCCGCAGGAGTATTCCCGAGTTCATGCCCCGGAGCAGACGAGTCGGCAGCGTGTTCGTCGCCGGAGGCCGCGATGGGTGGCGGGAGAGGGAGGAATAGGAGAGGACCCAAGAGACCTTTGGGGCCGCAACGCCGGGGCGCTGCGTTCTCTACTCAGCCTCTTGGGTCCTCCATGCGCCTCCGCCGAGGCGGTGACGCGAGCGCCACTCTAGGGCGGCCCGCGAGCGCGCGTCAAACGCGCAGGAGGATGCCTCCCGTTCGATCGGCGTTCGCCGCCGTGTCGATCGCGGTCAGCTCGCGAACACCTCGCGGCCGAGCGACACGGTGAGGATCGGCCGGACCTCGTCCAAGTCGGGTTCGGTCGCCGGGTCGACATCGAACGCGACGAAGTCGGCGTGCATCCCCGGCTCAAGGTAGCCCTTCTTGGAGTCCTGACGCGCGAGCCGCGCGCCGCCATAGGTCGACAGATGCAGCGCCTGCGCGCGCGTGAGTCGCTGTTCGCGGTCGTGGTGGCGTTCGAGCCCGACGATCGAGGCCATCGGATCGAGCGGGGTGATCGGCGCATCCGATCCGACGCCGAGCTCGATCCCCCGCTCGAGACAGGAGCGGAACGGGTTCATCGGGCGCGTCCGCAGCGCGCCGAGCCGCTGCTCGTACAGCCCGCCCGGCATCCCCCAGGCCGTGTCGAACGCCGGCTGGAACGAGATCGCCAGCCCGAGCATCGCGGCACGCTCCACGTGCACGGCCGTCGCCATCTCGAAGTGCTCCACGCGGTGGCGCCGTGCTCGGAAATGCCTGCGCTCCCGGGAATCCAGGCCCTGGTAGACCCGTTCCCATCCGGCCAGAACCTGCTCGATCCCCCGGTCTCCGATCGCGTGGACCCCGACCTGCAGTCCGGCGGCATGCCCGGCCCGGAAGAATCGCGTGAGCCCCTCATCGTCGTGGTACAAGACCCCGTACTCGCCCGGCCGATCCTCGTAGGGAGCGCTCAACGCCGCCGTGTGCGCTCCGAGCGAGCCGTCGACCGGCAGGTCGCCCCCGACGCGCGGCAACCCGAGTTCGATCGCCTGGGCGACATCGAGGGTTCCGAGGTACGTGACGACGTCGACCGGCAGGTTCGAGCGGTGCGCGAGCAACACCTCGAGATCACGCAGGCCTCGCTCGGCCGGCAGCGACATCTCGTGGACGCTCGTGACCCCCCGGGAGGCGGCCGTCGCCGCCGCCGACAGTTGCAGTTGCTGGATCCGGTGCTCCGAGAGCGTGGAGGCGAGCCAGCGCTTCAGTCGCTCGTTCGCTCGGCGCGTCAGGACGCCCGTCGGGGCGTCGGCCGCGTCGCGATCGACGCCCTGTTCCTCGAGTGCCCCCGAGGGCTCGAGTGCTGCCCGGTTCCCGATCGACAGATGGCCGTCGACCCGGACCACGACGAGCGGATCCGACGAGACCTCGTCCAGCTCCGCGACCGTGGGCACCCGTACGCCCGACGCGCTTCCGGGCCAGGTCGATTCATCGAACCCGTGGACCAAGATCGCCCCCGGTTCCCGGTCGACGATGGTTCGCAGGACCTCCAGCAACGCTGCAGCGGACCGTGTCCGGGCGACCTCCGGATGGGCGGACGCGATCCCCGATCCCGTCAGGTGCACGTGGGTGTCGACGAACCCGGGCAGGATCGTGGCTCCGGGGAGTTCCACGATGCGGTCGGCATCTGGCGGATCGCCGACCCCGACGCGCTGGATGTGGCGTTCGTCGACGAGGAGCCACTCCCCCGCCGGCGGGAGCGAGAAGGTGTGGACGATCGACGCCCGATAGAGCGTTCTCACCGGCCGATCATAGTGGAGTACCCGTGCCCGACCTGCGCGACCACGCGAGGAGTCGTGCCGCTCCGGGCCCGGTGGCGATCGCGGTCTTCTCCTCGGCGATGGTCAGGCCGAGCTCGCCGAGCGCATCCTCGATGCGGTCGAGGGCCCGACCGAAGGCGCCGGGGTTGCGAGCCACCACTACGATGTCGTCGACCCACCGCAGGTGGCGTACGTCGGGGCTCCGGATCCGGTCGTCGACGTGGGCGAGGACGGCGTTCGCGATGATCGCCGACGCCGCCGGGCCGACCGGCAGTCCCGGCACTCCCGCCCGCTCGAACGGCGCGAGCCGCCGCAACACCTCTGCCGGCTCGATCCGCAGGGCGCGCAGCCGCGCCTCCACCACCTCCGGCGAGATCGAGGCGTAGCAACGACGGACGTCGGTGACCGCCACTGTGCCGGCGGCGGAAGCCACGTCGGCCACGAGTCGTCGTGCCGCCCGTTCGAACCGGGCGCGTGCGGGTCGCCATGGCTCCAAGACCCGAGCGTGCCCGCCGGCGCGGTTCGCGTGGGCCTCGGGCCCGAGGGCGGCCTCGATGCGCTCGGTGTGCGGAGCGATCGCGGCGGTCAAGGCCCGGCGGAGGTCAGGCGAGGGTCGCACGATCGTGCGGGACCCGCCCCCGGGCTTGGGCACGTGCTCGATCTCGATCGACACGGACACTCTCCTCTCATAGCCCTCGGGAGAGGAGGTGGGCCGTCACTCGCCGGGCGACCGCATCGCCGGAACGGTGGTTGTATCCGGTCCGCGCCCCGGACCGCAATCGGCCGGATCCGGTCGAACCCATCCCCCGGGCCGTTCCTCAGGGGCGTTCACGGGGTGCAAGCGGGTAGCATGCGGCCCATGCTGGACGAACGCGATCTCGACATCATCGCAGCGCTGCAGGACGATGCGCGCGCCACCTACGCCGACATCGCGCGCCGGGTCGGCCTGTCGCCTTCGTCGGTCCACGATCGGGTCCGCAAGCTCGAACAGGGAGGCGTGATCCGCGCCTATCGGGCGATCGTCGATCCGGAGGCAGTGGGGTTGTTCGTGACCGCGCTGATCGCCGTCAGCCCACTCGACGCCGGCCAGCCCGACGACCTCCCCGAACGGGTCGAGGAGTTCCGTGAGATCGAGGACTGCCTCAGCGTCGCCGGCGAGTCGAACTACGTGTTGAAGGTCCGCACCCGAACGACCGAAGGGCTCGAGGAGCTGATCCGCCGCTTGCGCGAGAAGGCCGGCGTGCACACCCGAACGACCGTGGTGCTCTCCACGCCGTTCGAGGATCGTCCGCTCCAGCCCTGACGACGGGCCGTCGGGGGCCGACGGTATGCTCCCCTCGATGCGCCTGTACAACACCCTTACCCGCCGGGTCGACGATGTCGTTCCCGTCGAGCCCGGCCGTCTCAAGGTCTACACGTGCGGTCCGACCGTGTATCGCTACGCGCATATCGGCAACCTGCGAACGTTCCTGCTGTCCGATCTCGTCCGGCGCGCGGCGGAGTTCGAGGGACTGGCGGTCACGCAGGTGATCAACATCACCGATGTCGGCCACATGGTCGACGAGAGTTCGGCCGAGGCCGTCGACAAGATGCAGCTGGCCTCGGCCGACGAGGGCCTGGCGCCGCTGGAGATCGCCGCGAAGTACACGGAGGCGTTCCTCGAGGACGCTGCGGCGATCGGGATCCTTCCTCCCCACGAGTTGCCGACGGCGACCGGTCACATCCCCGAGATGCTCGATATCACCCAGCTGCTGATCGATCGCGGGCACGCCTACGAGACGGGAGGCAGCGTCTACTACGACGTCACGAGCTTCCCGCACTACGGGGCCCTGTCGGGCAACACCCTCGAGCAGCTGCGATCCGGGCACCGGCAGGAGCTGGAGATCGACCCGAACAAGCGGTTCCATGCCGACTTCGCCCTGTGGAAGAAGGCGGGCGCCGGGCGCCTGATGAAATGGGACTCTCCCTGGGGAGAAGGGTTTCCGGGCTGGCACGTCGAGTGCTCGGCGATGTCGATGCGCTACCTGGGCGACCGGTTCGACGTCCACACGGGCGGCGCCGATCTGATCTTCCCGCACCACGAGGACGAGATCGCCCAGTCCGACGGCGCCGTGGGTCATCGGGTGATCTCGACGTGGGTCCACGGTGGGCACCTGCGGATGCGCGGTCAGAAGATGGCGAAGTCCACGGGAAACGTGACCCGCGTGATCGATCTCGCCACGCAGGGATACGACCCGCTCGCGTTCCGCCTGCTGACCTTCCAGACGCGTTACCGGAGCGAGATGGACTTCACCGACGAGGCGATGGACGTCGCCGACCGGCGCGTGAAGCAGCTCCGTCAACGGATGCAGGGCTGGGCGACGGCGGACCGTCCTGACGTGCCGACCGAGGTCGCCGCGGGGTTCGACCGGCACTTCCGCGATGCGGTCGCCGACGACCTCGACATGCCGCGCGCCCTGGTGGTCCTCAACGAGGCCGTGCGCAGCGACGGGCTTGCCGACGGCGAGAAGTACCAGCTCCTCGCCTCCTGGGATGCGGTGCTCGGACTCGACCTCGAGCGAGAAGCCGTTCGGACATGGGAGCCGAACGCCGAGATGCGCGCCCTGATGAGCGAGCGTGACCAGGCCCGTGCGGCGAAGGACTACGCCAAGGCCGACGAGCTCCGCGCCCGGCTCACCGCGATGGACCTCGAGGTGATGGACTCCCCCGAGGGAACCAAGGTCCGGCCCCGCGCCTGACCCGGCGCTCTAGTCGACCCGCAGGAGCTCGCGAGGAGCCTTGTTCAGGCGCCGGGCACCGTCGTCGGTCACCACGACGATGTCCTCGATCCGCACGCCGAAACGGTTCTCGAGGTAGACCCCCGGCTCGATCGAGAAGCACATCCCGGCCTGCAACGGCGTCGCGTTCCCGCTCACGATGTAGGGGGGCTCGTGCTCCTCCAGACCGATGCCGTGGCCGGTCCGGTGGACGAACCGCTCCCCGTAGCCCGCAGACTCGATAACCGCGCGAGCCGCCCGATCGACATCCTCGGCGGGCACGCCCGGGCCAGCCGCGTCGAACGCGGCCTGCTGGGCCGCCAGCACGATCGCATGCACCTCGGCGACATCGGCGGACGCCTCCCCCACGTGCACCGTGCGCGTGATGTCCGAGCAGTAGCCCGCGGGAACCCGGCCCCCGAAATCCAGGACGACCGCGTCCCCCGGACCGATCACGCGGTCGGTCGCTTCGTGGTGCGGGGACGCACCGTTCGGACCGCTCCCCACGATCGTGAACGTCACCTCGCGATGACCGTGCTCGCGGAGCAGGTGTGCGAGGCCGGCCGCGATCTGTCGCTCCGTTCGGCCGGCGAACGGCTCGCGTACGATCGCGCTGAACGCCGTGTCCGCCCCGTGACCGGCGCTCGCCAGCTCGTCGACCTCCGCGTCGTCCTTGATCGCGCGCAGGGAGGGCAGCGCCTCGGACGTTGCCTCGAACCTCGCCGTCGGAACCGCTCGCTGGAGGGCGAGCGTGTGCGAGGCCCACGTCCGGTCGGCGAGCGCCACACGGGAGGCGCCTCCGGTGAGGTCGGCGACGATCTCATACGGATCCTCGCCGTCACGCCAGCCGATCAGGTCCGTCGGGGAGCCTGCGGTCGCGTCCGCGGCCAAGGCGCGTTCCAACTCGGGGACCACGAGGACCGGGTCGGTGCCGGGACGCACGACCAGGGCGGTCAGGCGTTCCAGCGGAGGCGGATCGTAGCCGATGAGCCAGGACAGGTCCGGCGATGGCGCCACGATCATCGCGTCGAGCCCCGAGCTCGCGAGGTCGCCGGCGGCACGAGCGAGGCGCTCGGGGTGGCTCACAACTTCATCAGGATCCGCTGCGGGATCACCGTGAAGGTCGCCGGCGTGGTTCCCAAGACCTCCCCGTCGGCCTCGATCGGCAGCGGGCGGTCGGCTTCGACCTTGACGCCGATCTTCGAGCGGAGTTCCTTGATGTGGTCGTGCGGCAGATGGTCGCCCTTGTAGACCTTGGGGAGGATCGTGAAGGCTTCGGACTTCGGCCCCTTGAACACGAGCGTGTCGAGCACGCCGTCACCCGGATAGCTCCGGGGGGAGATCCGCATCCCCCCGCCGTAGAACTGGCAATTCCCGACCACCACCTGGAAGGCCGGGCCTTCGTACACTTTCTTGTCGGCCTGCACGCGAACCTGCGCGAGCCTGAAGGCGGGCAGCTCTCGCCAGAAGGCGAAGAAGTACCGCGACTGACCCAACCGCGCCGGGAGCCGCATCGCTCTCGCGGCGACGGCGGCCCCGAGTCCGGCCTCGGTGATGTTCGCGCAGTACCGGACGGCCTCTCCGCCGTCGGCGTCGGTGTAGGTCACCTTGATCACATCGAACGGATACACGTTGTCACCGGTGAGGTGGGCGCACGACCTCGTGGTGTCGCCCGGCAGTCCGAACGTTCGCACGAGATCGCATCCCGAACCCGCGGCCACGACCCCCAGCACGGGATCCTCCACGATCGGCTCCCCGTCTGCGAACATCCCGTTGACGACCTCGTGCACGGTTCCGTCTCCACCCACGGCGACCAGGAAGCGTCCGCCCGCCTCCAGCGCCCGGCGGGCGATCGCGGTGGCCTCACCCGGGGATCGTGTCACCTCGAGCGCGTACGGCAGACCGCGATCCGCCAAGGCCTTCTCGAGCGCGGGGATCTGCTGGGCTACGCGGTGGCGCCCCGCGTGGGGGTTCACGATCACCGTCAGCTCCCCGAACGGGGTTCCCGTCGCACCCATCGCGCCGAAGGATAGCCGCCTACACGCCGGTGTAGGCCACGACCCCGCGGTTGACGGCGTCGGCGGCGTCGCGCACCACCGTCGCGGTGGGCTCCGGAGCGACGTCCGCGATCTGGCGCAGGAGGTCGAGCAGCATCTTGCAGGTCCGGACGAAGTCGCCGGGGGCCATGTCCATCTCGTGGAGGACGTCCTCCAGCGGCTTGCCCTCCGCCCAGTGGAACACCGGCGTCGCGAACCCGGCGTCGAGTTCGCGGCACAACTCCACGTGGTGCGCGTCCTCGGCTCGCCGGATCGAGCGGTACAGGCCCATCATGCGGTCGAAGACCTCGACCGCGGACGCCGTCGGCATCTCCCCTATCCGCGGCACCCGCTCCCGTGACTCGTAGACCACGGTCGACACGACCGCGGCCGCCTCGGAGGCCGAGAGTCCCTCGAGCAGGCCCTCGGAGATCGCCTCGGAGATCAGCACGTCGCCCTCGCCGTAGATCCGTGCGAGGACGGCCCCCTTGGGCAGCATCGCGAAGCCGTCGACGTACCCGAGCTCCTCGAGGACCGCGAGGACACGATCGAACTGCCGGCCCAAGGTCTCGGTCCGGGCGCGGATCCGTCGTTCGACCCCTTCGATCTGCCGGGTCAGCCCGGTGGCGCGGGCCGCCCAGCGCTCGTGCTCGGTCCGGTCGGGACACGCATGACAGGGATGTTCCGCCGCGCGCTTGTCCAGGCGCACGGCGTCGCGTTCGGCTTTGCCGTCCACGTGCCCCGTGCCCGACCGCGGTGGGCGCACGTTGAGTGCGACGAGCTGTGCCGCGACGTCTCGGCGGTACCGCGCGCTGCGAGCGTTCCCGGAACGCGGGAGTTGCACGCGCGTCAGGACCGTCGGCGGCTCGGTGAAGTCCCGTGCGGACACCCGGAAGTACCGCCGATCGGATGTGAGCACCGTCGGCCGCCCCTCCCGTGAGGACAGGACGACCGCCAGCCCCCGGCGTTTGGCGGGGGGGACGTAGATCACCTCGCCGGGGCGCAGCTTGGCCACGGCCTCGCGGACCGCGTCCTGCCGTTGCGATTCGAACCCCTTGCGAGCCTTCTCGCGGATCTGTTGGGCCTGGTCGCGCAGGGACCAGTACTCGGCGAAGTCACCCCGGTCGCATCGCATCTGCTCGCGGTAGCCCTCCA
This sequence comes from Actinomycetota bacterium, assembly GCA_040881665.1. Lineage (NCBI taxonomy): Bacteria > Bacillati > Actinomycetota > Actinomycetota bacterium. Next base: position 59,394 of record JBBECT010000005.1, read on the forward strand.
GGAACGCCTTGTCGCGCTCCAGCTGACGCTCCAGCGTGACGACGCCACGGTCGGCGAGGAACTGAGCGAACGAGGAGTTGAGCAGATGGTGCGCCTCATCCGGCGAGTAGTTGCGGACGAGGTTGACCGCCATGTTGTACGAGGGCCGGAACGAGGAACGGAGCTCGTAGGTGCGCGTCGCGGCCAATCCGGCGACCCGTTCGAACGGCACCTGGCGTTGGTAGACGACGACCGCATGGCCGATCTCATCGATCCCTCGCCGGCCGGCCCGCCCGGTCAGCTGCGTGTACTCCCCCGGTGTCAGCAGCTCGTGCCGCTCCCCCTGGAACTTCCACAGATCCTCGATCACGACGGTCTTGGCGGGCATGTTGATCCCCAGCGAGAGTGTCTCGGTCGCGAAGATCATCTTGATCAGCCCCTGGCCGAACAGATGCTCCACGATCTCCTTGAACACCGGGAGCATGCCCGCGTGGTGAGCCGCGACCCCGGCCATCGCCCCCTCGAGGAACGTCCAGAACCGCAAGGCCTCCAGGTCGTCCTCGTCGATCCACGCGGCGCGCTGCTCGGCGACCTCGCGGATCCGGACCCGCTCGGTCTGCGAGGTGAGTTGGATCCCCGAGTCGAGGATCCACTGCACGCTCCGATCGCACCCCGCGCGGGAGAAGACGAAGTAGATCGCCGGCACCATCCCCTCGTCGGCAAGGACCTCGACGACCTCCTCGCGTCGCGGCACGTACACGCGACGATGCCCCTCGCGCGGCCGCGAGCGTTGCTGGTGGTACACGCCGCCGCCGCGCCGTCGGTACTGCTTCGAGCGCACCTCCGGCTCTTCGATCGAGACGACGTAGGGGTTCGGCGCCGGTTGTCCGTCCCGCTCGACGTGCATCGGATGGAGCGTTCGGCCCACGAGGTAGTGGTGCTCCAAGGGGACGGGGCGCTTCTCCTCGATCACCACGCGCGTCGGTCCACGGAGCGTCCCGATCCACTCGCCGAACTCCTCCGCATTCGAGATCGTGGCCGACAGACACACCACCGACACTGACAGCGAGAGGTGGATCAGTACTTCCTCCCAGACGGCGCCGCGATAGGGGTCCTGGAGGTAATGGACCTCGTCCATCACGACGCTCACGAGCCCGTCGAGGGTGTCGCTGCGCTCGTAGAGCATGTTGCGCAGCACCTCGGTGGTCATCACGACGATCGGTGCCTCGGAGTTGATCGAGTTGTCGCCGGTGAGCAATCCAACCCGGTCGGCCCCGTACCGCGCGACGAAGTCACCGAACTTCTGGTTGCTGAGCGCTTTCAGCGGGGTCGTGTAGAAGGCCTTGCCCGCGAGGTCGAGCGCCCGTTCGATCGCGAATTCGGCGACCACGGTCTTCCCCGCGCCGGTCGGGGCCGCGACGAGGACCGACTCGCCCTCCCCGAGGGCGTCGATCGCCGTCCGCTGGAATCCATCGAGCGGGAAGGGGTACCGCTCGGAGAAGTGTTCGAGATCGGTCACGGTCCTTCGAGCCTACAGCCCTCCCGATCCGTCCTCGGACCGCCGGACGTCGCCTGCGAGGCTCAGTCGGCGCCGGCGATCAGCCCGCTGCGACGGAGCAGCCCGCGGAGGGCTTCGAGGAACGGCCCCGGCGCCTCGAGGTTCGACAGGTGTCCCGCCCCGCCGAGCACGACGCTCTCGGCGTCGGGGAGGAGCTCGGCCATCGCCAGGCTCACCGAGGAGGGGATCAGTCGGTCCTCGGTCGAGGTGAGCACGAGCGTGGGAACAACGATGCCGGGCAGGTCCGGCGTCGAGTCCGGGCGCTCGGCCATGCCGAGCGCCGCCGCGGCGATCGAGTCCGCCGGCTGCTCGGCGATCCATCCACGAACGCGCTCGGCCACCTCTCGCGGTGCACCCTCGGACAGCAACGGTGGTGGATCCTCGACCAGGAAGGTGGAACCGTCCGAACGGAGCCGTCCGGCGAGCTCGTGTCGCCCCTGCACCGCCTCCGGGGGATCGGCGACCGCGCGTGTGTTGACCAGACCGAGGCCCAGTACGCGTTCGGGTGCTCTGCGCCAGAGCTCGAAGGCGACGTAGCCACCGAGCGAGCACCCCACGACGACGGCCCGGTCGACGCCGGCCGCATCGATCGCGGACAGAGCGGAGTTCGCGGCCGCTTCCATCGAGAGCACCGCACCCACCGAGCGGCCGCCGAAGCCGGGGTGATGCGGTGCCACGACCTGCACGGTCGGTTCGAGCACCGTGACCTCGGCCTCCCACATCCGTGCGTCAACCGGCCAGGCGTGCAGCAGCAGGAGGCCGTCGGTCATCTCAGCCGGGTGGGACGGCGTCGGGCGGTAGGGCCCCGGGCGGTAGGGCCCCGGGCGGGAGCTCGTCGGTCGGTATCGTCCCCGGAGGCAGCCCCTGCTGCGGCGGTGCCGGAGGGGTGAACGTCCCGGCGGCCTCCTGGAGCGCCACGTAGTCCGCGTAGCCCCCGATGAACTCCTCGCGGGCCGTCTCCGACAGGGCGAGGGCGCTGGCCGCGAGCTCCCGTTGCGCGCCTCCGGAAAAGTCCGCAGCACGGAGCGCCTGCGCTGCGGACTCCTCGTACACCTGGAGCGCGTGGAGCAGGCGGTCCCGGGCGTTCACGGCGAGCGAGACGTCGTCGGCCGCGAGGCCCTTGTCGCCGAAGATCCCCGGAACGTCGATGTCGCGCAGCTTGGGGATCCCGTCGGCCGCGACGTCGGCGGTGGCATCGGCCGACGCTTCGATCTCGGCGGTGTCGGCCTCGCCGTCGAGGAACGCCTCGAGATCCTGGGTGATCCGAGGGAACGGGTCGACCGTCGCACCTACGGGTGTTCCGACCTCGGTGACGACGGGCTGGACGAGGTTGGTGAACTCCTGCACGGAGCGCCGCAGCGCCGCAGCGCGGGCGTCGGCCTCGTCGTTCACGGATCCTGCCCGCAGGCCGTCACGTACCCAGGTGACGAACACGACGAGCGCGATCCCCGCGAGGAACGCCCCGATCACCTGCACCCGGCGGCGACGGAACCACGGCGTGGGCGGGGCCTTGGGCTGGAACCTCGGTCCCCGCGTCACCTGCCTGGAGGAGTGCCCCCTGCCCCTGTTCTTGCTCTTGAGCGCCATCTCGCATCCCTACCGCTTCATCAGCCGGGCCACGATGATAGCGACCTCGTAGAAGATCACCATCGGGATCATCATCCCGAGCATCGTGTACGGATCCTGGCTCGGGGTGAGCACGGCGGCGAAGACCGCGATCCCGAGTACGGCGTAACGACGGGCGTCGCGCAGCTGCCGGCTCGTGAGCACACCGACCGAGGTCAGGAAGATCAGCAGGATCGGGAACTCGAACGCCAATCCGAACGACAGCGAGACGAAGATGAAGAAGCTCAGGTACTTGTCGCCCGTCAACAGGGGTACGAACCCCTCTCCCGCGAACCCCAGCAGGAACTCCAGCGCCTTCGGCAGCGTGACGTAGGCGAGGAAGACCCCGAACAGGAACAACGCCGTCGCGGATCCGATGAACGGCACCGACATCCGTCGCTCGCGCTTGGTCAACCCCGGCACGATGAACTTCCATAGCTGATACAGCACGATCGGCAGAGCGATGATCAGCCCGAGGAAGATCACGACCTTGAACTTCAGCAGCGCACCGTCGACGGCGCCGTTGAAGACGAAGGCGCAGCCGTCTCCGCCGAAGTCCGGACGGTTCTCCGTCGGCAGCGCTGTGATCGTCTGGCAGTACGGGTCCTGCAACAGCCTGATCACGGGGGGGTAGAGGAACCAGCCCGCGATCGCGCCGAGGAAGATCGCGCCGAACGCGAGAACCAACCGATGCCGGAGCTCCTCGAGGTGCTGGATCAGGGTCATCGACCCGTCGCGCGGCCGGGTCGGACGACGGAGGATCTTCGGGATGATCGACATCGGTCGGGGTGTTCCTAGTCGTCCTCGTCGGCGTCGGGGGGAGCCGAGCCGTTGGTCGAGGGATTCGCACCGTTGCTCGCGGGGTCGGAGGCGCCGGTGTTCGACCCGCTCTGGTCGCTTTCGCTTTCGCTTTCCGCTTCGCCTTCGCCATCGTCCGAGCTCTGCCCGGCATCGGCCTGTCGCTGTTTCGCACGGGACTCTGCCCGGGCGGCGTCCGAGGCCCGGATCGGGGGCGTGCGTTCGTCGCGCTCCATCCCGCCGGTGTCGGGCTCCTCGTCGTCGTCCACCCCATCACCGTCGTCGTCCTGCTCCGCCACGGCGACGCGGGAACGATGCGCCCGCTGATCGCGCGCGGACGACTTCACGCGTGCCGTGGGCGGTTCGTCGTCCTCGTCGGGGTCGAGGTCGAAACGGATCGTGTCCTTGACCTCGTCCTGCATCTTGCGGAGGTCGCGGATCATCTTGCCCGCCTGCCGGCCGATCTCCGGGAGTCGCCGGGGACCTACGACGACCAGCGCGACGATCGCGACCAGCATCAGCTCGAGGGGACCGATGTTCAGCATGGCTCAGTCGGAGTGGCGCCCCGGCGCCTTCTGCGAGAGGGACGCCGCCCGATCGCTCGTCTCGGCGGCCTCGGCGTTCAGCTCCTCCGCCACCGGCGCGAGCTCACGTTGCAGCCGGGCTGCGCTGCGGGCGAGCACGGCGGCGTTCCGGGCCAGACCGATCAGCATCGCCAGCAGCGCCAGCACGGTCACCAGGCCGATCACGAGCCAGACGAGCACCCAGGTGGTCACAGGTTCATGCTACGCGAAGCCGCTGAGCTCGGGTCGGTCGGGGTCTCCGAGGTACCGGTGGACGGCGGTCGAGACCCGAGAGGGCCGTCAGCGCTGGGAACGCTGCGCTTCGAGGAAGTCTTCGATGTACCGCTCGTCCTCGAGCAGGAAGTGGAAGTCGATCACGTCGTCGAGCTGGAAGCTCGGACCCTCCGGCAGATCGCCGCGTAGGTCGTCGAGGTCCATGTCGTCGAACATCGGCTCGAAGGTCGGCTCCTCCTCGATCCGCTGCTCCTGGCCGTCCACCCCGACCCCGGCCGAGACGAGCAGCGCGACGATCTTGCGGTCGGCACGCTTCTCGACGTCGGAGGTGCAGACCGGGCACGTGAACTTGTAGGTGCCCTCCGAGCCGCCCTGTTGGACCGACAGCAGGATCATCTCGGGGCCCATGTCCACTTCCCCGCACCGGGGGCACGTCGTCCGGATCGTTGTCATCTCCCCACCCGTATCGGCCCCCCCTCCAGGTGCCTTGAGGGTCGGGGTCCCGAGCGGGGCTACCCTAGATGTACTGGTCCCGGGTCCGCCGCGCGAGGTCGCTCACCCGATCCCGCAAGCTCTGCGGTGCAAGGACTTCCGCATGCGGAGCCACCCTCAGCACGAGGCGCGCGGCCCAGTCGAGCTCCTTCGCGGGCAGGATGACCTCCATAGCGCCCCCGTCGAGATCGAGGGGTTCGGACACCGGGTGGTACTCGGCGATCCAGCGGGCCTCCGGAGCCAGTCGCAGGTGCACCTCGACGTCGTGCTCGCTGGGTGTGTAGAGCGCACGGCCCGCGCCCTCGAGCCCCCGCGGTTCGAACCGCTCCCCGGTCGCCCGCACCGACCGGATCCGATCGGCGCGGAACAGCCGCTCGGAGTCGCGCGAGTGGTCCCACGACGCCACGTAGAAGTTGCCGAGCGCGGAGAACACCTCCTCGGGATCGATCGTCCGCGTGGTCGCCTCGCCCGTCGACAGGGCGACGTAATCGATCTCGAGCCGCTCCCTCGCGGCGACCGCGTCTCGGATCGTGTCGAGGAGCTCGGCGGGCCGTCCCGCAGCCGCCGCCTCGACCCGATCGGCGGCGCCCAGCGTCTCCTCGCCCAGACCCTCACGGAGCTTGGCGAGCGCCGTGGTCAAGGCGGTGGCCTCCGGGACCCCGGGGGTGCCCACCAGCGCCGTTCCCTGCAGGTACAGCGCGAGGGCCTCGTTGCGGGTCAGGCGCAGGGGCCGAGAGAAGTGATCGGCCATCGTGATCGAGACGGTCCCGTCCTCGTCGAGGGCCACATCGATCAGGTCGCCCGGCGAATACGGCGGGAGCCCCGAGAGGAACACGATCTCGAGATCGTCGACGAGCGCGTCCCGGTCGATCCCGAACAGACGGGCGACCTCGTCCACATGGGTCCCGGGGTGCTCCACGAGGTATGGAACGATCACGAGCAGCCGCGCGAGCCGTTCGGAGGCCTTCGCCTGGCGCGCCTTGCCCCGGCGAGGCTTGCGGGTCTTCTCGGGGGTGTCGAACAGCTCGTCAGCCATCGAGGACCTTCTCGAGCCGGGAAAGGACGGCCGTTCGCAATCCCTCGGGAGCGATCACCCGCGCCTGCGGCCCGAACCCGAGGACCCACGAGGCGAGTCCCTCGTCGGATGCGGACGGGACGGTGACCTCGACCCAGCCGTCCGCTCCGGGTTCACGCACGCGCGCCTCGGGGATCCCCTTCGTCGCCCACCAGGCGACGTCCGGAGAGAACGCCACGGTGGCCGACGTCGTGGGTTCGCCGGGTCCCCACAGCCCGAGCTCGACGTGACCGGCCGCATGGAAGTCATCGGGAGGCTCGCTCCCCTCTCCCGCATCCTTGGGATCGGAGTCGAACCGGGAGAGGCGGAACGCGCGGATCTCCTCGCGTTCGACGTCGCGGCCCACGAGATACCAGTGGCCGGCGCGCCACGCGAGTCCCCACGCGTCGACGATCCGCTGGGAGCGGTCGCCACGCGCGGTCGTGTAGGCGAAGGAGACCCGCCGGCCCCCGCGCAGCACCGCCTCCGCGGTGGCGGTCAAGCGGCCGGCGTCCGCGTCGGGGCCGATCCCCAGCGGTCCCGGACCCGCTCCCGAAAACACGCCGCCTTCGGCGCCCGACAGCAGCTTGCGGACGGCCTGCTCGGCGGATGCGTCGTCCTCCGGCGCCGAGCGGGCGGCGAGGAACAGGGCGGAGAGCTCCTGGGGCGTGAACGCGATCTCGGGCAGGTAATAGGCGTCCTTCGGGATCGTGTAGGCCTGCGGAGCGCCCTCCCACGGGTCCACGGTGACGAGCTCGATCGGGATCCCGTTGTCGCGGAGGATGTCCTTGTCCCGCTCGAACTTGCGCTTGCCGGAGTCCCCCGCCTCGTACCCCTCCATCTGCTCGCGGATCAGTTCGAAGGTGAGCGGGCGACGTGAGTCCAACAGCAGTCCGACCAGGTTCAGCAGGCGTTCGAGCTGGTTCATCGCCGGGGCATCATAATCCCCGCATGCTGTGCCTCAGACGAACGCCCCTCTCGTTCCGGCCCCCGGTGCCTGGGGTGTCCGCGTGAACCGGCTCCGTCGCGGCCGCGTGCCTGGGGTGTCCGCGTGAACCGGCTCCGTCGCGGCCGCGTGCTCGGTGTGAACGCCGAACGCCCTGGGGCGCTCGAGGTGGAGGTCGAGGTCGAAGGGGCAAGGGCCGTGGCGATCGCCTACCCGGATGTGTGCGGACCCGTCGGCGCCGGCGACGTCGTCGTCCTGAACACGACCGCGGTCGCTCTCGAGCTGGGAACGGGCGGCCTGCACGTCGTCGTCGCCGTCGAGGGCGGACCCGACACCGATCTGTCCCGGGACGGGGGACGCGTGATGAAGGCCCGCTACACCCCTGGGCAGACCGTTGTCCGATCGGTCGAGGAGACGCACCGCGACGTGCTCGAAGCCTCGCCGGGTCTGCGGGGCACCCCGGTCGTCGTCGCGCCGCTGCACTCGATGCTGGCTCCGATCGCCGCCGGGGCGAAGGCGAGCGGCGACGCTCGCGTCGTGTACGTGATGACCGACGGCGCCGCACTACCCGGAGCGCTGTCCCGCCTCGTGGCGACCACCCGCGCCGACGGGCTCCTCGACGGGTGGATCTCCTCGGGCCAGGCGTTCGGCGGCGAGCTGGAGGCGGTGACGATCTGGACGGCGCTGCTCGCGGCAGTGGAGGTGCTCGATGCCGAGGTGATCGTCGTCGCGGACGGACCCGGGAACCTCGGGACGGACACGACCTGGGGCGTGAGCGCGCTGGCGGGCGGCCACGCCCTCCAGGCGGCCACGACGCTGCAGGGCCGCCCCGTCGCCGCCCTGCGGATCAGCTTCGCCGACGAGCGCCCGCGCCACCGAGGGTTGTCGCATCATTCCCGGACGATCCTGCGGGAGGTCGCGACCGAAGGGGTCGACGTGGCGGTCCCTACCCTCGAGGACGACGCGCAGCGAGCGACCGTGTGGGATGCCCTGCGCGCAGACGGTCTCGAGGACCGTCATCAGCTCGTGGAGGCCGACGGCCGTCCCGCTCTCGGGGAGCTGGAGCGCCGCGGGATCCAGGTGCGCTCGATGGGCCGTTCCCCGATCGACGACCGCGCGTTCTTCCTGGCGGCCGGCGCGGCGGGGGTGCTCGCCGGCCGGATCGCCGCCGCGGCGCGAGCCTGGCGGAACCGGTCCTGAGCCCATCTCACATGTGGGCGATCAGTTGTTCCACCCGGTCGTCGACGCTGCGGAACGGGTCCTTGCAGAGAACGGTGCGTTGCGCCTGATCGTTCAGCTTGAGGTGAACCCAGTCGACCGTGTAGTCGCGACGCTTCTGTTTCGCCGTCTTGATGAAGTCTCCGCGGAGCTTCGCCCGCGTGGTCTGTGGTGGCTCGCGCATCGCCCTGGTGATGTCGGCCTCGGACGCGACCCGCTCGACTCGGTCTTGTTTCTCGAGGAGGTAGTAGAGCCCGCGCGTGCGGTTCACGTCGTGGTAGGCGAGGTCGAGCATGCCGACCTTCGGACTCGACAGCGCGAGATCGTGCTTCCCACGGTAGGACTCGATCATCATCATCTTGGTCACCCAGTCGATCTTCCGGCCGAGACGCTCCGGCTCCTGCGCCTCGAGCGCGTCGAGCGCGTCCGCCCACTCGGCGAGCAGGCGCTTGACCGTCTCGCTCGGGTCGCGGCGGTCGAAGAAGCGGGCGGTCTTGTCCAGGTACTCGCGCTGCATCTCGATCGCCGTCAGCTCACGACCGTTCGCGAGCTTCACGCGGCGCTTGCAGGTCACGTCGTGGGAGATCTCTCGGATCGCACGGATCGGGTTCTCCAGGGTCAAATCGCGCATCACGGTCTGGCCCTCGAGCATCTGGAGCACGAGGTCGGTGATCCCGACCTTCATGAACGTGGTCCACTCGTTCATGTTCGAGTCCCCGACGATCACGTGGAGCCGCCGGAACCGCTCCGCGTCGGCGTGCGGCTCGTCGCGCGTGTTGATGATCGGGCGGGACCTCGTGGTGGCGCTCGACACCCCCTCCCAGATATGCTCGGCGCGTTGGGAGATGCAGTACTGTGCTCCGCGCGGCCCCAAAAGCACCTTGCCCGCTCCGCAGTAGAGCTGCCGTGTCACAAGGAACGGGATCAGGGTGTCGGCCATGCGCGCGAACTCGCCCTGGCGCGCGACGAGGTAGTTCTCGTGGCAGCCGTAGGAGTTCCCGGCGGAGTCGGTGTTGTTCTTGAACAGGTAGACCTGGCCGGAGATCCCTTCCTCGTGCAATCGCACCTCGGCGGCGGCGAGCAACGCCTCGAGGATCCGCTCCCCCGCCTTGTCGTGGGTCACGAGCTCGGGGATCGCGTCGCATTCGGGCGTCGCGTACTCGGGGTGGGAGCCGACGTCCAGGTACAGTCGTGCCCCGTTCTCGAGGAACACGTTCGAGGATCGTCCCCAGTGCACGACCCGCCGGAACAGGTACCGCGCCACCTCGTCGGGCGAGAGCCGACGCTGGCCTCGGAACGTGCAGGTCACGCCGTATTCGTTCTCGAGCCCGAAGATCCGCCGGTCCATGCAGCCAGTGTAGGCCTCTCCGCTCACAGCAGGGTGAACTCCAATACAGTGCCGAGATGCGCCCAACGAAAGGCGGAGGAGGAGTCGCGCTCGCTGCAGCGATCACCGCCGTGATGCTCGTCGTCCTCGTCGCGAAGGGCTCAGTCTTGTACCACAGTGTCGGCTATTCATTCTCCGTGCTCGTACCGTCGGGTTGGGATCACGTGGAGCAAGAATGGATCGGGGTGCCGCCTGCCATCGACGGGATCTCCTTCGAGACGCCGGCAAGGGATGACAACGCCCACGTCACGATTGCCCTCGATCGAACGTCTTCTGGTGATGACCTTGCGCGGGTCACCCTGGAAGAGGCTGTGTCCTTCGCCGAGGGAGTCGGAGGTTCAGCGACCGGCATCGAGCCGACGACGCGACAGCTTGGGGGCCATGCGGCTGACTGCGCGAGATTCCATCAGGAGCTACCTGCCATGGGGCGGCTAGAGAGGATCGAACTGCTCGTGTGCACAGCCAACCTCCCACCTGGCATCTTGATCGCTGCGTTTCAGGCTAAGCCCGAGAGTTTCGAACAGCTGCTTCCGCAAGCGGAGCAGATGTTCGACTCGATCCGGATCCCGGCCTAGTCAGGAACCCACGAGGATGCCCGCGACCTCTTCGTCGCTCAGGCGACGGAACTTGCGCCGCTGGGAGCGCGTCTGGTCGAGCACGCCCGCTTCGACCGCCTCGGCAACGAGCTGCTTGTCCTCGACCGCGGAGAAGGCTCCCACAGCCGCTTTCACGGCATCCGCCAGCGACATCCGCTCGCTGTAGCCACCGCGCAGGTGCTCGGTCAGCTGTTCGGCGCTGCCGCCGATCGCCACGAACTCGTGCTCGTCGTTGATGCTGCCGTCGAACAGCAGGTGGTAGATCTCGCTCTTGCCGGCCTGGCCGTCGATCTCGCCGATCAGCAGCTCGACCTCGAAGGGCTTCATCTGCTGGGTGAACATCGTCGAGAGCGTCTGCGAGTACGCGTTCGCGAGGTCGCGGGCCTTCACGTCGTCCCGGCCGTAGGAGTACCCGCGGAGGTCGGCCAGCCGGACGCCCGAGATCCGGAGGTCCTCGAACTCGCTGTACTTGCCGACCGCGGCGAAGGCGATCTCGTCGTAGATCTCAGAGATCTTGTGCAGGGTCGCACTCGTGTTCTCGGCGATGAAGAGCACGCCGTCGGCGTACTCGAGCCCGATCACCGATTTTCCCCGGGCGATGCCCTTCTGGGCGTACTCGGAGCGGTCCTTCATCAGCTGTTCCGGTGGAACGTAGGGCATGAAGCTCATCGGCCTTCACGCTCCCCCACGACCGCGTCGTAGCCCACGCGGATCTCCTCTTCGGAGGCCTCGTTCGCGCCGTCGGCGTTCACGATCTGCATCGTCGGATAGATCCCGCGGGACGGGTCGGGCCCGCCGGTCGCGGCGTCTTCCTGCGAGGCGTCGAGCAGCGCCTCGACCGACACCTTCACCGCGTCCTCGCGCGACATCCCGGGGCGCCAGCGCTTCTTCAGCGAGCTCTTCGCGGGCCGTCCGCCCGAACCGGTCGCGACGTAGTCGTCTTCCTCCCAGCGTCCGCCGGTCGCGTCGTAGTGGAACAGCCGTCCCTCTCGTCGCAGCTCGTCGAACCCACCGAACAGCGGGACGACGACAAGGCCCTGCACAGCGAGCGGGAAGTTGCCGCGGATCATCTGGCCGAGCCGGTTCGCCTTGCCCTCGAGGCTCACCCGGTCGCCGGTGATCTTCTCGTAGTGCTCGAGCTCGAGCTGGAAGAGCTTCACGATCTCGATCGCCTGACCGGCGGCACCCGCGATCGCGATCGCGGAGTAGTCGTCGGCCGCGAAGACCTTGCGCATCTTGTCGTCTTCGATCGAGAACCCGGAGGTCGCCCGCCGGTCGCCGGCGACGATCACGCCGCCGTCGAACCGCAGCCCGATCACGGTAGTCCCGTGCGGCACGGTGACCCCCACGGGAGGCGGCTTCGGCAGCGCCTCGGGACGTTCACGCGCGACGAGGTCGAAGAACGAGGGATTCGCGCCGATCGGACCGCCGAGCGACAGGGGGGCCTGCAACCCGTCGTCGCTCACTGGCCGCCCTTCTGGACGTAGCTCTTGATGAACTCCTCGGCGTTCTCCTCGAGGACAGAATCGATCTCGTCGAGGATGTCGTCCATCTCTCCCTTGAGCTTCTCGCCCTTGTCGGTCGTCTTGGCCTGGCCGGCGTCGTCGGCCTGCTCGCCGTCGCCACCTCCACCCTTGCGTTGTGTGCGCTTCTGTTCCTGTTCCTGCGGCACGGTTCCGTCTCCTTCGCGGGGGGCACGGGCATCCTACCGCGGCCCTGCGACCTCTCTCGGTCAGCCCTGGAGCTTGTCTACCAGGGTCGCGGCGTCCGGTGAGTCTGCGAGCAAACCCTCGACGTGCTCGCGGGTTCCCTTGAGCGGTTCGCGCGTGGGCACGCGCTGCAGGGCGTCGCGGCCCGTATCGAAGATCAGCGAGTCCCACGACGCTGCCGCGATCGCGTCGCGGTACTTGGCGATGCAGCGTCCGCGGAAGTACGCGCGGGTGTCCTCGGGAGGCTCCATCACGGCGCGAGTGATCTGTTCGTCCGTCGCGATCCTCGCGACTTCGCCCGTCGCGACCAGCCGGTAGTAGAGCCCCTTGTCCTGGCGCACGTCGTGGTACTGGAGGTCGATCAATCGCAGCTTCGGATCGCTCCAGGCGAGGCCGTCGCGTTCGCGATAGCCCTCGAGCACCCGGCGCTTGGCCACCCAGTCGAGCTCGCGATGCAGCTGGAGGGGGTCTTCCTCGAGCCGGGTGAGGACGTCCTCCCACCGCTCGAGCACCTCGAGGTTCTCCTCCGAGTCGTCCTCGGCCTCGACGTACTTCTTCGCGTGCTCGAGGTACTCCCACTGGAGCTGCACCCCGGACAGGGTGCGGCCGTCGGTCAGCTCGATCGTCGCGGATCGGCAGCTCGTGTCGCGGGACACGCGGTGGAGCGCCTGGACCGGGCTCGCCGGCGACAGATCCGGCAGAAACTCGTCCTCGACCATCTTCAGCACGATCGCGGTCGTGCCCACCTTCAGGAACGTCGCGACCTCGCACATGTTGGCGTCCCCGACGATCACGTGCAGCCGCCGGTACTTGTCCGGGTCGGCGTGCGGCTCGTCGCGCGTGTTGATGATCGGCCGCTTCAGGGTCGTCTCGAGTCCGACCTCGGTCTCGAAGAAGTCCGCCCGTTGCGTGAGCTGGTAGTCCACGTCATCAGCTTCGTCCCACTGCCCCTCCGACCCCACCTTGCCGGCGCCGGTGAACACCTGTCGTGAGATGAAGAACGGGGTCAGGTCGCGGACGATGTTGCCGAACGGCGTGGCGCGGTCGACGAGGTAGTTCTCGTGTGTTCCGTAGGAGTTCCCCTTGCCGTCGGAGTTGTTCTTGTAGATGGCGATCCGCTGGCCGGGAGGCAGCATCGGGCCGAGCTCGTCGAGCGATCGCTCCAGGATCCGCTCCCCCGCCTTGTCGTGGATCACGAGCGCGCGTGGCGAGGCGCATTCCGGCGTCGAGTACTCGGGGTGGGCGTGGTCCACGTAGTAGCGCGCTCCGTTGGGAAGGATCACGTTCGCCAGACCCAGGTCCTCTTCGACCGGCTCCCGCAATTGCACGGGCTCGTAGCCACGGGCGTCGCGCAAGGGCGATTCCTGCTCGTAGTCCCAGCGGATGCGGCGCAGCGCACCGGCGTAGCCGCTGATCAGCATCGAACTCGAGAGCACCGGGTTGAAGTCGGGCTGGCCGACCGCGGAGATCCCGTACTCGGTCTCGGTGCCGACGACCTTGGGGATGGCCATAGGCGTCAGGGTACCGCTAGAGGTACTGTCCGGCGCTCACGCGCTCGACCTGACGACCCTCGTCGCCGTCGCCCGACAGCAGGGTGCGCACGTAGACGATCCGCTCCCCCTTCTTGCCCGAGATGCGGGCCCAGTCGTCGGGGTTCGTCGTGTTCGGGAGGTCCTCGTTCTCCTTGAACTCGTCCCGGATCGCGTGGAACAGATCCTCGCCCTTGATGCCCTTCTCGCCGGTCGACAGGAACCGCTTGATCGCGTCCTTCTTCGCGCGGCGGACGATGTTCTCGATCATCGCGCCGGAGTTGAAGTCCTTGAAGTAGAGGATCTCCTTGTCGCCGCTCGCGTAGGTCACCTCGAGGAACCGGTTCTCGTCGCTGGGTGCATACATCTTCTCGACGGTGCGCTCGATCATGCGCCGCGTGGCGTCGGACAGGTCGCCGCTGGAGCGATCGGCCTCCTCGGGGTGGATCGGGACGACCGGGTGCAGATACTTCGACATGATGTGGGAGGCCTGTTGCTGGTCGGGGCGCTCGATCTTGATCTTCACGTCGAGCCGCCCCGGGCGCAGGATCGCCGGGTCGATCAGATCCTCCCGGTTCGACGCTCCGATCACGATCACGTTCTTGAGGGTTTCGACCCCGTCGAGCTCGCTGAGCAGCTGGGGAACGATCGTCGATTCCACGTCGCTGGAGATACCCGTTCCTCGGGTGCGGAAGATCGAGTCCATCTCGTCGAAGAAGACGATCACCGGCAGACCCTCCTCGCTGCGCTCCTTCGCGCGCTGGAAGATCTCGCGGATCTGACGCTCCGTCTCGCCCACGTACTTGTTCAGCAGCTCGGGCCCCTTCACGTTGAGGAAGTAGCTGCGCGCGTCCTCGCGACCCGTACGCTCGGCGACCTTCTCGGCCAGCGACTTCGCGACCGCCTTGGCGATCAGCGTCTTGCCGCACCCCGGCGGTCCGTACAGCAGCACGCCCTTGGGGGGCTCGAGCTCGTGCTCGTGGAACAGCTCCGCGTACAGGAACGGCAGCTCCACGGCGTCGCGGATCGAGTCGATCTGGCTCTCCAGACCACCGATGTCCTCGTAGCTGACGTCGGGGATCTCCTCGAGGACGAGCTCTTCGACCTCTTCCTTCGGAAGCTTCTCGAGCGCGACCCCGGAGCGCACGTCGAGCATCAAGGGGTCGCCCGCGCGGATGTGCTCGCCCCGCAGCGCGGCGGACAGGGTGGCGACGAGCTCTTCCTCGCCGCGACCGATCACGACGACGCGGTCGTCGTCGAGGCGGTCCTTCACCTTGAAGACCTCGCCCTGGCGTTCAGGGTCGAGCACCTCGACCACGTTCAGCGCCTCGTTGAGGATCACCTCGGTCCCCTTGACGAGCGCGCTGGCCTCGATCTCGGGGGCGACGTTGACGCGCATCTTCCGGCCGGAGGTGAACACGTCGATCGAGCCGTCGTCGTCGTTCGTCCGCAGGTACACGCCGAACGTCGCGGGCGGCTGAGAGAGCTTCTCGACCTCGTCGCGCAGCCCTTCGATCTTCTCCTTCTCGGCGCGCAGCGTCGTCGCGAGCTTCTCGTTCTGGCCCATCGCGCGCGCGAGCTCGCCCTTGGTCTCGAGCAGCTTCTCCTCGAGGATCTTCACCTGGCGCGGCGCGTTCGTCAGCCTTCGGCGCAGGAGCGCGATCTCGTCCTCGAGGAACGTGACCTGCGTCTGCAATTCGTGGACCTGCTTCTCGTGCATCTCCTGCTGTTCGGGGTCGAGCGGCATGTCAGCGACCTCTTCCCTCGTCCTGCGTCCAATCCTACTGGCTGGGTCTCCCATCTCCGGAACACTCGAGCGTCGGCTTCCCTTGCCTGCACATACGTCCTCGGCACCGATGCGGTTGGCCTGAGAACACCGAGGGGGTGAGGTTCAGCCGAGCTTGCGGGCCAGGCTCAGGAACCCCGTATGGGCCACCATCCGGTGGTCCGGACGCACGGAGCGTGAGGTCACGTGCCATGTCCGGAGCAGGACCTCCATCGTCTCGGCGTGGATCAGCCCGTGCTGCTCGAACGCGAGCACCAGCTGCTGGACCTGCAGGACCGTCGGCAGGTATGCGCACAGGATCGCACCCGGCTCGAGGACCGGTGCGATCACGGCGAGCTGCTCCCACGGATCCGGCAGGTCGAGCACGCACCGATCGAACGTGTCACCCGACCGGGCCACCTGCGCCATTTCGCCGGCGCGGAGTTCGAGGTGATCGGGCAGCTTGCCCGCGAAGCCCTCGATGTTGGCGATCGCCTGGGTGCGATGTTCCTCGCGTTCCTCGTAGCTGACGACACGGCCCTGCGCTCCCACGGCCCGGCACAGCGTCAGCGTCAGCGCGCCGGAGCCGGTCCCCGCTTCGAGCACCCGTTTGCCCGGCGCGATGTCTCCCCACATCACGATCTGCCCGAGGTCCTTCGGATAGACGACCTGCGCTCCCCGTGGCATCTTCAGGACCCAGTCGGCGAGCCTCGGACGGAAGCAGCGGAACACCATCCCGCCGTCGGCCCGGACCTGAACGCCCTCCTCGTGTCCGATGATGCCGTCCAACGCCAGCGCTCCGCCGTGGGTGTGGAACGTCTCGGTTGCCGCCAGCTTCACGAGGTAGTGCCGTTCCTTGTTGTCGATCAACAGGACCCGCTCGCCCACCTCGAACGGCGCGGTCACGGGGTCTCACGATCAGGGGTGCGCAGCCGGATCCTCATCAGGTCCCAAGGCTAACGCACCCGCTCCCGGCTCCAGCGGGGTCGGAGGCGTCGCCCGCCAGCCTGCGCGGAGCCGGCGGTCCGGCCCCGGTTAGGAGGCGGGGGCCGGCAGGGGGCGGGAGCCCAGCTCCACGGTGACGGATTCCTCGGAGCCGTCGGCGCGGACGAGCTCGACGTCGACCAGCTCGCCGGGCGAGCGCTCCCCGATCAGATCCCCGAGCTGGTCGGAGGTCTCGACGCTCGAACCGTCGAAGCCCACGACGACGTCTCCGACCTCGACGCCGGCGTTCTCCGCGGGGCCGTCGTTGTCGAGTCCGACGATGACCGCACCCTCCTCGACGGGCACGTCGAAGTCGAACTGCACCTCGGGGTTCGCGGCGTCCGCGGATGACACCCCCATGTACGCGGCCGGCGCCAGCGGGTTCCTTGCCGCGCTCTGGATCGTGTCTCGGACCGCGTTGATCTGGATCGCGAAGCCGATGTTCTCGGCCGCTGCCGCTCCGGCGCCTGCGGTGTTGATGCCGATGACCTGTCCGGCGAGGTCCACGAGCGGTCCGCCCGAGTTACCGGGATTGATGGCGGCATCCGTTTGCACGATATCGTCGTAGACGCGCTGTGCGTTCTCACACTCTTGGCAGTTGGGATCCTGGGCGGTGACCACGCGGTCGAGTGAGGACACGATGCCGGTCGTGACCGACGGACCTCCTTCGAGACCGAGTGCGTAGCCGATCGCGACGACCTGCTGGCCCAGATCGAGGCTGTCCGAGTCGCCGATCGGCACCGTGGCGAGTTGATCGTCGGTATCGATCTGTAGGACTGCGAGGTCCGCCTCGGCGTCACCTCCGATCACCCGCGCGTCGTAGGTCACCGGGTCGTCCACGTGGGAGGTGCGGACCGTGAGCTCCTGGGCGCCCTCGACGACGTGGTAGTTGGTGACCGCGATACCGTCCGAGCGCACCACGAACCCGGTGCCGGTCCCCTGCCCCTGGATCCCACGGACGGAGACGTTGACGACGGCCGGGAGCACCTTGCGGACGACGCCGACGATCCGTCCTTCGGTCCCGCGAGTGTCCGGTGCGGGAACGGGGTCGGGGAACTCGAGGCCCTGCCCCTGGCCCTGGTTGGTTGCGGCCGGTTGTTCGACCGTGCACGCGGCGAGCCCCATCAGTAACGCGAGTGGGACGGCCAGCAGCGAACGCCTCAAGGTCGTGTGCATCGTGCGGATTCCTCTCGTCCGTGAGTCGGGGAGCGACGGACGTTCCCCTCAGGGTACCGTCAACCCCCTATCCGACACCGTGCCGGCCTGGGTTCGCCTCGGATCGGCGAAAGCCTCTCCGACGCGGGAACAGCCCGGTGTGGGAGTCCAGATCGACTCAGCCGGTCGATGCGCGGTCCGACGCGGCGCCGGTCTCGTCGACGGACGCGGGACGCGGGAGCAGGCCGAGGCGCTCGATCGCCTCGGTGATCAGGTGATCGCCCTTGATCGACATCAGGTGCAGACCGGCGATCCCCTCCATCGCACGCAGCTCCTCGCAGAGCTCGAGGGTCATCTCCAAGGCCTCGGCCTCTTGCCGTTGTTTCGGAACGCCTTCGAGGCGCCGGACGACGTCCTCGGGAACATCGATCCCCGGCACGATGTCCCGCATGTAGGCGGCCGCGCGAGCAGAGCGAGGGATGTAGACGCCCGCGAGGATCCACGCACGCTCCGTGCAGCCGAGGTCGACGGCCGCACGCATGAACGAACGCATCCGCTGGAGGTTGAAGATGCACTGCGTCTGGATGAACTCCGCCCCCGCTTCGATCTTCTTCTCCAGCCGCGCGGGGCGGAACTCCACCGGTGGAGCGAACGGATTCTCGACCGCGCCGACAAGGAACGTGGGAGCGGAGCTCAGCGGACGCCCGCTGAGGTAGGTGCCTTCGTCTCGCAGGATCCTCGCGATCCTGATCAGGTGCATCGCGTCCAGGTCGAAGAGGGGTTTGGCCTCGGGGTGGTCGCCGGCGGTGACGTCGTCGCCGGTCATGAGGACGACGTTGCGGATCCCGAGCGCGTGCGCACCGAGCAGGTCGGCCTGCAGCCCGAGGCGGTTGCGGTCGCGGCAGCCGAACTGAGCGACGGGCTCGATCCCGCGTTCGAGAAGCAAGCGCCCCGCAGCGACCTGCGAGATGTGCGGGTGCGCGGCGCTGTTGTCGGTGCAGTTGACGGCGTCGACCTTCCCGGCAAGCGGCACAGCCGCCTCGAAGACCGACTCCGGATCGCCGCCGTCGGTCGTCTGCAACTCGGAGGTGACGGCGAACGCGCCGGACAGGAACACCTCGTGGAGGCGACTCCGGGGCCCTGCCGTCTCGGCGACCTGCGATCCGAGGGTCATGCGGGCCCCTCGGCGTCGGGGTGAGGATGCGCCCACGCAGGCGCCGCTGCGGGGGTCTCCGGCCGCACACGCCATGCTGCCGGGACGAGCTTGTCTCGCCCGGTCAGGCCGTTCTCCCACGAGGCGGTTTCCTGCAGCCGCCAGTCGACGGGAGGGTTCACGCGATCGAGATGGTCGCGCCAGATCGGGAGCGCGCGAGCGCCCTCCAAGGCCTGCACCCAGACGCAGGGCCGGTCCGGGAGGACCTCGCACGTCCCGTCTTGGAGGACGCCCCCGCAGGGACCGTTCCGCAGGTTCTTCGGGCACCGCATCGGGCAGCTCATCCCCGTGGAATGGAGGATGCACTGCCCGCACATGCGGCAGTCGAATGCCTTCTCCTTCGCGACCTTCTCGACGAGCAGCAACGCCTTGCGGAAGCCCTTCGGCTCCGGCGCGCTCGCCGGGGGTCGTCTGTCGAGTCGCTGGCCCACCTGCGGGGGCGCCTCCTGCGCCCGTGGCCGCCTAGGACTTCAGGTCGGCGGCCGGAACCTCCTTCTTCTGATCGACGAACGGGATCGCCGCGGTGCTTCCCACGAGCGAGCCGCTCTCGGATTCGATGTCGATCTTGGTCCCCGGGGTCGAGAGCTCGATCGGCACCCACACGTAGCCGATGTTCTTCTCCAGCTTCGGCGACCAGACGGCATCGGTCATGTACCCGACCTCTTTGCCCCCGTTGTGCACCGGCCAGTACTCGCTCATCTCGGCACGGAGCTCGTCACCCTCGATCTCGATCCCGACCAGCTTGCGCTTGACCCCATTCGTGCGGATCGACTCCAGGGCGCCTTTGCCGATGTAATCCTGCGACTGCTCCTGGACGAGACGCTCCAGGCCCATGACCTCGAACGGGTTGTGCTCCAGGCGGATGTCCGAGCCGTAGTTGAAGATCCCGGCCTCGATCCGTCGCGCCTCACACGGAGCGATCGGCCGGATGTTGAACTCCTCCCCGGCCTCCATGATCGTGTTCCACAGGTTCACGCCCTCGTCGTAACCGAGCAGGTTCACCTCGAAGCCCTGCACGGCCGTCCAGCCGGTGCGGCTGATCACGACGGGGATGCCCTTGATCTCGAATTTCCCGGTCCAGTAGTACTTCAGGTCGTAGATCCCCGGACCCACGAGCTTCTCGAGGGTCTTGGCGGCCTTCGCTCCCTGGACCTGGCAGGGATAGACGTCCGGCAACGTGACCTCGACATCGAGTCCGGACGTCGCGGCCACGCCCAGCGCGTACAGGCCGGCATCGGAGTCGGCGAGCTGCATCCACCACACGTTCTCCTCGGGGTGCAGCAGGACGGGGTCGTTCACGATGCCGCCGTCCGGTGCGGTCACGAGCATGTACTTGCCCTGGTTCACCTGAACGTTGCTCAGGTCGCGGCACGTGATCATGTCGATCAGCTTGTCGGCGTCCGGTCCACTCACCTGCACGGTTCGCTCCACGGCGACGTCCCACAGGGTCACGTCGTTCAGCAGGGCCCAGTACTCGGTCACCGGGTCGTCGTAGTAGCCGGGCAGGTACATGTGGTTGTAGATGTCATACGAGGTGCAGCCCGCGGCGCGGGTCGCCTCGAAGTACGGGGACTTGCGATACCACGGCCCGAAATACAGGGTCGCGCTCTTCTCGAGCATCTCTTGGCGCTCGTTGACCATCCGGGTCCTCCCTGTTCAGCTCCGCCGGGCCCGGTGCCCGACCAGAACTGAATGATGGTTCAAACAACCGCTCGAACGCAAGTTCAGGTGCCCGATCCCCTGCCCGGCCTAGGGCGCGGGTTTCCCGTGGGCGCACCCCTCAGCGACGACGGCCCCGGAGATCCGGCGGTTGCCGGTCCCGGGGCCGCGCGACGGCGCCGTCTCCGAGGTGGAACTAGGAGACGGGGATCTGCTTGCTCGGGTCGACGAACGGCATCTCGACGACCGTGCCGGTGCGGGGGCCCCACTCGGTCTCGACCGAGATCGTGGAGCCGAGCACGGACTTGTCGGCGGGCAGCCATCCGTACCCGATGTTCTTCTTCAGTCGCGGCGAGTAGATCGCCGAGGTGATCTTGCCGATCTTCGCCGAGCCCTCGCGGATGTCCCACTTCACATTGTTCAGCGAAGGGAACGGGTCGCCGTCGAACTCGACGCCGTTGATCTTCTTGCTCACGCCCTTGGCCTTGATGTCCTTGTAGGCCTTGATCGAGATGCAGGCGTCCTCGGACACGGTGTCGAGGTCGACGAGCCGCTCGAGGCCGAGCTCGAAGGCGTTCTCCTGGTAGGTCATGTCCGCGCCCCAGTTGAAGATCGCACCTTCGATCCGACGGATGTCGCTGGGTCCGGTCGGCTTGATGTTGTACTTCTCGCCGGCCTTCATGAGCGCTTCGTAGACCTCGGTGCCCTTGGAACCGTCGGTGAGGTACACCTCGTAGCCCACCTCGGAGGTCCAACCGGTCCGGGTGATCACGACCGGAGCTCCGGCGATCTCGGCGTTCGTGAACCAGTAGTACTTGATGTCCAGGATCGACTCCCCGACGAGGTCGACCATGAGGTCCTTCGACTTCGGTCCCTGGACCTGCAGGGGCGCGACATCCGCCTCCTTGATCGTCACATCCAGTTCCGGGTAGGCGTTCTTGAGGCCGCGAGCCCATAGCAGTGTGTCGCTCGAGGCGAGAGCGAACCAGAACGTGTTCTCGTCCATCCGCGTCAGCACCGGGTCGTTGATGATGCCACCGTCGCTGTCGCACACGAGCACGTACTTCGCCTGTCCGACCTGACACTTCCTGAGATCGCGCGGGGTCATCAGCTGGGCGAAGGTGAACCCGTCGGGGCCGCTGATCTCCAGGCACCGTTCCACCGAGACGTCCCACAGCGTGACGTCGTTCAGGAGGGTGTCGAACTCCTTCTCGAAGTCGTCGAAGCGGATCGGGAAGTACATGTGGTTGTAGACGGTGAAGCCCTTCGGTCCGTACTTCTGTGTCGCTTCGTAGTAGGGGGTGCGTCGGTTGCGTGCGCCCCGCTGGACCAGGCTCATGTCGAACGGCTCGGCCATCTGTTCCTCCTGAGGTGATCGGCGGTCTGAGGTGATCGGCGGTCGGATCCGCCGCGAGGCGCTCCCTGAGAGCCGTTCCCCCGGTTCGGAGGGCATCTTCGCCCCGGTGCGCGGTCCGGACAAGGCCCGCCCTTGACCTGGGGTCAACGGGCCGAGAGCCGGGCTGACGAACGCCGGCGCCCGTGCGACGCCGGCGTTCGTCGTGCGCGGCAGCCGGTCTGGGACCGGCGTGGGACTACTCGGTGATGTCGCGGCCGTGGGCGGTCAGTGCCCAGATCACGATCACGTCGATCGCGATGACCACGATCGCCCAGAACGGTTCGGGCGACACAGGGAGGAACACGAAGTTCGCGATCGCACTGATCGTCGCCAGGATCACCGCCAGGGTTCGCGCCCAGACGGCGCCGGAGAACAATCCGAAGCCCGCCAGCAGGATGATCACCCCCGCGAGCAGGTGGATCCATCCCCACGTGGTGGCGTCGAACTCGAAGGTGTAGTTCTGCCCGACCACGAAGAACTCGTCCTCGATGATCCCCGCGAGCCCGATCACGGCCTGGAAGGCGCCGATCAAGATCAGCATGAATGCGGCGAACATCGTCATACCGACCGCGAAACTGCTCCGCTGCTTAGCCACTCCGACCCCCTTCGCATAGCGCTGGGTCAGTGGATAGCGCACCTGAGGGGGGAAGTCGAGCCCCCTGCGAGTCCGAGCGGAGGAGGCCGAGATCTAGCGCCTGGGACCTAGGAGGCTTCGTCGACGGCGTGGCGGTAGTTGAGGTCGGGAGCTCTGGTGATCCGTCCGTCCTTGTACCCCTGGGCGATCATGAACATGAACGCGTGGACCTCGTCCTCTTCCTCGGCGAACGGGCCCTGCCGGTACCCCTCCGAGGACAGCCCGCGGAAGACCGACTCGCAGGCGTCGAAGTCCTCCTTGTTGGTCACGTCCCAGAACTCCGAGGCGTAGGAGGTGTCGAAGTCGGGCCGCTCCTTGGACTCCGGCGCCCACAGCCAGGCGCATTCGATCGCCGTCTTCCCGGGCGAGACCGGGTCCAACCGGTGGGTCATGATGTAGTCGGGGTGCAGGCTGATCAACAGGTTCGGGAACACCCCGTAGTAGTAGACCTCGCGCTTCTGCTTGTCCCTGAGGCCGCGGAAGGCAACGCCCTTCGAGGCCCCGGTCATGCTCATCGTGTCGGCGAAGTCCATCAGCTCCATCGAACCGCCGATCACGGCTCCCGTGTGTTGGTAGTACTCCCCCGAGTCGACCGGGGTCACCTTGCACAGCGCCGGGTGGATGCTCGGGCAGTGGTAGCACTCCTGGTAGTTCTCGGCGATCGTTTTCCAGTTCGCGTCGGCCGTGTAGTCGTGCGCGTCCCCTGTGAAGGCCCGCTCGGGCTCCCACGGGGCGACGAGCTCGGTGAGGTTGCCGACGTACTCGGAGAACTCGGGAGCCCCTCCGTCGGCGTTGACGAACACCCATCCGAGCCACTCGTGGGTGCGTGCGGGGATCAACGGGTACTCGGTCTTGTCGAAACCGGGGATCTTGCCGAAACGGGGCGCGCCCTTCAGCTCACCCTCGAGCCCGTAGACCCACGCGTGATAGGGACACTTGATCCCGTTCATGTTGCGCATCTCGCCGCACGCCATCAGCTCGTGGCCGCGGTGGCGACACGTATTGAAGAACCCGCGGAGACCGCCGTCCTGGCCACGGGCCAGCAGGATGCCCTCCCGCCCGATCCGGACCGCCTTCTGGTCGCCCGCCTCTGCGAGGTCGTCGGACCGCCCGACGCAGACCCAGGAGCCCTCGAAGAAGTGCTCTCGTTCCCACTCGAGGACGTCACCGGAGACGTAGGCCTCCGCCGGGAGGGTCAGCGCTTTGGCCAGATCGGTCGCCAGCACCGGATCCAGGAGGGTTGGGTCGATCGGGGCCGCCGAAGCGTCGGTCATGTCCGTGCCTCCTGGGATCGTCTCGGGGGCCTGCACGCCCCGTGGTCCTGTTTGAACAGTCAGTCAAAGACTGGTTCGAATCGAGATGCTAGCACGGGCGACGAACACCTCCCGACAGGCCTCTTGACCCGAAGTATGACCATCGGTTCCCCGATCTGCATCCGGGACCCCAGCCTGAACCGGGTTCAGATGCCGGTCGACGAGCCCACCCGCACCGAGTGGGGCTGAACCGGGTTCAGCGGATCCGGGCGCTCCGCGGCACCCCCGATCTCCCTGCTCCGTCCTACCGGAACGACGGTGCCTCGTACACGACGTCGCCTTCGACGAGCGTGAGCTCGACGGAGGCCTCCGAGATGTGCTCGTCCCCCTCCTCGAACAGATCGCGGTCCAGCACGGCCAGGTCGGCGAGCTTCCCCTCGGTGATCGTGCCGGTCTGCTCGTCGAGATGGTTCACGTACGCGGTGCCGAGCGTGAACGCCTCGACCGCCGCGGCCAGGGAGATCCGTTCCTCGGGCAGGAACGGCTCGGACTCGAGCGGATCGTCCGAGCCGTACGGGTAGTCGGCCGGCTGCATCCGGTTGACGGCGACGTGGATCTCCTCGAGCGGATCCGGGCTCGAGACCGACCAGTCGCTGCCGAAGGCCAGTCGAGCGCCCGAACGCAGCAGGCTCCCGAAGGGGTACTGCCACGACGCGCGGGGTTGGCCGAGGAACGGGATCGTCAGCTGACTCATCTGCGGTTCGTACGCGGCCCACAGCGGCTGGCCGTTCGCGACGGCACCGAGCGCGGCGAACCGAGGGATGTCGTTTGGGTGCACGACCTGGATGTGGGAGATGTGATGGCGGAGGTCCGCCGAGCCGGCGACATCGGAGGCCGCCTCGATCGCGTCGAGGCATTCGCGGACGGCCCGGTCGCCGATCGCGTGGAAGTGTGCCTGGAAGCCGGCCTCCGCCAGCGCCCGGACGTAGCCCTTCAGCCGTTCGGGGTCTACGAAGCTCTTGCCCCGCTCGCTGGTTGGGGTGCCATCGCTGCCGAGGTAGGGGTCGAGCATCCCGGCCGTGAAGTTCTCGCACACGCCGTCCTGCATGATCTTCACGCTCGTGGGCGCGAACCGACCCACCGAGCCCGTCGTTCGACGCTCGATCAGACCGTCGATCTGTTCGATGCCCAACGAGCGCTCCCACCACAGCGCACCGACGACCCGCGCGGTCAGCAGGCCCCGCTCGGCTGCGGTGCAGTGAGCGGTGAACGAGTCGTACGGCCCTCCGACGATCGCGTCCTGCCAGGCGGTGATACCGAGCGAGTGCAGATGGGCCTGCGCGGTGAGGAGCCCCTGGAGCCACTGCTCGTCGGTGATCGCCGGAAGGAGCTTCCCTACGAGGTCGGTCGCACCTTCCTGGAGCGTGCCGACCGGCTCGCCGGTGCCATCGCGCTCGATCCGGCCGTCCTCCGGATCGGGGGTGTCGCGCGTCACACCGGCCAGCTCGAGCGCGCGAGTGTTCACCCACGCCCCGTGTCCGTCCCGGTTCGGGAGATACACGGGGCGGTCCGGCACGATCGCGTCGAGCTCCTCCTTCGTCGGGATCCCGCGGGGGAACACGTCCATCGACCATCCGCCCCCCCGGATCCACTCTTCGTCCGGATGCGCGGCGGCATAGCGCGCGATGATCTCCCGGTACTCGGCGATCGAATGCGCCTCGGACAGATCGCAATTGAGCATCTCCACACCGCTCGGCGCGGGATGGACGTGGGCATCCTGGAAACCCGGCAGCAGGGACCGGCCGCGAAGGTCGTGGACCTGGGTCGTGGCGTCGACGTGGGTTCGGATCTCGTCGTCGGTGCCGACCGCGACGATCCGTCCCCCGGAGATCGCGACGGCCTCGGCGCGCGGTCGCCCCGGGTCGACGGTCCAGATCGCCCCGGACACGAACGCGAGATCTGCAGGCATCGCGAGAGGATACCGCCGCCGCGCTTCCTCCGGCGCGTCTCCTCACGCGAGGGCGACGAGATCGAGGAGATCGTCGCTCCAGTGATCGATCGTTCCGTCGGGCATGAGCAGCACACGTGACGGAGCAAGCTCTCGGACGAACTCGACATCGTGGCTCACCAGGAGCATCGCTCCCGGCCAGGTCGACAGGGCGGCCCCCACGGCTGCGCGGGAGGGCGGATCGAGGTTGTTCGTCGGCTCGTCGAGCAGCACGAGGTTCGCGCGACCGGCGACCAGTTGGGCGAGCGCGAGCTTCGTCTTCTCGCCACCAGAGAGGGTGCCGGCGTCCTGGAAGGCAACCGCGCCCGTCAGTCCGAACATCCCCAAAAGCGCGCGCAGGTCCTGATCGCTCGCCTCCGCTCCCCTCCTGAGATGTGCGAAGACCGACTCGCCCTCGTGGATCCCCTCGTGTTCCTGGGCGTAGTAGCCGAACGTTACGCCGGGCCCGAGCGAGAAAGAACCGGCGTCGGGATCGCTCTCCCCGGCCAGGATCCGCAGCAGGGTGGTCTTGCCCGCTCCGTTGAGCCCGAGCACGAGCAGGCGCTCCCCGCGTCCGAGGTCGAACGAGACGTCCCTGAACACCGGGGGCCCTCCGTAGCCCTTCGTTAGCTCGCGGACGTCGAGGACCCGCTTGCCGCTGTGCGGAGGTGGTGGGAACCGGTACGCGACCGACCGCTCACGGCGCGGACCCTGGACCTGTCGCTCCCGGAGCTTGGCGACGCGGGTGTCGAGGGTCTTGGCCTTGCGCGCGCGCTTCGCGGTCTGGCCGCGCATCGAGTCGGCGAGCCGCGAGAGTCGCTCCACCTCGGCGGCCTGGCGCGAGGCCAGCTTCTCGAGTCGCAGCTCGTCGGCCGCGCGGGCGGTCCGGTACTGCGAGTAGGTCCCCTTGTAGGTCACGACCCCGTCGTGGTCCAGGTGCAGCACGCGCGTGATCGATCGGTCGAGCACCGCGATGTCGTGACTCACGACCAGCAGGCCGCCGCCGTAGGTCGCCAGGAATCCCATGAGCCACTGCTTCGCGTCCACGTCGAGGTGGTTCGTCGGCTCGTCGAGCAGCAGCAGGTCGCTGCCGCCGTAGAGGATCTTCGCGAGCTCGAGGCGCCGGCGTTCTCCACCGGAGAGCGCGTCGACCGGCAATCCGAGGCGATCCTGCGGCAACCCGAGTCCCGTCGCGATCCGCGTGGCCTCCGCTTCGGCCGCGTACCCTCCGAGAGTCGCGAAGCGTTCCTCGAGCTTGGCGAAGCGCGCGACCGCCTCGTCGGTGTGGTCCTCCTCCAAGGCGAGCCGCTGTTTCTCGACGCGGGTCGCGAGCTCGTCGATCCCCCGAGCCGCCAGGATGTGCGTGAGCCCGGTCGCACGATCGTCGGCGCGATGGTGGCGAGGGTCCTGGCGCAGGTAGCCGAGCGCTCCGCGGATGCGGACCGTTCCTCGGGCCGGGGGGTCCTTGCCCGCCAGCACACGGAGTGTGCTCGTCTTCCCGGCGCCGTTGCGGCCGACGACACCGACCTTCTCCCCCGCGGTAACGGTGAGGTCGAGCCCCGACACGACGGGGCGCCCGGCCACCACCACGGTGAGGTCACGGACCTCGAGAGTGCTCATATCTCCACGCTAACCGGTGCGTCGCCGGGGAACGCGGAAGGGGCGGCCCGGAGGCCGCCCCTTCGCTCGTGCTCAGCTCGAGATGCCGCTCAGATCAAAGGGGGCATCCGAGGTTGTTCGCGGCGTCCAGCTCCGCGGCGAGCTCCAGGTACGCGGCACGGTTCTCGGTCGCGAGCGTGTCGCGGATCCACGTCTGGAGGTTGCCCGGCTCGTCGAACCTCCGGTACGGGTACCCCACGCCCTCGTGCGCAGCGTTGAGATACGCGGCCACGACGGCCCGGAACAGGACCTTGGCAGCACCCGAGAGACCGGTGCCGCCCTTGAAGCTCAGAGCTTGCTCGAACGTCTTGCCGTTCAGGTCGGACAGCGACGCAGGGATGTCCCAGTTCTGGTTCCCCAGCTTGGACCCGGGCGTGTACTCCTCCCAGTTGTCCGTGTGGTTCTTCCAATAACCGGGCGTGCAGCCCTCTTCGCCGATGTTCACGGCGCCTGCCGACGGCATCAGACCGACGAACAGACCGGCCGCGAGCGCCACCGAAACCAGCGCTCCGACGATCCGACGATGCTTGGGCATACGGAACCTCCTGTAGCTCGGGGAACGATCCGACCTGCGAGATGCTACGTAGCCCCGGGTGATGCCACAACGGGCCCCGTCCCTAGGTCGAAGGACCTAGACACGGAGATGCCGTTCCCTCGCACGCGTATGCGGCAGGTGGATGTTCCGATATTTCTCGAGCGGAACGCGCTCCGAGTGGAGAGCTCAGGCAGGATCACTGCTGAAGAGGTGGAGCAGGTCCATCTCCACCCGGGTCGGGGGTTCGGCGAGTAGCGGTCCCACGGCGTCGTTGAACGAGGCGAACTCCGGATCGCTGTTGACGGCGTCTGCCGCGGGGCGGTCGGTGAAGACCCCGATCCCGCGGACGGTGCCGCTCCCCTGGTCCCCGAGGACGAGTACGGACTCGAGTGCCTCGTGCGTGCTGAGGAACTCGGCCGTGAAGACCGAGTAGAGGTCGGCAACTTCTCGGTAGTGGCCCGGCTTGGCGTGCAGCGTGAACTCGGCGCAGTACATGTGTTCGGCTCCTTCGGGTCGCGGGTCGATCTTCGTTCCCGCACACATCGACCCGAAGAGCCGGACCCTGAAGTAAGTGGTGTCGGAGGGGGGATTTGAACCCCCACCCTCTTGCGAGGACTAGGCCCTCAACCTAGCGCGTCTACCAAATTCCGCCACTCCGACGTGCAGCGATGGGGAGTCTAGCAGCGGGGTGCGGACGGCCTGGAGGTCGGATGCGGTCCTAGCGGGGGGTCCACTGCCAGGACAGGTAGAAGGTGCAGAGCCCGAACACGATCGCGGAGATCACCGTCAAGCGGTCGAGGCGCTTCTCGAGCGACGTGCCCCCCGACAGGGTCGAGGTGCCTCCGAACATGTCCGACAGACCGCTCCCCTTCCCGGAGTGCAGCAGGACGAACACGATCAAGAAGAGAGCGGTGATGACGTCGATCACGACGACGATGGCGGTCAGCATCGTCGATGATTCTACCCGGGCCCGGCGGGGTCGACGATGATCGGGCCCTGCAGCGGGAAATGGCAGGCGGCGACCTGACCCGGGTTCCGCGGCTCCAACTCGGGTTCGACCTCCGCGCACGTCGGGAACTGCGCGTTCGGGCACCGGGGGTGGAACCGGCACCCCGAGGGTGGATCGATCGGTGACGGAACGTCTCCTTCGAGCACGATCCGCTTCTTGACCAGAGCCAGGCGTGGATCCGGGACCGGGACCGCCGAGAGCAGCGCGCCCGTGTACGGGTGCTTCGGGGTCGCATACAGGGTCGCGCTGTCGGCCAACTCGACGATCTTGCCCAGGTACATCACTCCGACCCGGTCCGACATGTGCCGTACCACGGCGAGGTCGTGCGCGATGAACAGGTAGGTGAGGGCGAGGTCACGTTGGAGATCTTCGAGGAGGTTGAGTATCTGCGCTTGGATCGAGACGTCGAGTGCCGACACGGGCTCGTCGCACACGATCAGCTTCGGATTGAGGGCGAGCGCACGCGCGACGCCGATCCGCTGCCGCTGGCCCCCGGAAAAGGCCAAGGGATACCTGTTGTAGTGCTCGGGGTTGAGACCCACGAGCTCCATCAACTCCTGGACCCGCGGCTTGACCCCGTCGCCGGTGATCGTCTTGTGGATCTTGAGCTGCTCGCCGATGATCGTTCCCACGGTCTTGCGCGGGTTCAGCGACGCATAGGGGTCCTGGAACACCATCTGCATGTCGCGACGCAGCTCACGAAGCCCTCCACCGGCCAGCTCGGTGATGTCACGGCCCTCGAACCAGATCCGCCCCTCCGTCGGGTCGTACAGGCGCATCAGCACCCGAGCGAGCGTCGACTTGCCGCACCCTGTCTCACCGACCAGTCCGAGGGTCTCGCCCGGGTAGATCTCCAGGTCGACCCCATCCACGGCGTGCACCGCTCCGATCTGCTTCTGCCTGATGATGCCGCGCCTAATCGGGAAGTGCTTCTTGACGCCCTCGAGCTTGATCAGTGGAGTTCCGGTCTGCGGCGGCGGAACGCGTTGTGCGCCGGTGACGGTGCTCATCGGGGCGTCATGACCTCCTCGCCGAGGATCCGCTCCTTCTCGGCGAGGGTGAGGTAACACGCGTCCGCGTGGTGCCCGTCCGTCGGTACCAGCGACGGCACCGATCCGGCGCAGGGTTCGAAGCGATACCGGCATCGAGGATGGAACGCGCACCCGGGCGGCACCTGGATCAGCGAGGGCGGGCGACCGGCGATCGGAACGAGCCGCTCGGCGTCGTCGGTCAGGCGCGGGATCGAGTTCAGCAACCCCCACGTGTACGGATGATGTGAGCGGTAGTAGATGTCGTCGCGATCGCCGAACTCGACGATCTTGCCCGCGTACATCACGGCGATCGCGTCGCAATGTTCGGCGACGACGCCGAGGTCGTGGGTCACGATCACGACCGCCGTCCCGAGCTCGTCCTGGATCGCGTCGATCAACTCGAGGATCTGCGCCTGCACGGTGACGTCGAGGGCCGTCGTCGGCTCGTCGGCGATCAGCAGGGCGGGCCGCAGGGCGAGCGCCATGGCGATCATCGCCCGCTGCCGCATCCCCCCGGAGAACTCGTGCGGGTAGTGGCGGGCGCGCTCCTCCGGTTTCGGGATGCCGACGAGTTCCAGCATCGATACCGCCTCGCGCCGCGCCTCGGCCTTCGAGATCGAGCGATGGGCCCGGTAGACCTCCGCGATCTGGTCGCCCACGCGGTGCACGGGATTCAGTGCCGTGAGCGGGTCCTGGAAGATCATCCCGATCTGGCTGCCGCGCAGCTTGCGGAACTCCTCGGGGGGCAGCTGAAGGAGATCCTCGTCGCGGAACAGGATCTCGCCGTCGACTTCCACGTTCGCCTGGTCCCGGTTCACCAGGCCCATGACGGTCTGAAAGGTCACGGTCTTGCCCGATCCCGACTCCCCCACGATGCCCAGCGTCTCGTGGGGACCCACCGACACCGACACTCCGTCGACGGCACGTACGACCCCGTCGTCGGTGTCGAAACGAACCGCCAGGTTCCGGATGTCCAGCAGCGGAGCGCTCACGCGTCCCGCCGCTTCTTCCGCTTCCGGCGCTTGCTCCCGACGGAGGCCGCCCCCTGCGGATCGAAGGCATCCCGCAACCCGTCGCCCAGGAAGTTCACGCAGATCACCGTGATCAGGATCGCGAGGCCGGGGAAGATGATGAGCCACGGGGAGGTGACCATCGAGTTCTGCGCGTCATCCAGGAGGTTGCCCCAGGTCGGGGTCTGGCCCTGGATCCCGTACCCGAGGTAGGACAGCACCGACTCGGTGAGGATCGCGACGGCGACGCTCAGCGTCGTCGCGACGACGATGGGGCCCATCGCGTTGGGGAGCATCTCGCGGACGATGATCCGGCGATTCGTGGCCCCGGAGGCGTGCGCCGCCTCGACGAACTCCTTCTCCTTCATCGAGAGGAACACCCCCCGGATGATCCTCGCGTCGACCATCCAGAGGAACAACGCGAGCACCCCCACGATCCCGAGCACCGACCCCCCCACGATCGCCGAGCCGAGGATCAACACGATGATGAGCGGGATCGACAGGAACAGGTCGGTCAGCCGCATCAGGAAGTTGTCGGTCCGTCCTCCGTAGTAGCCGGCGACCGCCCCCACCGCGATGCCGATCGCGGTCGCGAACAAGGCAACGGCGAATCCTACGAACAGCGAGATCCTCCCCCCGTAGAGGACACGTGTGAACTGATCGCGCCCGAGGGTGTCGGTCCCGAACGGATGGCTCCAGCTCGGGCCCTGACGTGCCGCCGTGAGGTCCTGGTCGGTGAACGCATAGGGCGAGATCAAGGGCGCGAAGACCGCCGCGAGGATGATCAGGATGAGCACGATCGCGCTGCCCATCGCGAGCTTGTGCCGGCGGAACCGGCGCCAGGCGAGCTTGCCCTGCGACATCGTCGCGATCTCGCCCGTCTCGACCGGCACCTCATCGACGTGCCCCGGGACGCCCGATTCCGGGACCCCGACTTCACCGATGTCCGCGATCTCGCGCTGCAAGGCCTGGCCGTGGAACCCTCCCTCGGCGCTCGCCTGCTGCTCGAGGGCGCGTTGCCGTTCGAACTCCCCCCTCGCGTCAGGCATAGCGGATCCTGGGGTCGAGCACTGCATACAAGAGGTCGGCGATGAGGTTGAAGACGATCACGAAGATGACCGTCACCATCAGCCACGCGAGGATCACCGGGTAGTCCCCGAGATCGAACGCGTCCAGGAACATCTGGCCCATCCCTGGGTAGGAGAAGATCTGCTCCGTGACGATGAGGCCCCCGGCGATCGCGCCGGCGTCGATCGCGAGCTGGGTCGTGATCGGGATCAGGGCGTTGCGCATCGCGTGATGCAGGATCACCCGCCGCTCCCGGAGGCCCTTCGAGCGCGCCGTCCGCATGTAGTCGCTCTGGAGCACCTCGAGCATACTCGCGCGGAAGTACCTGCTGTAGATCGCGACGACCTGGACCGAAAGCACGATGACCGGGAGCACGAGGTGCCGCGTGCGATCCAGCAGGTCGAACCCTTCCGGGTTCGGGGAGGTGACCCCCGCGATGAAGAAGATCGGTTCGTTGGCTCCCACCCATCGCGTGAGCCAGATCCCGAGGACGAGCTGCACGATCAGGGCGAACCAGAAGACGGGCATCGAGAGCCCGACGAACGCGCCCGTCGTCGCCACGTAGTCGAACTTGGAATAGGGACGCAGCGACGAGTAGAGCCCGATGGCGATGCCGAGCACGAGGGACACGACGGTCGCCGTGATGCCGAGGACGGCCGAGTTGATCAGCGCGTCCATCAGGTCGCCGGTGACCTCCTCGTTGGAGATCAGCGAGGTGCCCCATTTGCCGGTCACGAAGTCGCCGAGCCAGGTGAAGTACTGCTCGGGGAGCGACGCGTCGAGGCCGAGCTCGGCCTGGTACTCGGCGAGTTGCTCGGCTGTGACGCGGGGGTTGGTCCGGAGGGCGGTCGAGGGATCGGTCGTCGCGCGGGTGACCCAGAAGACCAGGATGCTCGACAGGAACAAGACGGGGATCGAGAACAGCAGCCGGCGGATCACGTATCGGCCCATCTAGGCTCCCGTTCCCTCCGGCCGGAGGCGGTCCCGTTCCACCTCCGGCCGGTCGCGATGCTGCTCGATCGTCGTCTCGCTCCTCGTTCGCGGGCCGGTCAACCGCCACCCTCGACCAGATACCACTCGTTCATGTTGAAGAACGAGCCGTAGATCGTGGCGTTCCACTCGCCGATCGGACCGGCGATGATGTCGGTCCGCCACGCGGTCAGCTGCGGGAGGATGTACAACGGGACGCCAACGGCCTGCTCGGCGACGATGTCCCCGACCTGCTGGGTCAGATCGAGTCGCACGGCCGGATCGGGCTCGCTGTCCGCCTGAAGCATCAACTTGCTGGCTTCCTCGTCGCACCAGAAGTCGGTGTTCTGCCCGCCCTCGCACGCGAGGATCTCGGTAACGCTCGGCGAGGGAGAGCCACCGAGCGCGTAGTCCGCGATCTGGTACGCGCCGGTGTTCAGCAGGTCACCGAACAACACCGCGGCGTCGTCGGTCTTGGTCTGCAGGTCGAGTCCCGCTTCCTTCGCCGACTCCTGCAACAGCGCCTGCGTGTCCTCGCGTCGAGCGTTCCCGGCCGTCGTCGTGTACTCGATCGAGAGCGGTTCGCCGTCCTTCTCGCAGAAGTCACCGTTCGCGACACCGGAGCAGTCGTAGCCCGCGGTCTCGAACTCGGCCATCGCCTTGGCCGGGTCGAAGGTGAACTCGGCGAAGTCGGTCTGATCGCACCAATCCCCGACACCGGGCACCCAGCCGAAGCAGTTCAACAGCTCGGTGTCGGGCGCGTTGATCTTGACGAGGGCGTCGACGACGGCCTGCCGGTTGATCGCGTACATGATGCCGCGGCGCACGTTCTCGTCGTCGAGGGGTGGGGAGTCATGGTTGAAGTGGAGCGCTTCCCAGAACGGCGACCCACCGCCGATCGTCGAGATCGACGGGGTGTCCACGACCTGGTCGGCGATGCTCTCGTTCGACGGCTGCGGGAAGATCACCGACACCTCGCCGCTCTTCAGCGAGTTCAGCTCCGTCTCCTGGTTCTGCCTCCGGACGAACGTCACCTCGTCCATCAACGCAAGGTCTCCCCAGTAGTTGTCGTTGCGCACGAGCGTGAGCTCCTGCTTGTCCCACGACTCGAGCGTCCAGGGGCCGCCCGAGAACGGGATCTCGTCGGTCATCTCCTCGGACAGGTCGGGCTTGGGATCGTCGGCGAACGCGGGGAACGCCTCCTTCTGCAAGATGAACTGGAGCCCTCCGCCGAACAGATCGACCCAGTCGACGTAGACGTCGCTGAACTCGATGGTGAACTCCTTGGGGTCATCGGTCGAGATCGACGTGATCAGGTCGTACCCGCTTCGGCCGATCGCGCCCGACGTGTTCATGATCGCGCGCCAGGTGAAGTCAACGTCCTCGGAGGTGATCGGGCTCCCGTCGTCCCACACCGCGTCGTCCCGGATCGTGAACGTCACCGAGAACGGGTCCTCCGTAACGGTGCCGTCCTCGAGCGTGGGGACCGCCTCGGCCGCGGACGGGACGTAGTTCCCGTTCGTGTCGAGTTCGAGCAGCCGCGGCATCACGCCGTACTGGACCGCGTACGCGTACCACGCGGAGAAGGCGCAGGAGGTGATCGGGTTCAGACAGACCATCCACTGCTCTGCCCCGATGACCGCGCTACCCCCCGTCGTCGGGGTTCCGCCGTCTCCGTCCGCGTCTCCGCCGCCCGAATCACTCGAGCATGCCGCGGCGATGAACGTGACCGTCATCGCGACCGCAACCAACCGAGCCACGCGCGAATATCGACTCACGGGTCCCCTCCTTATGCCCTGGTCGTGCCCCTGGTCTGCACTCAGGTCCCTATCGTCGCAGCGTAACAGCTACCCACACGCCGCGCGACGCAACCGCGTCGCTCATTGGTACGCCGGGGCAGAGGGAACGGGATGGTGTCAGGAGCGCATCAGCTGGGTCAGCCGGGGCACGATCCCGACCCCGCGGACCTCACCCAGGGACCCGTCGCGGCACGAAGTCTCACCGAACGCCGGAGATCCGTCGGGCCGCACGGGACCCCCGCTCACCAGCAACGGGACCGGCTCGGCCGTGTGTGCCTTCCGAACGCACGAGGTTGAGTGGTCGGCGGTGACGGCGATGATCGTGCGGTCGATGTCGAGCTGCGGCAGGAGCTCCCCGAAGAAGGCGCGGTCGATCGTCGAGATCACGTCGCGCTTGTCGTCCCATCGCCCGTCGTGGGCGGGAACGTCGGGCCCCTTGATGTGCACGTAGAGGGCATCGAACCCGTTCAGCGCCTCCACGGCCAGCTCCGCCCACTTCACGTACTCGGCGTCGGCCGCCCGCCCGGGAGCGTCGACCTTCAACCGCGGAGCGGCGACCGGCACCATCCCGAGCATCTTCGCGATCCCCCGCTCGACCGGCATCTCGACGAAGCAACCCCACGTCGGTCCGAAGCGGTCCTTGATCCGCTGGAGCTTCGGCAGGTGGTCGCCGGCGTCCCGCGTCAGGATCAGGTTGCCGGGCAGCTCGCCCGCGACCCGTCGCTCCCGATTCACCTCGGACGCGTCGAGGATCTTCGCGGCTCCCTCGACGAACCGGTTCGTCAGCTCTGCCGCGTGGTGCGCCGCCTCGGTCTCCTCGAGTGGCTCGCACCGAACCACCTCCGGCTCGAAGGTCTCGAGCGCGACGCCCAGGGAGCCGTCCTTGCGGTAGGCGGGGTCGGTGTTCGTCACCGCGGACGAGAGAGGTCCGTCGTCGGCCCGGATCACCAGGGCACCCCGATGTTCGACCGTCGCCTGCAGCTCGAACGACGCGTTCGGCAGGCGGAGCTTGCGATGGACCTCGAGGGCGAGCGCCTGAGACTCCTCCGAGGACAGGTCGCGGCCGACCCGCCGATCGACGATGCGCGGCCAGTCGGCGGTGGCGAAGTTGATCCGATAGGCGAGGTCCCCGTCACGGAACTCCATGTCCGATCCGACCGCCTCGACGACACCACGCCCGGGGTGCTCCTCGCGTGGGTCGTAGCCGAGGATCGCGAAGACAGCGATGTCGGACTCCGGGGCGATCCCTGGACCCACCGTCACGCACGAACCCGTGCGGCCTCGTCGCGCGAGGTCGTCCAGGAACGGGGTGTCGGCCTCCTCGAGCGGGGTGCGTCCGCCGAAAGCGGGCACGGGGTCATCCCCGAGTCCGTCGAGGCAGACATAGAGGAGTCGATACACGTCGGGCTCCTATCGGTACTTCACGATCAGTGCGAACTCCTCGGGGTCGAGGCTCGCGCCGCCCACGAGGGCGCCGTCGATCTCCGGATGTGCCATGAAGTCCCGGACGTTGCCGGCCTTGACGCTGCCGCCGTACTGCACGCGTACGCTCGATCCGACCGTACCGCCGTAGAGGTCGGTCAGCACGGTGCGGATGTGGGAAACGACCGCGCCCGCGTCCGCCGGGGCGGCGTTCCGGCCGGTGCCGATAGCCCAGATCGGTTCGTAGGCGACGACGAGCGAGGCGGCCTGCTCGGCGTCAACACCCTTCAGGTCGGCGCGGAGCTGTTCCCCCACCTTCTGCTCGGTTCCGCCCGCCTCGCGCTCGGAGAGCGACTCCCCCACGCACAGGATCGGCGTCATCAGATGCTTGAAGACGGCCCGGACCTTCTGGTTGACGAGCTCGTCGGTGTCGCCGAACAGGGCACGGCGCTCGGAGTGTCCCACGATCACGTAGGCGACCTTCAGGGCGGTGAGCATCGGCGGCGAGATCTCGCCGGTGAACGCTCCCTCGTCCTTCGGGTGGACGTTCTGTGCGCCGACCCGGTAGGAGAGCTTGTCGCTCTCGATCAGCGTTCCGACCGCACGCGTCGCGGTGAACGGGGGACAGATCACGACCTCGACCTGTTCGGTGTCCTCGGCATCGAGCAGGTAGCTCAGCTTCTGGACGTCCCGGATCGCCTCGAGGTGGGTCTTGTGCATCTTCCAGTTCGCCGCGATGATCGGGCGCCGGTCGGGCTCAGCCATCTGTTACTCCTCCAGTACCGCGATGCCCGGGAGCTCGGCGCCTTCGAGGAACTCCAGCGACGCCCCTCCCCCGGTCGACAGGTGGTCGAAGTCCTCGGTCAGTTCGAACTTCTTCACGGCCGCGAGGCTGTCTCCCCCGCCCACGACGCTGAACGCGGTCGTGGCCGCGATCGCCTTCGCGACCCCACGGGTTCCCGCGGAGAACGGTTCGAGCTCGAACACGCCCATCGGGCCGTTCCACAGGATCGTCCGGGCGTCGGCGATCGTCCGCGCGAACTCCTCGACGCTGCGCGGGCCGATGTCGAGCCCCATCAGTCCGCGGGGGACCGACGCCGCCTTCACCGTTTCGCTTCGGGCGTCGGCGGACATCTCGGAGGCGGCGATCACGTCCTCGGGGAGCTGGATCAGGACGCCCTTCTCATCGGCACGTGACAGCGTCGTCCGGACCTGTTCGAATCGGTCGCGCTCGACGAGGCTGGTGCCGATCTCCCCTCCCTGGGCGGCGATCACCGTGAACGCCATCGCTCCACCGACCAGGATCGCGTCGACCCGGTCGAGCAGAGCATCGATCGCGGAGAGCTTGTCCGAAACCTTCGCTCCCCCGAGCACCGCGACGTACGGGGTCTCGACATCCCCGTCGCGCAGACGCGACAACACGGTGAGCTCGCGTTCGAGCAGCCTGCCGGCGACCGCCGGTCTGGCCGCCTCGCGGATCGCGCGCGGCAGCGCGTGAACCGACGCGTGCGCCCGATGAACGGCGCCGAACGCGTCGTCCACGTAGACCTCCGTGAGGTCGGCCAGCTCGGCGGCGAACCCCGGGTCGTCCTGGCTTTCACGCGGATCGAATCGCAGGTTCTCGAGCACCAGGACCCCTCCGTCCGGCAACTCCCGAACCGCCGCGGAGACCTCGCGACCGGTGATCCGCTGCGTGGCTTCGACCCGGACCCCGAGCAGCTCGCCGAGACGCCGGGCGACCGGTTCCATGCGCAGGGCATCGACCGGCTTCCCGTCCGGACGCCCGAGGTGCGAGCCGAGTACGAGCATCCCTCCGCAATCACGGAGTTCGCGGATCGTCGGGAGTGCCGCCCGGATCCGTGCGTCGTCGGTGATCGTTCCCCCGGCGAGCGGGACGTTGAAGTCGACGCGGACGAAGGTCCGCCGACCGCCGACGTCTCCTGCGTCGTCGAGGGTCGGGAGGCTCACGTCGCGGCGACGAGTTTCACGAGGTCGACGAGCCGGTTCGAGTATCCCCACTCGTTGTCGTACCAACCCAGGATCTTCACCGTGCTTCCCATCGTCATCGTCGAGAGCGAGTCGAAGGTGCACGACGCGGGGCTACCGACGATGTCTGAGGAGACGATCGGGTCCTCGGTGTAGACGAGCTTGCCCGCGAGCGAACCGGCCTGTGCCGCGGCGGCGAACGCGGCGTTGACCTCGCGGACGTCCGGAGTGCCGCGCACGGTGGCGACGAAGTCGGTCACGGACCCGTCGGGGACGGGCACCCGCAACGCCATCCCGTCGAGCTTGCCCTGCAGGTGCGGCAGCACGAGACCGGCTGCCTTCGCCG
Source organism: Actinomycetota bacterium (assembly GCA_040881665.1). Lineage (NCBI taxonomy): Bacteria > Bacillati > Actinomycetota > Actinomycetota bacterium. The sequence continues at coordinate 97,942 of JBBECT010000005.1, forward strand.
CACCGGTGGACGTCGGGATCACGTTGACCGCCGCGGCGCGCGCGCGACGCAGATCCGAGTGCGGCAGATCGAGGATCCGCTGGTCGTTCGTGTACGCGTGGACGGTCGTCATGAAGCCCTGTTCGACCCCGAACGCATCGTCGAGCACCTTCACCATGGGGGCGACGCAGTTCGTCGTGCAGGAGGCGTTCGAGATGATGTGGTGGTTCGCGGGATCGTAGGCGTCGTCGTTGACCCCGAGCACGATCGTGAGGTCCTCCCCCTTCGCGGGGGCGCTGATGAGGACCTTCTGCGCCCCTGCCGCGAGGTGCTTTGCCGCATCGTCGCGTTTGGTGAACAGACCGGTCGACTCGATCACGACTTCGGCGCCGAGGTCCTTCCACGGTAGGTTCGCCGGATCGCGCTCGGCGAGCACCTTGATCGCGTCGCCGTTCACCGTGATCGTGTCGCCCTCGGCGGCGACCTCTCCCTTGAAGCGGCCGAGCACGGAGTCGTATCTCAGCAGGTGGGCGAGGGTTGCGGGGTCGGTGATGTCGTTCACGGCCACGAGGTCGAGGACCTCGCCTCGCTCGATCGCGGCTCGAAGGAAGTTGCGGCCGATCCGGCCGAAGCCGTTCACGCCGATCTTGATGGACATGGATCCTCCTGGGTGCGGCGGACCTCCATCCTATCCACGCCTTCCGGCAATCGTCCCGCGGCGATAGGAGGCGCCGGTCGGTGCGCCTAACCCCGGTCGACGTCTCGGTGGTCGACCGCGGTCGGCAGACCGCGCTCCCGGAAGGATCGGGCGAGTTCCTCGACCACGACGACGGAGCGGTGGCGGCCGCCGGTGCAGCCGACGGCGATCGTGAGATAGGACTTCCCCTCGGTCAGGTACCCGGGCAGCACGAGCTCGACCAGATCCCACAGCCGCACGATGAAGTCCCGATACCGATCCTGGCCGGCCACGAATTCCTGGACCGCCGGCTCCAGGCCGGTCTGCGGACGCAACTCGTCGACCCAGTACGGGTTCGCCAGGAACCGGGCGTCGATCACGATGTCGGCGTCGCGCGGCGTCCCGTACTTGTAGCCGAAGGACACCAGCGACACCTGCAGGGACGTCTCGGGGAGATCGTCGGAGAACGCGCCCCGGATCCGATCGCGGAGCCCTTGCGGCTTCAGGCCGCTGGTATCGATGATCAGGTCGGCGTCGCCGCGCAGGGATTCCATCATCAAGCGTTCCTTGCGGATGCCCTCGACGACCCGGTCGGCGGGAGCCAACGGATGCCGCCGCCGCGTGGCCTCGTATCGGCGAACGAGATCCTCGTCGGATGCCTCCAGGTAGCAGATCCGGTAGCCGATCTTGAGGGCCTTCAGCTCGTCCAGCGCTGTGGCGAGCTCCCCGAAGAACACGCCGCCTCGCGCGTCGACGACGATCGCGACACGGGCCGGGCCTCCCGGCCGGTCGGCGAGCTCCGCCATCTTGGCGAGCAGCTCCGGCGGGAGGTTGTCGACGACGAACCAGCCGAGATCCTCGAAGCTGCGCGCCGCCTCGGACCGGCCGGCGCCGGACAGGCCGGTGATGATCGTGAACCCGGGACCCGTGTCCGGGGCTTCGAACAGCGGAGGTTGATCGGCGGGAGATTCGCCCTTCACAGCACGCTCGGCCATCAGGCGCTCTCCCTGCCGGCAGACGCGGGCGCGTGCAATCGCTCGACGATCGTGGCGGCCAGCGCGGGGCCTACGCCTGGGGTGCCGGCGATCTCGTCGACGGAGGCCGCGCGGAGCCGCGTGAGCGACCCGAAGGTGCGGAGCAGAGCCTTTTTCCGTGTAGGACCGACGCCCGGGATCTCGTCCAGGGGTGAGACGAGCGCGCGCTTCGCGCGCTTCTGTCGGTGGTAACTGACGGCGAAGCGGTGCGCCTCGTCCCGGAGGTGCTGGAGCACGAAGAGCGCCTCGGAGCCCCGCGGGATCATCAACGGCTCAGGATCACCCGGCACGTAGACCTCCTCGAGTCGCTTCGCGAGGCCGATCACCGGGATCTCGAGGCGGAGGTCGGCGAGCACCTTCACCGCGACGCTGAGCTGCCCCCGGCCGCCGTCGACCACGACGAGCTGCGGAGGATAGGCGAAGCGCCGGGGTTTCCCATCGGCGTTCGATGGCTCGTCGCGCTGTTCGAGCAGCCGCCCGAACCTGCGGCGCAGCACCTCATCCATGCTCGCGAAGTCGTCTTGTCCCTCGACCTGCTTAATCGAGAATCGGCGGTAGTCCGAACGCTTCGGAAGACCGTCCTCGAACACCACCATCGACGCGACCGTGTCGGTCGGACCGAGGTTCGATATGTCGTAGCACTCGAGCCGGAGCGGCGCCTGCGGCAGGCCGAGCTCCTCCGCGAGCTGGGACAGGGCCCGGGAACGCGCACCGAAGTCCGAGGCGCGCTTCAGCTTGTGACGTTGGAACGCCTCGCCGGCGTTCCGCGTGACCGTCTCCATCAGTTTCCGTTTCGCACCGCGTTCGGGCACCCCGATCGTCACCGAGCTCCCACGCCGGTCGGCGAGCCACTGTTCGAGGACCTCTCGGTCCGCGGGGATCTCCGGCGCGAGCACGCGGGGCGGGATGTCGTCCCGATCGCGGTACAGCTCTCCGAAGAACGAGGCGATCAATCCGGGGCGGTCGAGTTCCTCGACGCGATCGACGATCCAGCCCTTGCGGCCCATCACGCGCCCACGCCGAACGAAGAACACCTGGAAGGCCGCTTCGAGGTCGTCCTCGACGAGCCCGATAACGTCGAGGTTCTCGTCCTGGGTGAGCACCATCTCCTGGTTCTCGATCGCCCGCCGGGCCGCCGTCAGCGCATCGCGCAGCTTCGCGGCGAGCTCGTACTCCTTGCGCTCGGACGCCTCCGCCATCTCGCGCTCGAGCCGTTGGAGCACCTCGCGATGGTTGCCCGTGAGGAAGTCGATCATCGCGTCGACGTCAGAGCGGTAGCGCTCGTCGGTGACCCCGGTCCGCTCAGGAACGCACGGACCCGAACAGCGACCGATGTCGTAGTAGAGGCAAGGCCGGCGGGCCCGCTCCCGCTGCTGGAAGAAGGCGTTCGAACACGTCCGAACCGGGAACACGCGAGTCAGACTGTCGAGGGTCTCGCGGATCGCGTACGCGTGACCGTACGGACCGAAGTACTTCACCTTCTTGCGCTTCGATCCACGCAGCACCTGCGCCCGGGGCCACCGCTCCCCGACGGTGATCGCGAGGTAGGGATAGGACTTGTCGTCGCGGTAGCGGATGTTGAACCGGGGAACATGCTCCTTGATCAGGTTGTACTCGAGCATGAGCGCGTCGAGCTCGGATCCCGCCACGATCCATTCCACGGAGGTGGCCGCCTCGGTCATCGCGGCGGTCCGTGGGTGCAAGGGCTTGCCCCAGTAGGAGGCCAGGCGCTTGCGGAGGGATCGCGCCTTGCCGGCGTAGACGACGCGCCCGTCACCGTCCCGGAAGAGGTAGGCACCCGGTTCGTCGGGGATCGTCGACGCGGCGGGTTTCGGGACGCTCACACGACCCATCCTACCCAGCGGTTCCGCGATGCCCGGGGAGCGATCCCGGGGAGGGCGTTTCGGCGCTCGAGCTACGCGGCGGTCAGGGTTCCCGTCATCGTCGTCGGGTGGAAGGAACAGAGGTAGAAGTAGTCGCCGGGATCGAGGGGCTCGACGGAGACGTCCTCGCTGGCCGGGCCCGTGAGGTCGGCGCTGCTCGCGATCTCGGGCGCGGCGTCATCGGCCCCGTCGAACAGCTTCCAGTTGTGCGGAACACCCGGGTCCTGGTTGTCGAAGGTGACGGTGAGATCCTCTTTCGCCGCCGCAAGCAGGCTCGCCGTGTCGAACCCGGTCCCTATGGCTCCGGGTGGAGCGACGATCGTCAGCTCGGTCTCGGCCTGACCGGTCGGCTCCCCGGTGGGCTCGGCCGCCGCCGGTGGCCCCGTCGCTGTGGGGCTCGGATTCGCGAGGGCAAGCTCCGTCTCGTCCGCGTAGGTGCCGAGAACGAAGTTCTGATTCTCGCTGTCGTACCAGGTCGTATACACGACCGAGGCGTCGGGCGCGACCGCGATGTCGGGCATCGCGCCTCCGGCCGTGTTCGACGTCTGGACCTCCTCCCACGCCTCCCCGTCTGCCGACGATGCGACCTTGATGCCGGGGATCGCAGCGTCGAACCAGGTCACCCAGCTCGTCGCGTCGTCGTCGATCGCGATCCCGGTGGTGCGGAATCGGTCGACCTGCTCCACGTCGAGAGCCGGGGAGGGATCGGCCGGTGCTGCAACCTCGACGCGCGCCCAGGATCCGCTCGCCCATCGCGCCTCGTGAACCGCGCCGTCGCCCGTGAAGTACGAGACGCGAGTCTCGTCGCCGTTCACCGCGAGGGAGAGCCCATGACCTCCTCCCTGCGGCTCGATCGTCTGGAGCTCCCAGCCGCGCTCGCCTTGCACCGCCGACACCGGCTGCTCGGCCGCCGTGTCGGCGAAGGCGACCATCGGACCATCAAGGGTCCACTCGACCGCGACACGCTGCGGGTCGGGGCAGCCACCGCATGCACCCAGGTCCGCGACGGTCTCGAACCTCCAGCCGTCTCCGTCCTTGATCGCCGCTTCGATCGTCTGCCCGGCGCCCGTCGCGTCACCCCAGGCGATCCAGGGAACATCGTCGTCCCCGAGCGTGATCGCAGGCCATCCGATCGGTCCCGCCACCTTCGGCCTCTTCGCCAATCTCACGACGAGCTCGGCCTCCGAGGGCCCGGCGTCGGTCGTGGTGCCGTACCACAGCCCGCTGTCCGCAACCCACGCGGAGTGGATCGTCCCGTCGCCACCGACGACGACCGCGGTCCCCTGAGAGTTCTCCGGGGTCGCGGTCTGCAACGCCTTCTCGTAGACGGGTACGAAGGGGACCTTCACCCCGGAGGCGACCGGTGCGCCCTGCGCGATCGCGCCCCGGCTGAACAGACCCTCCTTGTCGCTGACGAGGAACACGCCCGGCGGGGTGGGCGACTGGATCGGACGGGTCGCGGGGATGCCCCCCTCTTCGAGGACCTCGGGGAAGCCCCAGTAGGTGGCATACGGGGCGGCGTCGGCGTTCAGCGTGATCGACGGGTAGCTGCCCACGTCCCCGACGAAATCGACGACCTCGGGGATGAATCGGCGGCCCTCACCGAGGTCGATCGTCGGCTCCGACGGTCCGGCGCACGCGCTCGCGACGACGGCGATCGAGGCTGCGAGAAGGAGGAGCTTGCTGGTCACGGCGAGGCGCATCCTAGCAAGGTTCCGCCCGGGCAACCGCGATCGTAGGCACGTCCTCGGCAGCCGGATCGGCGTCACCGCCGCGCGTCGGTCACCGTGCGCCGGCAGGTTCGGGCTCGACCGACAGCGTGCCCAGCACCTCCGCCAGGAAGCGTCCGGTGTGCGAGTCGGGATGCATCGCGATCTGCTCGGGCGGCCCCTCGGCGACGATCGCGCCTCCTCCGTGGCCGCCCTCCGGGCCGAGGTCGACGATCCAGTCGGCGGTCTTGATCACGTCGAGGTTGTGCTCGATCACCAGGACCGTGTTGCCGGTCGAGACGAGCCGCTGGAGCACACCCAAGAGCTTGCGGATGTCTTCGAAGTGCAGCCCCGTCGTCGGTTCGTCGAGCACGTACAGCGTGTTGCCCGTCGCCCGTTTGTGGAGCTCGGAGCTGAGCTTGATCCGCTGGGCCTCGCCGCCCGACAACGTCGGCGCCGGTTGTCCCAGCTTGATGTAGCCGAGACCCACGTCCGAGAGCGTCTGCATGTGGCGCGAGATCACGGGGATGTTCTGGAAGAACTCGAGGCCTTCCTCGACGCTCATCTCGAGCACGTCGGCGATCGAGCGGTGCTTGTACTTCACCTCGAGCGTCTCGCGGTTGTAGCGGTGTCCCTTGCAGACCTCGCACGTGACGTACACGTCGGGCAGGAAGTGCATCTCGATCTTGATCTGCCCGTCGCCCGCGCAGTTCTCGCAGCGCCCGCCCTTCACGTTGAACGAGAAGCGTCCGGGCTGGTACCCGCGCGCCCTGGCCTCGGGCACCTGTGCGAAGAGCTTGCGCACATGGTCGAAGACACCGGTGTAGGTCGCTGGGTTCGAGCGGGGTGTGCGCCCGATCGGGGATTGGTCGATGTCGATCACCTTGTCGACCTGCTCCCATCCGACGAGCTTGCGGTGCCGCCCCGGGAGCACCCGGGATCGATAAACCTTCTGCATCAGGGCCCGCAGCAGGACGTCCTGCACCAACGTCGACTTCCCGGACCCGCTGACCCCCGTCACGCAGGTGAACGTTCCGAGCGGGATCTTCAGGTTCACGTTCTTCAGGTTGTGCTCGCGGGCGCCCTGCACCTTGAGCCACCGTCCGGAGGGAGCCCGCCGGACCTCGGGCATCGCGATCTCGCGACGGCCGGAGAGGTACTGCCCGGTGATCGACCCCTCGTCCTCGAGCAGGCCTTTCACGTCGCCCGTGTACACGATCGCGCCACCGTGCTCCCCCGCCCCCGGTCCGATGTCGACGACGTGATCGGCCGCCTCGATCGTCGTCTCGTCATGTTCGACGACGATCAGCGTGTTCCCGAGGTCGCGCAGCCGGATCAGCGTGTCGATCAGGCGTCGGTTGTCGCGTTGGTGCAGCCCGATCGAGGGTTCGTCGAGCACGTAGAGCACCCCGACGAGTGCCGAACCGATCTGGGTCGCGAGCCGGATCCGTTGCGCCTCGCCGCCGGCGAGGGTCGCCGAGGCGCGGTCGAGGGTGAGGTAATCCAGGCCGACATCGATGAGGAACCCGAGACGGGATCGGATCTCCTTCAGCAGCCGCTCGGCGATCATCCGCTCGCGCTCACTGAGCTCGACGTCGTCGGCGAAGGCCAGGGTGTCGCTGATCGAGAGGTCGGTCAGCTGGGAGATGCTCATGCCGCCGACGGTCACCGCGAGGCTCTCCGGCTTGAGGCGCGCACCCCCGCACGAAGGGCACGGGATCTCGCGCATGAACTGTTCGAGCCGTTCGAGCTGCGCTTCGGAGTCGGTCTCGCCGTGACGGCGTTCGACGTTGTACACCGCGCCCTCGAACGTCGTCCAGTACGAGCGTTGCCGGTTGTAGCGGTTCTTGTACCGGACGTAGATCTCTTCGTCCGAGCCGTGCAGGACGATCTCCTTGGCCTTCTTCGAGAGCCTCTTCCACGGCGTATCGACCGAGAATCCGTGGGCGTCCGCGACCGCCTCGAGCACACGGTCCCAATACTCGAGGCGGCCGCTGGACCAGATCGCCACCGCCCCTTCGGCCAGGGACAGATCCGGATCGGGAACCAACAGCTCGGCATCGACCTCGAGATGGGTCCCGAGCCCGTCGCACGTCGGACACGCGCCGTACGGAGAGTTGAACGAGAAGTTGCGAGGATTGAGCTCGTCGAAGCTGAGTCCGTCGAAGGTGCAGGCGAGGTGCTGGGAGAAGGTCTGCACCTCTTCGGTCTCGTCGTGCGTCGCGACCGCCACGGCCGCCGTTCCCTCGGCGAGCTCGAGCGCGGACTCGATCGAGTCGGCCACGCGGCGACGGATGTCCGGCTTGGCCACGAGGCGGTCGACGATCACCTCGATCGTGTGCTTGTAGGTCTTCGGGAGCTTGATGTTCTCTCCCAGGTCGCGAACGTCGCCGTCGATCCGCGCACGCACGAACCCGCGCGACGCGAGGTCGGCCAGCAGCTTCTCGTACTCCCCCTTCCGGCCACGCACCACAGGGGCGAGCACCTGGAACTTCGTTCCCTCGGGCAGCTCCATCACCTGGTCGACGATCTGGTCGGGGGTCTGGCGCCCGATCGGACGCCCGCACTTCGGACAGTGCGGATGCCCCACGCGGGCGTAGAGCACCCGGAGGTAGTCGTAGATCTCGGTGATCGTGCCGACGGTGGATCTCGGGTTGCGGCTGGTGCTCTTCTGGTCGATCGAGATCGCCGGTGAGAGCCCCTCGATGAAGTCGACGTCGGGTTTCTCCATCTGCCCCAGGAACTGGCGGGCATAGGAGGAGAGCGACTCGACGTAGCGCCGCTGACCCTCGGCGTAGATCGTGTCGAACGCGAGGGAGGACTTGCCCGACCCGGACAGGCCCGTGAACACGATCAACCGGTCGCGCGGGAGCTCGAGCGTGACGTTGCGCAGATTGTGCTCGCGAGCCCCGTGGATCACCAGGCGATCGGTACCCACGGGGCCGGGGGCGTTGCGCTCGAGATCGCGGTCGGAGGGGGTGCGGTGCTTGCCCACGCCGCGATTGTACGGGCGTGCGCGGATACTCCCGTGCGCCGGGGTAGGCTCGGCGTGGATGACCACCCGATCAGAGCTCGAGCAGCTGCCCCCGGACGAGCTTGCCGACCGGGCCCTCTCCCTGGCACGGCATCGCCTCGACGTCCGGTTCCTCTGGGGCTTGGTTCGCACGATCCCGGAAGCGGAAGTCGCCGCCGGGAACATGGAGGAGAGCAAGGCCGACGTGATGTGGCTGTCCGCGCTGCTCAACGATCTCGGCCGCGCGGACGAGGGCGACCTGGCCGAGGCGCTCCGCCCCTACTACCTCGACTATCTCGACAAGCACGAGAAGGTGCCACCCGCTTCGCCCGGGACCGACCCGAACGATCCCGCCGCGGACTGAACCGGCGCACCGAAAGCTAGACCCGAGGTCGTTCCCTGCGCAGGATCACTCGGCCCGCGCGCACGACGAGCGTGAGTTCGGCGAGTGCTTCGAGCCGCTCCCCCGGGTGGGTCGCCATCGCGATCAGGTCCGCCGGAGCGCCGACCTCGAGCGGACTGCGAACCATCGCCCCGAGGACGTCGTCGTGATCCATCCCCGTTTCCCGCAGCAGCAGTGCCTCCCGGACATCGATCCCCGGGGGCAGACCCCACTCGGGTGGGCCCATGTCGGTGCCGTAGACGATCGAACCGCCCGCCTCTCGGAACCGTGCGAGATTGTCGAGTGCGATCCGCACAGCGTCGTTCCCATGGTGGATCCGGATCAGATCGAGTGTCGAGACGATCCGAACACGCCCGGCGAGGGCTCCGACGATCTGTTCGGACAGGCGCTCGGAGAACGGCGCGTGCGCGAGCTCCTGGACCCCCGCTCCGAGTGCACGCTCCACCTGCCCGGCGCCCTGTGCGTGAACGGTCACGGGGATGTTCGCGTCCGCCGCGACGCGGCAGATCTCGGCGAGCTCCGCGTCACCGGGAGTGGGCCCGTCGACGGCGTTGAGCGAGACCTTGATCGCGGCGGCGCCCTGCGACAGCAACACCGAGACGGCTCGCCCGGCCTCGTCGGCATCCGCCACGGCGTGCGCGTACCCCGGTGGCGCGTACGACTCACGGGTGGGATAGCCGCCGGGGGCGGTCAGGAACGGACCCGCCGCACGGATCAACGGTCCGTTGTAGGTCACGAGCTCGGATGCCTCGGTCAGTCCGAAGATCCGGTCGGCGGGCCACCCGAGGTCGCGGACCGCCGTCACCCCACCGAGCAGGACCGCGGTGGGATCGGCGAGACCGATGTGGACGTGCCGGTCTGCGATCGCCGGCATCAGCACGCCGTCGACGCGGACGACATCTCGGGCGTCGGGTGCGGCGGCGGTCGGGCCCACGTATGTGAGCGAGCCCGCCGACGCGGTGATCGCGGCGTGGTGGATCGTCTCTCCCGGCCGGATCCATGCCGAGGCAGCTCGAACGAGGAGGTCTTCCATCCGCCAGACGCTAGTGGGGGGACCGGCGGGACGGGGGATTTGCCCGCGTGGGTCAGGCCGAGGCGGCCGTGGTCGTGCTGGCGGGGCGCCGGTCATCCAGGAGCGCGCACAGGGCCTCGACGACCTCTGGATCGAACTGGCTTCCGGCACAGCGACGCAGCTCGTCGAGAGCCTCCTTGCGCGTGCGCGGCTTCCCGTACGCGCGATCCGGGGACAGCATCGCGTGGTAGGCGTCGCACACCGCCACGATGCGGGCGCCGAGTGGGATCGAGTCGGCGGCGAGCCCGTCCGGGTACCCGCTACCGTCCCACCGCTCGTGGTGGTGACGGATCAGCTCGGCGACCTGATGAAGCGCCGGAGCCGCGTCCAGGATCCGCTCCCCGATCTCACTGTGCCGAATCATGAATCGCCACTCCTCATCCGTGAGGGGGCCGTTCTTCGACAGGATCTCCTCGGGGATCGCAACCTTCCCGATGTCGTGCAGCTCCGCGGCACGACGCACACGAGCGAGCTCGTAGTCCTCGGCGCCGAACCGGCGGGCGATCGCCTCCGCGAGGTCTGCGACCTCGTCGCGGTGCTCCCCCAGCTGCGGATGACGTTCGAGCAGCGCGCGCACGAGCACGTCGCGACTCTGGGTTTCCGCGGTGAGCCGGCGGCCGTGCTTCTCCGCATACATCCGCTTGTCCGCCTGGCGCAGCGCATCCTCCGCGTCGGCCGCATCGTCGGGGATCCGGACGATGCCGTGGGAACAGCCGATCTCGAATCCGTCACCTTGCTCGGAGAGGGCGAGCATGGCCGCGCCCAGCAGATCGTCCAGATCCTCGCCGGTCCGTTCGGTGAGGATGCAGAACTCGTCGCCCCCGAGCCGGTACGCACAGCCGCGATCGCTCATCACCTCGGTGAGCTTGGCCGAGAGCCTGATCAGCAGGGCATCTCCCGCCGGGTGACCGAACGTGTCGTTGTAGTGCTTGAAGCCGTCGAGGTCGAACATCCCGAGCGCGAACGGCGCTCCCGTTTCGACCATCTCGTCCAGGTCGGCCATGAGCTTGCGACGGTTCCCGATCCCCGTGAGGCTGTCGCTGGTGACGGCGTCGGCCAGTTCCCGGTTCACCGCACGGTACGACCGCGCTCCCGCGAACAACAGCACGAGGCCGACCGCGACCAGCGACGCCGTTCCCGGACCGACGCCGGCGAACAGGCCCAGCGGCTCGGCGGGCTCGGCGGCCACGACCCAGTGGTTCTCGTTCCCAACTCCACCGATCACGGGTTCGTAGGCGACACGGACACCGGCGGCGTCGCTCAGGCCTCGCGTTCCGGCGGAACGGAGCCAGTCGAAGCGCTCGTCGGTCGGATCACCGAGGGCGAACCCCGAGAGGTCGTCGTTGCCGCTGCCCGCGTCCGATCCGTCCACGATCGTCGCTCCCGATCCCTGACGAACAGCCGCGTCGATCACCACCGAGGATGTCGGCGCCTCCACGACCCGGATCTCTATCCCATCGGGAACGACCGCCCAGGCTTCGATCCGGAACGTCTCGACCGGCATCTCGTATTGCACGATCCCTCGTGTCACGCCGTCGATGCTCGGCACCGGCGTCGCGAACGAGATCACCCACTGCCCCGTCGACGGGGACACGAAGGGTGCCGATTGATACACGTCGCCGGTCTCCATCGAGAACGCCGGGATGAAGAAGGGAGCTTCGCGCTGGTCCCGCGAGAGTCCGGTGACCGGCGCGCGCAGCAGCCGATCGGCCCGCGCGTTCTCACCGCCTTCGCGGTCGACGAAGCTCGCGGTCAGGATGTCCGGATACAACCGCTGCAGGTAGATCAGGGCGCTGTTGATGTCGTCCATCGTGCGTCCACCGCCGGAGATACGACGCAGACGGGAACCGCCCATCTCGTAGAAGCGTTGGAACGCGGGGTTGTCGGCGCTCAGCAGTGCGATCGCTCGCGCGCGGTCGAACTGGTTCGCCAACACCTGCGACTCGTGCCGGGCGGCGGAGACGAGCGTGTCGTCGAGCTCGCTCGCGGCTGCGGCACGCTGCTGCATGGCCAAGCCCACCCCCGCCGCGAGCATCACGGCGGCGAGCAGCATCAGGCCGAGCGCGGTACCGCGACCGCGGCTGAGGTTGGTCCGCCCCATGCAGGCTGAATCGGCTGCTCGGGGGGGGGCTTGAGGCCTGCCGACGGCCTTGCTCGGAACTGCGTAGCCCGTTGTGACCGGTCGGCCTCACCCCATACCGCGACGATGGATCGCGGGGTGCCTACGAGCACGACCGAGGGGCGCCCGACCCTCCGTCAGCGCACGCCGGCGTCCTGGAGCGCCTTCAGCTCCTTGCGCAGATCGTTGACCTCGTCTCGGAGCCTGGCTGCGTACTCGAACCGGAGATCCTTCGCGGCCTCGTGCATCTCGTCCTCCAGGCTCTGGATCAGGCGGGTCAGCTCGTCCCGCGGCAGCTCGGACGTTCCCGCCGTCGCTCGCCGGCCGGTCCGCTCGGGGATCGGGGCACGTTTCCCGCTGCGAACATCCGCCTGCATCCCGAGGAGGATGTCGGAGACCTTCCTGCGGATCGTCTGGGGATCGATGTCGTGCTCGCGGTTGTAGGCGAGCTGGATCTGGCGGCGGCGCTGCGTCTCGGAGATCGCGCGCTTCATCGAGTCGGTGACCTCGTCCGCGTACATGATCACCGTGCCGTCGACGTTGCGCGCCGCGCGCCCGATCGTCTGGATCAACGAGGTCTCGGACCGGAGGAAACCCTCCTTGTCGGCGTCGAGGATCGCGACGAGCGACACCTCGGGAAGGTCGAGTCCCTCGCGCAACAGGTTGATCCCGACGAGTACGTCGAACTCCCCCAGTCGCAGATCGCGCAGGATCTCGATCCGCTGCAACGTGTCGATCTCCGAGTGGAGGTACCGAACGCGGATCCCCATCTCGAGCAGGTAGTCGGTCAGATCCTCGGCCATCTTCTTCGTCAGGGTCGTGACGAGCACCCGCTGATCGCTCTCGGCACGCGCCCGGATCTGTTCGATCAGGTCGTCCACCTGTCCGCGCGTGGGGCGGATCTGGACCTCCGGGTCCACCAGGCCGGTCGGCCGGACGATCTGCTCGACCACACGCTTCGATGTGCGCAGCTCGTAGGAACCCGGGGTCGCCGACAGGAACACCACCTGGTTGACCCGCCCGGTGAACTCGTCGAAGGTCAGTGGTCGATTGTCGCGGGCGCTCGGCAGCCGGAACCCGAAGTCGACCAGGGTGTCCTTCCGACTGCGATCCCCTTCGTACATCGCACCGATCTGCGGGACGGTGACGTGCGACTCATCGATCACGACGAGGTAGTCGTCCGGGAAGTAGTCGAGGAGCGTGTACGGGGCCTCGCCCTCGGAGCGTCCGTCGATGTGGCGCGAGTAGTTCTCGATCCCACTGCAGAACCCGACCTCGCGCATCATCTCCAGGTCGTAGTTCGTCCGCATCTTCAACCGCTCGGCCTCGAGGAGCTTGCTCTGCGCGTCGAAGGTCCGGAGGCGCTCGCGCAGCTCGTCCTCGATCGAGGTGATCGCGCGGGTCATCCGCTCCTCGGACGCCACGTAGTGCGACGCGGGATACACGGTGATCTCCGGCAGATCGGCGACCACTTCGCCCGTGAGTGGGTCGAACAGGGTGATCCGTTCGATGTCGTCACCCCAGAACTCGATCCGCACGGCCCGCTCGTCGTAGGCAGGATGGATCTCCAAGGTGTCCCCCTGCACGCGGAACTTCCCGCGAGCCAGGCTGACCTGATTGCGCTCGTACTGGATGTCGACGAGCCGCCCGATCGCGAAGTCTCGGTCGATCGGGACGCCCTTGTGGACGCGGAGGAGCTGGCCCTCGTACTCCTCCGGGGAACCGAGGCCGTAGATGCACGACACGCTCGCGACGATGATGACGTCGCGGCGCGTCAACAGGGCGTTCGTCGCCGAATGCCGCAGGCGGTCGATCTCGTCGTTGATCGAGGAGTCCTTCTCGATGTAGGTGTCGGTCTGCGGAACGTAGGCCTCGGGTTGGTAATAGTCGTAATAGCTGACGAAGTACTCGACCGCGTTGTCGGGGAACACCTCGCGGAACTCGTTCGCGAGCTGCGCTCCCAGCGACTTGTTCGGCGCGATCACCAGGGTGGGCTTCTGGACCCGCTCGACGACATGAGCGACCGTGTAGGTCTTGCCTGTCCCCGTGGCTCCGAGCAGTGTCAGCCGGTCCTCGCCCGCCGCAACGCCTTGGACCAGGGCATCGATCGCCTCCGGCTGGTCGCCGGAGGGCCGGAACTCGGATGCGATGCGGAAGGGGGGCACGCGGCGATTGTAGGCCCGCCCGCCGACAGCGATGGGGTGACCACCACGCACGGACGCGAGTTGCTTGTTGGGACACCACGAGCGGGGGATACTCCCCCAACATCGTCGACACGACAGGAGCCTCACCGTGCGCAGAACGATCCGAACGCTGCGCGCCTGTTCCCTGCTGGCCGGCCTGTCGGCCGTGGACCTCGGCACATCGGCCTCCGCCATCACCACCGAACGGCGCCGCCAAGTGCTCTACCTCGGAGAGACGACGCAGTCGGTTCCGATGGCTGCGCTGGTCGATCGACCGGCCACGGGTCGCAAGTCCCTGAAGTTCATCGACTTCGTCGTGGAGATGGAATGCCCGGACGCCACGACCTACGAATGGTTGGTCGGGGTGTCGTACCCAGGCCGTGGGATGCGGATGGACTTCGACCGCCGATTCTCGGACGACTACTCGTTCCCCGAGGTGCATTTCGCCTTCGACGGGCGTCTCGGATCGCGGCAGGGAACCGGGTCGGTGCTCTCGGAGATTCCGACGCTCGATGGTCAGGGTGGCGCGCAGGTGTGCACGACCGGGAACACGACCTGGTCCGCCGAGAAGGTCGCGACCCGATGGGCCCCGGGGACGCGACGCTTCGACGCCGTGGCCCGCATCAAGGTCGCCGAGGACGGGACCGCGAAGCTCCACATCGATCAACAGTCGTAGGCCGACTCTCACAGTCGTCGGCCGGCCCTCGGGGAGGGGAACTGGTCAGAGGCGTCCGGCCTCGACGATCCGTTGGAGGAAGCGTTTCGTGCGCTCCTCCCGCGGGGCGTTGAAGATCTGCTCGGGAGGCCCCTCCTCCAGGATCACGCCCTCGTCGAGGAACACGACCCGGTTCGCGATGTCGCGAGCGAAGCCCATCTCGTGGGTGGCGATCAGCATCGTCATCCCCTGTCCCGCGAGCTCACGGACGAGGTTGAGCACCTCCGCGATCAGCTCGGGATCCAGGGCGCTCGTGATCTCGTCGAGCAGCAGCACGTTGGGCTGCATCGCCAACGCGCGGACGATCGCGACGCGCTGCTGTTGACCGCCCGAGAGCCGGTCCGGGTACTCGTCCTGCTTGTCGAGCAGACCGATCCGGTCGAGCAGCGAGCGCGCACGGTCCAGTGCCTCGTCCCTCGACAGTCCGGCCGCCTCGATCGGCCCGAGCGTCACGTTGCGCAGCACGGTCATGTGCGGGAACAGGTTGAACGACTGGAACACGATGCCGAGGTGGCGCCGGATCCGGTTCACATCGACCCCCGGCGCGGTGATCTCCTCCCCCTCGACGACGATCCGGCCCGCGTCGATCCGCTCGAGCAGGTTCACGCATCGCAGCAACGTCGACTTGCCGGATCCGGAGGCACCGATCAGGCACACGACCTCGTGGTCGGCGATCGACAGGTCGATCCCCCGCAGCACCTCGAGCTCTCCGAACGACTTGCGGAGTCCCTGGATCCGGAGAACCTCTCCGGCGCGGTCGGAGCTCATCCGGAGCTCGCCTGGCGGCGCCGGCGTTCTCGATCGAGGAGGTAGTCGGTGAAGCGCGCGAGCGGGATCGTGACCAGCAGGAAGAGGAGCGCCGCAACGACGTAGCTCGTGAACGTGAAGGTCGACGTCGAATAGATCTGTGCCTCACGCACCGCTTCCCGCACGCCCAGGATGGCGACGAGCGCCGTCTCCTTCTGGATCGCGACGAAGTCGTTGAGCAGGGGCGGGATCACCCGGCGTACCGCCTGCGGCACGACGACGAACCGCAGGGCCTTCCACTGGCTGAGTCCCAGAGAACGCGCGGCGGCTCGCTGGCTCGGGTGGATCGACTCGATGCCCGCCCGGTAGACCTCCGCGACGTATGCCGAGTACACGATCACGAGCGCGACGATGCCCCAGAACATCTCCGAGTCGGGGACGCCTTGCAGGTCGAGTGCGGGCATGCCGAACCCGAGCAGCAGGATCACGAGCAGGGTCGGGATCCCACGGAAGACGTCCGTGTAGATCGTGGATAACGCGCGCAACGGGAAGAACACCGGTCCCGGGATCGCGCGGATCACGGCGAGCAGCAACGCGAACGCGAGCACGAGCACTTCAGCGATCATGAACATCTGGACGTTGACCCAGAACCCGCTGAGCACGTCGGGCAGAGAAGCGGCGAAGTCGGTCCCGTCGAAGAACGCCTGCCGGACGCGGTCCCAGCCGGGTGAATTGAGAACGAGGACCGCCACGACCGCGAGGAACACGACGGTCGAGACCGTCGCGATGAGGGCGCCACGGCCACCCTCGGCGCGGAGCCCGTCGCGCAGGCGGGGCCGGCGTGGTGGTGGCAAGCCCGGGTCGATCGACCCTGCTCCCTCGGGGGGGCCGGCGAGGCTCACGGAGCGTACGCCGTCCCGATCGTTACCCCAGGACGGGGACGTCCACCGTCTCCGACAGCCACTCGTCCTGGATCGCCTGCAGCTCTCCCGAGTCGCGTAGCGACGTAAGGGCCTGGTTCACGCACTCGACGAGCGGGTTGTCCTTCTCGAAGGTGAGGCCGAACTGCTCCTCCTCCACGACGTCGGGCGTGCTCTCGAACTGACCGACGACCTCGGCCTTCGGGATCTCGACGGCGGTGATGAAGAACGCGGTCGGCAGGTCCACGACGATCCCATCGATCTGACCGTTCTCCAATGCCTGCTTCGCGGCGCTCGTGTCGTCGAAGACTGCGGCCTCATCGTCCGGCACGATGACTTCCTCGATGAACGTCAGGCCGGTCGTCCCGATCTGCGCGCCGAGCTTGGCGCTCTGGAGTTCCTCGAGGGTCTCGGCGTCCTGCAGTGGCCCGTCGTCCAGAGCGATCAACGCCTGGTTCGCGTTGTAGTACCCATCGCTGAAGGTCACGGCCTCGGCACGCTTCGGGGTGATCGAGATCTCCTGGATCGAGAAGTCGTAGTCCTTCGGGCCGGGCGCGTAGGTCTTGTTGAAGCCTTCCTCGACCCAGACGACCTCGTCCTCGGTGAAGCCGAGCTCGTCGGCGAGCGCGTACGCGAGGGCGCTCTCGAAGCCCTCACCGCTCTCGGGAGAGGGGTCCTTCCAGTCGCTGCCGGCGACGCTGCCCTGGAACCAGGGCGGGAACACGGGGTTCGAGGCCGCGATCGTGAGCTGGCCGTCCTCGAAGAGGTTGAGGGAGTCCTTCTCGCACGAGGCGGCCGTCGTCGCACCGGCGGTCGGCTGGTCTTCGGCTCCGTCGTCATCCTCCGCACACGCGGCGAACACCAACGCGCTCACGGCCAGGACGGCCAGCAGCTTCCTCATCGTCTCTCCCCCTCGATCGACGAGCCCTCGACTCTCCGAACCCCTCGACCCGACGCGTTCTCGGCCGGTTCGAGGCCGGAGCGTAGCACACGCCCTTTCGTACGCAGCCGCAGGTCAGCAGGGATGCAGTGGACGTATCGGTCCGCCTCGCTCGGTCAGCGGTTCGGCTCCCAGCGGAAGAATAGGGAGGCGATCACGACCCCTCCGATCCCCCAGGCCGCGACGACCAGCAGATCGGTCCAGGAGAAGGGGGTTCCCAGGAACGCCGCCTGCATCGCGGCCGCGAAGGGACGTACCGGGAAGGCCTTACCGACCCAGTCGATCCAGGCGGGAGGATCCTGGAGCGGGATGAACACGTCGGAGACGAACAGCAATGGAAGGATCGACGCGTTGATGATCGCCGGCGCAGCGTCCGCGTTCGGAACGATGCAGGTGATCGCCAGCCCCAGGGCGGCGAACGCGGCGGACCCGACCAGCAACGAGGCAGCGAACCGCAGGAGGTCCCCACCGCCCGGGAGCTGCGCGTCGTAGACGAGGCTGCCGAAGGCCGCGACGATCCCCACCAGGATCAGCGCCACGAGGACCGCGTGCAGGATCCGACCCAGGAGATAGGACCAGCCGGGCATCGGTGTGCCGCGCGTCCGTTTCAAGATCCCTTCGTCCCGGGCGAACGTGGCGCTGATCGCGATATTCGTGTAGCAGGCCGAGATCACCGAGAACGTCGCCATGCTCGGGATGTAGAACGTGGAGGTCGAGATCATCTCCCCGCCCACCCGCACCTCGCTGTTCCCGAACAGCGTCGTGAAGATCACCAGGAACATCAGGGGGAACGCGAAGGTGAAGAACGCCGATGCCGGGTTCCGCCAGAAGGCCTTGTTCGTGTACACGGCCTGCCGGAGGGCGAAACGCGCTCCGGTCACGACTCCGTCACCTCGTCCCCGCCGGTGATCGCCAGGTACACGTCCTCGAGACTGGGTCGCGACACCTCGAGCACCTCGAACCGAACCCGATGCTCGCTCGCCCACCCGGTCAGTTGATGGAGCGGACCGACGGGATCCTCGACCTCGGCGAGGAAGGCACCGTCGGGTGCGGTCCGCTGTCCGATCTGCGGGAGTCCCGCGGCCGCGATCCCCGCCGGGAGCCGGAACCGGATGTGGGTCTTCGCCGTGTCGCGGCCTCCCAGCGTGTCGGGCGTGCCTTCGGCCACGATCGAGCCTCGGGCGATGATCGCGACACGGTCGGCGAGGTACTGCGCCTCGTCCATGAAGTGGGTCGTGAGGAACACGGTCTTACCCAGCTCGGCGAGGCTCTTCACGATCTCCCACGCGTTGCGGCGCGCGCTCGGATCGAAGCCCGTCGTCGGCTCGTCCAGGAACAGCAGCTCTGGATCGCCGGCGAGAGCGATCGCGACGTCGAGCCGTCGCTTCTGCCCGCCGGACAGTTTCGTCACCTTCACATCGCGCTTCTCGGTGAGACCCACGAGGCGGATCACTTCGTCGCCATCGCGTGGCGCGGGGTACAAGCCACGGTAGAACTCCACCGTCTCGCGCACGGTGAGGAAGGCGTCGACACCGGTGGATTGCAGCACGATCCCGATCCGAGACTTGAGCTCCGCATCCGCTCGTCCGGGGTCGCGGCCGAGCACCTCGATCTCACCGGCGGTCCGCGGACGGAACCCCTCGAGGATCTCCGTCGTGGTGGTCTTGCCCGCTCCGTTCGGCCCGAGCAGGGCGAAGACCTCCCCCCGCGCGACCTCGAACGAGATCCCTCCGACCGCGTCGAGCTCCCCGTAGGTCTTGCGCAGATCTCGGACGACGATCGTCGGACCTGCGGCGGCGTCGGCGCTTCGGCTCATCGCCGCCCGACGCTACCGGCGTCGTCCGGGCGAGGCAACGCGGCGCGTGGGGCGTAGCCGAGGCGCTTGTCGACGACGTTGTGCAGGGGTTCGTCCGAGAGCCAACGGTCGAGGTTGTCGAGGAAGACGCCGACCACGGCTCGCTCCCAGCCCACGACGTCGCCCGACATGTGCGGCGAGACGATCACGTTGCGCATCGCCCACAGCGGGCTGCCGTCGGGAAGCGGCTCATCCGCGAACACGTCGAGCGCGGCCCCCGCGATCCGACCGGCGTCGAGGGCCTCCACGAGCGCGTTCTCGTCGACGGTCGTTCCCCTTCCGATGTTGATGAACCGCGCGCTGCGACGCATCGCCGCGAACGCTCGAGCGTCGAACAGCCGATCGGTGTTCGACGCCCCGGGCAGCACGTCGACGACCCAGTCGGCCTCGCCGAGCCGTTCGAGCAACTCGTCCCGACCCCCGATCCGCTCGAACACCGGGTCGGCCTCGCGCGGGGTTCGTGCGATGCCCTCGACACGCATCCCACAGGCACGACCGAGTCTCCCCACCGCGGAACCGATCGAACCGGCACCCACGACGAGGAGCCGCGTACCGGCGAGCAGCTCCGAGTGGCGGTACGCCCAGATCCCCTCGCGCTGATGGTCGATCGTGCCGATCAGGTCCTTGGCGAACGCGAGCAGCAGCCCGAGCGTGTACTCGGCCATCCCCTCGTCGAAGACCCCTCGCGTGTTCGTCACCTCGACGTCGCTCTCGACCAGTGCGGGGAACAGCAGCGCGTCCACACCGGTCGATGCCGACTGGATCCACCGCACGCGTCGGGCGTTCGGCCACGCGCCCTCGAGCAAGGCCGCTTCAGCGCGCCAAGCGAACACGGCGTCGGCCTCGGCGATCAGGGAGGCGACGTCATCCGCCTCGGCAGCGGGTACGAGCCGAACCCGCTCGGCGACCGTCTCGAGACCGGGTGCCGGGTCGTCCTCGGTGACCCCGGCCACCAGGATCGTCCGGTGGGACCCCTCGCCGGCCTCGCTCACAGGGGTCGTCGTCCCCGGTACCCGGACTCCGGCGGATGCCAGAAGCCGACGCGCTGCTCGTCGGAGCGCCAGCACAGGAACCCGGCGCGACCCTGCACCTCGGCCGGGAAGTCAACGAGACCGTTCTCCGGATCCCGGAGCAGCACACCCTCGGCCGCGAGGTGCTCGACCTCACGTCGCAGCGTCGTGATCGCCTCGTAGAACGCGCTGCCCTCGGTCCCTCCGCCGTCTCCGGCGACGCGTTCGCGCACCAGCTCTCCGTGTTCGATCACGACCGTTCGCGCCGCCTTGATCCGCTCGAGCCGAGGCCGAAGATCGTCGATCGCGGCGTTCGCCTCGTCGGGGGTGAACAGCCGCTCGCTCATGCGAGCCCGATCGCGAGCGGCAGATCGGCCATCGACGCGATCCGCGCCGAAGCGGCATCGGGGTAGCGGCCGCGCCGGTCGATCAAGACCGGGAACATGCCGAGCTCGCGCGCCGGCTCCACGTCGAAGGCCGGGCTGTCTCCGACGTAGACCGTCTCCTCCGGCCGGACCCCGGCTCGCTCGAGCGCGAGCCGGAAGATCGCGGGGTCCGGCTTCTCCACACCTTCGATCCCGGAGATCACGCGCACGTCGAAGAACCCCGCCACCCCGAGCATCTCCAGCAGCCGCTCGAGCCACTCCTCGAAGTTCGAGATGACCCCCAACACGATCCCGGTGGGCCGCAACCGTTCGAGGATCGGCACCACGTCGTCGAACAACGCGTAATTCGACAGGTCGGTGAACTCTCGATACAAGGTGTCGTGGAGGCCGTTCGCGGCCGGGATACCGAGCTGGTCGAGGAACGCCTCGTACACCGAGTGCCAGAACGCACGGGAGCGGCCGGCCGTGGTGGTCCACAAATCGTTGTCCGCGGCCGCCGCCGCGAAGCGGTCGACGATCACGTGGACGTTGTCGTGCACCTGTCGCTCGGAGACCTCGATCCCCTCGCTCCGCAGGACACTCGCGAACAGGTCCGGGAACGACGGATGCGGGTGCACCAGGGTCTCGCCCGCGTCGAAGAACACCGCTCGGTAGGTCACGAAGCGATGATAGCGGCGGAAGCGTCACACCTCGGTCGCGGCTCGTACCTGCAGGTCCCGCCAGAGGCGCTCGACCTGTCGCTCGAGTTCGTGGAGCGTGCCGCCGTTGTCCAGCACGACGTCGGCCTGTTCGGCCTTGTCCTCGAGCGGGAGCTGCACTGCCAGTCGCCGTCGGACGTCCTCCTCGGCGAACCCGCGTGACTCGACCATGCGCCGCACCTGGATCTGGTCAGGTGCCGTCACGACGACGAGCAGATCGACGTCGTCGTGCTGCTCCATCTCGATCAGCAGCGGCGAGTCGATCACCACGATCGCGTCGGAGTCGCGATGGGCCGCTGCCCCCGAGGCGATCGCCTCCCGAACCACGGGATGCACGATACTCTCCAACTCGCGCAGCCTGACCGGGTCGGAGAACACCTGCGCGGCGAGTCCGGCACGATCGAGGCTGCCGTCCGCGGTCCGCAGCCCCTCCCCGAAGCGCTCGAGCACCTGGTCGAACCCCGGGGTTCCCGGCGCGAGTGCCTCGCGGGAGAACGCGTCCGCGTCCAGGACCACCGCGCCCCGCTCGACGAGCATGCGGGCAACGGTCGACTTCCCGGAACCGATCCCGCCGGTAAGGCCGACGAGCAACATCGTGGTGGCCCGTCGTCAGTCGGAGCGGCCTTCGCGCCGCTTCAGATCTTGGAGGATCGACTCCAGGGAGACGTCGGCCTCGGTGGGGCTCGGCTCGGGACGCGAGTCGGGGGGTTTGGTGGCCGGCTCCGACGCTGGGGGCGCCTCCGGCTTCGCGGGGGGTGCGGTGGGTTCCGCGGGGGGTGCGGTGGGTTCCGCGGGTGCTGGAGCCGAGGCGCTTTCCTCCGGCGAACTCTCCTCGGCCGAGGGGCTCTCGTCCGCCGCCCCGTCGGTCGCGGCTTCCGTGTCGTCGATGGCGGTGTCGGTGTCGGTCTCGGTGGCAGCCGGAGAGGGCTCACCGGCCGGGTCGCCGGTCTCCTCCTCGATCTCGGTCTCCGCGACCGCGACCGGCTGGCCGCCGACCTGGCGCATCGACAGACTCACGCGCCGGCGCTGTACGTCGACATCGATCACCTTGACCCGGACCTGGTCGCCGACCGACAGAACCGCCTCTGGAGACTCGACGTGGCCCTCCGCGAGTTCGGAGATGTGCACCAGACCTTCGATCCCGTTCGCGACGCGGATGAACGCGCCGAAGGGCACGAGCTTGGTGACCTGACCGTCGATGATCTCCCCGGCCTCGTTCGTCCGTTCGAACTCCTTCCAGGGGTCCTCCTGGGTGGCCTTGAGCGAGAGGGAGACCCGCTCGCGATCGAGATCGACGTCCAGGACCTCGACCTCGACCTCCTCGCCAACCTGGACAACCTCGCTGGGATGGTCCACGTGCTTCCAGGACAGCTCGGAGACGTGGACGAGCCCGTCGACGCCGCCGAGATCGACGAACGCACCGAAGTTCACGATCGAGCTCACCGTTCCCTTCCGACGTTCGTTCTTCTGGAGGGACTCGAGGAACTTCTTGCGCCCCTCGCTCTGCGACTCCTCGAGGAAGGCGCGGCGCGACAGGACGACGTTGTTGCGGTTGCGATCGAGCTCGATGATCTTGCACTCGAGCTCGGTACCGACGAACGGATGCAGGTCACGCACGCGGCGAAGGTCCACGAGCGACGCGGGAAGGAACCCGCGCAGACCGATGTCGAGGATCAGGCCGCCCTTGACCACCTCGATCACCGGGCCGGTGATCGTCTCGCCGGACTTCATGACCGCTTCGATCCTGCCCCATGCGCGTTCGTACTGGGCACGTTTCTTCGAGAGGATCAGGCGGCCCTCTTTGTCCTCCTTCTGGAGCACGAGGGCCTCGATCTCGTCCCCGACCTTGACGACCTCGTTCGGGTCGACGTCGTGACGGATCGACAACTCCTTGGAGGGGATGACCCCCTCGGACTTGTAGCCGATGTCGAGCAAGACCTCGTCACGGTCGATCTTGACGACGACGCCGTCGACGATGTCCCCGTCCTTGAAGTCCCGGAAGCTCGCTTCCATCGCCTGGATGAGCTCTTCGGGTGTGTAGTCGCGATCCTCCGGTACCGCCGGCGCCTGCATTGCCGGCGTGCCTGGTTCCTGTCCCTCGATGTCCGATCAGCCCCTTCCTGCACACACGGTCTCGCCCCCTCGGCAGGTGTGGAGCCGCAACGGAGAGGGCGAGGTGGTCGTGCGGCTCAGAGATGGTAGTCGGGCGCCGGAAGCGCCGTCAACGCGCGTGGGAGCCGAAACCGCAGGTCAACGGCGGTCGCTCCCCGATCGGACGCGGGGGCGCGCTCGTGCCCCACCGTTCGCACGAAGTCCCGCGTGCTCCCGGACCGTCTTCAGTGCCCCGCGGGAGCAGCTTCCTCCCAGGTCGGCCCCCATCCGATGTCCGCGCGAAGGGGGACGTTCAGGTCGGTGGCAGCCTCCATCTCCCGCTTCACGAGCGCGGCGGCCTCCTCGACCTCGTCGGCGCCGACCTCGAAGACGAGCTCGTCGTGCACCGTCAGAAGCATGCGCACATCGAGATCGTCCCTCGACTCGAGGGCGCGGTCGACCCGGATCATCGCGAGCTTGAACACGTCGCTCGCTCCGCCCTGGATCGGGGCGTTGAGGGCCATCCGCCGACCGAGGTCGCGCAGACGAGGGTTCGCGGCTTGGAGCTCGGGGATGTAGCGCCTGCGGCCGAGCATCGTCTCGGTGTAGCCGTCGGCCGCTGCCCTGGTCACCTGCTTGTCGAGGTACTCCTTGATCGAGGGGAAGCTGGCGAAGTACGCGTCCATGATCTCGGTCGCCTCGTCCGGCGTGATCCCGAGCCGGGACGCGAGTCCCCATGCGTTCATCCCGTAGGCGAGGCCGTAGTTGACCATCTTCGCCCGCGAGCGCAACGACGGGTCCACGGCGTCCTCGGGGAGATCGAAGACGCGCGCCGCGGTCGCGGTATGGATGTCCGCGTCGCTCTCGAACGCGCTGCGCAGCCCCTCGTCGCCGGTCAGGTGCGCGAGGATCCGCAGCTCGATCTGTGAGTAGTCCGCGACGAGCAGCACCTGCCCCGGCTCGCCCGGAACGAACGCTCGGCGGATCTGGCGGCCGAGCTCGGATCGAACGGGGATGTTCTGCAGGTTGGGATCCGACGAGGACAGCCGGCCGGTCGCGGCCCCGGTCTGATTGAAGATCGTGTGCACGCGTCCGTCGCGCGGGTCGACCTCGCGCGGCAGCGCCTCGAGGTAGGTGGAGTTGAGCTTGTCGAGCTCGCGCCACTGCAACAGGGCGTCGACGATCGGATGCTCGTCGCGCAGCTTCTCGAGAACGCTGGCGTCGGTCGAGAGTTGCCCCTTCGGGGTCTTCTTCCCCGGCTGCAGACCGAGCTCGTCGTAGAGCACCTCGCGCAGCTGGGGCGGTGAGTTCAGATTGAACTCTCGTCCCGCGTGTTCGAAGACCTCCGCCCGGAGGGTTGCCATGCGGTCGCGTACCCCCTCGGCCATCTCCTCGAGATAGGGCACGTCGAGCTTGACCCCCCGCGCCTGCATCCGCGCCAGGACGGTCGAGAGGGGGAGTTCGACGTCGACGAGCAAGGGTCGAAGACCGGCACGCTCGACCCGCTGCTCCATCTCCGGTGCGAGCAGCGCGATCGCCGCTGCCTCGGCGGCGGGTCTTCGCCACCCGTCCTCGGAGAAGAGCTGGCCGCTCGCTCCCGGGCCTCCGTCGTCGTCGATCGGCGAGAGCAGATCGGTCCCGAGGTACCGCTCGGTCATCAACGCGAGCGGATAGGTCCCCTCGGCCGGATCCAGCAGGTACCCCGCCAACATCGTGTCGAACGCCACGCCGCCGAGGGTTCCCCCGGACGCGAGGATCGTCGTCTCCGCCTGTTTCGCATCGTGGAGCCATTTCGCCGAGCTCGCGTCACCGAGCGCGGCGCCGGAACGACCGAGGTCGTCCTGCGCGCTGTATGCGGCCTGCCCACCACCGACCGAGACGGCGATACCGAGCAGGTTCGGCCCCGATCCGTCGATCTTCACCGCCTTCGGCTGCATCGCCTCGAGCAGCGTCGCGACCTCGTCCGCGCCCGCGTGCCGAAGGTCGAGCTCCGCGACTTCGACCTTGGGCTTCGCGCCGTGTCCGATCTCTTCGAGCCGCTCGAGGAGGGAACGGAACTCCAGAGAGGTGAAGAGCCTGCGAACCTCGTCGAGGTCCCACTCCCCCATGCGGCAGTCGCCCGGTTCGAGCTCGAGGTCGAGGTCGGTGACGATCCGGGCGAGGTCCTTGTTGAGCGTGAGCCGATCGAGCGACGCTTCGACGTTCTCCTTCTGCTTCCCCTTGAGCTCGACCGTGCGACCGGCGAGCTCCTCCACCGACCCGAAGGTCTGGATCAGCTTGGAGGCCGTCTTGTCACCCACGCCGGGCACTCCGATGATGTTGTCGCTCGGGTCCCCCTTCAAGGCGACGAAGTCCAGGTACTTCGAGGGCGGCAGCCCGTAGCGCTCGTCGACCGCGGCTTCGTCGTACCGCACGATGTCGCTGATCCCCTTCCGATTGAACATCACGTTGAGACCGGGTCGGACGAGCTGGAAGAAGTCCCGATCCGCGGTGACGATCGTGACGTCGATCCCTTGCTCGACCGCCCGTAAGGCGAGCGAGCCGATCGTGTCGTCGGCTTCGTGACCGTCGTCCGACCCGATGACCGGGACCGCCAGCGTTTCGAGCACCTCGTCGATCAAGCCGAGCTGCTCGCGGAACTCGTTCGGCGTCTCCGCGCGTCCAGCCTTGTAGTCCGCGTACTTCTCGAGGCGAACGGTGGGTGCGCCGCGGTCGAACGCCACCGCGATCAGATCGGGCCGTTCCTCGGTGAGCAGCTTGATCAGCATCGATGTGAACCCGTACACCGCGTTCGTGATCTGCCCGGTGCTCGTCGCGAGCGTCGTGGGGAGCGCGAAGAACGCGCGGTAGGCCAGGCTGTGGCCGTCGAGGAGGAAGAGTCGCTGCGGCTCGTCGGCGCCGGCGATCGTGCCGGAGGCGGAGGAGGAGCTCACACGATCGATACTAGCCGTCCGCCGCCACACCGCCGCGGCCCTCGGAGCGCGGCGGGTCGGTAGCGGGGACGGGCAGCCTCGCCCGCACCCTGCATCCGCGACCGGGGGAGGACTCGATCTCCAGCCGTCCGCCCGCCTGCTCTGCGCGCTCGCGCATCGCGATCAAACCGATGTGTCCCGGGCGAACCGCGACGTCCGATCTCGGGTCGAACCCGCGTCCGTCGTCGCGCACCTGGAGTTCGACCTCGCCGTCCCGCCAGCCGATCGCTACCTCCACGTGTCGTGCATCAGCGTGCCGGCGCGCGTTCGTGAGGGCCTCCTGTGCGATCCGATACGCGACGGCGAGGACATCGGTCGGCGGGGCGGGACTCCCGAGTTCGTCGCGCACCTCGAAGCTCCACCCGTCTTCATCGTCGGTCCGCTCGAGATACTCCTGGAGCGCGGACCCGATGCCACCCTGCTCCAACGCGTGGGGCCGCAGCTCGAACAGCAACCGGCGGAGCCGATCGATCGCCTGCTGGACCGACGTCGCGAGTCGTTCGAGCTCCTCGCGATGCGCCCGATCTTGTGCGTGACCGGCGAAGGTACCGAGGCGGATCCCCACCGCGGTCATCACCTGGAGCGAATCGTCGTGGATGTCGGCCGCGATCCGCCGACGCTCCTCCTCTTGCACTTCGACGAGGCGTTCGAGGAACTGCTGCCGCTCTTCGCGAAGCAGTACCTGTTCGGTGACATCCTGCGTGAACCCGACGATACGGCGGATCGTCCCGTCCTCGTCTCGCTCCGGTCGGCCCTCCGCATGGACGTACCGCACCTCGCCCTCGGGACCGAGGATCCGGTAGTCCAACGAGCCCGACTCCCCCGCGAGGGCTCTGGCGTTCGCCGCCTCGAGCAGCCCCATGTCGTCGGGATGCGTTCGCGCGAACGCGTCGGCCACGTTCCCGCTGAAGGTTTCCGGGTCGTAGAAGAACAACCGGTACAGCTCGTCGGACCACCACAGTTCGTCGGTAGCGAGGTCCCAGGTCCAGCTGCCGACGTGGGCGATGCTCTGGGCGCGCGCGATGTCGGCCTCCTGTTGGAGACGGTGTTGCCGATCTGCTTCCAGCTCGGTCGCGTCGTGGAGCACGGCGAGGATGTGCGGGCCGTCGGGCAGATGCAGCAGCCGCATCGATGCGAGGCCGAGCTTGTCGTTGCCTACCGCGTCGCGCGCCCGCACCGGATAGTTACGGACGAACCCTGTCGCACGAAGCTGCTCGATGATCGCGGCCCGGTCCTCGGGATCCGCCCACGCATCGTCGGTGGAGTTCCGCGCGAGCACCTCCTCCCGTGGGAAGCCGACGAGGGAGCAGAAGGCCTCGTTCACCGCGACGTATCGACCGTCGGAGACCCGGGTGAGGATGACCGGTGTCGGCACGAGCTCGAGCAGCTCGTCCGCCAGCGCATCCGAGAAACCACGGACCGCCGGCCCGTTCGCACCCGACGGGCGCGGGGCGTCCTCTGGCCGCCGCTCACTCATGTTCATCGGACCTTCCTCGATCGACCTCCCGGTACCCGAACCCTACCGGCGGGACGGGGAGCCTGCGACGACCTCGAGCACCGGCCGGGGGCGGCGCTGCGCATCCTGGCTACGATGTGCGGATGCAGAAGGACTCGCATCCCCACGCCGCCGCGGAATACCTCGAGGCGCTGTACGAGATGGCCGAGGAGAGCATCCCCACCGTGCAGGCCCGCCTCGCCGACTGGATGGGCGTGTCCCGAGCCTCCGTGTCCGAGGCCGTCAAGCGGTTGACCCGCGACGGACTCGTGGCGACGAACGGGCGCGAACTCACGTTCACGCCCGAGGGAGAGGCGCTCGCGCGCGTGCTCGTTCGCCGGCACCGTCTCGCCGAGCATTTCCTGATCCGGATCATCGGGCTCCCGTGGCACAAGGCGCACGAGGAGGCCGAGCGCTGGGAACGGGTCATCTCCGACGACGTCGAAGCGCGGATGGTCGAATTGCTGAACGATCCCGGAGCGTGTCCGCACGGCAACCCGATCCCGGGATCGGCCAACGAAGTCGACTACGAGAACCTCGTCGCACTGAAGGACGTTCCGAGCGGCGACACCGCGACCCTCCGCCGCCTGACCGAGGACCTCGAGCTCGAGCTCGAGGTGATGCGCTTCTTCGAGGAGTCCGGTCTGATGCCCGGCGCCACGATCGAGGTGCGATCGGTGGCGCCCGACGGGACGATGTCCCTCCAGGTCGCCGGCGCGCCCGTCGCGCTCGGCTCACACCTGTCCGACAACCTCTGGGTCGAGCGCTAGCCACACTCCCGATCTGCGGGTCACACGTCTGGGGTTGCCACGAATCCGATCTGATCAGTAGGATTTCGGTGCCCTGAACGGTTGGCGTTCGGGTGGCCTGACAAAGCAGGTCTCTCACCCGTACGGAAGGGGCCGAACATGTCCGGTACCGCCAAACGCCTGCTCCTCGCAGTCTGCCTGTCGGCGCTCGTCATCGCCGGCTGTTCGGATGGGTCCGACGACCGCCCCGACGCAGGCGCTGACACACGGGACGAACGTCCGACCCTCACCGTCTACACCGGTCGGGAGGAGGAGTTCGTCGCCGACCTGTTCGACGAGTTCACCGAGGAGACGGGGATCGAGACGGAGGTCCGGTACGGGGACTCGGCCGAGCTCGCGGCGACGCTGGTCGAAGAAGGAGACGCCTCACCGGCCGATGTCTTCTTCTCCCAGGACGCCGGCCCGCTCGGAGCCGTCGACGAGGCTGGACTCCTGGATCTGCTTCCCACCGAGATCCTCGACCGGGTCGACCCACGGTTCCGCGCGGACGACGGCGATTGGGTGGGAACGTCGGGACGCGGCCGCGTGGCCGTGTACAACACCGAGACGGTCGATCCGAAGGACCTGCCGGATTCGATCTTCGGGTTCGCCGATCCCGAGTGGAAGGGCCGGCTCGGCATCGCCCCGACCAACTCGTCGTTCCAGGCCTTCGTCTCGGCGATGACCCTCACCGAGGGTGAGGAGACGACTCGCAGATGGCTCGAGCAGATCATGGCCAACGACCCGACGTTCTACGAGGACAACGGTGCCACGACCCGTGCCGTCGCGGCCGGGGAGGTCGACGCCGGCCTCGTGAACCACTACTACAAGTACGAGGTGCAGGCCGAGGACGGCAAGCTGCCGATCGAGAACCACTACTTCGAAGCAGGAGACCCGGGAGCGATGATCAACACGGCCGGCGTCGGGGTGCTTGTGTCATCTGATGCGCTCTCGGAGGCCGAGGCGTTCGTGGACTACCTCACCTCCCCCGCCGGGCAGGAGTACTTCGCGACTCGCACGTGGGAGTACCCGACGGTTCCCGGCAGCGGGGTCGAGCCGGTGGAGGGTCTGATCCCTCTCGAGCGTTTCCGCGGTCCCGACATCGATCTGTCGGATCTGGGCGCGCAGCTGCAGCCGACGCTCAACCTGCTCGCAGAGGTCGGGATGCTGTGACCGCGTGCGCTCGGACCGACCTCCACCCCCCGGGCAAGCCGGCGCCGAGGTGAGCGAGATCGCCGCGAGCGACGGAACCGGACGCCGGGCCGAAAGGGCCCGGCGTCCCCTCCCTCCGCTGCTCGTCCTGGCGGCCGGCGCCGTGGCGATCGTTTTGGCCCTTCCCTTGCTCTATCTCGGGTTGCGTGCGACCGAGGCCACTGCGCAGAGCTGGGATCTGATCCTCCGCATGCGAACCGTCTGGCTGACCGTCCGCACGCTCGGCCTCGCGGTCGCGGTGACGGCAGCCACCGGTCTGTTGGGTGTGACGGCCGCGTGGCTCGTGGTGCGGACCGACCTGCCGCTGCGTCGTGCGTGGGCCGTGCTCTTCGCGCTCCCGCTCGTGTTCCCGAGCTACGTCGGGGCGTTCGCCTTGCTGTCCGCGCTGGGACCCCGCGGACTCGCCCAGCAGCTCCTCGCGGGGCCGTTCGGAGTCGACCGCCTGCCGGACATCGGGGGGTTCCCGGGAGCGTTCCTCGCGTTGACCCTGTTCACCTATCCGTACGTGTACCTGACGACCGCGGCTGCGATCCGAGGGCTCGATCCGACCCTCGAGGAATCCGCCAGGATGCTCGGACACGATCGCTGGCGTGTGTTCCGCCGCGTGACGCTGCCGCTGCTCCGCCCGGCGATCGCCGCCGGGGGGTTGCTCGTGGCCCTGTACACGCTCCATGACTTCGGGGCGGTCTCGCTGATGCGCTACCAGACCTTCACGCAGGCGATCTTCCTGCAGTACCGGGCCGCGTTCGATCGCACCCCGGCGGCGATCCTCTCGTTGATGCTGGTGGGACTGGCACTGATCGTGCTCGTGATGGAGCAGCGCGCTCGCGGGCGCGCGCGCTACTACCGGTCGGGTCCGGGGGCGCTGCGGCGCTTGCGTCCCGCACCGCTGGGCCGATGGCGGCTCCCCGCGTTGGCGTTCTCGGGGGTGCTCGTGTCCCTGGCGCTGATCCTGCCGGTCGCCGTGCTCGTCTACTGGCTCGTCCGCGGACTCGACGCCGGGACGCCGCTCAACCTCACCCTCGGAGCGGCCGGCAACTCGATCCTGGTGTCGGGGGGTGGGGCACTCGTGGCGTTCGCCATGGCCGTGCCCGTCGCGATCCTGGCGGGTCGGTTCCCCGGACGGCTCGCTCGGGGGATCGAACGCGTTTCGTATGCTGGCTATGCCTTACCGGGACTCGTCGTTGCCTTGTCTCTGGTGTTCTTCGCGGCCAACTACACGCCCGCGATCTACCAGAGCCTCCCGTTGGTGATCGGAGCCTACGTGGTCCTGTTCCTCCCACAGGTGAGCGAGCCGCTCCGCGGAGCGATGCTGCAGATCGATCCGTCCCTGGAGGACGCCGCCCGCACCCTGGGACTGTCCAGGGGCGGCGTGCTGCGCCGTGTGGTCCTTCCCCTCGCGGCTCGCCCGGCGTTCGCGGGGATCGCCCTGGTGTTCCTGACCGCGATGAAGGAACTCCCCGCGACCCTGCTGCTGCGGCCCACCGGCTTCGAGACCCTCGCGACCAGGATCTGGACCGGCGCGTCCGCCGGCCTCTACTCGCGTGCGGCGGCACCGGCCCTGCTGCTCCTTGCCATCTCCGCTGTGCCGCTGTTCCTGTTGGCGGGACGGATCGAGGTCGAGGAGGTGCGGACGGGATGAGTTCGATCGAGACGCCGGCCGTCGCCTGTCGACTGGTCCGGAAGCGGTTCGGTGGCACGATCGCCCTCGACGGGTTCGATCTGGAGGTGCGTCTAGGGGAGCTCCTCGTCCTGTTGGGTCCCAGCGGGTGCGGCAAGTCCACCGCGTTGCGCTTGATCGCCGGACTCGAGCGACCCGACGGCGGTTCGATCGACGTGGGAGGCCGCACGGTCGCGGGTCGCTCCTGGGTCCCGCCCGAACGTCGCCGGATCGGGATGGTCTTCCAGGATTGGGCGCTGTTCCCGCACCTGGACGTGCGTCGCAACATCGCTTTCGGGCTCAAGCGGGGCGCCGACGCCGACGCGCGCGTCGATGAGGTGCTCGCCCTCGTGCGCCTGCAGGGACTCGAGGATCGGATGCCCGACGAGCTCTCGGGCGGCCAGCAGCAGCGTGTGGCCCTGGCCCGAGCTCTCGCTCCTTCCCCGGAGGTGCTGCTGCTCGACGAGCCCTTCTCGAACCTGGACGCGCAGCTACGGGCCGAGCTCCGGGGAGAGATCCGTGATCTCCACCGCCAGACCGGCACCACAGCGATCTACGTCACCCACGACCAAGAGGAGGCGCTCTCCCTCTCGGATCGGATCGCGATCATGGCCGACGGAAGGGTGCTTCAGACCGGATCCCCCCACCAGATCTACGCGGCCCCGATGGACGAGAGCGTGGCCGCCCTGATCGGTCAGTCGAACGTCTTGGAAGCGACCGTGTCCGGGGGCGTCGCCGCGACCGTTCTCGGCCCGGTACCCGCACCCGGACAGCCCGACGGTCCGACGCGGGTGCTGCTGCGCCCCGAGACCGTGGTGCTCGAGCCGGATCCACTCGGGGATGCGCGCGTTGCACGTGTCGAATTCTACGGTCACGATCAGATGGTGCGCGCGCGTCTGGCCAACGGCACGACGATCGAGGCGCGACTGATGGGTTCACATCCCGAACTCGTGGAGGACGCGACGGTTCAAGTCGCGCTCACCGACGTTCCGACGTTCTTCCCGTTCCGCTCGTCACCCGAGAGCGACCAACACACACTCGATCCAACATCGTGAAGACGTGACGACTGCTCTTCGGACACGTCGTTCATGTCACTCTTTCTCTCGCGACACGGAGACGAGCGCTAGCTGCAGTTTGGGCTCTTTCACGTTGCAGGACACGGCATGACATCAAGTTGACACACCTTGTGCCGCTGGCTAGTGTTCGCTCCGGTCCCGGGCGGAAACGGGAACCCGAGACGTGAAGTCGGCGTCACGACGACGGTCATCGGCACACGACGGGGTTCGCCTCTGAGGGAGCCGGACGGTCGCTGAGGCGGCGTTCGCGACACGGGAGAGCGCCGAAGCCCGGGCCCCGCTTGACGGGTCGGAGTGACCGAGTAGACAACGCTCGCGTATGGGGAAGGCGTGAGCGGCTCCAAAGGTCCTCCGGCCCGTCTTTCTTCTCCCTCGGTGAGAGCACCGCGTCGCGAACCCTCCGAAAGACACCACCCGGGAACGATCGACGCTACAAGACGGCGTCGAGGAACCGCTTCGTCTCCGGCTGCTGGGTGTGATTGATCAACGCGTCGGGTGTTCCCTCTTCGAGGACCATGCCCTCGTGGAAGAACAGCATCCGATTCGCGACCTCGCGAGCGAATCCCATCTCGTGGGTAACCACCATCATCGTCATGTGCATGTCCGTCGTCAGCGAGCGCATCACCGCGAGGACCTCCCCGATCAGCTCCGGGTCGAGCGCCGAGGTCGGTTCGTCGAACAGCATGACCTTCGGTTCCATCGCCAGGGCCCGGGCGATCGCCACCCGCTGCTGCTGCCCCCCGGAGAGCCGGATCGGGTGCTGGTCCGCCTTGTCACCGAGGCCCACCTTGTCGAGCAGCTCCCGCGCGATCGCCTCGGCGTCCGGTTCGGCGATCCCCTTCACGGTGACCGGACCTTCCATCACGTTCTGGAGAGCCGTCATGTGGGGGAACAGATTGAACTGCTGGAAGACCATGCCGGTCCGGACCCGGAGTTGGCGGATCCGCTCGCGCTTCTCCCGGTTGCGGTGCCCGCCCTGCAGCCGGATCCCGTCGACCTCGACCGTCCCCGAAGTGGGGTCCTCGAGGAAGTTGACACATCGCAGCAGCGTCGACTTTCCCGAGCCCGATCTCCCGAAGATCACGACGACCTCACCCTCGTCCACCTCCATGTCGATCCCCCGGAGGACCTCGAGGTCGCCGAAGCGCTTGTGGAGGTCCTCCACCCGCACGACCGCCTGCCCGTTGGGCCGGTGGCTCACGTCCGGCCTCCCCCTTCGATCCGAAGCGCGCCCTCGTCGACGGCCGCCGGGCCGGGAACGGTGGTCGCGCCGTGACCGGCGGCCTTGACCTTCTCGATCTCCTCACGGACGTAGCCCTTGCTCATCCGTCGCTCCAGCCGAGCCTGGAAGAACGTGAAGATGATCGTGAGGATCCAGTACATCCCTGCGACCAATAGGAACGCTTCCATGTTCCGAAAGTCCTGGGTGCCGACGACCTGGGCGCGCTTGAAGATCTCGTACCACCCGATCGTCGAGGCGATGAAGCTCACGAGCGCCGTGTCCTTGATCATCGCGATGAACTCGTTCCCGGTCGGCGGGATGATCACGCGGACCGCCTGGGGCAAAACCACTCGACGCATCCGCTGGCGGTAGGTCATCCCGAGCGCCTCGGCCGCCTCGCCTTGCCCGTGGCTGACCGACTGGATCCCGGCGCGGAAGATCTCGGTCATGTACGCGCCGTAGTTCAACCCGAGTGCGAGGATCCCCCCGAGCACCGGGCTGATCACGAGGAGTTGGTACGTATCGCTGGTGATCAGTTCGCGGTCGAGGAGATTCACTCCGATCTGCGGAAGTGCGTAGTAGATCAGGAAGATCTGCACGATCAACGGCGTGCCACGGAAGAACGATGTATAGAACCCGCTGATCCCGTAAGCGATCGCGTTCTTCGACAATCGCCCGAGCGCTCCGAGGAGGGCGAGGACGATCGCGAGGATGATCGAGATGATCGTGATGAGGATCGTGATCCAGATGCCCTTGGCGATGAACTGCCAGTTGTCCGACATCCAGGTTGTGTCGAACCCGGCGAGGAGGAACCCGACACCCAGCAGCACGAAGATCCCCACCCAGACGACCGCGACCTTGATGCGGAACGGGATCCGCGTCGTCCTGCGGGTGGTGAAGTCGTGCTCGGACGCGGCCGGCGGGGGCGGGCCTCCCGGCCCGACCCCCGTCGACGCGTCGGTGCTCATCCGGCCGTGTCCGTGGTGATCAGGAATCGACCTTCTTCGTCAGGTCCTCGCCGTACCACTTGTCCGACAGCTCCGAGAGCGTCCCGTCCGAGTGCATCTCCGCGATGATGCTCGAGACCTCCTCGTCGAAGCTCGTCGTGTCGAGCGAGGAGCCCTTGTCGGTCGCGGCCGCCAGCGGCTCGTAGAACACGGGCTCGCCCAGGACCTTGATCGGCGCTCCCTGGTCGATCGCTCCCTGGATCGTCGGCAGGGCCGAGCTGGCGGCGTCCAGCCTCACGCCGTCGCCGAGCTCCAGGTCCTTGATCGCGAGCGAGTCCGTCGAGTACGTCACGATCTGCGGGTTCTCGACCGGGAACGTGATGTCCTCGCCGGGGATCACGAGCTTCCCCTGGAGCCACACGTCGTAGGTGCACGCCTGGCATACGCCGATCTTCATCCCCGACAGCTCCTCGACGGAGGTGACCGAGGAGTCCTCGTGCACGGCGACCGCCGCCGGCGTGTAGTAGTAGGGCTCGCTGAAGTTCAGAACCTCCGCCCGCTCCGGGGTCACGGTCATCGACCCGACCGACAGGTCCCAACGGTCCTGCCAGTTCCCGCTCGTGAGGACGTTCCACGACGGGGTCTTCCACTCGATCTCGACGCCGAGCCGGTTCGCGATCTCGGTGGCCGCGTCGATGTCGAAGCCCTCCCACTGGCCGGTCGCCTCGTCGTAGGAAGACTGGGGCGGGTACTGCGGGTCGGTGGAGACGCGGAGCACACCGTCGGCCTTGACCTTGGCGAGGAGATCGTCCGCTTCGCCGCCGCTGGTCTCGGTGCTATCGGTGGTGCCCGGGTCATCGTCGTCGCCCCCGCACGCCGCCGCGACCAACGTGAGCGCTGCGAACAGCGCTACGAGCCAGATCCATCGCCCTCTACGCATCGTTCCCCCTTCGAAGCCGTCCGCGTCCGACGCAACACCGCGCCTGCCGAGCACTACGAGCACTATAGGAGTGCCCCCGCCGCTGAGCAACGCAATGGGGTCCGCGAGGTCCGGGCGTCGGCTCCGGGACCTGAACCGCTGGTCAACCGCCGGATCGACCGGCGGGCGCCCACCGACCACCGATCACGCGCGACCGCTGGATCAGGGCCTGTGTGGAGGGAAGACGTCGGCCGTCCGAGGTGAAGGCGTAGCGACCTCCGAGCCCGACGCGCGGCCCCAGCGCGGCAAGCTCCGCCGCGACGGCTGCCCGGAGCTGCTCGGCCGATCGATCCCCCTCGGCAACCGCCGCGGCCATCGCATCGACCAGCAGGTTCGTGGCGTCGAAGCCCTCGACGGCGTACGGACCGGGGGCTACACCCGCGTCGAACTGGAAGTCGTTGACGAACCGCTGCGCGTCGATCGATGTGCTCGTCAGCAGGTCGATGCAGGCGCAGGTGCCCATGCTCCTCTCTGCGGCCCCCCCGGCCGTCTCGATGTAGGCGTCGGTCCTGGCGGCGTCGGTGGTGGCCACGATCACCCTGCGAAGGCCGCGCTCGGCGAGGAGCGAGCGGAGGGTTCCCCCCACGACGGGTCCCCCGGTCCATACCGCGACCCGACACCCGGAGGAGCGAAGCGTCTGCACCACCGGTTCGAGCGCGTCGGGCTCCGGGACCTCGTCGTCGGCAGGCAGGTCCACACCGGTCCGCACTCCGGCCCCGCGCAGCGACGTGTACAGCTCGGGCATCAAGCGGCCGCCTCCCGACGGACCGGCGACACACACTGGGCCGCCCCGGGCACGCTCCCGGACCCACTTCGCGAGCGCACGGGCCTGTGCCCCGGCCGGGGGGACGAGCCGGCGCCATGTGCCGTCATCGGGAAGCGAGACGCCCGGCGCCAGCACCGCCACCGGCATATGCGCGGCCGCCATCGCGGTCAACACCGCACCGGACGGGTCGGCGAACGGACCGATCACAGCTCCTACGACGGCCGGATCGGCCACAGCATCCTGAACGGCCGCGAGGGCCAGCTCGGGATCCTCGGTGAGATCGATCAGCTCCGTCTCGACCGTCGGAAGCCCGCCACGCCCGCTCCGCTGTTCGGCCGCCAGTTCCATACCGTCGAACGCCGGCATGTCGAGCGATCGGGAGATCGACGGGGGCAGATCGGCGAGGAACACGAGTCGGACCGGCTCGTCCGCGACCGCCGTCGGGATCGAGGGCCCACCGCCGGGTCCGTTCCCCGCCGAGGTACAGGCGGAGAGGACGGCGACGACGAGGGCGATCACCACCCGCCACGACGGGGCGGTCCGCCGGACGGCGGCTTGTAGGCTTGGTGCGGCTCCGCGCCGGGATGGCGGAACTGGCAGACGCGCGGGACTCAAAATCCCGTGGGCTTCGGCCCGTGAGGGTTCGACCCCCTCTCCCGGCACGAGACTCACCCGGTCGGGAGCGCCGCGCGTAACTCGCGGGCGAGGGCGACGGCGCCCTCGCGGTCACCCTCGACGAGCCGCCGGACGATCGCGCTCCCGACGATGACACCGTCCGAGAAACCGCCTGCCTGCCGCGCATGGCCGGGGGTGGTGATGCCCACACCTACGAGCAACGGCAGATCGGTCAGTGGACGCAACCCCTCGACGACCTCGCGGGCGGTGTCCGACAGGTCCGATCGCGCACCCGTGACGCCGTAGGAGGACACGCAATACACGAACCCCCTAGCGAGCTCGACCGTGCGCTTCAAGCGTTCCGCCGGTTCTCCCGGGGCCGCGAGGAACACCGGCTCGGATCCCGCCGCCTCGCTCGCCCGCACCCAGGTCTCGGCCTCGTCGACGGGTAGGTCGGGCACGATCGTGGCGCGGATGCCGGAGCCAACGGCCTCTCGCAGGAACGCCTCGTACCCGATCCGGAAGACCGGGTTCACGTAGGTCATCACGGCGATCGGGATGCCGAGCGAGGCCTCGGCGGCGAGCGCGAACGCATCTCGTGGGTGCGTTCCTGCCTCGAGCGCGAGCTGCGACGCCTGCTGGATCACCCCGCCGTCCATCACGGGATCCGAGAACGGGATCCCGATCTCGATCGCATCGGCCCCCGCGCCCTCGAGCTCTCGGAGCAGTGCCGCGTCGACACCGGGAAGGCCTGCGGTCACGTAGGGAACGAGTGCTCGCCCACCACGATCCCGCCGGGCGCGCAGAGCGCTCTCGAGCCCGACGCCCGCCGTCATCGGTCCCCGGTCCCGAGGGCGCGCCGCACGTTGTCGAGATCCTTGTCCCCTCGGCCCGACAGACACAGGGCCACGGTGGAACCTTCCGGCAACGGCCGCGCGAGCAGCCACCCGATCGCGTGCGCGGGTTCGAGCGCGGGCAGGATCCCCTCGGTGCGCGCGAGGGCTCCGAACCCCGCGAGCGCTTCGGCGTCGGTCGCGCTCGCGTACCGGGCCAGTCCCTCGTCCTTCAGCCAGGAATGCTCCGGCCCGACGCCCGGGTAGTCGAGCCCGGCCGAGATCGAATGGGTCAGGGCCACCTGCCCGTCCGCATCCTGCAAGAGGTAGGAGAGCGCACCGTGGAGGATCCCCGGCTCGCCCATCGTGAGCGACCGACAGTTCGCCCCGACCCCCTCACCCGTTCCGCCGGCCTCGATCCCCCACAGAGAGGTGTCCGGCAAGCCGACGAACGCGGTGAACATCCCGATCGCGTTCGATCCGCCGCCGACGCATGCCACGACGTGATCGGGATCGGTCCCCTCGCGCTCGCGGAACTGTGCCCGCGCCTCGTCGCCGATCACCCGCTGGAGGTCGCGGACCATCCCGGGGAACGGATGCGGCCCTGCCGCGGTCCCGAAGACGTAATGGGTGTCCTGCACGGTCGAGGCCCAGTCGCGCATCGCCTCGTTGATCGCTTCCTTCAAGGTACGCTGGCCGGCGGTAACCGGAACGACCTCCGCGCCGAGCAGTTCCATCCGTTCGACGTTCGGCCGCTGACGGTGGGTGTCTTCCTCTCCCATGTAGACGACGCACGGGAGACCGAACATGGCCGCCGCCGTCGCCGTCGCCACGCCGTGCTGTCCGGCACCGGTCTCGGCGATCACACGGCTCTTGCCGAGCCGCTTGGCGACCAAGACCTGACCGATCGTGTTGTTGATCTTGTGCGCGCCCGTGTGCGCGAGGTCCTCTCGTTTCAGGTACAGACGCACGCCCGTCTCCTCGGAGAGCCTGGGAGCGAAGGTCAGGGGCGTGGGCCGCCCGACGTAGTCGCGCAGGAGCGCGTCGAGCTCACCCCGGAAGACGGGGTCGGATCGAAGCTGCCGCCACGCGGCGTCGAGCTCCTCGAGGGCGGGGATCAATACCTCAGGAACGTAGCGCCCGCCGAACGTGCCGAACCGTCCGCGTTCGTCCGGGACCTCCCTGGGGCTCCGCTGCGCGGTGCTGCTCATATCGACTCGCTCCGTTCGCCGGCGGTCCTCGTGCCCGCCTCATGCAGCTGGCGCAACTTCGCTGCGGGGTCGGGGGCGCGCATCAACGCCTCCCCCACCAGGATGGCAGACGCACCCGCCTCGACCGCCGTCCGCACGTGCGACGGGCCGGTGATGCCCGACTCGAGGACCGCGATCCGGTCGCGAGGGATCGCCCGGAGCGCGTCGATCGCCCGGTCGACGCCCACCTCGAGGGATTCGAGGTCCCGCGCGTTGACGCCGATCACCGCCGTATCCGTCGCGAGCGCCCGTTCGAGGTCACGCTCCGAATGGGTCTCGAGAAGCACCCCCAGTCCCAGGTCCGCGCAGATCGACAGGGCGGCAGCGAGTTCGGCATCACCGAGCACGGCCGCGATCAACAGGACCGCGTCTGCGCCCTCGGCCCGCGACTCGATCAACTGGGACGGATGCACCAGGAAGTCCTTGCGCAGCACGGGAAGCTCGACCGCGATCCGCGCGGCGCGCAGATCGGACAGTGCCCCGTCGAAGTGGCGCGGCTCGGTCAGCACCGAGATCGCGCTCGCTCCCGCCGACTCGTACGCCCGCGCCAGGCCTCCTGGATCCGCCTCGCCGATGTGGCCGACCGACGGCGACGAACGCTTCACCTCGGCGATCACGGCCGGACGCGCCGCAGCCCGGAGCGCGCCCACGAAGTCCCGGGGCGGGGGCGACGCGAGGCAGCGCGCCATCAGGGAGCCATCGTCGAGCGGGGAGCGCTCGAGATCGGCGCGGACGCGCGTCACGAGGTCGGTGAGGAAACCCATGGGACCCGGCATCGTAGCAGTGCCCTCTCGCGCACCTACGAGACCGAACGCGCTCACGTGTGGGTCCGTGACTACCGTGGCCACCGGCCCGGCCGCCCAGGTCAGGAGTGCTCGGGGACGTCCGGTGCGCCGGCGGCGAGGGCCTCGGCGACGCTGAGTCCACCCTCGAGCGCGGCACGCCCGACGATCGCCCCCTCGACACCGGGAACCTGCGCGACGGCATCGAGATCGTCGCGGGTCGAGATCCCTCCGGCGGCGATCACGGGGCACGTCGTCGCCTGCACCACGCGCTGGAGGCCACGCAGGTCTGGTCCTCCCAGCGTCCCCACGCGATCGACGCTTGTGACGACGAAGCGCGCCGCGCCCACTCCCGCCAGGAAGGCCAACGTCACGTCCAGCGGCAGCTCGCTGTCGGCCGAACGCCCCCGTGGCGTGATCCGTTCGTCGTCCACCTCGACGCCGACGGCGATCCGTTCTCGGTAGGTGTCCACGACGCGCGCCACGAGGGGCCGGTCCCCGAGCGCGCCGGATCCGAGCACGGCACGCGAGGCGCCCGATCCCAGGAGACGGTCGACGTCGCCTTCGGTCACGACGCCGCCACTCGCCTGGATCGGAACCTCGAGCTTGGCGATCTCCGCGATGACCCCGATGTTCCGGGCGACGCCCTCGTAGGCGAGATCCATGTCGACGACATGCAGCCACCGCGCACCCGCTTCGACGAACGAGGCCGCGGCAGCGACGGGATCCCCCCCGTGCTCGAGAACCGTCACGGGGCCGTCGGGTCCGAACCGCGCGAGACGCCCGCGGGCCACGTCGATCGCGGGGAGCACGTCGAAGGTCATGCGTTTGAGCCTACCCCGCTGCCGCTCCGTCACGGAGGCACGGCCGTCCCTCGAGGGATCGTCACACGCCGACGGGGTCGCGCTGTTCGACGTGGACCGACTCGGGCCCGAGCAGCCCCCGCAGCTCCGAGAGCAATCCCGCGTGCGGATCAACGCGGAAGCTGCCGATCTTCAACGGCGTGACCCCCTGTGAGGAGATGAACCGAACCCGGACCGGCGTGCGTCCGGGCGCGTCGTCGAGGAGATCCTTCACCTTGGAGATCACCGCGTTCGTGCACGCCTGCGCGGGCAGGTCGACCACCAGCTCACCCGCGAGCACCGGGGCCTCGACCCCTTCCAGCTCGGGCTCGAAGACCTCGACGGCGCGGATCTGCAACTCGCGGCCGCGCAGATCGATCCGACCTTTCACGAGCACGATGCGATCGACGCGGATCAACTCGGGCACCGCCTCGTAGACGTTCGGGAACGCGATCGCGTCGACGCCACCCGCGAGATCCTCGACCCGGAACTGCGCGTACGGTTCCCCACGCTTCGTGTAGCGGCGCCGCACGGCTCCGACGATGCCGCCGATCGTGACCATGTCGCCGTCGCCCAGGTTCGACAGCTCGGTGATCTCATGGTTGCACTGCGCCGCGAGCTGATCGCGGATCCCCAGCAGTGGGTGATCGGTGACGAACTGACCGAGCATCTCCTTCTCGTGACGCAGCAGCTGCTGCTTCTCGAACTCCTCGCCCTCCAGGACCGACTCGTCGATCTCTTGCGCGGCGCCGTCCTCGCCGCCGAACAGGGAGAACTGTCCCGCCGCCTCCGCCTTGCGCTCGGCCGAGATCGGCGCCGAGACCTTGTCCTGGTTCTCGAGCAATCCACGTCGCGTGTAGCCGAACGAGTCGAACGAACCGGCCTGGATCATGCTCTCGAGCACGCGCTTGGTCAGGACCGAAGGATCGACCTTGCGGCAGAAATCGGAGAACGACTCGAACGCACCCTTCTCGCGCCGCGCGGCGAGGATCTGCTCGACGACGCCCTGCCCGACGTTGCGCACCGCCGACAGCCCGTACCGAACGGCCTCCCGCTCGTCGGGCGCCGGAGCGAAGTCCATCTCCGAGGTGTTGACGTCCGGCGGCAGCACCTCGATCTCCATCATCCGGCACGCGTTCAGGTAGAAGGGCTTCTTGTCCTTGTCGTCCTTCACGCTCGTGAGGATCGCCGACATGTACTCCACCGGATAGTGCGCCTTCAGGTACGCGGTCTGGTAGGCCACGTACCCGTAGCAGCAGGCATGTGACGCGTTGAACCCGTAGTCGCCGAACGGTTCGATCAGATCCCACAGGGAGGTCAGCAGGCGCTGGTCGTACCCGTTGCCCAGGCCACCTTCGAAGAACCGCTCCTTGTGCTTGGCCAGTTCGGCGGGCTTCTTCTTCCCGATCGCCTTGCGCAACGAATCCGCGCCACCCATCGAGTAGCCGGCGATGCGCACCGCGATCTGCATCACCTGTTCCTGGTAGACGAGGACCCCGTAGGTCGATCCGAGCACGTCCTCGAGATCGTCGTGGGGGTAGGTCACCTTCCGCCGGCCGTGCTTGCGCTCCGCGTACTCGTTGTGCATGCCCATGTTGAGCGGCCCGGGGCGATAGAGCGCCACGAGGGCCATCAGGTCCTCGAAGCGGTCGGGCGCCAGCGCGCGGATCAGCGCGCGCATCCCCGGAGACTCCATCTGGAACACACCTGTCGTGTCGGCGCGGCAGAGCATCGCGTAGGTCTCACGGTCGTCGAGAGCGACGTGGTCGATGTCGATCTCGACCTCTCGGATCCGCAGGGTGCGGACCGTGTCCTCGATCACCGACAGGTTCCGCAAGCCGAGGAAGTCCATCTTCAGCAGGCCCAACTTCTCGACGCCGTGCATGTCGAACTGCGTCACGATCCGCTTGCTGTCGTCTCGGGAGTCCTTCGCGAGCTTCAGGGGCAGGTAGTTCACGAGGGGCGCGTCGCCGATCACGACCCCGGCCGCGTGGACCGAGTCCTCCCGCCGGAGTCCCTCGAGGGCCCGGGCCGTTTCGACGATCTCCTTCGCCTCGGGCTCGCCTTCGTAGGCCTCCTTCAACTCGGGGGAAAGCTCCAGGGCTTTCTCGATCGGATAGTCGCGGCCCATGACCGACGGCGGGTACATCTTGCAGAGCCGGTCGCCCACCGACGCCGGGAATCCGAGAACCCGCGACGCGTCGCGGATGCCTTGCTTCCCCTTGATCGTCTGGAAGGTGATGATCTGCGCCACGTGGTCGTGACCGTAAGAGTCCGCGACGTACCGGATCACCTCATCGCGGCGCCGCTCGTCGAAGTCCATGTCGATGTCCGGCATCTGGATCCGTTCGGGGTTGAGGAACCGCTCGAACAACAGGCCGTACCGCAGCGGGTCGAGATCGGTGATCTGCAGCGCGAAGGAGACGACCGACCCCGCCGCCGATCCACGGCCCGGGCCCACACGGATCCCTCGCTCCCGGGCGAACCTGATCAGGTCCCACACGATCAGGAAGTACCCGGCGAAGCCCATGTTGCAGATCACGCCGAGCTCGGTGTCGACGCGCTCGCGGATCTCGGCGGAAGGCTCGCCGTAGCGTTCCCGGAGCCCTTCGTCCACGAGCTGGCGAAGGTAGCCCTCGAGCGGTATGTCTCCGGGGGTCTCGAACCGCGGCAGCCGGTAGGTGATGTCGCCTTGCACGAGCGATCGCTCGAGCTCGGGGATCGGCTGCACCTGCTCGGCGATCTCGAGGGTGGAGGAGATCGCCTCGGGGTGATCGGCGAACACCAGTCGCATCTCGTCCGCCGACTTCAGGTAGAAGTCCTCGGAGTCGAACTTCAGCCGCTGAAGATCGGTCTGCACCTTCTGCTGCTGGATGCAGAGCAGGACATCGTGCGGTTTCGCGTCCTCTTTGTGGGTGTAGTGCAGATCGTTGGCGGCGACCGGGGGCACACCGAGGTGGCGGGCCAGCTCGAACTG
Organism: Actinomycetota bacterium; assembly: GCA_040881665.1. NCBI lineage: Bacteria > Bacillati > Actinomycetota > Actinomycetota bacterium. The sequence goes on from JBBECT010000005.1 coordinate 141,791, forward strand.
CTTCGGGAGGATCCGCCGCTGATCGGGGATCCCGTGATCCTGCACCTCGATGAAGTAGCCGTCACGTCCGAAGATGTCGAGATAGGTGCCCGCCACCTCGCGCGCCTTCGCGTCCTGCCCGTTCTTCAGCGCCACGCCCACCTCCGAGGAGAGGCAGCCCGACAACGCGATGATCCCCTCGTGGTGCTCAGCCATCAGCTGCTTGTCGACACGCGGCCGGTGGTAGAAGCCCTCGAGATGCGCGTAGCTGACGAGCTTGAGCAGGTTGCGGTAGCCGGTCTGGTCTCGGGCGAGCAAGGTCAGGTGGTGGTACTTCTGCTCGTCCTCGCCGGGAGTGCGATCGAAACGAGACCCCGGCGCGACGTACGCTTCGACGCCGAGGATCGGAGTGATCCCCCGCTCGCGTCCGGCCGCGTAGAACTCCAGCGCCCCGAACATCGAGCCGTGGTCGGTCATCGCCACGGCGGGCATGCCGAGCCGCTCCGCGTTGGCGAACAGGTCGTCGATCCGGGAGGCGCCGTCGAGCAGCGAGTACTCGGTGTGAACGTGGAGATGGACGAAGCCGCCGTCGCTCATTTCGTTGTTCCGGAGCCCCCTGCTCGTGCGCGCCTCGGGGGTTCTCCACAGCCCGCGCGCGCACTGTGGAGACCTGTGGAGAACTTACACCCTTGTGATTCGCGAGAGGTCGAAGGTACACTCGGCGGACCGGTTCAGGCAAGGGGCCAGGTCGCGATGCGCCTTTCGTACTCCTCGATCAATACCTATGAAACGTGCCCGGCCAAGTGGCGGTTCCAGCACGAGCAGCGCCTGCCCACCCAGCCCTCCCCCGCCTTGAGCTTCGGGGACTCCTTGCATCAGGCCCTCTACCGCTTCCACAACCGGCCGGTCCCCGTCGCCCCGTCCCTCGATGAGCTCCTCGAGTCCCTCGAGGGCGTCTGGGTGCGCGACGGGTTCGCGGACGAGAGCGAAGAGCGGACCTACTACGACCACGGCCGTTCGGTCCTGTCCCAGTATCACGCGGAGAACGCGGCATCGTTCGCGATCCCCGCCGCACTCGAGCACCGTTTCTCGATCGAGGTCGAAGGCGTTCAGCTCACCGGAGTGCTCGACCGCATGGACCGGATCCCCGGGGGTGGGTACGAGATCATCGACTACAAGACGAACCGCCGCCTCCCGCCCCAGAAGCGCATCGACGAGGACCTGCAGCTGTCGATCTACTTCCTCGCCGCCAAGCAGGTCTGGGGCATCGAGCCCGAGCGCCTGACGCTCTACTACCTGCTTCCCGGCCAGCGGATGTCGACGACCCGGACCGCCAAGGACGCCGACGAGCTCCGCCGCCGGATCGCGATCGTCGCCGAGCGTATCGACGCCGGCAAGTTCGAACCGCGCGAGAACCCGCTCTGCAACTGGTGTGACTTCCAGGCGGTGTGCCCGATCTTCCGCCATCGCGCCGAGCAGGAAGGAGGCGATCCCGCCCCGAACATGACCGGCATCGTCGACGAGTGGATCGACCTCAAGCGGCAGGGCCGCCGCGTCTACAAGCGGATCGACGAGCTCGCAGGTCTGATCAACGCGTTCGCCGACGAACACGGATACCGCCGATTGTTCGGAACCGACGGCGCCGCGGTCGACCGCCGCGTACAGCACGTCACCGCACCCGACGAGGCGGGCATGCGCGAGATCCTCGAGCCCCTCGGGCTATGGGACCGGGTGTTGTCGGTCGACCCCGCGAAGATCCAAGAGCTGATCGAGTCTCGCCGGCTCCCTCCCGACGTCGAGGACGCCGTCCTCGCCTCGCGCGAGGAGGTCCGCACCCAACACGCCCTCTGGCTGAAGGAGCCGTCGAAGTCCCGCCGCTGAACGCGGCGCGGGCCAAGGCGATCGACGGTCACGACGGCGCGACGGCGCGGGCCCGGCGCAGCGCGACCTGGAGGTCCTCGGGGAGCGGCTCCTGTACCTCAACGAACTCACCGCTGACCGGATGGGTGAACCGCAGCCGCCACGCGTGGAGGAACGGCCGCGTCAAGCCGAGCGCCTTCGCGTCATCGCCACCGCCTCCGTAGCGGAGATCGCCGAGGATCGGGTGACCGATCGCGGACAGGTGCACGCGGATCTGGTGCGTCCGGCCGGTCTTCGGCGCCGCATCGAGGAACGTCGAACGCACGAAGCGATCCCGCACGTCGAACGCCGTCTCCGCCTCTCGCCCGGTGATCGCGCGAACGGTCACTCGCGCCCCGTGCCGGCCGAGAGGAGCATCCACCGAGAAGCGGTCGTGCTCGACGCGTCCGCGCACGAGGGTCCGATACGTGCGCTCGATCTCGTGATGCTTCAGCATCGTTCCGAAGGCCTCGTGCGTCGGGTCGTCTTTGGCGACGATCAAGAGCCCGCTGGTCCCCGCATCCAGGCGGTGGACGATGCCCGGTCGAAGCACGTCCCCGCCGGCGCCGGAGAGCGGCACGCCCATCCCGAGCAGGCGGTTCACGAGCGTTCCGGACCGCTTGGTCGCGGTGGGGTGGGTCACGAGCCCGGCCGGTTTCGCAACGACGAGGAGATGGCGGTCCTCGTAGCGGATCGGAACGGGCGGGCCTTCCGCGACGAGGGCCGGGCCGTCGGCGCGCGTCACCTCGATCGTCTCCCCGCCCTCGAGCCGGAACGACTTGGCGCGAGCTCGCCCGTCCACCAGGACCGCCCCCTCGGCGATCGCACGCTGGGCCTCGGTCCGGGGAACCTCCAGGAGCCCGGCCAGGACCGCGTCGAGCCGTCCGGAGGACGCCTCGAAGCGTTCGTTCGTGCTCACGCGCGCCCGCGGTCCCCGGGGTGCTGCTCCCCCGGGTCCTCGGGGAGCGACTCATCGGGGGTCTCGCCGTCCGCACCCTGGCGGCGAGCCCGATCCAAGGTCCCGAGCAACAGCACGATAGCGCCGACGACGATCGCGGCATCGGCGACGTTGAAGACCGGCCAGGCACCAACGTCGACGAAGTCGACGACCCCCCCGCGGAACCCCGAGCCGCGGACCGCCCGGTCGGTCAGGTTCCCGAGAGCCCCGCCCAGAACGAGGCCGAGGCCCATCGCGACCCCGGCGCGCGGCAGACGCATCGAGGTCCACACGATGATGCCGACGACGATCACCGTCGCGCCGACGAACACGAGCGACGCGCTCTCTCCGATGCCGAAGGCGCCTCCCGAATTCGTCGTGTAGTGCAGCCAGACGAACGTGCCGACGACCTCGATCGGCGCCTCCCCCTGCAGGTCGTTCTCGGCCCAGACCTTGCTCAGCCGGTCGATCAGGTAGACGAAACCGGCGGTGGCGTACAACAACAGCGCGAGACGACCGCGCCGGGTGGGGGCATCGGCCACGGATCTAGCGCGACCGGGATTCGGCCTGCGCGTCCTTGATGCAGAGATCGGCGTACGGGAGGGCCTTGATCCGGGTCTTCTCGATCGCCTTGCCGCAACGGATGCAGATCCCGTAGGTCTTCTTCGCGATCCGGTCCAGGGCGTCCTCCACTTTGCGGAGCAGGTCACGAACGTTGTTCTCGATCGAGAGGTCGCGCTCGCGCTCGAAGGTCGCGGTACCCGCGTCGGCGCTCTCGTCGTCGGCCTCACCGGTCAGGTCGGACTGGGAAGCCGAGAAGACGGCTTCCTCGATCGTCTGGAGCTGGGACCGGAGCTCTTCCCGCTCTTCCAGCAGGCGATTCTTGAGCTCGCCGAGCTCCTTCGCGTTCAGCGAGGACTTCGTGGCGACCATGGAACGGGGACGGTAGCACCCGCCCCTACCTCCGACAACGAGCCGGGAGGGGTGGTGTAGCATGCCCCGCAGAGGCGACGACGGGAACCGCGTCGCGAGGATCACCGACCACGAGCGAGCCGGGGATGGTGCGAGCCCGGTGGTGGGCCCTCGCGGACATCGTCCCCGAGCCCCTGCCCGAATGGCGGTCCCCCGCCTGTAGGCGCAGGCGGGTTCCGCCCGTGATCGCGGAAGGTCGTGTCGGCGGCCGTGAGCGGTCGCGCTCCGCGAGGAGCGCGGCAACCAGGGTGGTACCGCGGGGTTCGCGCCTCGTCCCTGACCGGGACGGGGCGCTTTCGCGTTCGGGCACCGGTGGGGCGCGACGAGGCCGGAGGGTCCGGCGAGAGGTCAGGAGCCGAGGACAGATGGCAGCGTTCGACCCCGTTGATCCGAAGGTGCGCTTCCCCGAGCTCGAGGAGCGCGTGTTGGCGCGCTGGCGCGCCGACGACGTCTTCGCCGAGAGCCTGCGCCGGCGCGAAGGAGCCCCCGAGTGGATCTTCTACGAGGGCCCGCCGACCGCGAACGGCCGGCCTGGGATCCACCACGTCGAGTCCCGGACGTTCAAGGACGTCTACCCGCGATTCCGGACGATGACCGGCTACCGCGTTCCCCGCAAGGCGGGATGGGACTGTCACGGCCTTCCCGTCGAGCTCGAGGTGGAGAAGGAGATCGGCACCACCGGCAAGCGCGACATCGAGGCGTTCGGTGTCGCGGAGTTCAATCGCCTCTGCCGCTCCTCGGTGACGAGATACGTCGCCGACTGGGAGCGGATGACCGAACGGGTCGGGATGTGGATCGACCTGTCGGACGCGTACTGGACGATGTCGACCTCCTACATCGAGAGCGTCTGGTGGTCGCTGAAGTCTCTCTACGAGCGCGGCCTGCTGTTCGAGGCGGACAAGGTCACGCCGTACTGCCCTCGGTGCGGCACGGCGCTGTCCGATCACGAGGTTGCCCTCGGCTACCGGCAGACCGAGGACCCCTCGCTCTTCCTGAAGCTGCCGATCACCGAGGCGGACGACCCCGACCTGATCGACGCGCGGATCGCCGTGTGGACCACGACGCCGTGGACCCTGCTCTCGAACCTCGGGCTCGCCGTCGCGGCCGACCAGCCCTACGAGCTCGTCGAGCGCGAGGGCGAGCGGATCGTCATCGCCCGGGAGCTGCGCGAGCGCGTCCTCGGCGAGGGCTGGCAGCCGATCGACCGGATGCCGGGTTCCGCGCTCGTCGGCGTCCGCTACGAGGCGCCCTACACGAACGTCCCGGAGGGCACGGCGCACCACGTGGTCGCTGCCGACTTCGTCTCGATGGACGACGGCACCGGCATCGTCCACATCGCACCCTCCTTCGGCGCCGACGACCTCGAGATCGGGTTGCGCGAGGGCTGGCCGGCGTACAAACCCGTGCGCGACGACGGCACCTTCGACGACCGCGTACCGCTGTTCCTGCGAGGCCGCTTCGTCAAGGACGCCGACGAGCTGATCGTCGACGACCTGACCGAACGCGGGCTCGTGCTCCGGGCCGGAACCTACGAGCACAGCTACCCCTTCTGCTGGCGCTGCGGGACGCCGCTCCTCAACTACGCCCGCACCTCGTGGTACGCGGGAACGACGGCGGTGAAGCAGCGCCTCCTCGAGGTGAACGAGGACGTCGGGTGGTACCCCGAGCACATCAAGGACGGACGTTACGGCGACTGGCTGCGCAACAACGTCGACTGGGCACTCTCCCGCGACCGGTACTGGGGGACGCCCCTGCCGATCTGGCGCTGCGCCGAGGGGCACGCGACACCGATCGGCTCGCTGCGCGAGCTCGGTGAGCGCGCGGACCGGAACGTCGAGGACGTCGATCCCCACCGACCCTGGATCGACGATGTGACCTTCCCCTGCCCGGACTGCGGCGAGACCGCGACCCGAGTCCCGGAGGTGATCGACACCTGGTACGACTCCGGCGCGATGCCCTTCGCCCAGTGGAGCTATCACCCGGAGCTCGGGCGCGGCGAGCAGGAGTTCGCGAACGCGTTCCCCGCGGACTTCATCTCCGAGGCGATCGATCAAACCCGAGGATGGTTCTACACGTTGATGGCCGAGGGCGTGCTGCACTTCGACTCGACCGCATACCGCAACGTCGTCTGCCTCGGCCACATCGTCGACGCGCAGGGACGCAAGATGTCCAAGTCGCTCGGCAACGTGATCGACCCGATGGAGGTGATGGATCGCCAGGGTGCCGACGCCTTGCGCTGGTACCTGCTGACGAGCGGGTCGCCGTGGGCGTCGCGGCGGGTGTCGATGGAGCTGCTCGACGAGGTCGTCCGCCAGTTCCTGCTGACGCTCTGGAACGTGTACGCGTTCTTCGTCACGTACGCGAACGCCGACGGGTTCGACCCCTCCGAGCACGGAACCGTTCGCGCCGCCGAACGCCCGGTGCTTGACCGGTGGATCCTCTCCCAGCTTGCGGCCACGGTTCAGGCCGCACGCACGGGCCTCGAGAGCTACGACGCAACCGGGGCGGGACGGCGGATCCAGGCGTTCGTCGACGACCTGTCGAACTGGTACGTCCGCCGGGCCCGCAGGCGGTTCTGGAACCCCGGCGGTGAAGGGGGTGACGACACACGGGCGGCCTTCCAGACGCTGCACGAGTGCCTGGTGACCACGGCCACCCTGCTGGCCCCCTTCACCCCCTTCGTCGCCGATGAGCTCTGGGGCACGCTCGCCGCCGGGCGCGGCGACCAACCCGGTTCCGTGCACCTCGCCGACTACCCCGAACCCGATGTCGAACGGATCGACGCGCCCCTCGACGACGCGATGCGCGTCGCCCGCGAGATCGTGGAGCTCGGCCGGCGCATCCGGGTCGAGTCCAAGGTCCGTACCCGTCAACCGCTGGCCGGAGCGGTCGTGCACCATCGCGGCGACCGAGAGCCGCTTGCCGGGCTCTTCGGGCTGATCGCCGACGAACTCAACGTGAAGGACGTCGCGTTCGCCGAGTCGGCGGACGAGCTCGGAACCTGGCGGGCGAAGCCGAACTTCTCGGTGCTGGGTCCCCGGCTCGGCGGACGTGTCAAGCAGGTCGCCGACGCGCTCGCCCACGACGACGGGACGCTCGCGAGCATCCTGGCGGGCGGAACCGCGACCGAGGTCCCGGCCCGCGACGGGCCCGTGCTCTTGGCTCCCGGTGACGTCGATCTCACGCAACAGACGCGGGAGGGCTGGGGCGTCGCCGCAGACGCAGGACTGACCGTCGCACTCGAGCTCGAGCTCGACGACGCGCTGCGGAACGAAGGCGTCGCGCGCGAGCTCATCCGGATCGTGCAGGACGCTCGCAAGGCCACCGATCTGCAGGTGAGCGATCGGATCGCGATCGGGGTCGAGGCCGGCCCGCGGCTCTCGGCCGCCCTCGACGACTACGGAGAGGTGGTCGCCGCCGAGACCCTGGCGACGGGCATCGAACCTCGGGCCCTCGCGGGCGCGCCCCGACACGAGGGCATGATCGAGGAGGAGCCGGTGGTCGTCACCCTCCGGCGCGTCTGAGGACGGGACGCCCGCGAGCAGCCCGGCCAAACTCACCCGAGCCGGCGAACAGGGCGGCGGTCGCGAGCAACCCGAGAACGAGCGCGAGGGTGAAGCGTCCGGTGGCTCCCCCCGCGGGGCCCAGCTACTCGTCGCCCCAGAACAGTTCGCGGAGCGAGCGCTCGTCGTCCGACGGGGTGCCTTCGTCCGACGGAGCACTCCGCGCGATCGCCGGGCGTGGCTTCGGCTCGGGTTCGGGGACCGAGATCGGCTCGGAATCATCGGGCGAGGGTGAGGTGGGCGGCGCCGGTCGGTCGCGCGGCCGTTCGTCCACCACGGGTTCCATCGCTTCGGTCGGCTGGGTCTTCGCCGGCGACGGTGTCGAGCGCTCCGGCTCCGGCTTTGGAGCGGCGGCAGGGGGCGTCTTCCGTGCCGACTCGGCGGCTGGGGAGGTCGGTGGAACGGGTGCGGGCCCACCCACCGAGGCCGGTGCAGCCGAGGAAGGAGCGGGTTCGGCGGGAGAGGAGGCCGGCGCGGCCGAGGTGGCGCGCGGGGGGGCGGCCGCCGAGGAGGAACGCACCATCTGCTTGACTCCCTCGGCGTGGTCCTGCACCAGTGAGGCGAGCTGCTGGAGGAAGACCCGTTCCTTCGCGATGAACGCGGAGATCGCACCGGGGTCACCCGAGGCGACCGCTCCTGCTCCCGAAGCGATCGACCCCGCGCGGGTCTCGGCCTCTCGGATGATGCGAGCCGCGTCGGCCCGTGCACGATGGACGATCTCGTCCGCCTGCCGGGACGCGGCTGCGGGGTCGGCCGCCCCGACGGCACCCAGGCCGGAATCCGTCCGCTGACGCAGGCGCTGGTTCTCCTCGACGGCAGCCGCGAAGTCCTCGGTCAAGCGGTCGAGGAACTCGTCCACTTCGCGTTCATCGTAGCCACGGGTCTTCCGCCGGAACTCCACCTGCTGGATATCGAGCGGCGTGAGGCGTCCGTCGGTGCGCGGCGAGGCGGCCGCAGCGGCAGCTTTCGAGGATGCCTGCGCCGCCGCTTGGTCGAGCGTCGCCTCCTGGGCGTCGGCGCCCTCGGCCTTCTTCTTCCGCATCAGTCATCCCCCTCGCGAACGATGCCCCAGCCTAGCGCAGCGGACGGCCTCTCGGCGCCCCGGCTCGCAGCCCTAACAGCCGAGCGCCTGGCGCGCTACCACGAGGAACACGAAGAGCAGGATGATCGATAGATCCAGCCCGACCGCTCCAATGCTGACCGGTGGGATCAAACCGCGCAGGGGGCGGAGTACGGGTTCTGTGACGTCATCGATCAGATCGACGATCGCTCGGAGCGGACCCGTCGAGGGTATCCGCGTCCCGAACATCGCCACCCAGCTGAGGATCACCTTCGCGAAGAGGATCAGGGTGTAGACCGTGATCGCGACGCAGAGCAGCCGCACCACCGGGTTGACCTCGGTGACCTGCGCGAGATGAGCGTCCACGCCGGAGATCAGAACTGGTTGTAGAAGGCGCCGCCGGCGATCCGCTCCCGGTCCTCGGCCGACACCTCGACGTCGGCCGGCGTCAAGAGGTACACGCGGTTCGCCACCATCTCGATCTTCCCATCGAGTCCGTACACGAGGCCGGAGGCGAAATCGACGAGGCGCCGGGCGATCTGATCGTCGGTGCTCTGGAGATTCATGATCACCGCGGTGCCGTCCTTGAACCGGTCGGCCACCTCTCGAGCTTCGTTGAAGCGACGCGGCTCGGACTTGTGGATCGCCCCGCTCGCAGCCGAACGCGGAGACGGGATCGTGCGTACGACCCCTTCGGACGCGGCTCCCGCCTGGGCCTCACGAACCGCCTGCGGCCGCTGGATCCGACGGACCTCCGCGGGCTGGGAGTCGGGCAGCTCGTCGACCTGTTCGAACTCGTCTTCCTCGACCAGGCCGAGGTACTGCATCGTCTTCTTCCACACGGCTAGACGCTCCTCTCTTCGCCCCGTCCCGCACCCGTCGCCGGGTGCCGGCTCCGCCCTGGCCGGCCTGGGGATCAGTGCCGGTGCGGACGATCGCCGAACAGGGTCGTGCCGATGCGGACCATCGTAGCGCCTTCCTCGACCGCGACCTCGTAATCCAGCGACATCCCCATCGAGAGTTCCCGCAGGCCGGAGTGATCCCTGCGCAGGTCCGCGGCGAGCTCGGCCAGCCGGGCGAAGTACCTGCGCGCATGCTCGGGGTCCGGATCGAACGGCGGGAGGGTCATGAGGCCGACGAGCTCGATCCCCGAAGCGGCGGCGGCTGCGTCCGCCGCGGACGCCGCGTCGGACGGGGCCAGGCCCGACCGGGCTCCGGTGAAGTCGATCTCCAAGAGCGCCTTGATCCGTCGCCCGCCCTCGGCGGCGCGCCGGGCGAGCCGGGCGGTCGCCCGCGGCGCCGAAAGGGTCTCGACCACCTCTGCCAGCTCGGCCACCTTGTGGGCAGTGCCTGATTGCAGCGTGCCGATGAAATGCCACCGAGCTCCCGGTACCGCGTCGTGCTTCGCGCTCAGCTCCCCCACGTAGTTCTCGCCTACGTCGATCGCACCCGCTTGCACCACCCAGTGGATCGGCTCGGGGGGCACCGTCTTCGCGGCGGCGACGATGCGGACCGCGCCGGGGTCGCGTCCCGACCGTTCGCACGCAGCGGCGATCCCGGCCCGGATCCGCTCGAGGTTCCCGAGGATCGTCGTGCGATCGAAGGTGCGGCCGTCGGGTTCCATGCGCGCGAGCATAGGTCTCAGATGGAGGTGCGTGTGCCGATCGCCACCTGCCGACCGGTGGTTCCGTCACGCCGGTGGGAGAAGAAGCGTTCGGCCTCGCATGCGGTGCACAGACCGGTGTCGATCACGAGTCCGGCGCCCGCGGCGCCGAGCACCTGCTTCGCGGTGGCGACGAGATCGAGCCGCAGATCGTTCCCGTCGCCGGAGGTGACGGCACCGGCCTCCGATCCAGCCGCCACCGCCAGGGCGACGTCGGAGGCAACCTCGTAGTGGCAGGGACCGATCGCAGGACCGATCGCGACTCGGACCGCCTCGGGATCCTCGTAGGTCCGCATCGCCGTGTCCACGATCCCGGCCGCGAACCCGCGCCAGCCGGCGTGCACCACCGTGATGGTCGACACCGACGTCGATGCGTAGATCAACGGGACGCAGTCGGCCGTCGTCACCGCCGTCGGCACACCCTTCGAGGCGGTCGCGAGGCCGTCGGTCGCCGCGACCGCCTCGACCGGATCCAGGTAGCCCGCTCCCCCGCGTTTCGGGCCGATGCGCGTGATCTTCCCGCCGTGCACGAGGCCGGCGATCGCGAACCGATCGATCTCCAGGCCCCGGACGATCCGATCACGGTTCTCGCGGACCGACGCAGGGTCGTCACCGACCGAGAACGACACGTTCAAGCCGTCGAACGGCGGAGCGCTGACCCCACCACCGCGCTCGGTGAACGCCGCGAGCACGCCGATCTCGACCAGAGGTGTGGCGACCAGCGCGTGCGACCCCGATCCGAGGTCGCGTCGTTCGAACACGGTCATCCCCGCAGCCTACGCACCCGGGGCCGGAACGAGGACGGAGGCGGAGAGGTCCCGGTGAGAGGCGGGGGAAGGGCGCCTCTCCTGTGGACCTCCCCGCCTCCACGTGGGGCCGCGCGGGGCGGATGACCTTCGCTAGCTCTTGAGGAAGTCCGGGATGTCCAGATCCTCCTCGGCGTCGAAGGCCACGTTCTCAGCGGGTTCGCTGCGGAACACGTCGTCCTCGTCCTCGAGGAAGGAGGGCACGGGCGCCTCGGGCCGCTGCGCGGGATCCGAGGGCGCGCCGGCGCCTCGCTTGGAGGACGCGGCGCTCCGGACCGGTTCGGGCTCCTCGAGCAGCGCCGCGAGGCGCCCCTCGACCCGAGCGGGTTGCCCCTGGGCGGTGGCGATCTTGTCGAAGCCAGCCGCAACGACGGTAACCCGGACCTCCTCGCCGAGCGCGTCGTCCACCACGGCGCCGAAGATGATGTTGGCGTCGGCGTGTGCGACGCGGGTGATCGCGTCGGCTGCCTGGTTCACCTCGTGCAAGGTCAGATCGGTCGGGCCCGCGATCGACAGGAGCACACCTTTGGCGCCGTCGATCGAGGACTCGAGCAGCGGAGAGGAGATCGCGGCCTTCGCCGCCTCGGCAGCCCGGTCCTCGCCCGAACCGCGGCCGATCCCCATCAGCGCAGACCCGGCCCCGGTCATGACGGCCTTCACGTCGGCGAAGTCGAGGTTGATGAGCCCCGGTGTGGTGATGAGGGAGGTGATCCCGTCGACGCCCTGATACAGGACCTGATCGGCCATCCGGAACGCGTCGACCATCGGCATGTTCTGGTCGGCGACTTGGAGCAGCCGGTCGTTGGGGACGACGATCAACGTGTCGACCGCCTTCTTCAGGTCGGTGATCCCCATGTCGGCGGCGGTCGCGCGCTTGCGCCCTTCGAATCCGAAGGGCCGCGTGACGACGCCGATCGTGAGGGTGCCCATGCTGCGCGCGAGTTCCGCGACAACGGGTGCTCCTCCGGTGCCCGTTCCCCCGCCCTCGCCCGCCGTGATGAACACCATGTCGGCGCCCTTCAGGATCTCCTCGATCTCGTCGGCGTGCTCCTCGGCGGCGGCGCGTCCGACGTCCGGATCGGAGCCGGCGCCCAGTCCGCGGGTCGTCTCGCGTCCGATGTCGAGCTTCACCTCGGCATCGGACATCAGCAAGGTCTGCGCGTCGGTGTTGACGGCGATGAACTCCACGCCCCGGAGGCCTGCCTCGATCATCCGGTTCACGGCGTTCACGCCGCCCCCGCCGATGCCAACCACCTTGATCACGGCGAGGTAGTTCTGAGGTGCGTCCATGTCGCAACAACCTCCGCTACCTGGGGAAAGAGCCGTACGTGCCGAGCGTAACTCTAAGCCTAAAGCTGAGGCTTATTGTTATATCTACGTTACGTTGATGGCGAGACACTACTAGTGGGGTGCTGGTCCGTCAAGCGTTTCCAGGCACCTGTCCCCCGCCGGTTGTGCTTACTCGTGTCACGTCGCGCGAGGTGCTCCGCGCACCGAGGACCGCGGTCGGCGCGGTCGGCGTACTGACGTCGATCGCCGACGACGACGTCCCTTCGCTCTCGAGCCAACGCAGTACCGCCGCCAGCGCCGCCCCCTTCGCGACGAGCTCCTCGGCGGGGCCGTAGCTCGCCACGATGCCTCCTCGGATCTGCAGCGCGAGCGACCCGTCGACGTCGGCGGTCACCCGCTCGACCTTCTCAAGCGTCGACTCGGGGATCGCACCGAGGACCGCGGCCGCGGTCTGCACGTCCGTTGCCGTGAGGACATCGATCACCGGCAGTCCCGTGGGGTCGGCGCCCGGCAGCTCCGTGCCGTCCGCGGCCACGACCCGCCCTGTCTCGTCGCCGATCCCGGCGACCGGCGACCGCTCCGCGATCGACACCTCGATCGTCGAGGGCAGCTCCCGCCCGACGGTTGCTCGCGCGATCCAGGGGTCCGCCTCCAACGCACGTTCGACCGCCGTGGTGTCGAGGTGAGCGACGTTCGCGCCCTCGACCCCCGCCAGACCGAGGATCCGTTCCCGGGTCACCTGCCCGGCCCCCGAGACCCCGATCCGCCGAGCCTCGAACAGGGGCGTGAAGGTCGCTCCGATCATCACCGCCCCGACCGCGAGCAGGATCACCGCCGTGAGGACCACCCGCCGAGCGGTCGATCCGCGACGCCCGGCAGCGGCTTGGGATCCTGACGGGTGACGTGCGGCACGATGCGCCCCCGCGCGTCGCCGGCGGGTTGCGGGGCGCGATCGCTTCGCGGCTCCGGCATCAGCCGGTCGCGGGATCGAGATCTCCGACACGATGAACCTCCGTTTCCAGGGTGACTCCGCTGTGGGCCGCGACGAGGTCCTGGATCGACCGGATCAGCTCGAGCACGTCCCGTGCCCGGGTTCCCGGTTCCGCCACGATGAAATTGGCGTGCTTGCGCGAGACGCTGGCGCCCCCGACCTTCACGCCCTTTCCGCCGGCCTCCTCCACGAGGCGTGCCGCATGGTCGCCGGGGGGGTTCTTGAACACGCTCCCGCAGTTCGGCTCGGCGAGTGGCTGGGTGCGCCGTCGCCAGTCGCGAGCCTCGTCCATGTGCGCCCGGATCTGGGTGGGGTCACCCGACCCCAGGCGGGCCACCGCGCCGACGATCACGCCGCTTACCGGGAGCTCCGCCGTCCGGTAGGCGAATCCCGCCTCGGCAGCGGGAACCGGCACCACGGTCGACGCCTCCAGATCGAAGACATCGATCCGTTCGATCACCTCCTGCATCTCGTGACCATGCGCCCCCGCGTTCATCCGCACCGCGCCTCCGAGCGTGGCCGGGATCGCCACCCCGAACTCCAGCCCCGCGAGCGCATGGGACAGGGCGACACCGGCCAGGGCTGGAAGAGGCATCGACCCTCCGCCGGTCAGCCGGTTGCCGTCCCGCGCGGCGAAGCGGAACCCCTTCCCAAGACGCAGGACGATTCCGCGGATCCCCCCGTCACCGATCAGCACGTTCGAGCCCTTGCCGATCGTCGTGACCGGGAGCGCCGTCTCGCGGTGCGCGCGGGCGACCGTTCTCAGGTCCTCCTCCGACTGCGGCTCTAGGAACAGGTCCGCGGGGCCCCCGATCCGCAGCGTCGTCAGGGGCGCCAGGACGAACCCGGGCCGGAGCCGGTCGCCCACCGAGGCACGCAGGATCTCCGCGGCTCGCTCGACCGCCCCCCGAACCTCTCGAGGATTCACCCGGTCTCCTCGAGCCGATCCAGGACCTCGTCCGTGACCATCGTCACGTCGCCGGCCCCGAGGGTCAGGACGAGATCGCCGGCCCGCACTTCCGACGCGAGGAACGGGGCGACGTCGGCTCGGTGGGGCAAGTAGACGATGCGCGTCGCTCGGTCGTGCTCGGCCAGGGAGTCGACGAGCAACTTGCCTGTCACCCCCGGGATCGGCTCTTCCCCGGCCGCGTAGACGTCGGTGATGACCGCGACGTCCGCACCCGCGAGCGATGCACCCATCGATCGCCACAGCTGCTGCGTCCGGCTGTACCGATGTGGCTGGAACACCGCCACGATCCGCCCGGCGTCGGCCTCCTGCGCCGCCGCGAGCGTCGCGACGAGCTCGGTCGGGTGGTGCGCGTAGTCATCGATGAAGGTCGCGCCGCGCGCGCTACCGCGATGCTCGAAGCGCCGGTGCACGCCCGTGAAGGTCCCGACCGCCTCCGCGGCCCGCTCGAGCGGCACCCCGACGGCGGTCGCCGCGAGCACGGCGGCAGCGCCGTTCAGCAGCGTGTGCACGCCCGGCCGGCGAAGGACCAGCCTCGCTCGCCTCCCGTCGCGCGCCACGACCTCGCCCGAGATGCCCTCCGCGCTGTGTTCTCCGGGCGCGATCAGGACGTCGTTCCCCTCCTGGAGCCCGTAGGTCAGCGTGGTCCCGACGGTGCCGCCGGACCGCTCGATGCGTGCGAGCACGCCGCGGACGCCGGGGTCGTCACCGCATACGACCGCGAGCTTCGAGCCCAGCACGAACGCCGCGAACGCCGCCTCGATCTCCTCGAAGCCGCCGCTATAGAAGTCCAGATGATCCGCCTCGACGTTCGTGACGATGCCGACGTCGGGCGACAGCAACAGGAACGAACCGTCGCTCTCGTCGGCCTCCGCCACGAAGACATCCCCGGCGCCGTGACGGGCTCCAGATCCACTTTCGTTGAGGTGGCCGCCGATCACGAACGTCGGATCCACCCCGCACCGCTCCAGGATCACGGCGAGCATCGACGTCGTCGTGGTCTTCCCGTGGGTGCCCGCGATCGCCACCGTCCTGTATCCGCTCGCGAGGGCGGCGAGCGCCTGTGCGCGTGCGAGCAGGGGGATCCCGCGCTCGCGTGCCGCCACCAGTTCGGGGTTCCGCTCGGGGATCGCCGACGAGATCACCACGACGTCCGGGTCGCCGAGCGCCGCCGCATCGTGGCCGATATGGATCCGCGCGCCCGCCATGCGCAACTCGTCGAGTCCGCGGCCGTCCTTCAGGTCCGATCCGGTCACCTCGATACCGCGGGCCACGAGCAACCGAGCGATCCCACTCATGCCGGCACCACCGACGCCGATCAGGTGAGCTTGCCGGACCTTCGCCAGGATCGGAACCGCCATCGTCGGGATGCTTCCGGCGGGGGGCGCATAGCCGGCCCGCGCGTACAGGGGCGGCAGGTCCCGGCGCTCGCTCACGTCCGGCTCCTGGCGATCGTCGCGACCTCGGCCGCCAGCGCCCCGGCGGCGTCCGGTCGCCCGAACCCCGTCGCTGCGTGCGCCATTGCCGACAAGCGGTCGTCGTCGTCGAGCAGCTCGCGAAGGCGCGTCGTCAGCAGGGGTCCGGAGAGATCGTCGTCGTGCAGGATCGCCGCCGCCCCCGCGCGCTGGACGGCGAGGGCGTTCGCGGCTTGATGGTTCCCCGTTGCGTGGGGGTAGGGGATCAGCAGGGAGGGCAGCCCGCACACGGTCACCTCTGCGATCGTCGTCGCGCCGGCGCGCGCCACCACGACGTCCGCCGCAGCGTAGGCCAGCTCCATCTCGTCGCAGAACTCGAGGGCGATCACGCGCAGCGATCCCGCGTGCTCGGCGGGCTCGGAGACGACGCCCAGGTGCCCGCGTCCGGTGAGCACGAGCAGCTGCAGATCGTTCCGATCCTGGAGGTGCTCGATCGCGTCGGCGATCGCGTGGTCGATCCGCAGTGCTCCCTGGCTTCCAC
Organism: Actinomycetota bacterium; assembly: GCA_040881665.1. Taxonomy (NCBI): domain Bacteria; kingdom Bacillati; phylum Actinomycetota; species Actinomycetota bacterium. The sequence continues at coordinate 157,874 of JBBECT010000005.1, forward strand.
CGAACACGAGGACCGTCATGCGATCGGGATCGAGCCCGAATCGCTCCCGGGCTCGGGCCGCGAGATCGCTCCGGTTCGCGGGAACCGACAGGACCGTCTCGCGCACCGGGTTGCCGGTCACGACCACGTGCGGCCGTTTCGACAACATCCCGCGGGCCTCCTCGAACGAGAGCGCCACGACCGTGGCGAACCGAGCGAGCAGGCGGTTCGCGAGCCCCGGGATCGCGTTCTGCTCGTGCAACGCCACCGGGCGGCGCGCCCGCACGCCGGCGAGCACGGCCGGGACGCTCACGTACCCGCCGACCCCGACGACCGCATCGGCGTCGGCGACCTCGGGCCCGCAATCGGCAACCGAGCCGAGCGCGGTGAACGGCGCCCGAAACATCGCGACCGACGGCGTGCGGCGCAGCGGTGCGGCGCGTACCGGCGTGAACGGGTACCCCGCTTCCGGGACGAGCCGTCCTTCGAGTCCGGTCGCGGTCCCGAGGAACGAGATCTCGGCGTCGTAGCCGCGCTCGAGCGCCCCGGCGAGGGCGAGCGCCGGGAAGACATGACCCGCAGTGCCCCCGCCCGCGATCACGACCTTCATCTGCTCGCGCGGGGTCTCGATCGCGGCCCTGCGGACACGCGGTTCGTCGCGCGCTTCGGCGAGCTCTTCGACTTCCTCTGGGACCCCTTCGCCTTCTGCGCCGAGCGCGCACGACCCGAGGATCCCCGGGCCGAGGACGCCGCGGCCCGCGCGACGCTCCAGAGGATGCCGATCGCCGCGAGGGTCACGACGAGGTTCGAACCGCCGTAGGACAGCAGCGGCAGCGGGACGCCGGTGATCGGGAGCAAGCCCGTCACCGCTCCGAGGTTCACGATCGTCTGGATGCCGAGCCACCCGGTGATCCCCCCGGCCAGCATCCGTCCGAACGGATCCGGGGCGCGCATCGCGATGCGGATCCCCGCGACGAACAAGGCCGCGAACAACGCGAGCACACCGAAGGCCGCGAACAGACCGAGTTCCTCGCCGAGGATCGAGAAGATGAAGTCGGTCTCGGCATTGGGGAGGTAGAGCCATTTCTGCCGGCTCGCGCCGAGCCCGAGGCCGGTCCAGCCTCCCGAACCGAGCGCGATCAACGATTGTTTCAGGTGGTAGCCCGTGTTCTGCGGATCCGACCACGGGTCGAGGAAGGACAGGAACCGCGAACGCCGGTAGCTCTCCCCCATGATCAGCGCGTACCCGAGGAGCGCGCCGATCGCCGCCACCGCCGCGAGCAGCCGCAGCCGCACGCCGGCGAGGAACATGACGACGAGCACGCTCCCCGCGAGCAGCAGGGTCGTCCCGAGGTCCGGCTGCAGCATCACCAACACCGCGATGACGAGCACGACGGGCAACAGCGGTAGCGCGAGATGGAGCGGATCATCCAGATGGCGGGCCTTGCGTTCCAGGATCATCGCAGCGAACGCGATCAGACCGAGCTTCGCGATCTCCGAAGGCTGGACGGTGACCGGCCCGAACTGCAACCACCGCGCCGACCCTCCGCCGGTGATCCCGAAGGAGGGATGGAGGACCAGCAGCAGCAACGCCGCAGCGGCGATCAACACCGGCAGAGCCAGTGCCCGCCACGCCCCGTAGGAGACCCGCGAGCAGGCGACGAGCAGCGCGACCCCGAGCACGGCGAACAGCGACTGCTTGAAGAAGTAGTGGAAGCTCGAGCCGAACTCGAGCGCCGCGGACACCGAGCTGGCCGAGAGCACCATCACGAGCCCGATCGCGACCAGGACCGCCGTCGGCACGAGGAGCAGGACGATGTCGTTGCGCGCCGCCGCCCGCGCGCGAGCGACCGTGGCCGAACGCGCGCGCTTCTCCTTCACGGGCCACGGGGTCACCAGGCGCAATCGCCGGGTGGGGAAGGTCTCCACTCTGCTAACCAACGGAACGCTCCTCCTGCAGGGATCGCGCGGCCGCGGCGAACCGATCGCCGCGCTCGCGATAGTCGGTGAACATGTCCTGACTCGCGCACGCGGGGGCCAGCAGCACGGTGCCCCCGGACACGGCCTGATCGGCCGCCGCGCGGACGGCCTCTTCGATCGATCCCGCCCGGTGAACGGCCGGGACGCGACCCGCGAAGATCTCGGCGATCTCGCCCGCCGCCTCGCCGATCGCCACGACGCCGGAGAGCCGTCCGGCAGCCTCGCCGAGCGGCGAGAGATCGACACCCTTCGACCGTCCGCCGGCGATCAAGACGACGTCGCGGAGTCCGTCGAGCGCCGCAAGAGCAGCGTGTGGGTTCGTCGCCTTCGAATCGTCGACGAACCGGACGCCGTCCACCGTCGCGACGGTCGAGCCGCGGTGTGGGAGCGGCCGTACCTGGAGCAGAGCTTCGCGGATCGCCTCGGCCGGCACCCCGTACGACAGGGCGACGGCGGTCGCGGCCGCGGCGTCGGCTCGGAATCCCCCCGTCTCCGAGGCCGGCCGACCGATATGGACCTCCGGTTCGCCTCCGAGGCGCGAGACGAGATCACCGTCGACGAAGCCGACCTCCTGGTCGGCCGGAGGGCCGAGCCGGAACCAAACGACGCGGCACCGCGCGGCTCGCGAGACGCACGCGGCCTCCTCGTCGTCGGCGTTGCCCACATGGACGTCGTCCCCGGCCTGCAGTTCGAAGATCCGCGCCTTCGCCTCGACGTAGGCGCGGCGGGAACCGTGCCAGTCGAGATGATCGTCCGCAACGTTCAGCAGCGCGGAAACGCGAGGGCGGAAGGTCTGAGAGAAGTGCAGTTGGAACGACGACGCCTCGACGGCGAGCGCGTCCCGCGCCTCGCGCGCCGCGAGGGAGAACGGATGTCCGATGTTGCCGCAGGCGATCGCGTCCAGCCCCGTCGCACGCAGCGATGCGGCAACGATCTCGGTCGTCGTCGTCTTGCCGTTCGTTCCGGTGATCCCCACGTACGGCACCGTGCACAACCGGGCCCCGAGCTCGAGCTCGCTCCAGATCGCCAGCCCGCGCTCGCGCGCCCATCCGAGGACCTCGGCGCTCTGGGCAACCCCGGGACTCGTGACCACGAGGCTCGCGCCGTCCAGGTGCTCCGGGCGATGCCCTCCCGTTGCCATCTCGACGCCGAGCGCCCTCAAGGCGTCGTCGTCGGCTATCGATCCGCGTTCGGTGACCAGGACTCGGGCGCCCTCCTCCGCGAGCGCCCGCGCGGCCGCCCGCCCGCTCGTTCCGGCGCCGACCACCACAGCCCTCTCCCCCGCGAAGGCGTTCATCCGATCCCCCCGCGTGCGAGGAAGTCCGCGTAGAACAGTCCGAGGGCGAACGCGACCGCGAGCCCATTCACGATCCAGAAGCGCACGATCACCGTGAACTCCGGCCAGCCGAGCAACTCGAAGTGGTGATGGATCGGCGCCATGCGGAAGACACGCCGATGGAACATCCGGAAGGCGACGACCTGGATGATGACCGACAACGCCTCGAGGACGAACAGCCCGCCCAAGATGATGAGCAGTATCTGACTGTTCGTCACGATCGCGAGCGCCCCGAGCAGGCCTCCGAGGGCGAGCGAGCCGGTGTCGCCCATGAAGATCCGCGCGGGTGCCGCGTTCCACCAGAGGAACCCGGCGGCTGCACCCATTCCGCCGGCCGCGACGATCGCGGTGTCGAGCGCCCCGTTCAGGTCGACGGGGTAGCAGGCCGGCAACCCGCTGCTGCACGGGTGACGGAACTGCCAGAACGCGATGAAGACGTACGCGGCGAGCACGAGGATCCCCGATCCGGAGGCGAGCCCGTCCAGCCCGTCGGTCAGGTTCACCGCGTTCGTCGTCGCGATCAGCATCAGGAAGGCCCACAGGAAGAACAGGACGCCGAGGTCGACCCCGGTCCCGCGGATGAACGACAGCTCCGTCGAGGTGTCGGCGAGGGCGACCGCGATCCACGTGAACGCGACCGCGACGATCGCCTGCCCGGCGATCTTCCCGAGCTTGGAGAGGCCGAGCGAGCGACGTCGGCGAACCTTGATGTAGTCGTCGACGAACCCCACGATCCCGAACCCCACGGGAGCGACCAGCACAGCCAGCCCCTCCCACGTGAAGCCGCGGAAGACCCGGGTCGCCAGGTACGCCGCGACGATACCGGCGACGATCACCGTTCCCCCCATCGTGGGGGTCCCCATCTTCTCCAGATGCGTGTGCGGACCGTCCTCCCGGATCCGCTGGCCCCAGCCGTGGACCCGGAAGAAGCGGATCGCGAGCGGCGTGCCGAGCAGCGTCACGAACAGACCGATCGCCGCCGCGATCAGGATCGAGGTCATGCAGGCACCCCCTCGCGCAACGCGGTCGCGAGCCGCTCGAGACCCGCGACGCGCGAACCCTTGAGGAAGACCACGTCCCCGGGTTGCAGGATCCCCGACAGCAGGGTCGCTGCCTCCTCCGGTGATCCGACGACGTGGACGTCGCCGGGCTCCAGACCTTCGCGGACGGCCGCTATCGCGATCGGCCGAGCCCCGTCGCCGACGGCGATCAGCACGTCGACGCGCAAGCGCGTGGCGAGGTCGCCCAGGCGTTCGTGCTCCTCGAGGGAGATCGGGCCCAGCTCGGCCATGTGCCCGAGGACGGCGATCAGTCGCTTCTCGCGGGCGATCCATCGGGCAGCCTTCAGGCCCGCCGCCATCGACTCCGGGTTGGCGTTGTAGGCGTCGTTGACCACGACGACACCGTCGCGGGTTTCGAACGTCTCCATACGCCACGCCGACACGTGCGCATGCTCGAGGGCGACCAGAGCGTCGGCGAGCGGGATCCCGAGGGCCCGCCCGGCTGCGATCGCGGCGAGCGCGTTCTGGACCATGTGCTCCCCGGGGACGGCGAGCCGCGTCCGACCGCGATCGGACCCCGCCTCGACCGTGAAGCTCGCTCGCCCGAGGCGATCCAGTTCAACATCGACCGCCCGAACGTCTGCGCCGGGCGCGCGCCCGAAGGTCAGCACGCGGGCGCGTGTCCGCCTCTCGAAGCCCCGTACGACCCGATCGTCCGCGGCGAGGATCGCGGTCGCCGCTTCACCCAGCGCCTCGATCGGTTCGGCCGATGCCTCGACGATCGCCTCCCACGACCCGAAGATCTCCATGTGCGCAACACCGACGTTCGTGACGATCACCACGTCGGGACGGGCGATCTCGCACAGCAGACGCACGTCGCCCCGGCGTCGCGCGCCCAGCTCCAGGACGAGCGCCTGGGTATCGTCCGGGGCGTCGAGCACGGTGAGGGGCACGCCGACTTCGGTGTTGAACGACCGCGGGCTGGCATGAATGCGCAGCCGCGTGGCCAGAACAGCCGTCACGAAGTCCTTCGTCGAGGTCTTCCCGTTCGCACCCGTCACGCCGACCACGCGGGCGTCGAGCTCCCCGCGCCGGGCGGCGGCCAGGTCGAGCAGCGCCCGCCCCGTGTCGGCAACCCGCACGAGGGAGGCCCCGGCACCGATCGGCCCCGGGTCGGCATCGACGAGCGCGGCGGCAGCCCCGCCGGTGAGGGCGGCACCGACGAACGCATGGCCGTCGTGTGTCTCGCCACGGATCGCGACGAAGAGCGCCCCTTCCGAGGCCGTCCTGCTATCGGTCGTCACCGCATCGACCATGACGTCGGGCCCTTCCAGCGTGCCATGGACGAGCTCCGCGATCTGCGAGAGCGCACGCGCCTTCACCTCGGCTCTCCCCGAGGGTCGAGGCGCGCGCGGAGCTCTTCGGCGGCGACCGATCGATCGTCGAACGGAACGGTTCGGTCGGCGAATTCCTGGCCGGTCTCGTGTCCCTTGCCCGCGACCACGAGGACATCTCCGGTGGATGCAGAGCGAACGGCGCGCCGGATCGCCGCGCGTCGGTCGGGCTCCACCTCGTACGCGCCTCCCCCGGCCTTCGCACCGGGTTCGATCTCCGCCAGGATCGCGAGAGGGTCCTCAGATCGGGGGTTGTCGCTGGTGAGGATCGTCAGGTCGGCCAGGCTCGTCGCCGCGCGACCCATCAGGGGGCGCTTCTCACGGTCTCGGTCCCCGCCGCACCCCACGACGATCACGACGCGGCCGTCGGCGAGCGAACGCGCCGCCCGCAGGACGTTCTCGACGCCATCGGGTGTGTGCGCGTAGTCGACGAGCACGAGGAAGTCCTGCCCTTCGTCGACCGGGTCGACCCGACCCGGAACACCGGGCATCGTCGCGATGCCGCGCGCGATCGCGGCGTCGTCGATCCCCAACTCCCGCGCCGCGGCGATCGCCGCGAGGCAGTTCCCGACGTTGAAGGCGCCGCGCAGCGGTGAATGCATGTCGATCCCGTCCACCCGGAACCGGATGCCACCGACTTCCACTCGGATGTCGGTCGCTCGCAGCTCCGCCTCCTCGATCGTGCCGAAGGTTCGTGCGGGGACCGAGGTCTCCACCAGGCGCCGCCCGTACGGATCGTCGACATCGATCGCGGCCCGGTCGGCGAACGACGGCGTGAACAGCCGGGCCTTCGCCGTGAAGTAGGACTCCATCGATCCGTGGTAGTCGAGATGGTCTTGGCTGAGGTTCGTGAATACGGCGATCGCGAAGCGTGTGCCGTCCACCCGATGCTGCTCGAGGCCGTGGGATGAGACCTCCATCGCGGCCGCGTTGACGCCCGTTTCGGCCATCTCCCACAGCACCCGCTGCAGCGCCGGCGCCTCGGGGGTCGTGCGCTCGAACCGAACCGGGGCTCCCGCCACGCGGGCGCCGGTGGTCCCGATCAATCCGGCGATGCGTCCGGCGGTCGCGAAGATCGATTCCAGCAGGTAGGTGGTCGTCGTCTTGCCGTTCGTCCCGGTGATGCCGACGAGCGAGATCCGTGCCGAGGGCGACCCGAAGAACGCAGCCGACATCGGGCCCATCGCGGCGCGGACCGATCCGACGAGAACCTGGGTCACGGGAAGGTCCTCGAGCCACCGCTCCACGACGAGGCTCGACGCCCCGCGCGCCACGGCCTCCGGCGCGAACGCGTGGCCGTCGGCCGTCGCGCCCGGAACGCAGAAGAACAGCGCGCCGGGCAGGACGCGGTCGGATCGGTCGGCGACATCGACGACGTGGACGGCATCGCCGCGGATCTCGTGCCCGGCGCCTCCGTACGCGGCGAGACGGGCAACCAGATCACTGAGGGGCCGGGCAGGGGGGGTCTTCGCAGCCACGGGCGCCACAGAGCCTACCGCCGGGTCGTGGTGCGACCCGGCGGTAGCCCCGCCGCCGGTTCCTCCGCCATCGGCGGACGCGCGGATCCCGGGGTCCCCGCTCCCCTCGATCGTCCTTGGCCTCAAGCCGTCTCCCCCTCGGCGTGCGCTCGCGGTGAACCTCAGTCCGTCGCGAGCTCGTTCGGCGGCAACGGAACCTGCCGTCCGGGCGCGATGCCCAGTCGCTGGATCGCGTACCGGGCGACTTCCTGGAACAGGGGGGCCGATGCGATCCCGCCGTAGACCGTGGCGGGCTCGTCCAGGATCGCGACGATCACCACCTGCGGGTCGGACGCCGGGAGGAATCCCATGAACGAGGCCACGTACCGCTTCGAGTACCCCGCGCGATCCTCGTACGGCTTGCGAGCGGTCCCGGTCTTGCCGGCGACCTGATAGCCGCGGATCCTCGCCGCCGAGCCCGTCCCCTCGTCGACGGCGTACGCGAGCATCCGCGCCACGAGCTCTGCGGTCCGCTCGGAGACGACGCGCCGGCGTGGCGAGTCCGCCGCCTCGGTGAGCTCTCCGTCCGCGCCGACGGTCGCCCTTCCGAGCCGGGGGGCGACCCACTCGCCGCCGTTCGCGATCGTCGCGTACACCGCCGCCATCTGCAGCGGGGTCGCGGAGATCCCCTGACCGTAGGACATCGTGGCTCGGCTCGTCTCGTTCCATTGGGACAGCGTCAGCAACGACCCGGAGGCTTCGCCCGGGAAGTCGATCCCGGTCGGACGACCGAGTCCGAACCTCGCCAGGTAGGTCGCGAGCGGACCCGATCCGAGTCGATCCGCGACCTGGATCGTTCCGACGTTGCTCGATTGCGCGATGATGTCGCCGATCGTCATCTGCTCGGTCGGATGCGGATGCGAGTCGCGGATCAGCTCGTCGCCGACGTAGATCCGATCGGCGACCATCAACCGCTCCTCGAGGCCGACCGCTCCTTCCTCGACCGCGGCGGCGGTCGTGATCACCTTGTTCACCGACCCGGGCTCGAACGCATCGAGGGCAGCGCGGTTTCGCATCTGCGCCTCGGTCGCGCGGTCCAATCGGTTCGGATCGAACCACGGAGCGGTGGCCATCGCGAGCACGTCTCCCGTGTCGGGCTCCAACACGATCACCGTTCCGCCCTTCGCGTGGTTGCGGGCCACGGCTTGGGCGAGCGAGGCCTGCACCCCGTACTGCAACTGACGGTCGATCGTGGTGACGAGATCGCTGCCCGGCACGGGCGTGCGCTCGGTCGATTCACCCGAGACGATCGGACGGCCGTCACGCGCGACCTCCAGGACCCGTTCTCCGGGAGATCCCGACAGCAGATCGTCGTACTGCAGCTCGAGCCCCGCGAGTCCCCTCGGCAGGTCGTCGTCGCCGAACCCGACCGCGCCCAACACCTGCGGGGCCAGATCGTCGGCGGGATAGGTCCGCTTGGTCGTCGGCAACATCCCGATGCCCGCGAGTTCGAGGCGCTCCACCTTCGTCGCAAGGGCCGCGCCCACCTGCCGGGAGACGTACGCGAAGCTCGATCCCTCCTCGGAGAGGTCGCGGGCGAGAGCGCCTTCGGCCGCAGCCTCCAGCCCGAGGGCCTCCGACAACGTGGCCGCTGTCGCGGCCGGGTCCTCGACGTAGCGAGGATCGGCGTAGATGTCCTTCGCCTCCAGCGACATCGCCAGCGGCACGCCCGTCCGATCAAGGATCTGTCCGCGGGAGGCGGGCAGTTCGATCGTCGCGACACGCTGCGCCTCGCCCAGGGCACTGAACTCCGCGTGCTCGCCGATCTGCAGCTGAGCGAGGCGGGCGGCCAGCAGCAGGATCGCGACCAACAGGGCGCCACCCAGCGCCACCGACCGGCGCCGCGCGGTGATCGGCGGTACCGTTCCCCGGCGGGCGACCGAGCTCACCGCACGATCCCGTCCGCGACGGGTTCGAGCTCGGGCCCGGCGGTGTCGAGGGTCCGTCCCCCGGCCGGATCCGGCCGACCGATGCTGCCCTCCGGCACGTGGAGGATGTGGATGTCGTCGGGGAGACGCATACCGTGCCGGACAGCCCAGTCGGCGATCCGACCGGGGGAGGATCTATCGGCGACCTGGCGCGTCAAGGTGGTGTGCCGGTCCGCCAGGCCGTCCGCCTTCGACCGCAGGTCGTCGATGCTGAACGAGGTCTGCGCGAGCATCGCGTTCAACGCGACCAGACCGATCACCGTCGCACCGACCATCAGCGACGCGAACACCGTGAACCCCACGTGGTGGCGCACGCGGCGGCGAACGACCGGCGCCGGCGTGCGACGACGGATCGGTCGCGTCGCCGGGACGGGGGCGGTGTGGTTCCGGGTCGCCGGAACGCGCATCGCCCCGGACTGGACGCGGGCGGGGACACTCACGCGGCCTCCCGCTGGGCGGCACGCAGCTTGGCGGCGCGTGCCCGAGGGTTCGCGACGGTCTCGGACTCGGTCGGACGCAGGGGCTTCTTCGTCAGCACGCGGAGCTGCTCGCTGTCGCGGAAGAAGTGTTTGATCTCGCGATCCTCCAGAGAGTGGTAGGCGATCGCTACGATGCGGCCACCGGGAGCGAGGAACCCGACCGCCTGAGGCAGGGAGGCGGCGAGCTCCTCGAGCTCCCGGTTGACCGCGATGCGGAGCGCTTGGAAGGTCCTGCGTGCGGGGTGGGGGCCCCCCGGACGCTTCCCCAGCGCACCCGCGACCACGCGCGCGAGCTCATCGGTCGTCTCGATCGGGCTGCGGGAGCGCGCCCGCACGATCGCCGACGCGACGCGACGCGCGCGTCGTTCCTCTCCGTACAGGTAGATCAGGTCGGCGAGCTCGCTCTCGGACAGCTCGTTCACGAGCTCGAGCGCGGATCGCGTCCCTTCCTCGCCCTCGCCGCCCATCCGCATGTCGAGCGGTCCGTCCGTTCGGAACCCGAACCCTCGATCGGCATCGTCCAGCTGCATCGACGAGACGCCGAGGTCCATCAGAACGCCGTCGACCTGCGCTCCCGGATCGGCCTGCGAGAAGCGCCCCCGGACCGCACGGAACCGCTCCCCGAACGGCGTGAGCCGTTCGGTCGCCGCCGCGATCGCGGCGGGATCTCGGTCGACGCCGACGACGGAACCGACCCCCGCCTCGAGGAGCGCCTCAGCGTGACCGCCGAGCCCGAGCGTCAGATCGAGCACGGTGCCGCGGTCCCCAAGGAACCGCACCACCTCGTCGACCATCACCGGAACGTGACGTCGGTCCGACATCGGTCTCAGGCGACCGTGAGCGCCAGGCCTGCCACGGCCGGCACGATCAATGCGAGAACGAGGAACCCGAACAGGGACAGGCTCTCGCGCAGCTCGCGAGCGATCTGGCGTGGGTCGGGCACGTTGGGTGGCTCCATTGATGCGTCTCCCTCCGTCGGTCAGGACCGAGACGGGTACAGCGTTCCCGCCTGGTAGGAACCACCGAACGCTTCTGTGTAGCGCTCGTGGGCCCCCCGATCCCAGATCTCCATCCGATCCATGACGCCGACCACCACGACCTCCTTCGCGATGCCGACCTGCTGTCGCAGGCGGTTCGGCACGACGAGTCGGCCCTGGGAATCGAGCTCCACGGCCTCGGCGTTCCCGAAGAACATCCGGGCATAGGCCCGGCCCTCGGTGTCGGAGAGAGGGGCGGAGCGCACCTCGTCGGCACGCTGTTCCCACTCGACCCTGGGGAAGCAGAAGAGGCAGCCGTCCTGTCCGAGCGTCAAGAAGGCACCATCCCCGAACGCCTCCCTGAACCGCGCGGGCAGTGAGATCCGCCCCTTCGGGTCGAGGTTGTAGCTATGCGTGCCGAGGAGCTCGGCCACGCGTCCTCCCCTTCTGCTCCTGGGAGGCGCACGCGGCGCCCACCCGTTCCTCCTGGGAGGCGCGAACGGCGCGCCCCCCTCTCCTCCTGGGAGGCGCGAACGACGCGCTTCCCAGCTCCTCCACTTTGGGCCACCTTTATGCCACCTGCACTCCACCTGGTCAAGAACATGCAGCTAGTTACAGCTGTGAAAGTCACGACAGTTGGAGAACGGGAGCGCCGCAGGGGACCGGATGGAAGGGAGAGGGGTCGACGACGCAGCAGAGAGGGACGGTCCGGGCCGGCCGAGCCTAGATCAGGTAGGCCTCCCACTCGGGTTCGACACGCCCGAGCGACAGACGGAACCCATCCGAGGGAACGAACGGCTGGCGGCGCAGCCGGTACCCGATGTCCTCGGGCATCCGGTTCTCCTTCTTGGAGTTGCAGCGCCGACAGCTGGCCACCACGTTCTCCCAGCTATGGGGTCCACCCTTGGAACGCGGGACGACGTGATCGAGGTTCTCGGCCGGCGCCCCGCAGTACTGGCACGAGTGTCCGTCGCGAGCGAACACAGCTCGGCGCGTCAGCGGGGCGCGGGGGCGGAAGGGAACCCTCACGAAGTACCGGAGACGCACCACGGAGGGGGCCTCGATCGCGTAGCGCTCCGACCGGAAGATCGCTCCGTTCTGTGCGACCGCCTCGGCCTTGTCCTTGAGGACGAGCACAACCGCCCTCTGCGCTGTGACCACCGCGAGGGGCTGGTTCGAGACGTTCAGAACGAGCGATCTTCCCATGGGCCGGGCCCGGGGAGACGCCCGGGTGCAGCGAGCATACAACGCCCCAGGCGCGAGACGGGTTCACGAAGGTGCTTGCATCGGCCGTATCACAACGGTGTAATCCGCCTCAGGAACGGCGGATCGTCGGGCCGGAACGGCATCGAACGCCTGGAGTAGCGAAAAGGGGCCGCGCGGGGCGTCCGAGGTTCGTTCTCGACCCGGCGTTCCGTCGTTCCTCTTCGTTCCTCCGACGGGTTCCCCTTTCGCGGACCCACGCTACGATTGTGGTCCTCACACCCCGACGGAGCTCGGAGGCACGGTGCAAGCGGACAACGATCCTCGAGAGTGGCAAGCGTTCTCCGAGCGTTTCCAGCAGATCGAAGCCAACGTAGAACGCGTCGTCCAGGGCAAGCATCGGGAGATCCGTCTCGCGCTCGTGTGTCTGATGGCCGAAGGACACCTGTTGATCGAGGACGTTCCGGGTGTCGGCAAGACGATGCTCGCCAAGGCGATCGCCCGATCGGTCGACTGCAGCTTCCGCAGGATCCAGTTCACGCCCGACCTGTTGCCCACCGATGTCACCGGCGTGAACGTGTTCAATCAGGAACGAGCCGATTTCGAGTTCCGGCCGGGTGCGATCTTCGCGAACATCGTGCTCGCCGACGAGATCAACCGCGCGAGCCCGAAGACCCAGTCCGCGCTGCTGGAGTCGATGGAAGAGCGCCAGGTGACCGTCGATGCCGAGACCTACGAACTCGGTACGCCGTTCATGGTGATCGCGACTCAGAACCCGATCGAGCACGAGGGCACCTATCCCCTGCCCGAGGCGCAGCTCGATCGGTTCATGCTGCGGCTCGCGATCGGCTATCCCGCGCCCGAGGTCGAGGCCGACATCCTCGCCTCGCATGGAGCCACACACGGAACGGGTTCCATGCTCCAGGAGATCTCTCCCGTCGCTGATGCACGCGGCGTCGCCGAGATGGTGGGGCTCGCCGGTGCCGTGCACGTCGCTCCGTCGGTGCGCCGGTACATCGTCGACCTCGTGGAGGCGACCCGCCAGCACCAGGACCTGTACCTCGGCGCGAGCCCGCGCGCATCGATCCACGTGCTCCGTGCGTCGCGCGCCCTCGCTGCGGCTCAGGCCCGCGACTACGTCGTTCCCGACGACGTGAAGGAGCTGGCCGTCCCGGTACTCGCCCACCGGTTGATCGTCGGCGCCGACGCCGTGATGGGTGGACGTTCGGCCGCGGCGATCCTCACGGGGCTGCTCGCAGACGTGCCCGTACCCGTGACCGGGCGCTGAGACCGGATGTCCGGAGACCCCTGATGCCGTCGAGCCGCGGACTCCTCGTCGGCGCCTGCGGCATCGGCCTCTGGGTGCTCGCGGTCCTCCTCGGATCACCCTCGGTGCACGTGATCGCGATCGGTGTCCTCGCCCTTCCGATCATCACCGCGCTCCTCGGTCGCGGTACCCGGCACCGGTTGCAGGTCCGCCGCCACCTGACCGAGGTCCGCGTGCAGCCCGGCCGGCGCGTCGGCGTGGAGATCGACGTGACGAACGATTCCGCGGTCTCGAGCTCACTCGTCCTGCTGGAGGACCGGATGCCTTCGGCACTCGGGCCGAGCGCACGGCTCGTGCTCCCCGGCGTGCACGCGCACTCGCGACAGCGGGTTCGGTACTCGATCGCCGCCACCGCCCGCGGACGGTTCCGGATCGGACCGATCACGGCCGATCTCTCCGACCCGTTCGCCCTCACCCGCCGACGCCTCGAGGTCGACGATCTCGACGAGCTCGTCGTCATGCCCGAGGTGGAGGACCTCACAGGGCGCGCCGGAGCCGCCTTCGGCCACGGCGCGGGGTCCTCGCGCACCCGCAGCTTGCTGCGGACGGGGGACGAGTTCTTCACGATGCGTCAATACCAGACGGGCGACGACCTGCGCCGGATCCACTGGCGCAGTACGGCGCGTACCGGTGAGTTGATGATCCGTCAGGACGAGTCGACGCGGCGGGGTCAGGCCGTGCTGCTGCTCGACACGCGGCAGGCGACCGTGGGACGCAGTCGCGATGCATCCTTCGAGCGCTGCGTGAGCAGCGCCGCGTCGGTCGGCGTGCTCCTGTGCCGGACCGGTTTCGGCGTCCGGCTCGCCACGGTTGCGCTCGCTCCCAGGCTCGTCAACGAGGAGGCGCTCCTCGACGCACTCGCCGACGTCGGGGACGACCCCACGCGATCTCCGCAGTCGGCATTGACACGGGTGCGTGCGGCGGCGGCCTCCGACTCCACGCTCGTGATCGTTACCGCTCCCCCGGTGCCCGGGGAACTTCCCTCACTGCTCCGCACCGGGGCCGGCTTCGGCCCGAAGCTCGCGGTGCTCGTTCACCCGGTCGAGCCCGCATCGCTGCCTGCCGATCGACGGACCCAGCTCGAGACACGTGCATCGCAGGCGCACACGGCACTGACACGCTCCGGCTGGGACACGGTGGTGCTCACTCCGACCATGAGGTTGCAGGACGTATGGACGACGAACGACACACCCCGCTCGGCGGGCGTCTCCTCGCGGTAGTCGCTCTGGCGACGATCACGGGTGCGACCGCGCTCGCGTTCTCCCGTGTGTTCACGCAGGGCGCCGCGCTCAAGCTCGTTTTCGCCGCCTGGCTCGCGATCGCGGTCGGGGTGCTCCTCGAGCGGCGAGGGCTCTGGCTCGCCACGGTGGCGGCCGGCGGCATCCTCATCCTGTCGATCGCCTGGTTCGTGTTCCCCGACACGCTGTGGTTCGGGCTGCCCACGAGCGAGACTTTCGGACGCGCGGGCAAGGCGCTCGCTCAGGTGGGTCCCCAGGCGCGTCGGCAGGTCTCCCCGACCGCGCCGATCGCGCCGCTGCTGCTGGCCTCGATCACCGCGGTCTCCGCGGCCGCGTTCTCCGCGCACGCGCTCGCCGTCCGGGCGGCGAGCCCTGCGCTCGCGCTGGCTCCTTCGGTCGCGCTGATCGCCTTCGCAGATGCCGCGCTCCGGGGCGAGGGGACACTGCCGTTCGCCGCGTTGTTCCTGGGGGGGGCGGTGCTGCTGCTGTTGGCCGACGGCGTCCGCCGGATCCGGGAATGGGGGCCGGTCCACACGCGCGGGACACCGGACCCCCACGACGCAGACCCGCAGGACACGATCGATGCGGGTCCCCGAGCGCGGAGCGCGGGGGCGCTCGCTCGGCGCGCGGGCGGAGCGGCCGCGCTGACGCTGGCAATCGCCGTCCTCGCGCCGGGACTGCTCCCCGGGTACGGAGGGGAAGGTCTGATCGCCGTCCGCAGCTCCGCGTCGGGCGATCCGAACCTCGACCCGCTCGTGTCGATCGGCGACAGCCTCAACCGGGAGACGCCCGTGAAACTGTTCCGGGTCGAATCGGACGAACCCACCTACTGGCGCCTGCTCTCACTGGACACCTTCGACGGAACCACCTGGCGAGCGGACGATCTCCAGGCCTTCGACGGGATGGACCTGCAGTCGGGCTCGGCGCTGCCCGTCAACCCCCCGGCCGGTGCGACGCCGTCGCGTCAATCCTTCACCGTGATCGACGATCTCGGATTCACGTGGGTACCGGCCGCCTACCCCACGACCTCCCTGGACCTGGGGGGAACCTCGTTCAAGTTCGACCCCGACCTCGGCACGATCGTCGCGCCTGAGCCGCTCGCGGGCGGCACCGAGTACACGGCCGCATCCCTTCTGCCCGCGCCCTCTCCCGAGGAGCTGAAGTTGGAGCCGGGGGCCGATCCTGGCTTGGAGCAGCGTTACGTGGCGCTTCCCTCGGACGTCCCCACGGTGGTGGAGAACACCGCGGCGGCCTGGACCCAGGGCCTGTCCACCGACTACGAGCGAGCGTTCGAGATCCAGGAACGACTCCGGAGCCCCACGAGCGGCTTCCGCTACGACGACGGGTACGAAACGCCCGACGGCCGGGACCCGCTCGTGGACTTCCTCAGCCAGAGCAAGCGGGGGTTCTGCCAGCAGTTCGCCGGAACGATGGCGGTGATGCTACGAAGCATCGGGATCCCCGCACGCGTCGCCGTCGGGTTCACGACGGGCGTGGCGATCGGGGTGGGTCGCTACGAGGTCAGCACCGATAACGCGCACGCCTGGGTCGAGGTCTTCTTCCCCAACTACGGGTGGCTCGCGTTCGAGCCGACGCCGAGCCGCGACAATCTCGCGGCGGCCAGCTACCTGGCGCCGACGACCCTCACCCCGTGCACCGGGCGCAACTGCGAGACGGGGCCCCGCCGGGGCGACCGCGGCACGCGCAGCGGAGCCGGCGGCACGGGCGACCGGGCGAGACCGCGCGCCGACCGGATCGCCAACGACGCCCCTCTGCCACCCGCGCCCCTTCCCGAGCCCAGCTGGCGACGGTACGTGGCGCCCACGCTCGGCCTCGTGGCCCTGTTCCTCGCGATCGGGCTGGCCCTGGTTCCCCCGGCCAAGGCGCTCCGCCGACAGGTCCGGCTCGCCCGCGCGAGGACGAAGGATCCGCGCGAGCTCGTCCTGGCCACCTACGACGTCTTCGCGGCGCGGGCAGGAGATCTCGGTCTGCGGCGGCAGCCGAACGAGACCTTCGAGGAGTTCGGTGCGCGCGTCCGGCTCGCGGCGGCACCGACGGGAGGCCCGCGCCGCGCAAACGCCTCCGACGACCTCGGACTGCGCAGCCTCACGACGCTCGCCGAACGGGCTGCGTTCGGCGCGGGTCCCGTCCAACCGCAGGAGGCTCGTCACGCTCGGCGGAGCGCCCGGAGCGCCCTCCACGACCTGCGGAAACGTCGGGGTCGCCTGCGTCACCTGGGATCGGTGTGGAGGCGCGGCCTCTGAACCGGTCGGTCGGCCAGGCGTGCCTAGCTCAGGGCGTGGCGTAGACGTCCGCGGCCGCGTCGCGGAGGGCCCGGATGAACCGGCTCCGGTCGTCGCGGAACTGTGCCACGTCGGCCTCGACCCCGGTCACGATCTCGTCGATCGCGACGAAGAAGGCGAGTTGGCCCTCCCGCAAGGCGTCGAGCACCTCGCCGTCACGACGGCACACCTTGAACACGCTCACACCGTCGGTCACGAGCTTGACCTCGGACAGATGCTCCTCGAGACCCGCGGTCTTGTTGAGGTAGGTCCACGCCCTTCGCACGCGCTGCAACGACATCCCGCCATCCAACAATGACCGGACGACCTTGAGAGCGACCAGATCGCGGAACGAATACAACCGCGCGACGCCCGGCCGACCACCAGTGGCCTGGACCGACGGTTCCACGAGTCCGATCTGATCCCAGTACCGAAGTTGCCGGGGCGAGCACCCGGTGAACTTGCACGCCTGGTGCGCGGTGAATCCTTCCGTCGACAAACGCTCCCCCTCGACCGATCCCCGAACTGTCTGCCAGCGGGTGCACCTTCGTCATCGCGCCTGAGGGGGGAAGGCCACGTTCGCGTCGACGGTCATGCACCCTTGGAGAAGAGACGCTGTTTGTACCGCAGGCCGAGCGACCATGACAAGCGCACACGTCATCGTCGGTGCCCGCGGGGATCGAACGATGACTAGTCCTCGGGCGAACGGCGGCCGTCGCGGAACCGGCCGGACATCCGCGCGAGGAACGACGCGAACGAGAAGCGGTCACCCTCCTGCAGCGCTCGCAGCTGGTCGTGTCCCATCTGACGGAGATAGCGGTACGCGAGCAGCGCCGACACCAGCATGATCGCGAAGCCCGCCACCGCGAGCTCCAGCGACAGCGCGAAACACAACAGCAGCACGAACCCCGCGAGGAACGCGAGCGAGACCCACCGGATCCGGCGCGAGAGGTGGGTATAGAGCGAGGTCGTCGAGACCTGTTCCGCCAGACGGGGATCGTCTTCGACGAGGCGCCGTTCGATCTCCTCGAGGATGCGCTGTTCGTGGTCGGAGAGTGGCATGGCCTCCACCCGGTGGGATCCCGACACGGCCGGGCGCCGTCTGGTCACAGTATAGGGAGGCGTGCCTGTTCGGGAAGGGGCGGGCCTCAGCGCAGGTCGCGGCCGCGATCGAGCAACGCAGCCGGCATCGCGCTCCCGGTGCCGAATCGCGACTCGATCCGATCGAGCGCGCGCTCGACATCCCCCCACCGGTCGCCGTGGAGCAGGGCGAGCTGCTCGGCTCCCGCGGACTCGAGCCCCGTCGCGGCAACCCCGAGCAGGCGCACCCGGCGTCGCTGCCCGGGTAGAGCCCGATACAGCTCGCACGCAACCCGGTACAGGTCGGCCGCGATATCAGTTGCGTCCGGAAGCGTGCGTGACCGGCTCAGGGTCTGGAACGTCGCGAGGCGCACCTTCAAGGTGACGGTCCGCGCCCGGAAGCCCTCGGTACGCAACCGGTGACCGACCCGACCGGCCAGGTGGAGCGCTTCGCGGAGGATATCCTGCTCGGCGTCGAGGTCGCGCTCGAAGGTCTCCTCGTGGCTCACCGACTTCGGCGCCTCGTAAGGCACGACGTCCCGATCGTCCCGGCCGTGCGACAGCTCGGTCAGGTGGGACGCCTGCGCGTCGCCGAGCAGGCGAGCGAGGATCGTCCGAGGGGTCGCGGCGATCTCGCCGATCGTGCGCACCCCGATCCGGTGCAGTTGCTCCAGGGTCTTGGCGCCCACTCCCCAGAGACGCTCGGCGGGCAGCGGTTCCAGGTAGGCGCGCACCCCACCGACGGGAACGAGGTGCATGCCGTCGGGCTTGCGCTCGTCCGAAGCGAGCTTCGCGACGAACTTCGTCGGCGCGACCCCCACCGAGCAGGTCACCCCCACCTCCCGAGCGACCTCGGCACGGATCGCTCGCCCGATCTCCGAGGGCGACCCGAACAGGCGCGTCGCCCCGCCCACATCGAGGAACGCTTCGTCCAGCGAGAGCGGCTCCACCGCCGGGGTGAAGCCGAGGAGCACCTCGCGGAACCGGTTCGAATGCGCGCGATACGCGGTGAAGTCGCTCGGCAGCACGACCGCATCGGGACACAGCCGCCGCGCACGGACCATCGGCATCGCCGAACGTACCCCGAACGCGCGAGCTTCGTACGAGGCGGAGGCAACGACCCCGCGGTTCCCGACGCCGCCCACGACCACGGGTTTGCCGACGAGCGACGGATCCTTCAACACCTCCACCCCCGCGTAGAACGCGTCGAGATCCACGTGCAGGATCGGCTCGGAAGGTCGCGTGCCCGCGGGGGTGTTCGCGTCCGGGGCCGAACCGCCGGGGACCGAGTCGTCTGCGGACATGGGCCCGATCCCTCCTCAGGGCTCCCGGCGGCGGCGTCCGGCGCCGATCCCGGCGATCGGAGCACCCGGTGGCGCGGGTTCGGCGAGCCCCGCCGCCTGCAGACGCCGGAGCCGTCGGAGACCCCCGAGCCCACCGAGCGCCAGGACGATCCCCGAGCCCACCAGGACCGGCTGCACCGCGACGAACGTGCCGACACCGGCGAGAACGATCGAGGACAGCAATCCCGTCCCCTCCGAGAGCACGCCGAGCACCGCCGTCACCCGACCCATCTCCTCCTCACCGGCCGCTCGCTGCACCAGGGCCAGCGCCGCCGAGAAGAACAGCGAGAATCCGGCGCCGATCAGCATCGTGGCCACGACCGCGACCGCGTAGATCGCCAGGCCCGCGTACACCATCATCCCGAGCCCGGCCAGGACGAACCCGCCCGCGATCAGCAACAGCTCGAGCCCGACACCCTCGCGGATCCGCGACACGAGCAGAGCGCCGACCATCGCCCCGAACCCGTTCGCGGCCCAGAGGAACTGCACGCCCTCTTGTCCACCCCCGATCACGTCTCGGATCAGGATCGGTTCGAGCGAGAACAGCAGATTCATGATCACGTAGCCGAGCAGCGCCAGGAACAGCAGCAGCCGGAGCTCGGGGTGGCGCCACGACGTGACCACGCCCTGGCCGAGGTCGCGAAAGCTCATCGCCGGCCGCTCCCCCGACTGCCGAAGGTCGGGGATCAGCAAGAAGAACGGCAGTCCGGCCACCGCGACGATCGCAGCCACCGTGTAGACGACGTCGGCGTTGCCGGTCGCACCCAGCAGGAGCCCGCTGCCGATCGTCCCGACGAGCAACGCCGAATGCGTCGACGCCGACATCATCCCGTTCGCCTGGACGAGCTGGTCCTTCGGCACCAGGAGGCCGGTGAGGGACGAGCGAGCGGGGTCGATCGCCGCTGCCGCGATCCCGACGACCGCGATCGAGGCTCCGAGCCAGACGAGCGAGGTCGCGAGCGCCGCGACCGGGATCGCGGCAGCGAGTACGGCGAAACCGATCAGCAGCAGCCACTTCGGGCTCCACCGGTCGACGAGCATCCCGAGCAACGGGGTGACCACGACGAACGGCAGCGAGAACGTGCCGAGAAGCAGCGCCATCTGCGCGGCCGACGCGTCGTAGCCGAACGCAGCGTCGGCGAACAGCGTGCCGAAGTAGGCCCAGAACGCGGTGTGGGCGACCGTCCATCCGACCACGATCCACAGGAACGGGCGGATCGTGAGCACGTGCGGCGGCAGAGCCGGGCCGTGCAGGATCGACGGATCGAGCAGTCCCTCCTCGACGAGACCCCTCTCGTCGAGGCGCCGGGGCTCCTCTCCCGGGTCGGGTCCGGGAGCGCGGCGTTCGTCGCGACCCCCCATCGCCCTCCTCTCCGGTACATCCGATGCCGTGCCGATCCCCGGCCGCTCGCTCCGGAACCGCGATCACCCGGCCGATCCCCCGCTCGCGTGCCGCAGGCGTGAAAGGCTCGGCCCCGGTGATCCGGTCGTGGTCGTGCCGGTGCGCCGCGGGGAGCGGATCGCCTCCTCGAGGCGTCCCTCCCCGCGGGCGCGGGCCAGATCGGTGAGGTCCCACACCTCTTCGGCGATGATACTGACGCCCTTCACACCGGATCGCCGGAGCTGACCCCAGACGGCGAGCAGGGAGCCGTGGAACACGGTCCGGGCGACCTTCGGTTGCACCGACTCGAACACCGTGATGTCCACCGGTCCGGTCGCGTCGTCGAGCGTGAGGAAGATGATCCGTTGCCCGCTGCGCACCGCGGGGGTCTGCGAGGCGACCTTCACCCCCGCGACGAGCATCCGGCCTCCACGACGTTTCCACAGGTCGGCGGCGCGGACGGCTCCGAGATCGATCAGCAGCGGTTCGTAGAAGCTCATCAGGTGGCGGGTCGCGTCGACCCCGAGCACCTCGAGCTCGGCACGGACGACCTCGGCGTCGGTGTAGTCGCGCAGCGGCGCCTCGCCCGCGAGGGCTGCGTGCCCCGCCGAGAACAGATCGAGCTGATCGCCCTCGCGTTCGGCCGGCGTGGTGATCGCCTCGAACAAGCGGTTGCGGCGCGTCCCCGTCTCGACCCGCAGGGCGTCGAACCCGCCCGCGTGTGCGATCGCCTCGACGATCGGCCGAGCGACGGAGGTGCGCCGCAGGAAGTCGGGGACGTCGCGGAACGCACGATCGACCCGCGCCGCCATGATCGAGCCGATCTCGGCCTCGGAGATCCCGTGGACATCCTGGAGCGCGAGCCGGATCCCCCACCGCCGCCCGGGCGTGGTACCCACCTCCTCGACCACGTAGTCGGGCTCGGAAACGTTCACATCCAAGGGCAGGATCTCGATCCCGCGCTGGCGGGCATCCTCGACGATCAGCCGGCGCGGGTACATCCCCGGGTCGTGGGTGAGGATCCCGGCGAGCAGGTGCGCCGGGTAGTGCGCCTTCAGCCACGAGCTGCGGTAGGTCGGCACCGCGAACGCCGCCGCGTGCGCCTTGCAGAACCCGAAGCTCGCGAACTGACTGAGGTCGTCCCAGACCCGCTCGGCCACCGCACGGTCGATACCGCGAGCGTCGGTCCGCGCGAGGAACTCCTCCCCCAGCACCGGGAGCAACTCCTCGACGCCGAGCTGGCGGCGGATCCGATCGGCCTCGGACAGGTCGTAGCCCGCGAGAGCTGCGATCGTGCGCATCACCTGCTCGTGGTAGACGATCACCCCCCAGGTTTCGCAGAGCGCCGGCTCGAGCGAAGGATGGTCGTAGCGAGGCGGCTCCTCCCCATGCCGCCGGCGCAGGAACGGCCGGATCATGTCCGACTTCACCGGGCCGGGACGGAACAGCGAGATGTCGACGATCAGGTCGTCGAACACGATCGGCTGCAACCGCTGCAACAGCTCGCGCTGGCCCGGGCTCTCGATCTGGAAGCACCCGATCGTGTCCGAGGCGCGGATCAGCTCGAAGGTCGCCTCGTCGTCGTACGGGATCTCGTCGAGATCGACCTTGACCCCCTCGGTGCGTGCGATCTCCCCGAGGGCATGCCGCATCGACGAGAGCATCCGTACACCGAGCACGTCGAGCTTGAGGTAGCCGAGCAGCTCGACGTCGTCCTTGTCGGCCTGCACGGTCCGATAGCCCCGGAAGCTCCGCTCGATCGGCACCCGGTCCATCAGCGCGTCGTCGGACAGCACGATCCCGCACGGGTGCAACGCGATGTGGCGCGGGAACCCGTCGAGCCGCTCCGCGACGCGGAACAGCAGCTCGAGCTGCGGCACCTTCACGTTCTCCCCCACGAGCTCGGGGAGCTCGGCGATCGCGCGGGACAGGTTCCGTGCCGAGATGTGCGGGAACGCCTTCGCGATCGTGCCGACCTCGACCTCCGGCAGCCCGAGCGCCTTGCCGACCTCGCGCAGCGCCGACCGAGCGCGATAGGTGTCGATCATCGCGACACACGCGGTGCGCTCCTCGCCGTGGCGCGCGAGCACCATGTCGTAGACGTCCCCGCGGCGAGCGGACTCGACGTCGATGTCGACGTCGGGCAGCTCGTCGCGCAGCGGGTTCAGGAACCGTTCGAACACGAGGTCGTGCCGCAACGCGTCGACGTCGGAGATCCGCAGCAGGTAACAGACGAACGAGCCCGCTGCCGATCCCCTGCACGCGCATCCGATCCCCATCGCACGAACGTCCGCGACGATATCGGCGACCGTGAGGAAATACGACGCGTAGCCCATCCGGCGGATCATCGACAGCTCGTGCGCGAGTCGGTCGGTGGCCTCTCGGGTGCGGGGAACGCCGCGGTCGTCGAACCCTCGGTGGCACCGCTCGGCGAGGATCGCGTCGGCGCTGCCCCCGGCCGGGACCGGGAACGACGGGAAGTGCAGACGCCGCAGCCCGAGATCGAACCGGCACCGCTCGGAGATCTCGAGCGTCGCATCACAGAGATCGGGGCGCTGTGCGAACAGCTCGCACATCACCGCGGCCGGCTTCAACCAACCCTCGGCGTTGCGGCGCGAGACGTGGTGCGCGGCCAGCGGCACGATCTCGCGCATGCACTCGAGTACATCGGTCAGGAACGCGTCCTCCGCCGTGAGGTAGCGCACCGGGTTCGTCGCGACCGCTCGCACCCCGGCCGTCTCGGCGAGCTGCAGCAACGTACGGATCTCGGTGTCGGACCCGCGCTCGAGCCGGTGCTCGATCCCGACGAACAGCCGCTCGCGACCGAACGCCTCACGCAACGGATCGAGCCACCGTCGCGCCGCCCCGGAGCGGCCGGCGATCGCGAAACGGCCGGCAGGAGAGGCGGGACCGGCGAGAGCGAGCAGACCTCCTGCGTGGGCGCAGAGCTGTGCAGGCTCCAAGGACGGGGCACCACGCTCCCCGGTCATGTGCGCGTCGGTCACGAGCCGGCACAGGTTCGCGTACCCGGTGTCGTCGGTCGCCAGCAACACGAGCGACCCGGCGCTCCGTCCGGGAGCTCCTGTCGAGTCCGCCAGCGTGAACGATGCCCCGAGGATCGGCCGAACCCCCTCACGCTCACACGCGGCCACGAAACGGGCCGCTCCGTAGAGCCCGTCCCGGTCCGTGAGGGCCACCGCCGGCATCCCCAGCCCGGCGGCGGCCCGGACGAGCTGCTCGGGAGAGAACGCCCCCTCTTTCAAAGAGAAGAAGGAGCGCACGTCAAGGTGCACGAATGAGGGATCGGTGCGGAAGGTATCGAACATACGTTCGAAGCTTAGGCGGAGAGCGTGTCCCTGTCGAGAGGCTGTTTCCCGGGACGGTCCGCGAGCGCTTGGGTCCCCTCCTCGCACGCGAAGCCGGGCAGGGATCCGGCGTCGGGTCCCGGAACGGTCGACGGATCGAAGTCTTCCACGCGGAACACCGCCAGCGACGGCGTCGAGTGCACCAGCTCCAGGAACGGGGTCTGCAGCAGGCCCTCGAAGGCCGGGGAGATGCCCGACCCGGACGTGGTCTGCGCATCGATCGGGAAACGCGGGGGCCGCACCTCCGGCGCGACCTTGTACCAGCCGCCGAGCCGGTTCGCATTCTGCGTGACGACCACCGTCTCGATCCCGCGGCTGCGCAGGTACTCCTCATGCAGTCGCGGATAGAGCAGGAACTGTCGCGCCTGCAGCATCTCCTGGACCGCGATCGCGAGCAGCCCCGGCCGTACATGCGGACCCATCCCCTCGAGCACCGCCGCGCGGCCCGTCATCGTCTCGAAGGTCGCGAGGGTGCGGCGGTCGGCCAGGATCCGTCCGTCGCACGATGTGTTCTCCCGTATCCAGGAGAGGCCTTCGATCGACGTCGCGTCGCCGGGACGATCGGCCTCGACCGCCGACGGCAGCACGACCGCCGCAACGACGACGGTCACCGCCGCCGCCATCGCCGGGACGAACCGTGGCCGGGAAGCCCAGCGTTCCTGCAAGCGTGCGAAGCCGAGCTCGAACGTTCCGGCGAACATCAGGACCATCGGGATCGCCGCGTAGTCGAACAAACGGCGTTTGCCGAAATGGGCGAGCGCATACAGATCGTAGCGCCACAGGAACAGCAGTCCGGTGGTGAGCAGTCCCGCCGCCAGGAGCAAGCTCGCCACCGCGAGCGCACGAAGGATCCGGGTCCCGAAGACCATGAGCACGGCGGCGGCGAGCAACAGCCCCGGCCCGATCATGAGGGCCGCGCCGTGCGCAGGAACATTCGGCAGCCCGAGCATCGCGGACACGAGCAATCCGTACTCGTCACCCGGCGGGTCGTAGAACCCGAGGACCGGCTCGTGCTCCGGTTGTTCCAACTCCCCCGTCGCCAGGTACAGCGTGGGATCGAAGCGGGAGGGCAGCTCGATCTGCTCCAGCGCCGACGCGTAGACCTCGCGCCCCGCCGCGCCCTGGAACCCGATGTCGCCGCGCGGGAGGAACAGCACGAGCACACCGATCACCACGGCACACGCGAACAGCGTCGCGCCGATCCTCAGCGGACGCCGGCGGAACCCCGGGTCCGCCATCGCGACGGCGATGCCGTAGCAGACGAGGAACAGCGCGCCCACGGCGAACGCGACGAGGTGGGTTCCCGCCGCGACGCCGAACATCACCCCGGCGACGGCGGCGTTGCGCGCGGCGGTCCGGTGTTCGCCGCTGCGCTCCTCCCGCAACGGCCGGGCGGCGGCCGCTGACTCGCTCAGGTGCCACGCCCGGACCTCCGATCGCATCGCGCGGACGGCGAGCAGGACCCCACCGAGCACGACGAGCCGTCCCCAGTTCTCGGCGTGGTAGTGGTTCAGGTCCGCGGTCAGGTCCGAGCCACCGATCAGCAGGTTCCCGAGCAAGAACACCGCGACGAGCCCCGCGGTGCGACGGAGACCGAGCTTGCGCGCGACGGCGAACAGCGCGACGAACAACCCGACCGAGACGACCGCGAGCATCGTAGAAAGCGCGCGGAGCGGATCGCGACCGAGGACGAGACTGACCGTGGCGTGGAAGCTGTTGAGCACGACCTTGCTCACCGTCGGCGGCACGAGCGCGTTCCAGTGCAGGGTCTGTTCGGGGATCCCGTGCGCGTCGGCGATCTCGAGGCCGTCCGCCCAATACCGCAAGGCCGTCGGGGCGACCTGGCCCTCTGGACCGTAGGTCGAGCGGACGATCGCGAACCCGACGACGAGCACGCCGAGCACCAGGTAGGTCCACCGCAACCGAGTTAGTTCCGCGCGCCACGCCGAGCTGAACGCCTTGAGGCCGTGCCGCCGGAGTCCGAACGCCCACGCCCCCACCGCGAGTGCAAGCAGGATCGGTGCGAGCAGGGCCGGGCGATGCATCCCGACGATCGCCAGCAGGAGACTGACCATCCCGACGAGACAGAAACCGAGCGGCAGGGCGAGGGCGATCCGCGACAGCAGCGGCAGAGCCGACGGGCCCGCGAACGCGAGGGAGATCCCGAACCCCGGAACCGCGACCAGGACGACGACCAGCAGGATCGCGATCGCGTTTACCGCAACCGCCTTCCGACGAGCGGGACCCACCCCGCGACCGCGGCGACCACGACGATCGCGATACCGCCGACGGACCCGATCGCGATACCGACCCGATCCGCCACGAGCCCCGAGATCGCGAGGACGGCGAGTCCGACCGCCGGCGCGAGCGCGATCCGGTCCGCGGCGCGAGCCGCGAGCAGGGTCCAGCTCCATCCGATCCCCGCGATCCCGATCACCAGCGCCAAACCGAGTGTTGCGAACGCCAGGAACGCAACCGACGGGGCGGAACGCGCGGTGATGGCTGCCGGCGGGAGCGGCGAGCCGAGCACGAGCAGCCCGTCACCGACCGCGGCCTCGGGATGCGCGAGTGCGGTCGCATCGAAGTCCTTGTAGTACAGGCGCGAGAGCACGATCACCGGAGCGGCCGCGATCGCCGGACCGGTCGCCGCCCACAACTCCCGGGAGGCCTTCGTGAACGCCGGGTCCCCGATGCGCACCGTGGGACGTCCCGCGAGCAGGTCGTCCGGTTCGCCGAGGAACGCGTGGACGTCACCGACCCTCGACGGATCCAGCACGGCGCGGATCCTCCGGATCGCCGGCGTCGCGCCGTAGCCCGGGAGCGACGGCGCGTCCGCCACCACGACAACGGGCGTTCCCGGCTCGACACCATCGACGATCCGAGCGATCTCCTCGACCTGTGCGAGCCGCACGGCGTTCACGAACGGAGGTCGCGCGGACCACGACGCCGCGGTGAGGGCCATCCCCGCCGCCACCATGACGGCGGCGGCCGCGACGCCGAGCCCTCGGCGCCGCGATGAGCCGAACCTGCAGGCGCCCAGGCGCCCGAGTCCGACGACGCCCGCGGCCACCAGGACCGGGAATCCGAGCGCGAACGCGGCGATCCGATGCGCCGGAACCCGCACGCCGAGCACGACCGCGATCCCCGCCACCACGGCCGACGCGGTCCACAGCACGAGCAACACCCGCCCCCACCGCCGGCGCGACGTGCCTTCGAGGAACCACCCGCCGACCGCCGCCATGATCCCCGCGGGAACGAACGCACCCACCGGAAGCAGGCGGCCGAGCTTGTCGAGGACCTCCGACCGCGGCGGCCCGGACGACAGCGTCAGGGCGTTCGGCGCCGCCACGAGTCCGGCCCCACCCACCAGCGCGGCGCCACCCAGGATCGCTGCGAGCCGTCCAGCCGGCGTGCCGAGCGCTCCGGTTCCCGCGCTCCGGGAGCGGAGGCTCGAAGGCAGCAGCCCGATCCACAGCAGCGCGAGCAGGCCCGCGAACAGCATCGCGAACATCCAATGGAACAGCACCGCGCCCCCCAAGAGCACGATCGACAGGACGATCCCCCGCCTCCCGTCGACGGCGAGGAGCACAGTGAGGCATGCGGCGAGGACGGCCGTCGCCGCGAAGAGGTTGTCGAAGTAGCCGGCCGCCATCAGCTCCACGTTGAGCGAGGCGCCGACGAGCAGCGCGTACACGGGGAAGGACCACCGTGGCTCGCTGAACGCGGCGACGGCCAGCGCTCCGGCTGCGAGCGCGATCGCGGCCGCGACGACGGCGGGGAGCACGAACGACTGCTCGAACGGATCGAGCCCGGTCGCCGCATGCAGCAGCGCCATCGTGACGGGCAACCCCGGACGTTCGGTGCTGGCATCGAGCAGAGCCGGCCCCGAGGGTGGGAGCCCGTCCAACCCCAGCTCGGTCACGACCCGTGCTCGCCAGATCCCCTGCGCGGTGTCACTGCCCACGGGAACGACGTGGTCGTGCAGCAGATAGGGCGCGAGGAACAGCACGGCGACCGCGAGCGCCGGCAACGCGACGATCAGAACGGTACGCGCGCTGCCGGAGGACGGGCGATCGCGCCGTGACGCCGGCGGGACGTCGTCGGGCGCTGGCGCTGGCGCCGGCGCCGGCACGCCAGGCGCCCGCACCCGTGCGCGCACCTGTACGTGCCCCTGGAAGCGTGGCAAGACCGTGGGCCCTCTCATCCCCGCGCCCGCGCGGGCCGCGGACGTTCGGATTGTTCCACGGGGTGAGGGGCACCTCAACGAAACCGCGAGCTCAGTCCCAGAGGCGCTCCATGTGCCACCGGTCGTGGGCACGATCGTGGTAGAGATCCCAGACGGCGCCACCGCGTGCCTCGACACGCCAGTACTCGCGATCGCGACCGTCGTCCCACCAGCGGCCCTCGATCCGCCAGCGGCCGATCACGTCGATCACCTCGTAGCGCCGGTCGCGCCAGACGAAGACCGAGGGCATGCCCGCATCGCGCTCGACCAGAACCTGTTCGTCGTACCGCTTCGACATCTCGGCCTGCCTCGTCGCGCGATGCTCCTCTCGAGGGAGTCCCGCGGCGAGGGTCGCCGGCCCGGTCCGTGACCCCTTCCCCGGAAGCCTCGGACCGGGCGGGCGGATCCCGCCGCTCGAACATGTGTTCGATGTGAGGGGAGTCACGGTACGCCGGGGGTGTGACACACGTCAAGACGGACACGGGGGCGGGTCGGCTGCCTGACAGCCCTGAGGCCGGGAAGGTCCTCTCGAGGGTCCATCTATCGAGACGCCGTCTCACATGGTGAGACCCCTTCCGACAACCCCTGGGACCGGACTGTCAGGCCCTTGACGCTCCGGTCGAGCCACTCGACTCAGAGCCGAAGCGTCTCGCCGAGTCCGAGCGATCGAGCACGTTCGAGCACCACGGCCGCTGCGGCGACGTCCTGGACGCCGATCCCGGTGAGGTCGCAGACCGTGCGCTGGTGATCGTCGGTGCGGCCCACGCGTTCCCCCGCCACGATCTCACCGAGCTCGACGGTGTCCTCGGGCAACAGCCGGCCCGCGTTCACCGCGTGATGCAGCTCCCCTATCGCGGTCGCCTGGGTGCGGCCGTCGACGACGACGAGGTCGGCGCCACCGAGCACCCCGACATCCAACTCCTGCTTGTCGGCGCCATCCGACCCGATCGCCGTCACGTGCACGCTGGGGGCCAGCCACTCCGCGCGGACCAGAGGTTCCCTGCTCGCGGTGCATGTCAGGACCACGTCCGCACCCTCGAGTGCCGCCTGCACCGTCTCCGCGCCCTCGACGAGACATCCCTCCGGGAGCCAGGAACGAACCCGCAGGTCCTCGACGCAGGACTGCACCCGCTCCGGGTTCCGTCCCCAGACGGCGACCGATCCGAATCCGGGGCGAACGCAGGCGAGTGCCTCGAGCTGCTGGCGCGCCTGCTGTCCGGTACCCGCGATCGCGACCCGGCCCACGGTCGACGGCGCGAGGTACCGGGCGGCGACTCCACCCGCGGCACCGGTGCGGACGTCGGTGATCAACCCGTCGTCGAGCAGGAACGCTTCGGGGGCCCCCGTCGTCGCATCGAAGACCAGGACCAGCCCGTCGATCGCGGGAAGGTCGGCTTCATAGAACCCGGAGGCGACCTTCACCGCATAGTGGGGAACGCCGTGCAGGTGCCCGGCCTTGACGTGGATCTCTCCCTGATGCTCGGGAACGTCCAGGTGGATCACCGAGGGGAGCTCGGCCCGGCCCTGCGAATACGCGGCGAACGCGGCCTCGACCGCATCGATGCACGAAGCCATGTCGAGGACCCGACCGACCTCCTCACGGCGCAACAGAAGCACCTCGCGCGGCATCCGCTGCAGCCTAGCCCAGCGGTTGCCACCAGCGGCGACGGTGCTGGAAACGTCCCAGCAGCGGGTCTAGGGTTCGGAACGAATGACCGGGTCCGGAGCGGGCCCATCCGAGCGGATGGAAAGAGGGAGGTCGTATGGCCACACCGCCACCTCCGCCGCCACCACCTGGTGGCGGCGCGGCGCCGGGCTCGGGAGGGATCCCCAGCCGTACTTTCGGGGAGATCTTCAGCGCGGCGTTCGAGCTGTACAAGGAGAACTTCACGAAGCTGATCGGACTGGTTGCGATCGTCGTGATCCCCCTGACGCTGCTCCAGTACTTCCTCACGAACGAAGTGCTGGTCAAGGACGCCGTTCTGGATCTGGAGTCCGGCACGATCACCACGACAGGATGGGGCGAATGGTGGGCCGTTCTGGGCGTTTCGGTCCTGATCGGAGTCATCGTTCAGTCGATCCTGAACGGAGCGATCGCGCGCGCCGCGGCGGGAACAGCGATCGGCGAGTCGATCTCGACCGAGGCTGTCTACAAGTTCGGACTCGCCAGACTCGGTCCGATCATCTGGATCAGCATCCTCGTCGGGCTCGCGACCCTCGGCGGATTCATCCTGCTGATCATCCCGGGGATCTACATCTGGGTGAAGCTCTCGGTAACGGTGCAGGCCCTCGTCGTGGAGAACAAGCGAGGGACCGAAGCCATGTCCCGTTCGTGGAACCTCACGAAAGGGTACGGATGGCAGGTCTTCGGCATCCTGATCGTGACCTACATCCTCGCCGGGATCGTCACAGGCATCATCACCGCGATCTTCGGCGACAACTGGTTCCTCGCCGGGCTGGGAGCTTCGGTCGCACAGATCATCGTCCTGCCGTTCACCGCTCTCGTGCTGATCGTGATGTACCTCGATCTGCGCGTGCGCAAGGAGAACCTGGACGTGGCAACCCTGCAGAACGACATGCGTTCGAGCGCCGTCTGAGAACGACGCCGTCGCATCGAACGGCCCCGGGGTCAACATCCCGGGGCCGTTCTTCATTCCCGGTCTGATCCTTGACGGTCCTCGCGCGGACCGGGAACATCGGCGCATGACATCGTTCTCAGGCATCGATCCTCAGCGCGTGGAGAAGCTCCTTAGCGAAGAGGACGCGCGGTACGTCGCCGAGCGCCCGGAGACGATGCGCCTGCTCGGGCTGGGTCGCGCCGTGATGCCGAACGGCGTGCCGATGTCGTGGCACGCGACCGACAACGACCCGCCGATCTACGTCGCCGAAGGCCGCGGCAGCCGGTTCCGCGATGTCGACGGGCACGAGTACGTGGACTTCAACGTCGCCGACATGAGCATGTTCTGCGGTTATGCGCCCGAGCCCATCGTCCGGGCGGTGTCCGACCGGGTGGCGAAGGGCGTCCAGTTCCTGCTCCCCTCCCCCGACGCGATCGATGTCGCGACCGAGCTCGCCCGGCGCTGGCCGCTCCCCCAGTGGCAGTTCACGCTGTCTGCATCCCAGGCCAACGTCGAGGCGATCCGCCTCGCGCGCGTGGCGACCGGCCGCGACAAGGTCGTGTGGTTCGATGGGAAGTACCACGGGCACTTCGACGATGCTCTCGTCACGCTCGAGGGCGACCGGGTCGTCAACGAACAGGAGGGCTTGCCCCGCCACAACCCCGATCGCGTCCGGATCGTCCCCTGGAACGATCCGGACGCGCTCGAGCGAGCGCTCGCACCGGGAGACGTGGCGCTGGTCCTCACCGAACCCGCGCTGACGAACACGATCGGTCTCCTCGTTCCCGCACCGGGGTTCCACGACGCCCTTCGCTCACTCACACGTGATGCGGGCACCCTGCTGTGCTTCGACGAGACGCACACGCTCGTGACCGGCCCGGGAGGGCTCATCGAGAGGTGGGCGCTGCAGCCCGACATCGTCACGGCCGGCAAGTCGGTGGCCGCGGGCATCCCGATGGGCACCTACGGCATGACCGCAGAGCTCGCGGAGCTCTTCGATCCGCAACGACACGACCTCGCGACCGGCGGGACGCTTTTCGGCAATCCGCTCCAGATGGCGGCCGCCAAGGCGGCGCTCACCGAGATCCTCACCGAGGATACCTACGAGCGCACCGCGGTTCTCGGCGCTCGTCTCGCCGACGGGATCGAGCAGGTCGTTCGCGATGCCGGGCTCGAGTGGACGGTCCACCGGCTCTGGGCGCGCAGCGGGACCACGTTCGGTCCGCGCATGCCCCGCGATGCGGAAGACGCGCGCGCGATGGGTGACCCCACGCTCACGAAGCTGTTCCGGCGCTGGCTGGCCAATCGTGGTGTGTGGGAGGCGATCGCCGGCGCCGGTCCGACCGTCAGCGCCGCCGGCACCGATCAAGACATCGACCGCTACGTCGGCGCCTACGGCGAACTGGTCGCCGAGCTCACCCGCTGACGGCCGGCGGGCGGGCGTGCGAGGATGCCCACATGAGTGACGAACACGAACCCGACACCGATTTCGTCCACGTCTTCGACGCTTCCACGCAACCCCTCGGCGACGTCGCCAAGAGCCGGCTCGAGGCCGAGGGCATCCCCGTGATCGCGAAGGAGCTGGGCCAGATGTACCCGGTCGGAGCGATCCAGCTGTGGGTGCCGGCCGACCGCGAGGCCGAGGCGCGGGCCCTCTTCGAGGATCTCGGCGCCGGCGACCTCGAGGTCGACCAGGACTGATCCGCCCATGCACATCGATCTGTTCGAGATGGAGCGGATGCAGTCGCTCTATTGGCATCAGGTCGACTACGACCTGTCGGAGTCGGGTGTCCAGCCGCTGCGCATCGACGAGCTCCTCGACGGCACCGCGCTCTCGTCGGAGGGCTTCCTCTCGACGGCGCTCGGCTACCCGCTGTCCGAGGGATCGGCCGAGACCCGGGAGCGGATCGCAGCGTGGTACCCGGGCGCCACGACCGAGAACGTGACGGTCGTGAACGGAGGATCCGAGGCGAACTTCCTCACGTGCTGGACCCTGCTCGAACCGGGAACCCGGTTGGCGTTCATGGTCCCGAACTACATGGAGGGCTGGGGGCTCGGACGCGCGTTCGGCGACGGAACCGACACGTTCTCTCTCCGGCTCCACGGCGGGCATTGGGAGCTCGACGCCGACCAACTGCAGGCCTCGATCACCGACGCCACGCGCGTCGTGATGGTCTGCAACCCGAACAATCCCACCGGGCACGTGCTGACCGAGGCCGAGATGGACGCGATCGTCGCGGCCGCCGAGCGGGTGGACGCCTGGATCGTCGCGGACGAGATCTATCGCGGCGCCGAGGTCGACACGGACGAGGTGTCGCCGACCTTCTGGGGCCGCACCGAGAAGGTCGTGATCACCGGCGGCCTCTCGAAGGCCTTCGGCATGCCCGGGCTGCGGATCGGCTGGGCCGTCGGGTCCGAGGCGTTCGTCCACGACTTCTGGGTGCGCCACGACTACACGACCCTCACGCCGAGCATGCTGAGCGACCGCCTGTGCGCCCTCGCGATGGAGCCCTCCAAGCGCGATGCGATCCTAGCGCGAACGCGGAGGATCATCCGACGCCAGCTCCCGCGGCTCGAGGAGTGGGTACTCGCCCGAGACGACGTGTTCCGGTACGCACGACCGAAGGCTGGAGCGATCGCCTACGCCGAGTACGACCTGCCGATCCCGAGCGGCGAGCTGATCGACCGGATCCGCGAGGACCAGAGCGTGCTCCTCGTTCCCGGCGAGGTGTTCGGGATCGGCGATGGGATCCGTTTCGGTTTCGGGTACGACATCGACCACACGATGGAGGGCCTGGCGCGCGTCGACACGGTGCTCGACGAGGCTCGCGCCTGAACGATCCCGCGATCGCGGGCACGCCTCGGCGCTCCGCGCGGGCCCGACTAAGCTGGGCCGCATGGCACCTCTCTACGAGCTCACCTCCGAGCGTCCGCTCGCGGCCCCCGTGCTGATCGCGGCCTTCGACGGCTGGGTGGACGCGGCAGGGGCGGCCACCGCCGCGGCGGCGCATCTGGCGGGCGAGGGCGAGTTCGTCGCGCGGTTCGATCCGGACGTTCTCTACGACTTCCGCTCCCGGCGGCCGGTGCTCGACATCGTCGACGGGCGACTGCACGAGCTCACGTGGCCGGAACTGGTCGTGCGGCGGGTCACCCTCGCAGGGCGTGACATCCTCGTGCTCGCCGGAGCCGAGCCCGACTACCGCTGGCGGTCGATCGCCGACGCGGTCCTCGAGCTCTGCGTGCGTCTCGGCGTCTCGCAGTGGATCTCGATCGGGGCCATCCCGCAGGCCGTCCCCCACACGCGCCCCACCGGCCTGATCGCGACCGAGTCCCAGGACGGCTTGCTCGCCGACGGCGAGCAACGGACCGAGGGGTTGTTGCGGGTTCCGGCCGCCGCGCTCTCGGTGGTCGAGATGACGGTCGCCGGGAGCGGGATCCCGACGGTCGGGTTCTTCGCCCAGGTTCCCCACTACATCGGGGGCGAGTTCACGGCGGCGACGATCACGCTGCTCGACAAGCTCGCGTCCCACCTCGACGTGCCGATCGACCTCGGCGAGCTCGCTGACGAAGCCTCTTCCGAGCGTTCCCGGCTCGACGAACTGCTCGCCGACCGGCCCGAGACGAAGGACTACGTCGCCCAGCTCGAGACGGTCGCCGACGACGAGGAGCGTGTTCCGTCGGGCGACGAGATCGCGGCCGAGATCGAACGGTTCCTCCAGCAGAACGAGGGCGGCTGACCGGGAGTACGCTCCCGACGATCGGGATCGGCACCTACGGGGGAGGCCACGATGGAAACAACCTTGCAACTCTCCGACGGCGCACGCTCGCTCGCCGGGGATCCTGTTCCTGTCGCTCGTGGCGCTCCTGTTCGTCGAGGCGACCACGCTCAGCGGGTTTCCCCGCGCGCTCGCATCGTCGGCGATCCCGGTCGCCGCGATCCTGATGCCGATGGGGTTCTTCTTCTCGTCGATGGCCAAGGGCGCCGAACGACCCAACGGGTTCATCCTCCTGCTGTGGATCGGCGCGATCTCCCTCGCGGTGGGCGTGATCACCTTGGGGATCGGCCTGCTCGCAGCCTGAGGGCGTCACACCCGCCCATGGGGCACGTCGCACGGCGGCCGGCGGTTTCGGACCCTGTTGCCGCGGGTATCGGCTCGGAACCCGATCCTGAGGAGGGATCTTCATGCTGCAGGTCACCGACACCGCCGCGGCCGTGTTCCGCGACATCCTCGCGAGCGAGGGGGTCGAAGGGAACGCGATCCGCCTGACGCCCCAGCCCGCCGAGAACGGCCAGACCTCGATCTCACTCCAACCCGTCGAGGGCCCCGGGATCGAAGACGCCTCTACCGAGGCGAAGAACGTCGACGTCTACGTCGCACCGGAACTTGCCCCCGCGTTGTCCGACGCCGTCCTGGACGCCGAGCCGCTGGAGACCGGAGCCCGCTTCTTCGTCCGTGACCGGGCCTGACGGAGCTTCGGGGAGGATCGCCAGAGTCAGGATCTGGTCGAGAGCATCCCCGCTCGCCGCGCTCGGGGTTGGCGCCGGTCGCGATCGCTGCGACCATCGATCTGCCGCGCCGGGAGGACTCGGCGCTCCCCCGACCGAAACGGAGAAAAGGATGCCCGCGCGTCGATCCCCCGGCGTCGCCCGCACCCGGGCACGATGGCTGGTGCTCTCGGTCGCCGCCCTCGCGCTGACGCTGGCCGCCTGCTCCGGCGCCGCCCGCTCCGGAGACATCCAAGAGGGTCCCGCCGACGGAGACGCCGCACGGATCGAGATGCAGGACAACACGTTCGCACCGGCCGAAGTCGCGGTTCCGGCGGGCGAGGAGGTCACGATCGAACTCACGAACGGTGGCAACTCCGTTCACGACTTCACGATCGAAGACCTCGACGTGAGCACGGGCGCCGTCGCCCCGGGCGACGTCGTCACGGTGACGGTCCCGGCGATCGATGCCGCGACGGGGTTCGCCTGCACCCTCCACGGCGGCATGGAAGGCACCCTGACTACGAACTGACGGATGGAGCCGATCCTCGCGGTCGCTCATCGACCGAGTCCACGACTCCCACGGCGAGGTAGGTGATCTCGTGGTCGAGGACCTGGTCGCCCGAGTCGGGACTCCGAGTGCTTTCGGAGCGCGACAGCATCTGAGCGTTCGATGGATCGATGACGAGCCTCACCCGCACGTCGCCGTCGTCCAGAACTACAGCCGTCCCCTCTCGTCCGGCAGGGTCGATGACATCGGGGATCAACTGGATCCCAGGAACCTGAGCAGCGACTTCGTACAGCGCCTCGCGGACACCCGAAGGGGCCAGCGTCCCGCCGAGAAGCGATCCGACCTTTTTCAGGAGTTGCGCATCGGTGTTCACCTTCCCGAATGACTCTTCCTCACGGAGGGTCTGCGCCAGGGCCACCGGATCGGTCGGCAACTGTGAAGGGTCGAGGAACGTCAGATAGCCTCGCGGATACCCTTCGTCACCGTTGACGTCGACGATCCGTCCTGCCCCGTTCGGTGAGATCCACTGCTCACGAGTCTGTTCGACCAGTTCCGACGTCCCTTGTTCCCCTTCGGCGCGCGTCCCCTGTCTGAATACCTCCAACTGGCGCGTGTAGACGAACTCGCTTGAGCCGAGCGCAGAGGAGGGCTGCTGGCCGGTTACGACACCCATGTCGCGTAGGAACTGCTGTGCCGACGCCGGGGAACCACCTCGCGGAAGGACGACTACAACCACCAGCGTCGCCACCAGGACGGCCGCAACAGGAAGCAGGGCTCGCCGAGCGAGCGTTCGACCACGCCGTTCCGGCGAACGCTTCCCCCCTCCGTTCGATTCCGCCTCGATCATCTCGAGCAGTCGCGCCTCGGCGCGGCCTCGCGCAGTCTGTGTTGCCTCGGGAACATCGGTGCCGACCAGGCGAACTAGGTCTAGAGCCTTCATGGGGATCCCTCCTCTTCCGGAGCCCACGTCACGCCGATACCTCGGATCTCTGCGACAGACTCAAGCTCCTCGCGCATCTGGACTCGGGCTCGCCGCAGCCGTGATCGGACCGTTCCGATCGGAATCCCAAGGGCCTCTGACGTCTCCCCGTAACTGAGATCCACCCAGCCGACAAGCAACAGCACATCTCGGTCCTCGACACGAAGCGAGCGGAGGGCTCTCGCCACATGAGGCACAGCCAATGCCATGCTTGCCCTCTCATCGAATGCGGGCTCGACACGCCTCTCCTCGCGACCCGCCTGACGCGAGTAGGCATCCAGCTGTGCACGCTCCGCTCTGCGGTGATGCCTGAGCAGATTCGTCGCG
This sequence comes from Actinomycetota bacterium, assembly GCA_040881665.1. NCBI lineage: Bacteria > Bacillati > Actinomycetota > Actinomycetota bacterium. The sequence continues at coordinate 194,830 of JBBECT010000005.1, forward strand.
ATTCCAAAGAGCCAGGGACGTGCATCGGTGCGCGCCCTGTCGAATCCGGAGCGAGAGGCGAAAGCCTGCGCGAACGTCTCAGCGGCCAGTTCATCTCCAACATCCGTCCCGGCACGGCGAGACAAGTAGCGATGCACGGAGACGAAGTGCCGCTCGAACACCGCGGAGAAGCGAGCGGGATCCTGAAGGGACTCCGCGATCAGATCCGCGTCGCTTCGCCGTGCCACGCTTGCCATCCTGCATCGAGTCAGCGTCCGGGAGATAGTCCGCCGTTTGCGCTATTCCTTCCAGCGCAATGAGGACACGTTGTTGTTGAGTGCATGGTAGCTGGAGCAGTTGGGCGAACAGATCTTCACGTCGCCTTGTTGGTTCACGTGTTCGAACTTCCTGTTGTTCCCACAGCCGCTGAATCCCTTCCCCGATTCGAACTTGTCGTTCCACGTCGCACCGATGTTGACTTCGATCGGGTTGCTGTTGCAGGCGCGGTCGAAGTAGTACGAGCGACTTCCCCCGTCGTGATTTACGAGGGTCCATTCGATGCCGATCAGGAACGTCTTCTCCGGGTCCTCCTCGGTCATCAGCTGGCGCATCGCCTCCCGGAAGCTCACACGCTTCACGATGTGGCCCGACACGGGAGCGACGGCTCCGTTCGTTCCGACCGAGACCGCCTGCGTCAGGGTGTCGAAACATCCGAGGTCGACCGACTCGGTCTCGACCGGGTTCGTCTGCGGATCGTCGATCGAGCGATCGAGCATCACCGCACAGTGCTGCTCGGTTTCCGTCGGTTCGTCGTCCGCCGTCGCCGGCACCGTCCACATCACCGCGACAGCCAGGAGTGCTGCCGTCGCGACACCCGTGCGTCGCTTGCTCATCGGTCTCTCCTCCGGCGTGCGTAGTCGATTGGGGGGGACACGCCGGGGCGGAAGGTACGGGTGCGATCGGCAGGGGGTCGAGTGCAGGTTCTCATCAGGTTGTCACCGATCCGGAACGTCGCAGGTCGGGGACACTGCGCGGTGCCGGGGGTTGCATCGTGAGACGGAACCCGAACCCGCGAACGGTTTCGATCCGAGCGAGGACGCCGGCCACACGGAGCTTGTTCCGAAGACGCTGGACGACCGACCGGACGGTCACCAGATCGTCGCGCGTCGGAGTGGCCGGCCCCCAGCCCGTCGCCCGCAGGTCCGGGAACGACCACGCCCGGTCGGGCTCGGAGGCGAGCGCGGCAAGCACCCGGAACTCCAGCTCGGTGATGTCGAGCGCCACGTCGCGCCACTCGATCGAGTGCTTGCGCAGATCGACGACGATCGAGTCGTCGGCGGCGGTGACACGGGCACGCCCATCGCCGCCCCCCTGCTCGCACTGCCACCGATCCAGCGATCCGCGATCGGGAGCAACCACGACGACCGCTCCCAGCCGGAGGAACGCCGGGGCCTGATCGAGCGCGTGCTCACCGACGAGCAACACGGTCGGGACGCCCGACCCATCCACGATGACCGGGCCGGTGTCCGGGGGCCGATCGGGCCTCACACGAACCACTTCCGGCGCCGGCGGCCGTTGAGGGTCGAGACGGCCTGGTCTTCGGCCGTCTCGGGACCCTCGAAGCTCTCGAAGACCATCCACGCACCGTTGGCGTCCTGGGCCTTGACGCAGCTCGGCATGTGATCCCGCGCGATGTACCGCGCTGCCGTCAGGGCCGCATCGAGGTTGCCGAACACCCCTTGGGACTTGCCTTCATGGTCGTGCAGGCGCCACTTCCGCCCTTCCACCCGCACATAGATCGTCGCCCGCTCTCGCACCACCACTCCCTCGCTCCTCTCCACAGGGGCTCGTCCACAGGGGCTCGCTGAAGCCGCTCGTCCCCCTGTATTGCCGCGAGGGATGAAAAAGGTTCTCTGGCGGATGCGCCATCGCACGTCCGCCACGGGGGTGGCCCGGTCAGGGAGCGCCGCCGCGGATCGAGGACCGGGCGTGGATCGAGCCGACCACCCGCTGTTCACGAAGGCGATCGCGCTCACCAACCGCGAGGATCCGTCCAGCGTTGTGACCGATCCACTGTTCGCGTTCGAAGTCGACCAACTCCCGCGCGCGAAGCTTCGGAGGTCGGAATGAACACCCGGCTGCTCACAACCTGCCCGGCGGTCGCGAGGTACGCGTCGCCTCCTCAGGAGGTCACTGGAACGGCGAAACCTCGTGGTCCTCCCACGAGCCGTCGTCCTGCTCGACGACCACCCGGCCGGCGTTCAGCAACGCCAGCGTGCGTGCGGCTCGCAGAACGCTCGCGCGCGTTCCCGCCACCTCCAGGCGTCGATCCTCCAGCTCGAGATGCCAGTCCTCTCCCTGCCTGCGCACGTAGTAGGTCGTCGTCAAGCTCGAAGCCCTCCCGGCTCGATCGCGAACCGGGCCCGCGGGCGCGGGCCTTTCATCGTTCTTGTCCGATGGGGGTTCGGTTCTCTTCACGCTTCCCGACGCGCGAGAACCCGTAGAGGTTCCGTTGGGGGACGGACCCCCTCCGGGGCACACCGTCAGCCCAGGAAGCGGGCCGCGAACTCCTCGACCCGAGACCGGCCCTGGGAGGGCCAGCCGACCGTGAGGTAGGAGAATCCGATCGCCTCGAGCTCGGCCGTCCGGCGCGCGGCGGCATCCAGGTCCTCGATCGACAGATCCGTCGAGCGCACGATCTCGCTCGGGTCTCGTCCGGCTTCCCGGGCCGCGGCATCGACGATCGACCCGAGCTCACGCAGCTCGGCGGGATCACCGAAGCCGTGCCACACGTCGGCGTACCTGCCCACGAGGGGGAGCATCCGCCTCCGGCCCGTTCCGCCGATCCAGATCGGTGGATGCGGCCGCTGCACGGGGCGCGGGTGCAGCGTGGCGCCGCGCAATCGGTAGTAGCGGCCGTCGAAGCTCACCTCGTCTTCGGTGAGCAACTGGCGAAGCACCTGAACGCCCTCCCCGAGCCGTTCGATGCGCTCACCGGTCGGAGGGAACGGGATGCCGAGCTCGAGGTGTTCCTGTTCGCACCACGCCGCTCCCACCGCGAGCTCCAAACGTCCGCCGGAAACGTGGTCGACCGTCAGAGCCTCGGCCGCGAGGATCGACGGGTGGCGGTAGGTCATCCCGGTGACCAACGGCCCGAGGCGGATCCGTTCGGTCGCGGCCGCGAGCGCCGCCAGGAGGGTCCACGCTTCGAGGCATGGCCCGTTGGGGTCGGCGTACAAGGGCTTGAAGTGGTCGAACACCCACGCGCCGTCGAAGCCGAGCTCCTCGGCCAGGCGCACCCGGCCGAGGAGCTCGTCCCACGTCAGTTGGTGTTGGGCGGTATCGAGCCCGAACCGCACGTGAGGAGGTTCAGACGGTGGCAGGCGACACGGAGCCACCGCCCCGACGGTTGCGGTCCTTCGCGCCCTTCAGCTCGAACGCGAAGATGATCTCGGTGATCCCGCGCATCAACGCGGCCACCCCGACCCACACGATCAGCAGCACGATCGAGCGACCGGGGTAGGCGACGGCCCACAGGCCGATCAGGAGCTCGATCACGCCCGCGATCAGGCGCAGCCACCACAGTTCGAAATCCTCCCTGGTGCCGATCGACAGGATGATGTCGAAGATCCCCTTGAACGCCAGGAACCATCCGACGATCGACGCGAGGATGAAGAACGTGCGATCGGGCCAGACCAGGGCCATGATCCCCGCCCCGATGAAGATCACACCCATCACCGCGTGCAGCCACTTCCATCCTTCGACCATCGGGATCATCAGGAACTCGTTGAACCCCGCAACGATGAACGCCACGCCGGTGAAGATCGCGATCGCGGCGACCGAATCAAGGTCGAACTGGAACACGATGAAACCGAAGATCACCCATGCGATCCCCGTGACTAGGAACAGCCACCACCGGTCGGCCGCCTCGGCCATCGCCCGCCGGAACTCTGCGGGGGGTGCCCCCTCGGGTGCCTGGTCGGCAGTCTGCATCCGTCGCTCCCTCCGTTCGTGTGCCGCCGCGCGGGCCGGCCCATCGCACCGGCCACCTCGGCCGTGCTGGTACGGGACGAGCCTAGTGCGCTCCGTACCCCGGTGCGAACACCCTCGTGCGCCGGTCGGGGCTCAGCCGATGGGCTGCGTCGGAGGGGGCGGGGGCGGCGAGGCGTCCGTCGTCCGGGCCGGTTCCTCGACCGAGACCCAGCGGGCGATCGCGAGCAGGAGGGAGATCACCACGATGCCGACGACCAGGTGGAGGCCCAGGAGCCAGTACTTCACCTCTGCGTCGACGTCGGTCGTGAGCGGCACCAGGCACGATGCCGCCGTCGCGAGGAGGGCGAGCCATCCGAAGAACACCGTCGGACGCGGCACGAGCGTGAGCAACGCATGGAGCACCGCCGTCGCCACGATCCCCGCCAGGAACGCCGTCACCACGACCGGCACCCACGTGAGGTCGGTCAGGCCCCCGCCGGAGAGGTCCTTGACCCGGAGATCGACGTCGAACACGCCTTCGGCGAACAGGTAGACGACCAGACCCGCGAGCGCGGCGATCACCGAGGTCGCAACACCTGCCGCCCACAGGCGCGCCGCGTCGATCCGGACCTTGGTCTGCATGCCTCCCACGGTCGTCCCTCCGCTTGGCTCGGCCGTTCGGTCTCGCGCCGGGAGCGCGTGCCGCCGGTGTATCCGGGCGAGCATCCCCCGGTTCCGTCGTTCCTGCAAGCGCTTCGGCCTGAAGCTACCGGCGGTCGCGTTCCTCGGAGCGCTCGCTACGACGCTCCTGCGCCGTCGTCGCGAATCCCGCCACGATCATCGCGACAACGGTCACGAGATAGATCTGTCCGAGCAGAGCCTCGAGCACCGCGAGCATCCGCGGGAGGTCCTGCTCGGGGACGAGGTTGCCGTAGCCGAGGGTGGTCATCGTGACATAGCTGAAGAACAGGTAGTCGCTCGTCCCGCCGTCGCTCGCCGCCCCGGTCGACGTCGCCTCGAAGAACGGCTGGGGATCGGCCCGCGCGATCACCATGAAGACGAAGGAGAAGAACAGCCCCACGAGCAGGTACACCGTGATCCCCGCGAACACCGTCTGTCCGTTGATCGTGAGGTGCTGCGTAACCCGTCGGAGCATCGCGATCGGCGTCACGAACACGAGGACCGCGCCGATCACCGCGAGGCCCGTCGTCGCGACCGTCCCTTCGCTCGTGCTGCCCGCCGCGGCGCCGAGCAAGGCGAACACGCACAGGACCAGCGCGAGCCGGAACGTCCGCCTATGGACGTTCGACGTGTGGAGCGCGACGAGCAGCGTGATGCACAACAGCGAGATGCCGACGATCCACTCCCACCCCTGATCCGAGGTACCCGCGAGGAACGCGATGGTCAACACGGTCATCAACAGCACGAGCGCGTAGCTGTCCTCGCCTCGGACCCGAGTGATGAGGCCGGTGATGCCTCCGCGTGCCGCGACTCTCGCCGGATGGTCGGTCATGGCACGCAAGCCTAGGGCCTCGGGAGGACCGGCGTGGGGGTTCGGTTGTCAGGGTCGCGACCCCTGCGCCACCCTGAGGTGATGGCCGCTCCCGACCTGTCCGTGCTGCGAAGCCGGTTCCCGGCGTTGGGGCGCCGCATGGACGGACGCCCGTGCGTCTTCGCGGACGCACCGGGCGGTTCGCAGATGCCCGAGGCGGTGCTCGACGCGATGCGCGACTATCTCGTCGGCTCGAACGCGAACACCCACGGCACCTTCGTGACGAGCGAGGAGACCGACGAACTCATCGCCCGGGCACGCGTGGCGGGCGCCGATCTGCTCGGTGCCGATCCCGATCAGATCGTGTTCGGGCAGAACGCCACGTCGCTGCTGCTCGCCGTGAGCAGATCGTTCGGGCGTACGCTCGGACGCGGAGACGAGGTCGTCGTGACGCGCCTCGATCACGACGCGAACATCCGTCCGTGGGTGCTCGCCGCGCGGGACGCGGGAGCGATCGTGCGGTGGGTCGATGTTCACGACGACGACGTCAACCTTGATCTCGACTCGCTCGACGCGGCGCTGTCGGACCGGACCCGTCTGGTCGCGGTGACGCTCGCATCGAACGCGGTCGGCACGGTGGCCCCCGCGACCGAGGTCGCTCGCCGCGCGCACGCGGCGGGAGCGCTCGTGTGCGTCGACGGCGTCCATGCCGCCCAGCACCGCTCGATCGACGTCGCGGCGATCGGCGCCGACATCGCCGTGTGCTCGCCCTACAAGTTCTTCGGCCCTCACCTGGGCATGCTGTGGGCCCGCGAGGAGCTCCTCGCCTCGTGGGAGCCCTACAAGGTCCGACCCGCGAGCGACGCGGTCCCCGACCGGTGGGAGACCGGCACCCTGAACCACGAAGGACTCGCCGGGTTCGTCGCCGCCGTCGACTACCTGGCCGAGATCGGCGACACGTTCGGGGCCCGCGAGGCGAACGTCGGCGACCGGCGCCAGCGCATCCGCAGGGGCTTCGACGCGATCGGTGCGTGGGAGCGCGAGCTGTCCGACCGGTTCCTCTCCGGGCTCGAGGCCATCGAACACGTCCGGCTCTTCGGGATCGGCGATCGAGCTCGCCTCGACGAGCGTACGCCCACGTTCGCGGTCCGCGTCGGCGAACAGCCACCGATCGAGACCACCCGGGCCCTCGGCGACCGCGGGATCTTCACCTGGGACGGCCACTACTACGCACTCGAACTGATGGAGCGGCTCGGGCTCGAGCCGGACCTCGGTGGCGCGGTACGGATCGGCTTCTGTCACTACTCGACCCCCGACGAGGTCGATCGCGTGCTCGACGAACTCGCCACGCTCCCCTGATCGACCAGTGAACCCGTGACATGCGCCACCGACGCGGCCATGGGGACGTTTCCCTCCCCGGAACGGTGGGTAGACATGGACACGGTCGGTTCTCGAGGGGGACCGACGATACGCACGACCTTCACGATCCGAGGGGAGTGATCCGCGATGGCACGCGACGACGTGCGCACCGAGACCTACCGCGATCCCGTGACGGGAGACGTTCGCCACCGTTCGATCGACGAGGACGCGATGCTTCCTCCGCCGCCCGTGCCGGTGGGGCGGCGCGGCGAGGATGCTACGCCACCCGCACAGGCGCGCAGCGCGTACCGGGAGCCGGACGACGCGCGCGATGAGCGGCTCGTCCGCCTTGAGGCGCGTGACCGCTTCGGTGGCATCTCGTTCGCCGGATCGCTCGCCGGCATGCTCGCCGCGATCGCCGCGACACTCTTGATCGGCGGGATCATCGGCGCGGCGATCGGAGGGATCGCCTTCGAGACCGGGCTCGAGAACGCGGACGGCGAAGAGCTGTCGATCGGCGCCGTGATCGTCGGCATCCTCGTACTGTTCGTAGCGTTCACGATCGGCGGCTGGGTCGCCGGACGCATCGCGCGCTACGACGGGATCCGCAACGGTGCGATGACCGCGGTCTGGTTCCTCGTGCTCGGCGCGATCCTGGCCGCTCTCGGCGCGTGGGCAGCCGTCGAGTACAACGTCTTGGTCGCTGCAGACTTGCCGAACTGGTTCGATCGCTGGTTCAACACCGACGAAGTGACGACCGGTGCGGTGATCAGCGGGATCGTCGCGATCGTGGCTGTCTTCACCGGCGGCATCCTCGGCGGGCTCTGGGGTGAGCGTTACCACCGGAAAGCCGATCGATACCTCGTCGATCGCGCCCGAGACCCCGTCCGGGACGTCGACCCGTTCCGCGAGGATCGCGTCGTCGAGGGCGACCGCCAACGAGATACCCGCTTCGGCCGCTGACGTTCCCTGGCCGGACCCTTGACCGGTCCGCTCGAAAGCCGTCCCGTGCCGTGGGGCGGCTTTCGTGTGTGTCAGGAGGTTCCGCCGTCCACTCCGGCGAACGCCATCGCACCCCCACCGCCCGTCCGGGATATCCGGGTCATCGAAGGAGGAAGCGAGCCATGATGTGTTGCTACCATACGGCGACTTCCCCACGGAGCGGCTCACGGGAACTCCCTGCGAAAGGACGACCTGGACATGCGGATCCTGATCCTCGGCGGCGACGGTTACCTGGGCTGGCCGACGGCGATGCATTTCTCGGCCCGTGGCCACGAGGTGCATGTCGTCGACAACTACCTCCGTCGGCGCGGTCACGAGGAGGCCGGCACCGAGTCCTTGACCCCGATCGCGGCATCCCTCCCGGCGCGGGCCACGGCCTGGAGAGAGGTCACCGGCCGCGAGATCGGCGTCACCGAGGGTGACCTTACGGACTGGGATGTGGTCGAGCGGCTGTTCACCGAGTTCCGCCCGGAGACGATCGTCCACTACGGCGAGATGCCGAGCGCCCCCTATTCGATGATCGACAGGGAGCACGCGGTCTCGACGCAGACGAACAACGTCGTCAACACGCTCAACATCCTCTGGGCGATGCGGGATCTCGCCCCCGACGCGCATCTCGTGAAGCTCGGGACGATGGGCGAGTACGGGACGCCGAACATCGACATCGAAGAGGGCTACATCGAGATCGACCACAATGGACGGAAGGACACCCTTCCCTTCCCGAAGCTCCCCGGCTCGATGTACCACCTGTCGAAGGTCCATGACTCGCACAACATCCACTTCGGCTGCCGGATCTGGGGGCTGCGCGCGACCGACCTGAACCAGGGCGTCGTCTACGGGATCGAAACCGAGGAGACGAAGCTCGACCCGCGCCTGCTGACGCGCTTCGACTACGACGAGGTCTTCGGCACCGCGCTCAATCGCTTCTGCCTCCAGGCCGTGATCGGCCACCCGCTCACCGTGTACGGCAAGGGCGGCCAGACCCGCGGCTACCTCAACATCGTCGACACGCTCCAGTGCGTCGAACTCGCGACCCTAACCCCGGCGGCGCCGGGCGAGTTCCGGGTCTTCAACCAGTTCACCGAGCAGTTCTCCGTTGCCGAACTCGCCGAGCTGGTCCGCGAGGCGGGGACGCTGCACGGACTCGACGTCACGGTCGACCACGTCACCAACCCGCGCGTCGAACTCGAAGAGCACTACTACAACCCCGTGCACACGAAGCTGCTCGACCTGGGGCTGCAGCCGCACAAGTTGTCGGAGACCCTGATCGAACACCTCTTCGACGTGCTCGCGACCTACAAGGAGCGCGTGATCCCCGACCGGATCGACCCGAGGACCCGTTGGAAGCCCCCGGCGCGCGAGGCACAGCCTGCGGGCTGAGCCCCGCAGCCCGTCGGCGGTGACCGTATGAGCGCGCTCCGGATCCTCGGTGCGATCCTCGCGGTCGCTCTGTTCTTCATCTCCGTCGTCCGCTACCGCCGGCGCCAGATCTCCCGGCTCAGCCTCGTGATCGGCTGGATCATCGCGACGGGCGTCGTGTTGCTCGCGCTCGACCCGAACCTCTTCAATCCGCTGTTCGACACCTTCAACTTCCAACCGGGGAGCGGCCGACGGCTGGACGCCGTACTCCTCGTCGCGGTCGCCGTGTTGTTCGCCCTCCTGCTTCGCACCCAGGCCCAGGCCGACTCGAACGAACGCAGCATCCGTCTGCTCGTCGAAGCCCTCGCCCAGAAGGAGTTCGATTGGGACGCGGCGCGAGCGCTCCTTCCCGGAAGGAAGATCGCGACCGTCTCCCCCGCGTTCAACGAGGAAGAGAACCTCGGTGAGGTACTCCGGCGGATCCCCCGGGAGCTGGAGGGCTATCAGGTGATCTCGATCGTCGTCGACGACGGTTCGGAGGACGCCACCGTCGAGGTCGCTCGTGCCGGCGGGGCGCTCGTCGCGAGCAACCCGATCCGCCGAGGTGGTGGATTGGCCCTGCGCGTGGGGTACGACATCGCGATCGAGCTCGGAGCGGACATCGTCGTGACGGTCGACGCCGACGGACAGCACATGCCCGAGGAGCTGCCCGTGATGATCGAGCCGATCCTCGCGGGCCGGGCCGACTACGTGAACGGCTCACGACTGCTCGGAGAGTTCGAGTCCGAGAGCACGATCCGACACATCGGCGTGCACTTCTTCTCGTGGCTGACCACGATCCTCACCGGCCAGCGGATCACCGACATCTCGTCGGGTTACCGGGCGGCCACGACAGACCTCCTCCGCAAGCTCGTGCTCGAGCAAGATCAGTTCTGGACGAGCGAGGTCCTGATCGAGGCACTCCGGCACCGAGCGAGGATCGTCGAGGTCCCCGTGACGATCGAGGCGCGCAAGGGTGGCAAGTCCAAGAAGCCGAAGTCGCTGAAGTACGGCTACCACTTCGGCAAGGCGATCCTGCAGACCTGGCTGCGCTGAGTCCCTAGCCGCGCCAGGCGGCCACCTCGTCGACGATCATGTCGTAGGCGCGCCCGATCGTGCCGTCGCCGATCCGGATCCGACCGATCGCGCTGGGGCCCAGGGCCTTCTTGCCGGAGAGCGCTCCCACCTTCACGCCGTCGAGCCTCGTCACGAGCTTCTTCACCGTGCCGTCGACCCTCGCTCGGACGCGCAGCACATGCGCGTTCCCGTCGTCGACCAGCCGGCGCGAAACGGTCTGGCTGCCGTTCGCCTGCTCCGTGAGGGCGAGGTAGCCGGCCTGCGTGACGAAAAGGGTTGCGCCGGTCGCCCCGCCCGACGCCGCGCGGAGGGCCAGGAGATCGACGGCGTTGCTCCCGTGATCAAGAAGCCGGAACGTCGCCTCGGTCACCAGATCCGGTTCCGGCGCCGAGAGATCGCGATACGCGTAGCCGCGGGCGGCGCCGTTCACATCGAAGCGCACCGCACGCGTCCCTCGGCTGCCGCCACCGTCGACGACGACGCCACCGGTCGTCGATGTCCATGTCGCCAACCCCCCACTCTCGAAGCCGTCGGCGAAGAGCGCGGCCGGGATCGAGACCTCCAGCGGTGCACCGAAGGCCGACGTGTGCCCGGCCGTGTCCCGCGCGCGGACCGTGTAGAGGTACGTCTCACCCGGGACCACGGTCTCGTCGGCGAACGACGAGGCAGCCCCGGTTCCGAGCAGGATGCCGTTGCGGGCGATGTCGTAGCCCACCACCCCGATGTCGTCCGTGGCCTCGTTCCACGCCAGCTCCGCATGGAACCGGTCGGCGACCGAGACCCGCAGGCCACCGGGAATCGATGGAGGTGCGTCGTCGGTGGGCGTCGTCACCGAGACACGGTCCGAAGACCGCGACAGGTTGCCGGCCGCATCAAGCGCACGGACCCGGTAGGCGTACGTCGTCTCCGACTCGAGGCCTGCGTCGGTCGCGGCGGTCGGCCAGGTCGGCACCTCGTCGATCTGCTCGCCGTCGCGGTAGATCCGGTAGCCGGTGACGCCCACGTCATCGGTCGACGCCGTCCAATCCAGCAGGACGGACCTCGGACCCGACGCGGTCGCCGTCAGATCCGCCGGCGACGACGGAGGCTCCTCGTCGGGAACCGGTGAGCACGCGAAGCTGCCCGAGTCGGCGACGGTGCCGTCCGTGCGGCGCCAGGACCAGTCCGCTCCCGTCGCGCCGAGCTCGAACCGCAGTGCGCCGCGTGTGTGTTCCAGTCCGAAGGCCATACGCGCATCGGTGCGTCGGAACGCATAGGTCGGGTGCCCGCCGGTTCCGCTGATGAACTGGCGGATCCCGTCGGCGTCGAGCGCACCGCTCGGACCGATCGGGCGCCATCGCTGGTAGCCGTGATCGTGGCCGTGGAGCGTGACGTCGACGCCGTGCTCGGCGAGCAGCTGCCAGATCGGCTGCATCCAGTCGGCGCCGGGCGTGTACTTCCCGACCGTGAACCGCGGCTGGTGCCAGAACGCGAGGGTGCAGGCGCGGCGGGTCGTCGTCAACTCGTCCCGCAGCCACTCGTACTGAGCGGAACCGACCTCGTGGCCGTGAAAGTCCTTGTTCGCGTCGAGGCTGATCACGCGCCAATCCCCTGCGTCGAACGCGTAGAAGGGCTCGACCCCCCAGTATTCGAAGTAGGGCTCTCCGTCGTTCGACAGGTACTCGTGGTTGCCGGGAGTCGGAGCCGTGATGTCGTGCAGGCGGGCGAAGTTCTTGCCGGGAGGCCCGTACCAGCTCGCGAACTCCGCGTGCGTTCCCGTCGCGTACACGTCCCCCAAGTAGAGGAACGCGTCGGGATCCCAGGACTCGATCAACGAGAGCACCGCGGGGGCGGCGGTCTGGCTCCCGGCGCCGTCGCCGACAGCCGCGAGAACCACCGGCTCGCCGGTCGGCGGGACGCTCGGTTCCTCGAAGGTCACCGACGGGCCCGGGTCACCGGCGTTCCCGTTGTCGAAGGTCAGCGATACGCGGGCGCGAGCGCTCGTGAACGAACCGGAGGTGTCGACGTCGGCGGACACGCCGAGTTCGTTCGACCCGTCGGGATAGCGATCGGTCGGCAGCACGAACCGGTACGGTGCGACCTGATCGATGATGATCGCCTGTCCGCCGAGGAACGCGCGGATCTGTTCCACGTTGGCCCCGTCCGACACGTCCACGGTGACCTGGACCGGCACGGCACCCGACACCGTGACTTCGGACTCGGGAGAGGTGATACACACCTCGACGGTGACGCCGTTGCCGGGACCGCTCGTGCGGCACGCGGCCTGTCCGCCGAGGGCCGCCGCGGGGATCCCGGCTGCCGCCAACGCGAGCACCAGCGCGGTGACGAGCCTGCGCGACCGGGGTGGCGCGGTCCGACCCCGGTTCAACGACCCCCCGATCCGGGCGAGCTCTCGGCCATCAGAGCGTCGTCGGCCGGCGCCGTGGGCGGCAACTGGTCCGAGACCGAACACGGGAACTTCCCGGAATCGAGCACGGTGCCGTTCGGTTTGACGAAGGAATACAACGCGCGGTCGGCCCGCAGCTCGAGCCTAAGCGCACCGTCGGTGTTCCCGACCGCGAAGGCGGTCCGTGGATCGTTGCGCTGGATCGCGTACGTCTCGTGTCCACCCGTCCCGACGATGAACTGCCGGACGCCGTCCTTGCTCTGCGTGCCGTTGCTTCCCAGCGGCTTCCAACGCTGATAGTTGTGATCGTGGCCCGTGAGGAGCACGTCGACGCCGTGGGTGGTCAGCAGCGACCAGATCGACTGGAGCCACGGTGAGCCCGTGTACTTGCCCACCGAGTACCGCGGATGATGGGCCGAGACGAGGGTGCACGCCGGCGTGCCGCCCTCGAGTTCCGCGCGGAGCCACTCGAACTGCGGCGATCCGGGGAGGTACTGTCCGAAGTCCTTCGTCGAGTCGAGCACGATCACCCGCCACGCTCCCGCGTCGAACGCATAGGCGTGGGGAACCCCGTTCCAGTAGTCGAAATACGGTTGCGCGTTCTCGGTGAGGTACTCGTGGTTGCCGAGCGTCGGGGCCGTCACGTCCCGGAAGACCGACCACGCCTGGCCGTTCGATCCGTACCAGCTTGCGAATTCCTCACGCGACCCGTCGTCGTAGACATCGCCCGTGTACAGGAACAGGTCCGGATCCCATGTGGCGATGCGGTCGATCACGCGCTGGGCCCGCGAACCTCCATCGGCTCCGTCCCCCACGCTCCCCACGACGATCCGCGAGCCGTGGACGGTGGGCGGGTCGAACCCGGAGGTCGGACCCGGCGTGCTTGCGTTGCCGTTGTCGAAGCCCACACCGATGCGCGTCCATCCCGAGAGCACCGGGTGCATCGTCGTGCCGATGACCGCTCGGGCACGGAGGCGATAGGAGCCGTCTGCGTAGCGGTCGGTGGGGATCTGGAACTCCCAGGGCTCCTCGCCGTCGTCGATCACCGTGACGCCCTCGATCGACGCCTGCAGACCAATCACCGGCGTGTCGTTCGAGACCGACACCGTCGCACGCACCCGCTCGAGACCGGACAAGGCCTCCCCGTCCGATGGTTCGAGGAGGCAGACCTGGACGTTCGCCGACCCGGCGGAAGTCGTCCGACACGTCGACCCCGTGCCTGCGGCGGCCGGCCCGATCGCCGGAGACCCCCCGAGCATCAACGCCACCACGCACAGCGAGGCGATCGGAACCGATGCTCTCCGTATCCGCACCCGCCGCATCTCCCCAGGGTACGGACAGATGGGGAGGAGGGTCAAGCGAGTTCCGTAGGCCGATGGTCTGACGCGGTTCGGCGTTCGGCGGTTCGGCGGTGCAGGAGCTCTCAGGCTCCGGTCGACTCTCCGGCGCCTCCCGCCGCCTCGGCCGCCCAGCTTCCGAACGCGCCCCAGAAGGGATCGAGGCCGGGGTGACGGAGCGGCTGGGCGCCCTGCGGGGTCTCGAGCACCCGCCCCGAGGCGGGCTCGGTGATCTCCCCGACGACCGCGGCATCGATCCCCTCGCCGGTGAGGGCAGCGACGAACGCGTCCGCTCGCCCCGGCGTGACCGTCGCCAGGAGTGTTCCCTCGGAGATCGACACGTACGGATCGATCCCGACGTGGTCGCAGACCGCGAGAACCTCGGGCCGCACCGGGATCGCCGAGCGGTCGATCCGCATCCCGACCCCCGCGGCGTCGGCGACCTCGAGGAGCCCCCCGAGCACGCCGCCTTCGGTCGCATCGTGCATCGAGGTCACTCCCCGGTGGCGGAGCCCGAACGCCGCCGCGACCCTCGCCTCGGGAACGACCGTCATCTGCTCGAACAAGGCGTCGGCCGCTCGCATCATGTCGTGGCCGACGCCCTTTGCGACCCGGTCGGGAAACGTCGCCGCGAACAGTGCGGTCGCTTCGATCGCCGCCCCCTTCGTGACGACGACCATGTCGCCGGGAACGGCCATCGTCGGCGTGACGAACGCGTCGTCCGGCCCGATGGCCATGCACGTCGCTCCTCCGACCATCGGCCACGAACACCCGTCGTAGCGCGCGGTATGGCCGGTGACGACGGCGATACCGAGCGCTTCGCAGGTCCGGTGGAACGCGTCCCATAGCAGGGTCAGGTCCGTATCGCTCACCTCCGGGGGCAGGTTCAGGTCGACCGACATCCACCGGATCGGAAGACCGCTCGTCGAGGCGTCCGAGGCGAGGATGTGGACGGCGAACCATGCGGCGCGTTCCCACCCATAGGCCGGAACGATGAAGATCGGGTCCGCGGTCATCGCCATCGCCACGCCGTCGGCGACCCGCACCACACCGACGTCGACGCCGTGACGTGGTCCGACGAGCACGTCCCGATCGAGGGCCCCGAGGCGGCGCAGGATCACCTGCTCGAACAGCTCGGCGGTCGCCTTGCCCGTGCGTTGTTCGTCGATCACGTCCGCGCCTGCTCCCCGGACGGCGCCGGGCCGGCGCCGTCCGGGCGCGAGGCGCCGCCGCCCGACCGCGCTGCGACCACCCGGACGAGCGAGCGGGTCGCGGCGACCGGGTCGTAGGCCGCCCCGACCGACGACACGACGGCGATCCCGGCGGCACCGGCACCGAGCACCTCACCGGCGTTCGTGGCATCGATCCCGCCGATCCCGACCACGGGCAGCTTCGTTGCTGCCGCGATCGCCCGCAATCCGGCCACCCCGACCGGCTTGGCCTGCGGTTTGGTCCCCGTCGACCAGACGACGACGCCGAGGTAGTCCGCGTCAAAATCCTCGGCCTCCCGCGCCTGAGCGACGTCGCTGACGCTGATCCCGAGGATCCGTTCGGAACCGAGCATCCGGCGCGCACCGTGCGGCCCGTCCTCCTGCCCCAGATGCACGCCCGTCGCGCCACTGGAGATCGCAACGTCGATGCGGTCGTTGACGATCCCCGGGATCCCCGCGGTCCGGCACAGCTCCGCGAACGCGCGCGCCGTGACCTGCAGCACAGGATCGGGCAGATCGGGCGCCCGCAATTGGAGCATCGTCGCGCCGCCCTCGATCGCCGCCCGCACGACGTCGAGGTGGCCCCGGCCGGGCACGAGGCCGTCCGAGGTCAATACGTAGACGTCCGGGTGCACTTCCATGCGTTGAGCGTCCCTCCGCCAGCATTACCTGGATCAGGTTCGTCGGGTCGCCGACGCTGCCTGCAGCCGGCCTCTCAGCCCGGTTCCGCCCGAGCTCCCCTGGTCGAGCGGATGATAGCACAGCGCCGGGACCCCCGCGCTTGCGGGATTCGGCCTGCTCGGCCCCCTACAATGACCGGTACCCACCGCGCGGCCCCCACCATGCGGAGGGCGGCATCACGGCACGATCAAGCGCTTCTGCCAAACCCGTCCCGGCCACGGCGCCCGCCTCGGCCGCGACAGGCGTTCGCCTGACCACCCTCGACGGCCGGTACCGGATCGTCGAGCGGATCGCCGCCGGAGGGATGGGCGAGGTGTTCCGCGCCCACGACACCGTGCTCGACCGCCAGGTCGCGATCAAGGTTCTCCACCGGTCGCTGGCGGGCGACGCGGGATTCATCGAGCGGTTCCGTCGCGAGGCACGCGCGGCAGCCGGCATCAACCATCCGAACATCGTCGCCGTCTACGACTGGGGCGCGGTCGACGGCATCTACTTCATGGTGATGGAGCACATCCGTGGTCAGAGTCTGCGGGAGCTCCTGAACGCCCGCGGACGCCTGGAGCCCGCGCAGGCGGCCGAGGTCCTCGACCAGGTGCTCGCCGCGCTGGGCCACGCGCACCGACAGGGCATCGTGCACCGCGACATCAAGCCGGAGAACATCATGGTCACGCCGGAGGGCATCGCGAAGGTGGCGGACTTCGGCCTTGCCCGTGCCTACGCCGACGGCCGACAGACCTCCACCGGCACGGTAACCGGAACGGTGCAGTACCTCGCGCCCGAACAGATCCGCGGCGAGCCCGCCGATCCCCGCACCGACCTGTATTCGCTCGGCATCGTGAGCTTCGAACTGCTCACCGGAAAGCTCCCGTTCACCGGTGAGACCGCGATGGCGATCGCCTACAAGCACCTCTCGAACCGTGTCCCGGCGCCCTCGAGGATCATCCCGGGCCTGCCGGCCGGGATGGACGGGTTCGTCACCTCCGCTACGGAGCGCGACCGAGAGCTGCGACCCGAGTCGGCCGAGGAGATGCGTCGCGACCTGTCACGCGAGTCCGCGATGCTTCCCGTCGCGCCCGCGCTGGCCGGGATCGTCGAGGCCGAGGCTCCGCTCATCCTCCCCGAGGCCGGCCCCGAGCGGGCCGAGACCGTGACGATCGAACGGGAGACCGCGAGCGGCGAGCGCCGCGCACGTCGATGGCCCAAGCGTGTGGTCGCCCTCGTCCTGCTGCTCGGTCTGCTCGGCGGCGCCGCGTACGGCGCGTGGGAGTACCTGATCCCCCACTACCACGACATCCCGAGGCTCGTCGGCAGCGACCTCGATCGAGCGCGCTCCCGTCTGAGCTCCCTCGGCTACACGGTCGCGATCGGCGAAGCGAGCCACTCCGACGACATCGCTGCCGGTCGCGTCCTGCAGCTGCAGCCTCCCGCCGGCGAGCGCCTCGAAGAAGGCGAGCAGGTCCTCATCGTGCCGTCCGCCGGCCCTCCCCCAGTTCACGTCCCCGACGTCGTCGGGATGCCCCGAGCCCGGGCGGTGGCGGCGATCGAAGATACAGAGCTCGTCGTCGGGAGGACGACCCAGGCGTTCTCCGAACGGATCGACGAGGGCCAGGTCGTCCGGCAGCGGCCGAGCAGCGCACGAGCGCCTCTCGGCAGCGAGATCAGCCTCGTGATCAGCAAGGGCCCTCCGCCGCGGGCCGTACTCGCCGTCGTCGGTCGCGAGGTCGACGATGCCACCGCGGCGCTGCAAGCAGGCGGGTTCCAGGTCCGGGTCGTCGAGGAGTTCAGCAACAGCGCTCGGATCGGGATCGTCATGGGCCAGTCCCCGCTGGCGGGAACCGAGCGCGCGTTCGATTCCTTCGTCACGCTCACCGTCTCCGAGGGCCCGGAGCGGTTCGCGATCGCCGACTACCGGGGCATGACCGAGGTGCAGGCCGTCGCGGCGATCCAGGCCCGGGGGCTCGCCGCCGACGTGCAGCGGGTTCCCAACGCGAAGGGAGCCGTCGTGCGCGGCCAGGATCCGAAACCGGGGACGATCGTCCGTGCCGGCGACACGATCACGATCTTCATCGGCTGATGCCGGATCAGTCCCAGGCGCTCTCGTTCGCGTATCGCTCCCAGTACCGCTCGACGATCGGGACCAGGCCGGTCACGTACGCGCCGCTCGCGCAGCCCGCGCACCACGACGACGCGCGGATCGCGTTCGCGGTGACCATCCGGTCGGCGCACCTCTTCAAACCCTGGAGCACCGCGCCGTACCCGTAGGTCTCCGCCCCGCGGAGGAGCGTCTGATGGGTCGCCTCCAGGCCCTGCTCGAGCGAGACGTAGTTGCGAACCCCATGTGAGTTGAATACGGTCGCGTTCGGCATGTCGAGGGTTGTCGCCAGTGGGTTCCAGCGGGCCTCGGTGAACTCGGCCACCTGCCAGGTCACCATGATCACGACGTTATCCGAGCAGGTCGGCGCGTCGATGTACTGCAGGAACGACTTCGCCCACGTCCCGAACGTCGCCCCGCCGCCGGCCGGCACCGAGAACTCCCTCTCCGCGAGCTCTTCCGCATGGGCACTGAGCTGCGACAGGAGACGCTGCGCCTCCTGCTTCGCGTCGGCGATCGCGTCCAGGCGCCACTGCTGGTCGACGAGGGCGGCCGCGAGCCGTTCCTCCTCGGTGTCGAGCACCTCGACGAGCTCCACCTGCCGCGCGAGTTCGGCCTGTTCGAGCCGCCGCTTGCGATCCAGCATCTCGGCGGCGACTGCGGCTTCGTCGGCGAGGGCGTCGTCGGCGACCTGCATCTGGTTGAGGAATTCCAGCCGGTCACCGGCTTCGGTGAGCGACTGGGACTCGAGGACGAACTCGAGCGCCGCCGGTCCCTCGGCGAGCTCGACGGCCACGAGGGCGCGATCGGCGAGGCGGGTCTGGATCTCCGCGTGCTCCGCCTCGATCACGACGAGCTCGCTGCGAAGCGACATCAGCTGCTGCTGGGTCTCATCGAACGCGCTCTGGGCCTCACCCAGAGCCCGCGCCGCCTCGGCGATCTGCACCTGGAGCGTCGTCGACGCTCGCTGCTCGGCGGCGATCGTTTCGCGCAGCTCGACGAGGCGCTGCTCGACGTCGCCGATCTCGACCTTGGTGCGCCGCTGCCGTTGCTCGAGACGGTCGTCGTTCTCGCCCGCCGAGACGCCCGCGGCCGGAACGATCGCGGAGAGCGCGAGCACCGCGACGAGCACGCGGGGAGCGCGGCGCCGGGCGGAACGAGGAAGTGTGGACACGGCCATGGACGAAAGGGAACCCCCACCTGCCCATCGGCGGGGGCGCCGGCAGGCTTGAACGGGGGAGGCTACTACCTGCTCCCCCGCTGCTCCCAGCTACCCCCGCCCGGCCCCTCGTCGGGCGAGGAGAGGGGCTCAGGGCTCGAGGTCGGCCCGCCCGTGCTCCTGATAGCTGTAGCGTTCCTCGGGCCAGGGATCCGCGTGCACGTGGTAGCCGCGCTCCTCCCAGAAGCCGCGCTTGTTGTCGGTTCGGAACTCGAGCCCCCGGAGCCATTTCGCGCTCTTCCAGGCGTACCGCTTCGGGACGACGAGCCGAAGCGGATATCCGTGCTCGGGGGTCAGATCGTGGCCCGCGTGCGCCCACGCGACGAGGACGTCGCCATCATCCATCGCCTGCATCGACAGGTCAGACGTGTAGCCCTGCTCACAGTGCGTCACGACCCATCTCGCCCCGCCCGTGGGATGGCAGCGCTCGGCGAGGGTACGGAACGAGACCCCGGTCCACGCGTTGTCCAGGGTCGTCCACCCGGTCACGCAGTGCATGTCGGCGGTGAGCGTGGTGATCGGCAGGGCCCGCAACTCCTCGTAGGTCAGGACGACCTCCTGCTCGACCTCACCGAACAACCGGAGATCCCAGGTCGAGAGGTCGAACGCGGGGATCGAACCGACATGCAGCACGGGCCAGGTCTTCACGAGTCGCTGCCCCGGCGGCACACGGGCCGCGACCTCATCAGAGAGCTTCTGCGAGAACAACCCCATCATGCCTCCTCCGCCCGGATGGACGTCGTCGCGAGCCTCGACGCGGAGGCGATCGCGCGCCATGCCTCGAGCGCGACATCGATCCCGTCGTCGTCCACGTCCCAGTGCGTGACCATCCTCACGACACCGTTCGTCGGCGTCGCCCCGATCCCGGCGTCACGGAGGCGATCGATCACCTCGAGCGGATCCAGTCCGATCCGAGCGATGTCGGCGAACACCATGTTCGTCTCGACGGCCGCAACATCCACCGTCCCGGGCAGCGCCGCCTCGACACCGTGAGCCAGTCGCTGCGCGCGCTCGTGGTCTTCGTGGAGCCGCCCGGGCCCGCGCTCGAGGGCGAGCAGGCCGGCCGCAGCCATGATCCCCGCCTGCCGCCAGGCACCGCCGAACAGGATCTGCAGCCGCCGTGCCTCGGCCATCACCTCGATCGGCCCACACAGCAGCGACCCGATCGGAGCGCCGAGACCCTTGGACACGCAGAACATCAGGGTGTCAACGGTCGCGCCGAACTCGGCCGGATCGATCCCCGTCGCCGCTGCCGCGTTGAACAGCCGCGCGCCGTCCAGGTGGAGCGGGAGGCTACGGGCGCTCACCGCCTCGCGGATCGCGTGCAGCCGATCGAGCTGCAGACATGTTCCACCGGCGTATCCGGCAGTGTTCTCCACGGCGACGAGGTCCACGATCTCCACGTCGTAGTAGGAGTCTTCCGCGAGTCCGTCGGCGACCGCCTCGGCCGTCAGGTGGCCCCGGTCCGGCCCTTCGATCTGGCGATAGGAGATCCCGGACAGCACCGCGGAGGTCATGACCTCGGTCGAGGCGACGTGCGCGCCCTCCGCGCACACGACGAGATGTCCGCCGCCCCGGACGTGAAGTCGCAGAGCGATCTGGTTCGCCATCGTGCCGGTCGGCACGTACAGGGCTGCCTCCGTGCCGACGAGGGCAGCGGCACGTTCCTGCAGCGCGTTCACCGTCGGGTCGTCGCCGTACCAGGCATCACCGACTTCCGCGTCGGCCATCGCGCGCCGCATCGCGTCCGAAGGACGCGTGACGGTGTCCGAACGCAGGTCGACGCGATAGCGCACAGAAGCGTCAGTATATGGTCAGCCGGTGAAGACCTCGGCCGTGCGGATCAGAGAGTCCGGCACCACCTTGCGCTCGGCGACCGCGTCGGCCAGAGGAACGTCGACGATCTCCCCACCCGACAACGCGGCCATGCGGCCCCATCCGCCCGCGGTGGCGAGGGCGACGGCTGCCA
This sequence comes from Actinomycetota bacterium, assembly GCA_040881665.1. Classification (NCBI taxonomy): domain Bacteria; kingdom Bacillati; phylum Actinomycetota; species Actinomycetota bacterium. The sequence continues at coordinate 216,004 of JBBECT010000005.1, forward strand.
CCCCCAGCCGCGTCGCGAGGATCCGGTCGAACGGCACGGGCGAGCCCCCGCGCTGGGTGTGGCCGAGGATCGTCACCCGGGTGTCGTAGCCCGTTCGCTCCTGGATCTGGGGTCCGAGCACCGCGGAGATCCCCCCGAGGCGCGGGAACCCGTTCTCATCGACCTCGTAGGCGGGCAGCGGCATCGAGTGGTCGACCGGAAGAGCGCCCTCGGCCACCACGACGATCGAGAACGAGGCGCTGCGCATATGGCGCGTACGGAGCAGAGCACAGACCTCATCGAGATCGAACGGCCGCTCGGGGATCAAAGTCGCATCCGCTCCGCCCGCGATACCCGCGGAGATCGCGATCCATCCCGCGTGGCGGCCCATCACCTCGACGACCATCACGCGGTTGTGACTCTCCGCGGTGCTGTGCAGCCGGTCGACGGCCTCGGTCGCGACGCCGACCGCGGTGTGGAACCCGATCGTGTAGTCGTTGGCCGACAGATCGTTGTCGATCGTCTTCGGCACTCCGATGACATGGACACCGAGATCCGCGAGACGCGTCGCAGCCGTGAGCGTTCCCTCTCCGCCGATCGCGATCAATCCGTCGAGACGGTGACGCGCGAGCGTCTCTTCGATCCGCTCCGGCCCACGATCGTGGTTGAACGGGTTCGTACCCGATGACCCAAGGATCGTCCCGCCCCGATGGATGATCCCCCGCACCGCGGCCGTATCGAGGGTCCGGGCGTCGTCGTCGAGGACGCCCAGCCATCCGTCGGCGAACCCCACCACCTCGTCCCCCCGCCGGCCGACCGCGTCGCGCACGACCGCGCGGATCACCGCGTTCAGTCCGGGGCAGTCGCCCCCGCCGGTGAGCAGGCCCAGTCGCACCGCGTCATCCTATGCGCCGAGGGCCGGGCGGCGGGCGCGGACCGGGCGCGGGCCGGGCGCGGGCCGGGCGCGGGCGGGAAATGAGGTCCGCGGCGTGCGGTAGCATCTCGCGCGATGCAGCCCATCCTTGCGATCAGCGGGTTCCTGGAGTGGTTCTTCGCGATCCTGCTCGTCGGCCTCGTCGGTGCGGCGGGGCTCTTCGGCGTCTTCATCGTGATCCAGCTGTTCCGCAACCCGGCCCGCGGCGGGCGCCGGCGGATCTAGCTACCCGATCTCGAGGTCTGCCACCAGGGGAAGGTGATCCGACGCGATCCCCGCCTCGACGGCGACCCGGGCGGAGGCAACCCCGACACCCTCAGAAACCAGGAGGTAGTCGATCCTCGCCGACGGATCGTCCGAGGGGAACGTCGCACCCTGATCGTGTCCGGTGTCGGCGGGGAGGGGATCCTGGGGCCGGACATCCCGGAGGGCCTCGGCCAGACGCGCCGCCGCGCCGCGACCCGGCCGCTCGTTCAGGTCGGCCCCGAGGATCGTCGGCGGGTCGAGCGGGAGCGCGAGATCGGCGAGCATCTCAGCGTGCGCGGCGCGCTCGGCCGGGACCAGCCCCAAGTGCGCCGACACCACTCGCAGACGCACGGACCAGGCGCGCACGTCGGCGAGCAACGCTCCTCGCGGGTAGAAGCGCTCGGTCCCGGGGAACCGATCGAGACGGTGGCCGGCGATGGTGAGCGGCGTCCGAACCAGGACGGCGTTCTTCACCCGGCGGCGGAGCGGCGACCAGGGGTCGGAAGCCACCTCCATCCCCAGCCGCTCACCCAGCCGGCGCAGGTACCGGCGTGGACCGGACTCTTGCACCAACAGGACATCGGGAGCGAGGTCGTGGAGCACCTCGGCGATCGGTTCCCGCCCGAGCCGGAACCCCTTGAGGTTGTAGACGACGACCCGGCAGCGCACGACGCGAGCCTATCGCGAGGGAGGTGGCTCCGAGAGGGTGGCCGTTTCGCAGCGAGCTGTCAGTGGATCGTCGTACCGACCTCGCCCCGGAGCGCTGGCAAGGCGTCCTCGAGGTCGGCGATCACGGCGGTTCGGTCGTTCCCCCGCTCGGAGAACTCCACCGCCGCCCGCACCTTCGGCCCCATCGACCCCGCGCCGAACTCCCCCGCTGCGAGCATCCGTCGCGCCTCGTCGACGGGAAGGTCGCGGATCTGCTCGGCGTGCTCGGTTCCGAAATCCCGCTGGACCCCAGCGACGTCGGTGAGGATCAGCAGGGTCGAGGCCTGCAGCTCCGTGGCCAGGATCCCGGCGGCGAGGTCCTTGTCGATCACGCCTTCGACCCCGACGAGGCGGGGGCCGTCTTCGATCACCGGCACGCCGCCGCCGCCCGACGCGATCACGATCGCACCGTCGCCGATCAGGTTCGCGATCACCGGGGTCTCGACGATCGAGTACGGCGCCGGCGAGGGAACGACGCGGCGCCACCCGCCGTGGCTGTCGGGTTTGACCGTCCAGCCTCGCTCGTCCGCAAGCCTCTGCGCCTCCTCTTCCTCGTAGTAGGGGCCGATCGGCTTCGTCGGATCCTCGAACGCGGGGTCGTCGGCACGCACCCGCGTCAGCGTGAGCACGGTGACCACAGGACGTTCCATCGCCCGCTCGAAGAACACGTCGCCGATCGTGACCTGAAGGAGATAGCCGATCTGGCCCTGGCTCTCGGCCCCGCACACATCGAGCGGCATCGGATGCACCCAGCCGCGCGCCGCCTCCTGCTGCAACAGGATCCGCCCGACCTGGGGACCGTTCCCGTGCGTGAGCACGACCTCCCAGCCGGCGGCTGCGATATCGGCGACCTTCTCCGCGGCGCTGCGGGCCGATCGATACAGCTCCTCGAAGGTGTCGTCGGCGCCGCGTCTGAGCAGCGCGTTCCCACCGAGGGCCACGACGACCCGCTCCACCCGCATCCCTCCTCCAGCTCGGGAAGGGTCCGAGGATACCCGCTGCCGGTTCGGCGACCGCGGGCTCGGTGACCGGTCAGATCTGGAGGTCTCCGGGGACATCGATGTCGTGAAGGCTCCGCCGCTGCGGATCGAGCGACGTCCAGGTCGCCTCGTCGATCACCCCGACGCGCAGCGCATCGAGGAACCCGCGCAGCCTCCGCTCTCCGTCGTGGAGAAGCGCGTGAGCGACGTGACGGCCGCGATCGGCGCGCACCAGCATCGGCAGCGGCCGGAAGAGATCGCCGTCCTGCAGCGCGACCGCGTCCGTCCCCGCTTCACCCGCCACGGCCAGCATCTCCAGGAGCACGGGGGTCGACGGCTCCGGCATGTCGCCGCCGACGACCAGAGCGAGATCGGTCGTCGTCTCGTTCAGACCGGCGAGCAGGCCGGCCAAGGGCCCCTGCCGGTCACCGGATCCCTCGGCTGCGTCGCGCGCGAACCGGGCCGGGACCCCGAGCGGCAAGGACGGCTCGGGACCTTCCGCGGAGAGGACGACGACGACCTCGTTGCAGACCTCGATCAGGCGCAACACCGGATGGTGCAACAGCGGCATCCCCCGGTAGATCGCCGCGAGCTTGTCCGAGCCGAACCGAGTGGATGCTCCTCCCGCGAGGACGATCCCCGTCGCGACGAGATCAGGCGTCGGGGTCCCCCGTGTCGCGTGCGATCCGGTCGGCGGGGCCCTCGACGATCCCGAGCCCTCGCGCGGCGGCGTCGGCGTCCTTCGGCCCGCGGTTCTGCACGAACTGGAAACCGAATCGCCCCTTGATGCACAGGTGCCCGCTCGTGATCGAGTTATCGAGCGGGCTCGAGACCTTCACGATCTCGTTGTCCTGCACGTGGAGCTCGAGATCGCATCCGACGCCACAGTAGGGACAGATCGTCTCGGTGACCGTCTGCGCCTCCTCGTTCCACGTCCCACCCTCTCGCATGTCGTGCTCGGACTTGAACATCAGGGCACCCGTCGGACACACACCGATGCAGTTGCCGCAGTACACGCACGCGGAGTCCGGGAGTGTCACATCGAACTCCGTGGAGATGCGGGCATCGAACCCGCGACCGGCGACCGCGATCGCGAACGTGTTCTGTGCGTCGACGCCGCACGCCTCGACGCACTTGTAGCAGAGGATGCAGCGCTCGTAGTCGCGCACGTACAGGTCGTTGTCGACCTTGACGGGTTGGGCGACCGTCTCGGCCCGCGTTCCGTCGGGTTCGTGGTGGTGTCCGGCGTGCCGGGTGTCCCGCTCGCCGAGCGGTGCCGGGGCCGCCTGCTCCCCGTAGCGCTCCGCGTCGACCCCGTAGTCGGAGATCCACCGGCGGACGTCGTCGTTCGCGAGGGAGAGATCCACGCTCGAGGCCAGGAACTCGAGCACCATCCGCCGGCTCGTGCGCACCCGCTGGGAATCGGTGGCGACCTGCATCCCCCCCTCCGCCTTCCGGGCGCACGAGGGCACGAGCGTGCGCGAGCCCTCGAGCTCGACGACACAGACGCGACATGCGTTCACCGGGGTGAGGTTCTCCGAGTAGCAGAGGGTGGGAGTGTCGACCCGTTTCGCCCGCAGGGCGTCGAGCAGCGTGGCGCCCTCGGGGACGCGAACGGTCTCGCCATCGATCTCCACGTCGATCAGGCGTTTGGGCGGAGCGAGCATCACCGGTTCCATCGTGTCAGGACTCCTGTTCCTCGGTCCGCGTGGGGAGGACCTCCGTCTGTGCCGCGCCCTGGGGCGCGAACACCTCGAGGCGGGAGATCGCCGAGGCGATCGCGTCCGCGGCCGTCTGGCCGAGCCCACAGATCGACGCATCGCGCATCACGGTGGCGATCTCGTCGAGCAGCGCAAGCTCTTGTTCCCGGGAGCCGATCGGGCGCTCGCGCACCAGCCGCTGGAGCGCCTCTTCCTGGCGCACGGTCCCGATACGACAGGGCACACACTGGCCGCAGGACTCGTCGCGGAAGAAGGCGGCGATCCGCACGAGGACCTCGGGCAACGAGGTCTCGTCGTCGAACACGAGCACGACGCCCGACCCGAGCGTGACGCCCGCCTCCCGTGTGTCCTCGAAGGTGAGCCGTAGATCGAGATCCCCCGGTCCGACGAATGCGCCCGCCGCGCCCCCGAGCAGCACGGCCTTCGGCGGTCCGCCGCCGCGCACCCCGCCCGCCGATGCGAGGAGCTCGCGAAGCGTGAGACCGAAGGGCGCCTCGTACAGGCCGGGACGCTCGACCGCCCCCGACAGACAGAACAGTCGAGGACCGGTCGATCCCTCGGTCCCGATCGCCGCGTAGGAGGGTCCGCCGATCGCCAGGATCTCGAGGACGTTGATCAAGGTCTCCACGTTGTTGATGCCCGTCGGCTTGCCGTGCAGTCCGATCGCGACGGGGAACGGCGGCTTGCTCCGCGGCTCACCGCGCTGACCCTCGAGCGAGTTGAGCAGCGCGGTCTCCTCGCCGCAGATGTAGGCGCCGGCGCCACGACGGACCTCCATGTCGAAGGAGAACCCCTCCCCCATCACGTCCTCGCCGAGGAACCCGCGGTCCCGCGCCTCGTCGATCGCGTGTCGCAGGCGGGCTTCCGCCAGGGGGTACTCACCCCGGATGTAGATGAACCCACGTTCGGATGCGGTCGTGTACCCGGCGATCGTCATCGCCTCGATCAGTGCGAACGGGTCGTGCTCCATCACGACGCGGTCCTTGAACGTTCCGGGCTCGGACTCATCGGCGTTGCAGATGAAGTAGTGGGGCCGGGTCCCTTGCGAGGCGACCGCCTCCCACTTCACGCCGGTCGGGAACGCCGCTCCTCCACGCCCCATGAGCTTCGCGTCCTTCAGCTCGCGGATCACACCCGCCGGTCCCATCTGCACCGCGAGACGCAGCGCCTCGTATCCACCTTCGGCCCGGTAGCTGTCGAGGCTCTCCGGATCGACGACCCCGACCCGGCGCAGCAGCCGGAGCTCAGCACGTCCCTCGGCGCTCGCGGTCTGAGGAGCGACCGTCCCCGCGTCGGCGCCGGGCGCCTCCGATCCCCCACCGCCCGCGAGCTCGGACAGGACGCCTTCGGCCCGCGCGCCGCCGATCGATCGGTCCCGGGCGCCGTGTCCCGCGCGCTGGAGCAGCACCGCCGGCGCTTGCTCGCACATGCCCAGGCACGGGCTCCGCTGCCAGGTCGTCGAGCCGTCGCTCGTCGGCGTCCCGGCCGGCCCGATCACCCGTTCCATCTCCGCGCAGAGGCGTTCGGCACCTGCCGGCAGACAGGCGATGTCGTCGCAGACGTGCACGACCGTGGGCGGGCGCTCCTCGGTCGCGAACAGCGCGTAGAAGCTCGCCACGCCGTAGGCCTCGGCGGGCGGCACGGTCAGCCGCATCGAGACGTAGTTCAGTGCACCTTCGCTGATCCACCCGATCCGGTCCTGGACCGCGTGCAGCGCCGGCAGCAGGAGATGGCGCTGTTCGCGCACCTCGTGGCCCGCGCGGGAGATGCGGGAGTCCTCGGTGCCGCGCTCGCCTCCGTCCCACCGTCCGCGCGGTGGGCCCAGCAGGTCGTCCACGGCGGCGCGTTCCTCATCTGTGGGACGCGCCTCGGTCAGCTGGAGGTCCAACGAGCCTCCATCAGGCGCCCGCGGCTGTTGCGACCGAGAGCTTGTCGATCCGGATCGCGGAGGCCTTGAACTCGGCGGTGCCGGACTTGGGATCGGTGGCGTCGATCGTGAGCCGGTTCGTCTCGACTTCCTCCGGGAAGTGGAACGTCATGAACGTCAGCCCCCGGCGCAGCGTCGGGTCGATCCGGATCGGCGCCTCCAGGGATCCACGCCGTGAGGTCACGCGGACGATCTCACCGTCGGCGACACCGAGGTCGCGCGCGTCCTCCGGGGAGACGTCGACCGACTCGCCCCGTCGCAGCGGCGAGGAGAACCCGCCGGTCTGTACCCCGGTGTTGTAGTCGGTGAGCCGCCGCCCGGTGGTCAACCGCAACGGGTACTCGTCGGTCAGCCGGTCGACGGGATCGGCTTGCGGCGTGATGCTGAAGGGAGCGGGCATGCCGCGCTCCTCGGGATCCTCCGACCACAGACGCTCGTGGAGGAACCGCGTTCCCGGGTGCTCTTCGTCGGGACAGGGCCACTGCAGACCACCCAGCTCTTCGAGACGGCGGTAGCTCATGCCGGCGTGCATCGGGCTGAGCGCGCGGAGCTCGTCCCACGCCTCTTCGGGAGTGAGCTCGCCCCATCGGGCGCCCATCCGGTTCGCGATCTCGCCGATGATCCAGATGTCGTCGCGCGCCCGGCCCGGTGGCTCCAGCGCCTTGCGCACGCGCTGGACACGCCGCTCGGAGTTGGTCACCGTGCCCTCGGTCTCGGCCCACGAGGCGCTGGCCGGCAGGACGACGTCGGCGAGCTCCGCGGTCTTGGTCATGAAGATATCCTGCACGATCAGCGTGTGGAGGTTCCCGAGCAGCTTGCGCGCCCGATGGAGGTCGGCCTCGGAGCTCGCGGGGTTCTCGCCGATCACGTACACGGCCGTGAGGTCGCCGCGTTCCATCGCATCGAACATCTGCGTGAGATGCCAGCCGTACCGAGGGGGGACCGGCACGCCCCAGGCTCGCTCGAACCTCTCGCGCGCGGCGGCATCGGTCTCGATGTCCTGGAACCCCGGCAACTTGTTCGGGATCGCGCCCATGTCGCCGCCGCCCTGGACGTTGTTCTGCCCGCGCAGCGGGTTCAGACCGCTGCCGTAGGTCCCGACGTGGCCGGTCAGCAGACCGAGGTTGATCAACGCGAGGACGTTGTCCACCGCGTTGTGGTGCTCGGTGATCCCCAGGGTCCAGCAGATCATCGCCCGATCCGCGCGCGCGAACGCGAGCGCCGCCTCGCGGATCGCCGGGGCGGGCACCCCGGTCACCCGCGCACCGCGCTCGAGCGTCCACGGCTCCACGCTCGCGGCGTAGTCGGCGAACCCCTCGGTCCCGCGCTCGATGAACGTCTTGTCGTGCAGATCGTTCGCGATGATCTCCCGAGCCATCGTGTTCGACAGGGCCACGTCGGTGCCCACGTCGATACCGAGCCACAGGTCGGCCCATTCCGCGGTGGTCGAACGCCGCGGGTCGACCGTGAACATCCGCGCGCCGTTGCGGATGCCCTTCAAGACGTGGTGGAAGAAGATCGGATGCGTCTCCCGCGCGTTCGATCCCCACATGATGACGAGGTCGGTGTTCTCGACCTCCTCGTATGAACTTGTACCGCCACCGGCCCCGAACGCGGTCGCCAGACCGACGACCGAAGGTGCGTGTCAGGTTCGGTTGCAGCTATCGATGTTGTTGCTGTGAAGGACCTGACGGATGAACTTCTGAGCGACGAAGTTCATCTCGTTCGTGGCCTTCGAGCAACTGAACAGGCCGACCCCGTCGCCGCCGTTCGCCTCGGTGGCCGCGGTCAATCCCTGCGCGGCCCGATCGAGGGCCACCTCCCAGGGAACGACCCGCAGCTCGCCGTTCTCGCGAACCATCGGCTCGGTGAGTCGCGCGAGCCCGTTCGGCATCGGCGCTCCTTTCGACGGTGCGTACAACCGGCATCGTCCGGCCGTGCCCCTATCCTAAACCCCGGTTCAAACTCCGACCGGAGCGACCGGCCGACCGCTGGTCAGGACCGGATCCGCTCCGCCCCCGAATAGATGTTGAACCGGTCGTCGCGGACGAACCCGAGCACGGTCATCTCGAACCGCTCGGCCGTCTCGACCGCGAGGCTCGACGGGGCGCCGACCGCGGCGATCACGGGGATACCGGCCACCGCGGCCTTCTGCACGATCTCGAAGCTCACGCGGCCCGACACCTGCAGGATCCGGTCCGCGAGGGGAAGGCCACCGACGAGCACCTGCTCCCCCACCACCTTGTCGACCGCGTTGTGGCGCCCCACGTCCTCGCGGAGGCTGATGAGCGTGCCCTCCGGATCGAACAGACCGGCGGCATGCAAGCCCCCGGTTCGATCGAATACCCGCTGGGCGCGGCGGAGGGCATCCGGCAGAGTCCCGATCACTGATGCCTCGACGACAGGCCCCGACGCGACCGGCGCGCAGTGGACCTGCACGTCGTCGATCGATGCCTTCCCGCAGACGCCGCAGCTCGATGTCGCGTAGAAGTTCCTGCGCACGAGGTCGGCGTCGAACGGGCGGGTAAGACGAACCGTCACGATGTTGTATCGCTGGTCGTCGGGACCGACGTCCTCGCAGTACGCGACGCGTTCCAGATCCCCGGAGGGGGCGATCAGCCCCTCCGTGACCAGGAACCCGACCGCGAGCTCGAAGTCGCCTCCCGGCGTCCTCATCGTGACCGCGACCGAACCCGCCTCCTGACCCGGCCCCCCGACCCGGATCTCCATCGGCTCCTCCGCGGCGAGAGTGTCGGGCCGCTCGGAGCGCTCGCCGCCCTTCACCGCGACGATCGGTCGCCGGACTACGTTCCTGCGTACGGGTTCGGTGGTCGTCATGCCCCCAGGGTAGGACCGGCCCGCGCCCAAGGTCCATCGACTCGCGATCCAAGCACGGTGTCCGGGCCGCTCGGGCCTCCGACCGCTTCGAGCGACATGACCGTCGGTCGAGGATAGGCCTGTCGGGCTTGGAGGCCGTCCGGCAGGCTTGTATCGTCCGACGTGGGGTTGAACGGGCATTCAAGGCGCGGCCACCCGAGCGCACGACGCCGCGCCGCGCAGAGAACGACGCCGGAGACGGAAGGGACGCCCGAGCATGAAGAGCGGACTGGAGATCGCACAGGAGGCGGAGCTCCGCCCCATCACCGAGGTCGCGGAGGCCGCGGGCCTGCTGCCCGACGAGATCGAGCCTTACGGGGCTCACCGCGGCAAGATCCGGCTGTCGGTCCTCGAGCGTCTCGCAGGACGACCCGACGGCAAGCTCGTGATCACCACGGCGATCACCCCGACGAAGGCCGGCGAAGGGAAGACGACGACCTCCGTCTCCCTCACACAGGGGCTCGGCAAGATCGGCAAGGACGTGATGCTCTGTCTCCGCGAGCCGAGCATGGGACCGGTCTTCGGCATCAAGGGTGGCGGCACCGGGGGTGGCTACGCGCAGGTCGTTCCGATGGAGGAGATCAACCTCCACTTCAACGGCGACTTCCACGCGGTCACGACCGCGCACAACCTGCTCGCCGCGGCGCTCGACGCCTCGCTGTACCACGGCAATCCGCTCGACATCGATCCCGCGACGATCACCTGGCCCCGCACGATGGACATGAACGAGCGCGAGCTCCGCTACACGGTCGTCGGACTCGGTGGCAGGGCGCACGGCGTGCCGCGGGAGAACTCCTTCGTGATCACGGCGGCCTCGGAGGTCATGGCCGTGTTCGCACTCGCGAGCGACCTGCGGGACCTACGCAACCGGCTCGGACGGATCGTCGTCGCCGAGACCCACGACGGCAAGCCTGTCACCGCCGAGGACCTCGAGGTCGCGGGTGCGATGACCGTCGTGATGCGGGAGGCGATCAAGCCGAACCTCGTTCAGACCCTCGAACACCAGCCGACCCTGTTGCACGCGGGACCGTTCGGCAACATCGCGCACGCGAACAACTCGATCATCGAGGACCGGATCGCGCTCAAGCTCGCCGACTATGTGATCACCGAGGCCGGCTTCGCATCCGATCTCGGTTTCCAGAAGTTCTGCGACATCGTCTGTCGAACCGGCGGGTTCGCTCCGAGCGCGTCCGTACTCGTCACGACGATCCGCGCCACGAAGTCGCACGGAGGCAAGCGATTCGAGGACCTCGGGGAGGAGGACCTCACCGCCCTCCGAGGCGGCATCGACAACCTGACGGCCCACATCGAGATCGTGAAGCGCTACGGGCTGCCGTGCGTCGTGTCGATCAACCGCTTCCCCACCGACACGGCGGACGAGGTCGCGCTGATCTCCGAGCTCGCGACCGCGGCGGGTGCCGAGACCGTCGTCGTGAACAACGCGTTCGCCGAGGGAGGCGATGGAGCGATCGAGCTCGCCGAGGCGGTCGTAGCCGCGTGCGAACGACCGAACACCTTCGGATACCTCACCCCCCCGGAAACCCCGATCAAGGAGCAGGTCGAGGCCATCGCCACGCAGCTCTACGGAGCGGACGGCGTGGACTTCCTCCCCCAGGCGGTGAAGGACATCGAACGCATGGACGCCCTCGGGTTTGGCACCTTCCCCGTCTGCATGGCGAAGACCCACCTGTCGCTGTCGCACGACCCCAAGATGTTGAATCGCCCCCGGGGTTTCCGGCTCCCGGTCCGCTCGGTGGTGCCGAGCGCCGGCGCGGGCTTCGTCGTCGTGCTCTGCGGCGACATGCAGCGCATGCCGGGGCTCGGCAAGACGCCCGCGTTCAAGAACGTCGACATCGACGCGAACGGTACGACCGTCGGCCTCTTCTGAGCGTTCGGCCGCCCGACCGAACAGATCAGCTGTGACCGGGCGGGTCGGTCAGGCGCGCGGCTTGCGCTTGTTCGGGTCGTAGATCGAAAGGTCGTCGACCGTGGCCTTCGCGGTCCCGCCGTCGACGGCCACTTCGAGCTCCGTGCCGTTCGTCGCCTGGTCGGTGCGGAGCACCGCGAGCCCGATCACGCCGAACAGAGGACTCTCGGCCGCGCTCGTGAGCGTTCCGACCTCTTCACCGCCGCGACGGACCGGCGTGCCGTACTCGGGAGCAGCCGTTCCCGCGATCCGCAGGGTCTTGAAGCGATTGGGCGGATCGGCGGCCTGCTCGCGCAGGCGGTCCTTCCCGAGGAAGTCGCACTCCGGCGTGTCGATCGCGATCATCCGGTCGAAGGACAGGTCGTAGGGAGAACGGGCGCCGGGCTCGTACTCGACCCCCGCGACGATCAGACCCGCCTCGATCCGCGCGATCTCGACCGCGTGTGTTCCGAACGGCCGGCCGCCGGCATCCTGGAGGGCGTTCCACAGATCGACCGCGCGATCGCGGTCCGGGATCAGCTCGTAGCCCAGCTCGCCGGAGAACCCCGTGCGCAACAGCCACACCGGGATCCCCGCGACCTGCACCCGTTCGGGGAGGAACCGGAAGTACCCGAGCCCGGTGAGATCCGCATCCGTCACCTTCGAGAGCACCGTGCGCGACTCCGGGCCCTGCACCGAGATCAGGGGCATCTCGGCGGTCCGGTCGACGATCGAAACGTCGAGACCCTGCATCGCGCCCGCGAAGTACTCGTCGTAGCCGGGCATGTTCGTCATCACCCAGCAGTGGTCGTCGGCGACCCGGTAGATCGTCCCGTCGTCGACCATGTTCCCGGTCTCGTCGACGAAGGCTCCGTAGCGCACCTGACCGATCTGCAGATTCACCACGTCGTTCGTGAACACGCGCTGCGCGGCGCGGAGGGCGTCGGGGCCGGAGAAGTCCCATTTCACGAGCGGGTAGACGTCCCAGAGCCCGGCGCCCTTGCGGATCACGTCGTACTCGCCCATCACGTCGCCGAGATGCGCGGTCCACCAGAACCCGTCGAAGTCCTCGAACTCGGCGCCGGCGGCGGCTTGGACGTCGTACAGCGGTGACTTCACCGATCCGGCCATGCTGCTCCCCTCGGTCGGGTGACCCCGTTCAGCTACGGGGTCTGGTCTTGTTCGGGTCGTAGATCGCGAGGACGTCGACCGTCCCGGGGATCGCACCGCTCTCGTGGGCGATCTCCACCTTCTCCCCGTCGGATGCGACATCGCTTGCCAGGATCGCCAGCCCGATGCCGCCGAACGTCGGCGACTGGCACGGGCTCGTCAGCACGCCGACCTCGGCTCCGCCCGACGTCAACTTCGAGCCGTACTCGGGCGTGAGGTCACCATCCCACTTCACGGTCTTGAAGCGGTTCGGGGGGTTCTTGGCGATCTCGGACAGTTTCGCCTTGCCGTTGAACGCCGCGTCCGCCTTCCCCGTGGCCACGAGCCGATCCATGTTGAAGTCGAACGGCGTTCGCGTGTTCTGCTCGTAGTCGTAGTCGGTGACGATCATGCCGGTCTCGATGCGTATCGGCTCGATCACCCCGACCCCGTACGGCTGTGCGCCGGCGCCGTGGACGGCCTTCCAGAGGTCCTCGGCGTTCTCGGCCGCAACGAACAGCTCGAAGCCCAGCTCGCCCGAGAAGCCCGTCCGCGACAGCGTGACGGGCACGCCCCCGACCTTCACCTGTTCGGGCAGGAACGTGAAGTACTTCAGGCTCGACAGGTCGGCGTCGGTGAGCACGGCGAGGAAGTCGCGCGATCGCGGCCCCTGCACCTGCAGGTTCGGCAGCTCGAACGAGCGGTATTCGATGTTCACGTCGAGGCCCTGCGTGTTCCCCGCGAAGTACTCGCGCCGCTCCATGCCGTTGGTCATCACCCAGTAGTGGTCGCCCGCGAACTTGTAGACCGTCCCGTCGTCGACCATCAGACCGTCGATGTCGAGGAACGCTCCGTATTTGACCTGTCCCACCGACATGCCGGCGATGTCGTTGCTGTGGATCCGCTGGATCGCGGTGGTCGCGTCCTTGCCGGTGAATTCCCACTTGTTCAAAGGTGCGAGATCCCACATCCCGACGTTCTCGCGTGGAGCGCGGTACTCGGCATCGGTGTCGCCGAACGACTCGGTCCACAGCCACCCGCCTTCGGGCACGAACGTGGCGCCCATCGACTCCTGGATCGCGTGGAGGGGGGACTTGTGTTCGTCGGCCATCGCGGGTGGACCTCCTTGCGGGACGGAACGGATCGGGTACGTGCAGAGGGGTTCTACCAGGGATTTGACTGACGGTTCAAGTCGAGGCCCGCCGAGCAGCGACGTTCTCGACGCCGTCCTCGGTCACGAGCAGGTCGACCGGCAGGTCCAAGTGCCCCCGGGGAACCTCCTCGACGCGCTGGACGGCAAGGCCGATGCCGATCAGCAGGGTGTCGTCGCGCACCTTCGTGAGGAATCGATCGTAGAAACCGCCCCCGTACCCGATCCGGTATCCGAGCCGGTCGAACGCGACCGCGGGAACGAGCGCGGCGTCGACCTGATCGGGCTCGACGAGCGCGCCCTCCGCGGGCTCTCTGGCGCCGAACGAGGTCTCGAGCACCGGGTCACCGGGACGGTAGCTCCTCGCTTCGAGTTCCCCTTCTGCGATCAGCGGCAGGCAGACCATCACCCCCTCGGCGAGCAGCTCGTCGATCAGGAGTCCGGTCGGGAGTTCGGAGCCGAACGCCCAGAACGCCATCGCGACCCGGGCCCCCCGGTCGTGGAGGATCTCGCGCACCAGCCCGGAGATCTCCGCGGCCGCCAGATCGCGATCGAGGGTCGATACGCCGTCGCGTCGCTCGAGCACCGCACGGCGCAGCCGCTTCTTCTCCTTCTTCAGATCCGTGGGGTTCGATCCGGGTGCGCCGACATCGGTCATCCGGCCAGCACCCCCGCCGCTCGGGCGGTCTCGGCGATCACCGAAACCCGGTCCGCGGGACCGGCCGCCATCACGATGGCCCATGTCGCCCCCGTCTCGGCGATCCCGCGCAGATGCGCACCGAATCCCTCCGCGGTCCCCTTCCAGACCCCTTGCCCCGGCGCACCCCGCTCCTCGCGCTCGATCGCAAGCCGGGCCAGCTCGTCGTCGTCGCGGCCGACGAGGGCCAGTCCCGCCCACGTCGGCGGGACGTCGCGTCCGGCCTGAACGCCGGCCGCCCGGAGTCGGTCCACCCGCTCGCGGAACCCCTCCAGGTCCAACCCCCATCCGTTCCAGGCGTCGGCGACCCGTGCGGCGAGCCGGATCGCGGCGGGCGCGGTTCCTCCGATCCAGATCGGCGGTCCTCCCGGCGTGACGGTCGGAGGGACCAGGGGCCCCTGCATCGGCGGCACGCGATCACCGCCCGGCCAGGGCTCACCGCTGAACAGGTGCCGGCACGCGCCGACGGTCTCCTCCAGCAGCTCGCGGCGCTCGGACGCCGGGGGCGAGGCGAACCCGAAGGTCTCGGCCTCGGGATCCCGGCCCGCGTCGCCGGTGCCGAGCGCGAGGATCAGCCGACCGCCGGAGATCTGGTCGACGGCCGCGGCGTGCTTCGCCAGCATCGCCGGCGATCGGAGCGTGACGCGAGCCACGAGCGTACCGAGTGCGAGCCTCGTGGTCGCCTCCGCGACGAGCGAGAGCGTCGTGAACACCTCGATCGAGGGTCGCGAGACATCGGCCCACGGCGGGAACAGGTGGTCGAAGGCGAAGGCCCCGTCGAACCCGAGCTCCTCCGCCTCGATCCCGGCCTCGCGGACGCGCCGGGGATCTCCGGAGAACAGCGGGAGCAGCAGTCCGAGCTTCATCCGAGGTCCGTGAGCTCCTCGAGCGCGAGCAGTGCCGCTCCGACGCCCCCGGCGTCGTTCCCGAGCGCCGCCGGCACGATCGGTGCCAGGGACGGCCGGTGTTGGACCGCCTCGACGGCGTCCCGGTACGCGGCGCGGGCCGGCGCCAACAGCAGATCTCCCGCATCCACCACACCGCCACCGATCACCACGATCTCGGGATCGAGGACGTTGACGAGTCCGGCGATCCCCTCGCCGAGCCTGCGCCCGACGACCGCGAGGACGCTGCGCGCGACCGAATCTCCCTCGCGCGCCGCACGGGTCACGAGCTCTCCGGTGACCCTCTCCGCGTCTTGATCGACCAGCGACGCCAACAGGCTCCGCGGGTGCTCCTGTGCCGCCTGGACCCCCGCGCGCCGGATCGCGGTTCCCGACGCCACCTGTTCCAAGCACCCGCGGTTGCCGCAGCCGCAGACCGGCCCGTTCGGCTCCACGATGATGTGACCGATCTCCGCGGCGAAGCCATGGGTCCCGCGAACCAGTGCGCCCTGACTCACGATCCCACCGCCGATCCCGGTCCCCACAGTCACCAGCAGCAGATGTTCGACGTCGCGTCCCGCTCCTACGCGGAACTCGCCCCAGGCGGCGACGTTCGCGTCGTTGCCCACGAGCACCGGCAGGCCGATCTTGTCCGCGACGCGCGCGGCGAGAGGGAGCTCCCGCCACGCGAGGTTCGGGGAGAAGCGCACGGTCCCGGTGTGATCGACCATGCCGGCGGCGCCGATCCCGACGGCGACGACGTCCGCGTTCGCGAGGCCGTGAGCGATCCCGACGCTCGCCGCGACGAGCGCCTCGGGGTCGTCGGCCGGAGACGGCACCTCGGCGCGCGCGAGGATCTCCCCCTCCGGACTCACCCGATACGCCGAGATCCACGACCCACCGACGTCGACCCCGACGGCCTGAGCCGGGATCGATGCGGCGGCGTGGGACGCGTTCACCCGATGTCGATCTTCTGGAACCTGTTGACCGCCTCGTCGACAGCCTCGTCGACCTCGTCCGCGCGTGCATCGACGACCGCTCTAGCGGCAAGCAGGAACTCGCGTCCGGCGACCAGCAGGTGTGCCATCGCGTCGGGACGGACCGCCCCGAGGGAGTTCACCGCGGCACCGATCGGACAGAAGCCGACGGGACACACGTGTCCACCCTCCTTCCGGGCGGTGTCGGGCTCTCCTTGCGTTGCGGTCTCGCTCGTGGAGGTGGTCGTCGCGGCGCCGACCTCCGTGGGCACGGCGTGTGGCGTGCCCTCCGTGGCGTCACTCGGCTCGTGGATCGTGGCCATCTACGCTCCTCCTTGCGGACCGGCGGCCGCGTCCGGGGAGGCGCGACCGAAGAGGATCTCGAGATGCTCGCCGCGGAAGTTCGCCTCGCGCACCTCCAGACGCTGCAACGTCTGCGGCAGGATCAGGTTCCGTTTGTAGGTTCCGACGCGCACGAACAGCTCCTCCCCCCGACGATGGATATCCATGTCGTCGCGCGAGACGAACGGCAGCCGCATCCCGAGCACGTAGTGCTCTCCACGCTTGCGCACCCGCACCGGCTCGTCGCGGAACAGGATCGCGGCAGCATCACGATCCTCGTAGACTTCCTCGCCCATCTGTTCGAGCAGTCCGACCCCGACGAGCTCACGATCGAAGAGTTTCGAGGTCAGGATCGGAACGGGCTCGAACGACTCCCGGATCGTCGCGAGGTGCTCGGCCTGGATGTCTTTCCACTTCCCGAAGTACGGATCCGTCACGTCGTCGGGGAAGATCCTGTTCACCACGACGGCGTCGACGCGATAGCCGAACAACGACAGGTACGTGTAGGTCCGGCGAGCCTCGGAGATCACCATCTTCTCCGGGTTCACCACCAGACGCACGGTCGAGGTGGTCTCGTCGGTGAGGATCCGGCGGACGGCTTCCAGGTTGCCGTGGAGCTGTTCGATCGCCGCGAAGAACTGGTCGCCGGCGATCGGCAACGAGGTCATCCGCGAGACGAGCGGACGCACCGTCTTCACGATCCTCTTCTCGACCGGGAAGATCCTCTCGATGTACCAGTTCATGACCTCGGGCAGCGACAGCAGCCGAAGCGTTTCGGCCGTCGGTGCGCAGTCGACCACGAGAAGGTCGTAGTCACCCGACTCCGTGTGCTTCTTCACGTCGATCAAGCTGAAGATCTCGTCGAGCCCCGGGATGACCGAGAGCTCCTCGGGCTGGACCGCTTCGACACCGGCCCAGTTCATCAATTGGATGAAGTACTCCTGGATGTCCCGCCAGTTCGTTTCGAGGCGTTCCTGGGCGTCGATCTGTTCGGCCCACAGGCCCGGTTCGATCTCGGTGGACTCCGACGGGATCTCGACATCGAACGAGTCCGCGAGCGAGTGCGCGGGATCCGTGCTCATCACCATCGTCCGGATACCAGCGCGGGCAGCGCGAACCGCGGTGGCAGCGGCGACGGTCGTCTTCCCGACCCCGCCTTTCCCGGTGAACAGAAGGACGCGCATCACGCCCAGGATAAGGGGTCCTAGCGAGCTTCGACGCGCCCTTTGAGCCGTTCGAGCGCGTTCTCGATCACGCGCTGCGAGCCCTGGGTGCGCACGAACCCGGGGACGAGGACCCCGAGGTCGACGGCGAGGCGGTACGTGACCTCCGTCTTGCCGTCCTCGAGCTCGCGCAGCAGGTACTCCCCCCGGATGTCCCGGACGGCGCCGCGCGCCTCCTTCGTCGACCACGACAGACCCTGATCACCTGCGTAGACATAGGACAGCGTGTAGCCGGCGGTCCCCAGGAACGGCACATCGACCTCGAAGGCCACCTCGGAACCGAGTCCGCCCTCGCCGCGTGCAACCACCTGCGCCGAGACGACCTCGGTCCATTCGGGGTAGGACTCGTAGTCGGTGATGACCTCCATCACGTCCCAGGGAAGCCCGTCCACGACGATCGAACCCTCTGCGTACTCACTCATCCCGCAGCATCCTAGAGGGCCTCGCTCGCACCGGCGGTGGGCGTCACCGGCGTGGTCGGGGTCGGCTCGAGCGTGGTCGTCGGCGACGGCGTGGGCAGGACGATCGTCGGCGGAGGCTGCGCCGGCTCGCCCGGCACCACCGCGGGCACCTCCTCGCGGGCATCGCTCGAGCCGGTGATGAGCACGAACGCGAGTCCCAGCGTGACGATCACGAGGCCGGCGGAGGCCCACGCGAGCCCCCTCGGCGAGAGGAACGGCGCGCCACCCTCGGCGATCCGGGCCGCCTCAACCGCGGTTCCCACGTAGACGACGAGGGCGAAGACGACGAAGAGGGCGACGATGCCGAGCAGCGGCCCGAGGGATCGATCTCCGCGACTGAGGAGCACGAGCAGCGCCGTCCCCAGCGTCCATGCGAACAGAACGCCTCGTGCGACCCCGTCCCCCGTTCGCCCCAGCATCGAGTGACCGAGCCCCGGAAACAGCAGCGACCGCAGGATCGCGTCGCGTGGCACCACGTCGGGACGTTCGTCGGCCTGCTGGAACAACGCGAAGAACGGCGTGCCGCACACGCTGCACGCGTTGTCCTCCAGGAGGTTGACCTCGCCACACGACGGACAGGTCCACGTCGGCTGCTCCTGCCCCGACGTCCCGGTCACGGGAACCGTGGTCCCGCCGGGAGCGACGGGGACCGGCGGCGGCGGCGGCGCGGCGGCGGCGGCCTGGTCGCCCGTCGCGGGGGTGCCTCCGGCGTCGGCGGCGCCCGGAGGCGGCGGGGGGACCTCCGGAGCGGCCGCCCGCGCGGCGAAGGAGTGGAAACACTGGCTGCACCACTCCGCGTCGGCGGCGACGAGCGCACCGCAGTTGGGACACCGGCGCTCGCTCACGGGCGGCGCGCTCCGCACGGCTGCATACCGCGGAGACTACCCCGAGGCGTGTGCCGTCCCGGTGAGGCCAAGCCTCAGGCGGGTCCCTTGATCGCGGCGCGCGTGAGCCACCCCGCCAGTCGATCGGCCACGCGTGTCCACGAGAGTTGCTGCTCGACTCGTGCCCTGCCCGCCCGTCCCATCGCCGAGGCGCGGTCGGGATCGGCGAGCAGCCCGGCGACGGCGTCGGCGATCTGCCCGGCGTCGGTCCCGTCCACGACGAGCCCGGTCTGCCCGTCGAGGACCGCCTCGGGAGCGCCGCCCGACCGGCCGGCGATGCCGGGAAGCCCGCTCGCCGCCGCCTCGACGAAGACGATCCCCCACCCCTCGACCTCCAGCCCCCCCAGCCGGTCGCGGCAGGGCATCGCGAACACGTCGCCGAGCGCGTACGCCAGGGGAAGCTGCTCGTCGGTCACCTGCCCTGCGAAGACCACCGAGCCCGCGGGCACGTCGGCGGCGAGCCGCTCGAGCCGGGTCCGATCCTGTCCGCCGCCGACCAGCACGAGGACGGCGTCGGGAACCCGCTCGCGCACCCGGGCGATCGTCCGGATCAGGATGTCCTGCCCCTTCCGCGGCACGAGCCGGCTGACGCACACCACCACCGGTCTGCCCGCGACACCCAGCCTGCGCCGCAGCTCCTCCACCTCCGGGCCCCGGTCGGGGCGGAACCGGCTGGGGTCCACGCCCGGCGCGAGCACCGCGACCGGCACGGCCTGCGGGACCGCGGTGCGCACCACGCGCGCGACGAAGTGCGAGCAGACGAGCACCCCGGAGGCGCGCGAGGTCGCGCGGCGTAGGAACGCGTGCGCCCCGGGCGCGAGGGACATCCAGTACTCGAACCCGTGGGCGAGCGTGACGTACGGGAATCCCTGATCCGCGAGCGCCGGCCCGATCCCGGCGAGCGGTACCGGCGAGCCGAACAGGATCACGTCGGCCGCGTGCTCGCGAGCGAGCGAGAGCACGCGTTCCCGCACCCCGGGCGTGGGCCAGAGGGGGCGCGATCCGATCCGCTCGACGCGGAAGGACTGGGTGCGGTCGTATCCCGTGTCGCCGGCCGCGCCGGGCGCGAGCACCGCCACGCGATCGGCAGGGAGCTGTGCCGTGAGCGCGTGGACGAACGTCTGGACGCCGCCGACGTGCGGAGGGAAATCGTTCGTGACCACGAGGGTCCGGGGAACATCCACGGAGCCGTATCCTCGCAGAAGGATGCACACCCTCGACGACGACACTGCTCGCGAGCTCGAACTCCTCGAACGGGAAGCGCCGGTCGTGGTGGATCGGCGGAACCGGCGAGCGATCCGGGTCGGAGGCGCCGACGCCGTTGCGTGGCTGCACGACCTGCTCACCGCCGATATCCAGGGGCTGGCTCCCGGCGCGACTATCCGATCGCTGCTCCTGTCGCCCACCGGTCGCATCCGAGGCGAGGTCCACGTCTACCGTCGCCCCGAGGACGTCGTCCTCTCTCAGGACCCGGCGCACGGACGTCCGATCGAGGAGCTGCTCGCCCCCTACGTGCTCTCCTCGGACGTGGTCCTCGAGCCGGCCGGGGTCGGGGTCGTGTGCGTGCTCGGGCCCGGAGAACCCGCACGGGAGCACTGGCGCCCCTCCCAGCTGTTCGCGACCGGACGGGACGGTGGCGATGGTGCCGACCTGCTCCTGGCGCCCGACGTTCCGCTCCCGGAGGGGTTCGCGACCGTCGGTTGGCAGGCCGTCGACCTGTGGCGGACCCGGCGCGGCGACGTGCGCTTCGGTCTCGACCTGGACGAGGAGTCGCTGCCGGCGGAGGCCGGGCTGGACGATCCCGAGGCTGGCGTGATCGACGGCTCGAAGGGCTGCTACCTCGGTCAGGAGTCGGTCGCGAAGATCCGCAACTTCGGCCACCCACGGAGGGTGCTCGTGGCCGCCGATGCCGCGGAAACGGTCCTCGCGGGAACGCCGATCCACGCGGTCGCCGACCCCACCTCGGCGGCCGGGCTCGTGACGAGCGCCGCCCCCCGGCCGGGAGGCGGTACCCGGATGATCGTCCGGATCCGCTGGGCCGACCGGGAGAAGGCACTGACCGCGGCGGGCAAGGCGATCACCTTGGTCTGAAACCTCCGCCGGGCTCCGTACGCCGATCGCCCGACGACCGGAAGACTCGGTCGTGCATCACCTTTCCAGGAGTGACAATTGCACCGGATGGGGCCTTCCGCTCGGCCGTCCAGGGGTGGTACACAGGGGGCTCGCGGACGCCCCCGTCGCCCGCGACCGCCACGGACCTGAGGGGGATCCACGTGAGACGGAACCGGTTCGGGGACATCGACCTCGGGCTCCTGCCCGAGAACCCCTCCCCACCCGACGTGTGGCAAGAACGGGCCGCCTGCTTCGGCGTCGACCCCGACGTGTTCTTCCCCACCACCGAGGAAGAGGCCGCGCCCGCCCTCGGTCACTGCACGGGCTGCCGGATCCGCGAGGAGTGCCTCGCCTGGGCCCTCAAGAACGGCGAACGCTACGGGGTCTGGGGCGGCACGACCGAGCAAGAGCGTCGCCGCATCACCCGCCACGTCGCCTGAGCCCGCCCGGAGGTTTCACCGGAGCGTTCGCCACCGCGTGCGTAGACTGGATGCATGCACGAGGTCGTGATCGTCGAAGGCGCCCGGACTCCGATCGGTCGGTTCCTCGGGTCGCTCTCCGAGGTTCCCGCGGTCGAGCTCGGTGAGCTCGCCGCGAAAGAGGCGCTCCGTCGGGCCGACGTCGATCCCGGCTCGATCGATCAGACGATCATCGGACACGCGCGCCAGGCGGGCAACGGGCCGAACACGGGTCGTCAGGTCTCGATCCGCGCTGGCGTCCCGAACGAGGTCTCCGCCTTCAACGTCAACATCGCATGCGGCTCCGGGATGAAGGCCACACAGCTCGCGACCCAGCAGATCATGCTCGGCGACGCGGAGGTCGTGCTGGCCGGCGGGATCGAGAACATGAGCCGGGTGCCGTTCCTGCTCGACCGGATGCGAACCGGGTACCGGATCGGCGACGGGACCGTCTACGACGCGATGTACCGCGACGGGCTCCTCGACCCCCTGTGCGGCC
The DNA here is from genome assembly GCA_040881665.1 of Actinomycetota bacterium. Lineage (NCBI taxonomy): Bacteria > Bacillati > Actinomycetota > Actinomycetota bacterium. The sequence goes on from JBBECT010000005.1 coordinate 238,118, forward strand.
TGCTGATGGGCGAGACCGCGGAGAACCTCGTCGATCGCTACGACATCTCGCGTGAGGAACAGGACCTGTTTGCCCTCGAGTCGCAGAGCAAGGCCGCCGACGGGGCGTCACGCCGCGCGGCGGAGCTGTTCCCCGTCACCGCACCCAACCCGAAAGGCAAAGGGGCGGTCGAGCTGGTCGAGGACGAGCACCCGCGCCCCGGAACGACGCTGGAAAAGCTCGCGGGATTGCAGCCGGTGTTCCGGGAGGGCGGCAGCGTCACCGCCGGGAACTCCTCGGGGATCACCGACGGCGCCGCGGCACTCGTGCTGATGCGCGCGGAACGCGCGAAGGCCGAGGGACGCGAGCCCCTCGCACGGATCACCGGGATGAGCTGGGCCGGCGTGGATCCGGCGTTCATGGGGATCGGACCGGTTCCCGCCACGCACAAGGTGCTCGAACGCACCGGTCTGTCGCTGCCCGACATCGACGTGATCGAGATCAACGAGGCCTTTGCGGCTCAGGTCATCGCGTGCGAGCGGGAGCTGAAGTTCGATCGCGACCGGCTGAACGTCAACGGAGGGGGCATCTCGGTCGGGCACCCGATCGGCATGAGCGGCGCGCGGATCATCCTGTCGCTCGCCTACGAGATGCGAGAACGCGATGCCGCACTCGGGCTGGCCACGCTCTGCATCTCCGGAGGCCAGGGACTCGCGGTCGTCCTCGAGCGCGCCTGAAGCACCGCCCCCGCCTCGACTCAGCCCTGGAGCGCGATGGCGATCGGCAGCGCGGTCGCTCCCCACTCTCCGAGCTGATCGCTCGAGCGTGGCATGTACTTGTCGAGCAGCAACCGGCGAGAGAGGGCGTCCTCCGCCTCATCGGTGACGATCCGCGCCTTCGTGATCATGTCGTGCTCTCCCAGACGCAGCCCGACGGTGGGATTCGCGAGGAGGTTCTTGACCCAGTCGGACTGATCGCCGTTGCCCGACAGGACGAACAAGGTGTCCTCGTGCAGGGCGAACCAGATCTCGATCGTGTGCGCGTGTCCGGACCGACGGCCCGTCGTGGTGATGTAGCAATAGTCCAGCTCTGCGAGCTCGGACCGGGTGTCCAAGGCCCTACCGGATCGCCCAGACGACGAGCGCGAGGATGATCACGACGGCGGCCCCGAGCATGATCCAATCACCCTTGCGGATCTTGCCGGGCTGCATCGCGTTGAAGCCCATCCCTCACCCCGCTTCCGATCCGAGTCCGTAGTACTCGCGGAACCGTTCGTCCGAGAGCCAGTACCGGTGTTGTCGAACGGTCGAGGCGTACGTCCGTGCCTCGGCGGCGTCCTTGCACGCGCGCTCGGCGACGGTCGTTCCGTCCTGTTCGACGATCGCGACCCACCAGGCTCCCTCGCGCTCGTGTGCGACGACGTCGTAACGCGGAGCCATCACCGCATTCACCCGACCCGGACGTTCTCCAGCCGGTCCATGCTGTCGCGCAGCGGCCCGAGGATCGACTCCTTCTGGAAGACGAACCCGGGTTCGAGATCCGAGACCCGCTCGAGCGCCTCTTCGAGCTGCTGGCCCGCAGCCTCGGCGGCCTTGAGCGCCTCGACGAGCGTCGCGGCGTAGTCGGGTTGCAGCGGACGCCCGTCCCAAGGATCGTCGCCGCCGGCGTCGATCACCTGGTCGATGAGGAACTCACGGCCGGTGCGAGTGGACGTTCCTTTGATCTTCACGCGGTCTCCTTCGCTCGCGTCAACTCCAGGACCCGATCGGCGAGCGCGAACGGATCTACGGGCTTGTCGAACCAGGCGTCGGCACCCGACCAGCGCGCCAGCCATGCGTCGTGCGGGCGATCGAGCAGGATCACGATCACGCCCGGGAACGGAGCCGCGTCGTTGCGCAGATCGTGAGCGAGCGCGAAGGCTCCGGCCCGCGACGCGATCTCGTCGGCCACGATCACGTCCGGGACCTCGGAGCGCGCGAGCGCGATCCCCCGCTCGCCGTCGCTCGCCTCGATGAGCTCGATCGAAGCCGCTCCCAGTGCGCGCCGGATCCCGCGCACGGCCAAGCCCATCGCCTGGCGCGACTTCGGGTCCGGGGATACGACCAGCACCTTCACGCCGGGCATCGTACCCGAACCGCTCCCCAGACTTTGCCCCGGACCAGGTGCTCCGCTATCGTCGGCAGCGGACGCGGCTGCCGCGCGCGCGTCCCTTCCCCCGAACCTCGGTGCGCCGACGTTCGCCCCGGCCCCTTCGGCCGAGCGCGGTCGTGATCGTCACGACCAAGGAGGGAAGGTTGGAGAGCATCGGCAAGGCTGCCGTGGCGGAGTTCATCGCCACGTTCGCACTCATCTTCATCGGGGCGGGTTCGGTGCTCGTCTCGGGAGGGGACCTGGTCGGGGTCGCCTTGGCACACGGCCTGGTCCTCGCGATCATGGTCGCGGTCACCGCGCCGATCTCCGGAGGTCTCGTGAACCCCGGAGTGACGATCGGACTCTGGGTCACCGGCCAGATCCGGACGCCGCGCGCTGGGATCCTGGTCGGCGCCGAGCTGCTGGGTGCTGTGGCCGGGGCGTTCGTGCTCAAGGCCATCGTCCCGGCGGAGATCTTCGACGCCGGGAGCGGGGGCACCCCGACGGTGAACACGGCGATCACCGGGTTCGGCGTCGGCCAAGCCGTGCTCCTCGAGGCGGTGCTGACCTTCTTCCTGGTCTTCGCCGTCTACGGTGCAGCCGTCAACGACAAAGGGCCGCTCGCGACGGCCGGCTGGGTCATCGGACTCGTGCTCACCTTCGACATCCTCGTGGGCGGCCCATTCACGGGCGCCGCGATGAACCCGGCGCGGCAGTTCGGCCCCGCGGTGGCCTCCGGCACCTGGACGGATTGGTGGGTGTACTGGGTCGGCCCGATCGCCGGGGGGATCATCGCCGGTGTCGTCTACTGGGGCGTGTTCCTCCGCGACAAGGAGCCGGCGACTCCCTGAACCACGCTCGGGAACGCGGTGGTCCCCGGCACCCCGCCGGGGACCACCCGGGGCGGTGCTAGCCTCGCCATCCCATGACCGACGACTCCACCTACCTCGACTACGCCTCGTCCACGCCGCTGCGCGACGCGGCACGCACCGCCGCACAGGCGGCCCTCGACACCTTCGGCGACCCCCTTCGGATCCACGGCGCCGGCAGAACGGCGCGGACCCTCCTCGAGGGCGCGCGCGCGGCGATCGCCGAGGGACTCGGGGCACAGCCCGACGAGATCGTGTTCACGTCGGGCGGCACGGAGTCGGTGTCCCTCGCGATCTGGGGAACGGTGCGCGCGATCCGCGAGCTCGGCACCCGGATCGTCGTCGGGGGCGTGGAGCATCCCGCGGTCTACGGCGTCGGACACGCGCTGGAGACCGACGGGTTCGAGGTCGTGCGGGTTCGGGTCGACGACACGGGCCGGGTGGACCTCGACGAGTTCGCATCGCAGGTGCGCGTGCCGGGAACGGTGCTCGCATCGCTCCAACATGCCAACCACGAGATCGGCACGATCCAACCGATCGGCGAGGCGGCCCGGATCTGCCGTGAAGCCAAGGTGCTGTTCCACACCGACGCGTGCCAGACGGCTGGCCGCCTCCCCCTCGACGTCTCCCGGCTCGACGTCGACCTGCTTTCCCTGTCGGCCCACAAGTTCGGTGGGCCCGCGGGCGCGGGGGTCCTGTTCGTGCGCCGCGGGGTGGGGGTCGCCGCCTATCCGTGCGGCGACGATCGGGAACGCAAGCGGCGTGCCGGGATGGAGAACCTGCCCGGCGTCGCCGGGATGACCGTCGCGTTCACCACGGCTCTCAAGGAGCTCGGCGACGAAGCCGCCCGGCTCTGGGCACTCACCGAGCGTCTCGGGTCCGGGATCGCCGAACGGGTCCCGCACGCCGCACTCCACGGACATCGCACCCACCGCGTGCCGCACATCGCGTGCTTCTCGGTCGTCGGCCTCGATCCGGAGACCCTGATGATGGCCCTCGACGACCGTGGCTTCCGGATCGGCGGCGGATCCCTGTGCTCCGGTGCCCCCGGAGAGCCCTCCCCCGTCCTCGAAGCGATCGGCGTGCCGGGAACACCCTCGTTCCCGCTCTCGGTCGGGTTCGACACGACCGAGGCCTCGGTCGACGCCCTGCTCGAGGTGCTTCCCGGACTCGTCTCGCAACTCCAGGGGGTCGAGGCGACCTCGTCCGAGGCACTCGGGCGGTTCCGGGTTCCCGGTGATGCAGACCGCGGCTGACTAGCGTTCGGGAGCGCCGACCTCCCACGTGTCCCCGCCGCGGAGGAGTTTGGAGAGGTCGCCGGCGCCGAGGCGCTCGGTCGCCGCGCCGATCTGCGCTCGAACGGCCTCGCCGTAGACCGATCGGTCCTCCTGGTGGAACACGCCGATGCAGGTCGGCTCGGTAGGTCCCTTCGCCAGATGGGCGAGCGAGAACGCCAGCGACGGATCGCCGAAGACGTCGTGCACGATGATCCGGTCGGCGTCCACGCTGTCGGTCTCGACGATCTGCAGCCGCCCGTTCTCGCCGACGGCGACCGCGCGCTCCCCGTCATCGAACAGGATCGGCTCACCGTGCACGAGGCGGATCTGGTTGTGCTTGCCCGCCTCCTTGTCGCGGAGCAGGTCGAAGGCCCCGTCGTTGAAGACGTTGCAGTTCTGATAGATCTCGATGAACGCCGTCCCGCGGTGCGCCGCCGCCTCGCGGAGCACGCCGGTGAGGTGCTGCCGGTCGTTGTCGACCGTTCGCGCGACGAAACTCGCCTCCGCGCCGAGCGCCACCGCGATCGGGTTGAACGGATGATCGAGCGAGCCGAAGGGTGTCGACTTCGTGATCTTGCCCTCTTCGCTCGTCGGCGAGTACTGCCCCTTGGTGAGCCCGTAGATCTGATTGTTGAACAGCAGGATCTTCAGGTTGACGTTCCGGCGGAGCGCGTGGATCAGGTGGTTCCCCCCGATCGACAGACCGTCGCCGTCGCCGGTGACCACCCACACCGACAGGTTCGGGTTCGCGACGGCGATCCCGGTGGCGAGCGCGGGTGCGCGCCCGTGGATCCCGTGCATCCCGTAGGTGTCCATGTAGTAGGTGAACCGCCCCGAGCACCCGATCCCGGATACGAAGACGGTGTCCTTCGGCTCGATCCCCAGCTCCGGCATGAACCCCTGGACCGCCGACAGGATCGCGTAGTCGCCGCACCCGGGACACCAGCGGACCTCTTGGTCGCTCGTGAAGTCCTTCTTCGTCAGGGTCGCCCCGGGTGAGGGCTGCCCGCCGTCGGGCGCTGGCGCGCGCTCCGCGTGTTCGGTCGTCTCAGGCATCGAGCACCCGCCTGATCTCGTCCTCGAGCTCGCCCGCGAAGATCGGGATCCCCTGCACCTTCGTGTAGCTGATCGCGTCGATCAGGAACCGGCCTCGCACGAGCAAGGCGAGCTGACCACGGTTCATCTCCGGGATCAGCACCTTCGGGTACCGGCGCAGCACCTCGCCCAGATTGGGCGGGAACGGGTTCAGGTGCACGAGGTGCGCGTGGGCCACCTTGCCCCCTTCGCGTCGCACGCGCCGGACCGCTGCCCGGATCGTGCCGTGCGACGAGCCCCAGCCGAGGACGAGCAGATCCGCGTCCTCGTTAGCTTCGGGCTCAAGCTCGGGGATCGAACCGGCGACCGCCTCGACCTTCCGCTCCCGGAGCAGGGTCATCGCCTCGTGGTTCTCCGGCTCGTAGGAGATGTTGCCCGTGACCTCCTCGCGTTCGAGGCCTCCGATGCGGTGCTCGAGTCCCTCCGTGCCGGGAAGGGCCCATGGACGCGCGAGTTTGTCGTCACGCAGGTACGGGAGGAACCCATCCGGGTGGTTCGTGCCGGTCGCGTAGTCCGGTGAGAACGTCGGGAGGTCGTCCACCTGTGGCAGCAGCCACGGCTCCGAGGAGTTCGCCAGGAACGTGTCCGACAGCAGGATCACGGGCGTGCGGTAGGTGACCGCGATCCGCGAGGCCTCGATCGCGGCATCGAAGCAATGCGACGGAGACTTCGCCGCGACGATCGGCATCGGGGACTCGCCGTGGCGACCGAACAGCGCCAACAGCAGATCGGTCTGCTCGGTCTTCGTCGGCATGCCGGTCGACGGTCCGGACCGCATCACGTCGACGATCACCATCGGCAGCTCCATGATGACCGCGAGACCGAGCGTCTCGGCTTTGAGATCCATACCCGGGCCGCTGGTCCCCGTGACCCCGAGCTTGCCAGCGAACGAGGCCCCGAGCGCCATGTTCACCGCCGCGATCTCGTCCTCGGCCTGGAGGGTGACGACGCCGAAGTTCTTGTGACGCGACAGCTCGTGGAGCAATTCGGAGGCCGGAGTGATCGGGTAGCTCGCGTAGAACAGCGGTACCCCGCTACGATCGCTCGCGGCCACCAGCCCCCACGCGAGCGCGGTCGAGCCGGCGACGTTGCGGTACAGGCCGGGCGTCGCGGGAGCGGGTTTGACCTCGTAGCTCTGCGCGAACAGCTCGGTGGTCTCGCCGAAGTTGTATCCCGCCTTGAAGGCGCCGACGTTGGCTTCGAGGATCTGTTCCTTGCCCGAGAACTTGCGCTCGAGCCAGTCGAGCGTGGTCTCGGGCGGACGTCCGTACATCCAGCTGAGCAGGCCGAGCGCGAACATGTTCTTCGAACGCTCCGCCTCCTTCTTCGTGAGACCGAGCCCCTCGGTCGCGCGAACCGTGATCGTGGTCATCGGGACCTTGAACACCTGGTAGCCCTCGAGCGTGCCGTCGGCCAGCGGATCGCCGTCGTAGCCCGCCTTCTCGAGGTTGCGCTGGGTGAAGGCGTCCTCGTTCAGGATCACCGTGCCGCCGCTCGTCACGGTGTGCAGATCGGCCTTCAACGCGGCGGGGTTCATCGCGACGAGGACGTTGGGATGGTCCCCCGGTGTCGTGACGTCTTCGGAGGCGAACTGGATCTGGAACGCCGAGACGCCGTGGACGGTGCCGGCCGGAGCACGGATCTCCGCAGGGAAGTCCGGAAGGGTGGCGAGGTCGTTGCCGAGGACCGCGGTTGCGTTCGTGAACCGGTCTCCCGTGAGCTGCATCCCGTCACCGGAATCGCCGGCGAACCGGATGATCACGCGATCGCGCTGCTCAACAGCTTTCGACATCGGTTCGGGCGGGCCGCGAGCGACCGCCTGGGCGCCTCCTCACAACATCGGATCGAATCCTGGATCGTTCGGACACTTCCACCTTATCGAACGCTTCCGCTTCCGAAGCCGGACACGTCAGAAATCCGGACGAACCTGGTGACGCATCGGCCGCTCGGAACGCGGCGATCCCCGCTCGGGGTGACGAAGCGACGAGCGACCTAGCTCGTCAGGAGCTTCTCGGCCGCCCGCAGGCGACCCGCGAGCGTCTCCAGTACCCGCTCAGCCATCTTCGGCTCGGACCGAGCCAGCTTGAGGAACTCGCGGCGGAACAGGCGCACGGTGACGAGGGGGGTCTGCGCCCCGACGGATGCCGTGCGCGGCCCGCGATCGAGCAACGAGATCTCGCCGAAGAACTCGCCGGGGCCGAGCTTGGTCAGGGTCCGGCCCCCTCGGGTCACCTTCGCCTGGCCCTCGAGGATCACGAACAGGGTCTGCCCCAGGTCGCCTTCCCGGATCACCGCGGTGCCCGGACGGAACCGCACCTCGTCGACCACGTCGGCGAGCTGGTTGAGGTGCCGACGGGACAGGCCGGAGAACAACGGGACCCCGGCGAGGGCGTCCGCGCTGCGGCGCCGCACCTTGGAAGCGACGGGCTTGGGAGTGACCGGCCCCCGGGTGGAGGGCTTCGATCGCGTCGTCAGCAGGTCGATCGGCGTTTTGCTCATTGGCCGGAGCCTACCCCAGAGCAGCGACGCGGCGCGAGGCGCCTCGCTCCTGACCGTTGGTCAGTTGCAACCAGTGGCGACTAGGATGCCTCCTGTGACCCGCACGACAAGACCCGACCGTCATCCCGCCACCCTCCGAGGGTAGCCTCCGCACCGTGACCGGTGTCCGCGACCGCCTCGACGCGCTCCTCGCCCAACGGATCCTCGTCCTCGACGGGGCCATGGCGACCGCGATCCAGGATCACGGCCTGACCGAGCAGGACTTCCGCGGGGAGCGATTCGCCGACCACCCCTCCGAGCTGGGGGGCAACAACGACCTGCTGGTGCTCACGCGCCCGGACGTGATCGGCGCGATCCATCGCGGCCACCTCGGTGCCGGCGCGGACATCGTGTCGACCGACACGTTCAACGCGAACGCGATCTCCCAGACCGACTACGGGCTGACGGATGCCGTTCGCGACCTGAACCTGGAGGCCGCCCGGATCGCGCGCGAGGCATGCGACGCCACCGGCCCCGATCGCTTCGTCGCCGGATCGGTGGGTCCGACGAACGTGAGCCTGTCGATATCTCCGCGCGTGAACGAGCCCGCGTTCCGTTCCCATACCTTCGATCAGGTCTACGAGGCCTACGCGGAACAGATCCGCGCCCTGGTCGACGGTGGCGCCGACCTCCTGTTGATCGAGACGATCTTCGACACGCTGAACGCGAAGGCCGCGATCGCCGCGGCGCTCGACGTCGCACCCGACGTGCCGCGGATGATCTCGGTGACGATCACCGACAAGAGCGGCCGAACACTGTCGGGGCAGACGATCGAGGCGTTCTGGCTGTCGATCATGCACGCCGATCCGTTCAGCGTCGGCGTCAACTGCGCCCTCGGCGCCGAGGAGATGCGGCCCTACGTCGAAACGTTGTCGCGTCTGGCGCCCGCCGCGACCACGTGCCACCCCAACGCCGGACTGCCGAACGCGTTCGGCGGGTATGACGAGGTGCCCGAGATCACGTGCCGATGGCTCGGGGAGTACGCCCGTGACGGATTGCTGAACGTCGTCGGTGGGTGCTGCGGAACGACCGACGACCACATCCGCGCGATCGCCGATGCGGTCCGGGAGCTGCCCCCGCGCCCGATCCCGGAGCCGCCTGCCGAACGGATGACCGCGTTCAGTGGCCTCGAGCCCTTCACGATCACGCCGGAGACCGGTTTCGTGATGATCGGCGAACGGCAGAACGTGACCGGTTCGGCGAAGTTCCGCCGGCTGATCGAGTCGGGCGACTTCCAGGGCGCCGTCGAGGTCGCGCTCGACCAGGTGCGCAGCGGCGCCAACTTGCTCGACGTGAACATGGACGCCGACCTGCTCGAGGGCGCCGACGCGATGACGACCTTCCTCAACTTCATCGCGACCGAACCGGAGATCGCGCGCGTCGCCGTGATGGTCGACTCGTCGAAATGGGAGGTGCTCGAAGCCGGGCTCAAGTGTCTCCAGGGCCGCAGCGTCGTGAACTCGATCAGCCTCAAGGAGGGCGAGGACGCGTTCCTCGACCACGCGGCCCGCGCGAAGCGGTACGGAGCCGCGGTCGTCGTCATGGCCTTCGACGAGACCGGCCAGGCGGACACGGTCAAGCGCAAGGTCGAGATCAGCGAGCGCGCATATCGCTTGCTCATCGAGCGCGCCGGGTTCGACCCGGCCGACATCATCTTCGACCCGAACATCCTCGCGATCGCGACGGGGATCGAGGAGCACAGCGAGTTCGGCAAGGCCTTCATCGAGGCGACGCGCGAGATCAAGGCGCGTTGCCCGGGCTCGCACGTGTCCGGCGGGGTGTCCAACCTGTCGTTCAGCTTCCGGGGTAACGAGCCCGTGCGCCAGGCGATCCACTCCGCGTTCCTCTACCACGCAATCCGCGCCGGGCTCGACATGGCGATCGTCAACGCCGGACAGCTCATGGTCTACGAAGACATCCCGCCCGATCTGCTCGAGCACGTCGAGGACATCATCTTCAACCGCCGCGAGGACGCCACCGAACGCATGGTGACCTTCGCCGACTCGTTCAAAGGAGAGGGCGCCCAGCGCGTCGTCGACGACACCTGGCGTCAGGGAACGGTCCAGGAACGGCTCTCCCATGCCCTCGTCCACGGGATCATCGATCACATCGAGGCAGACACGGAGGAAGCACGGACGGCCTACGACCGCCCCCTCGAGGTGATCGAGGGGCCCTTGATGGACGGGATGAAGATCGTCGGAGACCTCTTCGGTTCGGGGAAGATGTTCCTCCCGCAGGTCGTCAAGAGCGCGCGCGTGATGAAGAAGGCGGTCGCCTACCTCGAACCGTTCATGGAGGAGGAGAAGATCCGTCTCGGCGTCCCCGTGGGAACGGGTCAGGGCAGGATCGTCACGGCGACGGTCAAGGGCGACGTGCACGACATCGGCAAGAGCATCGTGGGCGTCGTCCTGGCCTGCAACAACTACGAGGTGATCGACCTCGGTGTGATGGTCCCCGCGGACCAGATCCTCGACACCGCGAAGGACGAGGGCTGCGACGCGGTCGGCCTCTCGGGACTGATCACGCCGTCGCTGGACGAGATGGTGAACGTCGCCAAAGAGATGGAACGTCGCGGGATGCAGCTCCCGCTGCTGATCGGCGGCGCGACGACCTCCCGGCAACACACCGCCGTGCGGATCGCTCCCGCCTACGCCCAGCCCACGGTGCACGTGCTCGACGCCTCCCGTGTCGTGGGCGTGGTCTCCGACCTGCTCGACGACGGCCGCAAGGTGACGCTCGACGAGAAGAACCGGGCGGAACAGCAGCGATTGCGCGAGCAGCACGAGGAACGGCTGCGCACACCGCTGCTCCCGATCCGCGCGGCCCGCGAGCGACGGACGCCGATCGAGTGGCGCGCCGAGGACGTCCCGGCTCGGCCGTTCGAAGGCGCGCGCTCGGTCGAGGCGGACCTGGAGACCCTGCGCGGCTACATCGACTGGACGTTCTTCTTCACCGCGTGGGAGTTGAAGGGACGCTACCCCGCGATCCTCGACCACCCCGATCACGGAGCGGCGGCGCGAGAGCTGTTCGACAACGCGAACCAGCTGCTCGACGGGATCGTCGCCGACGGAGCGCTCCAGGCGCGCGGCGTCTACGGGTTCTGGCCCGCGCACGGAGAGGGCGACGACGTCGTCCTCGGGAACGGCGTGACCTTCCCGATGTTGCGCCAGCAGACCGACCACGGAGACGACCGTCCGGATCGCTGTCTCGCGGACTTCCTCGCGCCACCGGAGAGCGGGTTCGACGATTCGATCGGGGGGTTCGCGGTGACGGCAGGACTCGGAGTCGACGAGCTCGTGAAGCGCTACGAGGCCGACCACGACGACTACAACGCGATCATGGTCAAGTCGATCGCCGACCGACTCGCCGAGGCGTTCGCGGAGTGGCTCCACGAGCGCGCCCGGCGGGAGTGGGGCTATGAGACCGACCAGCGGTCGGCCGAGGACCTCGCCGCCGAGCGGTTCCGGGGCATCCGCCCGGCGTTCGGCTACCCCGCCTGTCCCGATCACAGCGAGAAGCGCAAGCTCTTCGAACTGCTCGGCGCGCCGGAAACCGGGATCGAGCTGACCGAGCACTTCGCGATGATGCCGGCCGCCTCCGTCAGCGGGCTGTACTTCGCCCATCCCGAGGCGCGGTACTTCAACGTCGGCCGGCTTGGACAGGATCAGGTCGAGGACTACGCGCGCCGCAAGGGCGAGCCGCTCGGCGACGTCGAGCACTGGCTGCGCCCGAACCTCGCCTACGACCCCGACTGACTCCGCGGAACCGCTGGTACCGTGCCCGGATGAGCCATCTCTGGCATCCGTTCGCCGACATGCGCGCCGTAGACACCGCAGGACCCCTCGTGATCGAGCGCGGCGAGGGCGTGCACGTGTGGGATGAACAGGGCCGACGCTACCTCGATGCGACCGCATCGCTGTGGTACTGCAACGTCGGATTCGGACGCGGGGAACTCGCCGAAGCCGCCGAGGCTCAGCTGCGCACGCTCGCCGCATATTCGATCTTCGGCGATCTCACGAACCGCCCCGCCGAGGCGCTCGCAGACCGGGTGAGCGAGCTCGCTCCCGTCCCCGACTCCCGTGTGTTCCTCACGAGCGGCGGCTCGGACTCGATCGATACCGCGACCAAGATGGCACGGCGCTACTGGCAGCTGCGCGATCGCCCGGAGCGCACGATCTTCATCAACCGCGAGCGCGCCTATCACGGGATGCACCTCGGCGGGACGAGTCTCGCGGGGATCGACGCGAACGCGCAGGGCCACGGCACGTTCGTCGGGGAGGTCTCGCGGGTCGCGTGGGACGACCCCTCCGCGCTCCGCTCGACGATCGAGCAGCTCGGCCCCGACCGCGTGGCCGCCTTCTTCTGCGAACCGGTGATCGGTGCCGGGGGTGTGTTCGCCCCGCCGCCGGGCTATCTCGCCGAGGTCCGCGACATCTGCCGCACCCACGACGTCCTGTTCGTCGCCGACGAGGTCATCACCGGATTCGGTCGCGCGGGCGACTGGTTCGCGAGCGGCCGGTGGGAGCTCGAGCCCGACCTCATCACCTGCGCCAAGGGCATCACGAGCGGCTACCTCCCGATGGGAGCCGTCATCGCCGCGCCACGCGTCTACGAACCGTTCGCGGCCGGGTCGGCGATGTGGCGGCACGGCTACACCTACAGCGGACACGCGACGGTCGCGGCGGTCGCGCTCGCCAACATCGACGTGCTCGCGCGCGAGGACCTGCCCGCTCGGTCCCTCCAGCTGGAGAAGCAGCTCGCCGAGACGCTGCGACCCCTCAAGGCCCACCCACTCGTGGAGGAGGTCCGCGCCGGGACGGGGGTCCTGGCCGCCGTCCAGCCCGTCTCCGAGGCGCTCGCCGATCCAGCCTATTCGTCGCGGCTCGTCACGGCATGTCGCGAGGCGGGCGTGATCACGCGTTCCCTCGCGACCGGTGCGCTCCAGATCTCTCCGGCGCTCGTGATCGAGCACGAGGGCCTAGACGAGTTGGTTGGCGGGATCTCGCAGGCGTTGGACGCGGTCGAGCCGCAGGTCAGCTGAACGAGCTGCCGCAGGCGCAGCCGCCCTGGGCGGCCGGGTTGTCGATCGTGAAGCCCGAGGCTTCGAGGGAGTCGACGAAGTCGATCTTGGCGTCGGACAGATACGGAACGCTCATCTTGTCGATCACGACACGGACCCCGAACTGGGTCTCGGCGAGGTCCTTCTCTCCGACCTGATCGTCCAGGTACATCGAGTACCGTAGCCCGGAGCATCCGCCCGGCTGGACGGCGACGCGGAGGGCGATGTCGTCCCGGCCCTCCTCGACGAGCAGGTCCCGGACCTTGCCGGCGGCGTTCTCGGTGATCGTGATCATCGTGGCTGCAACCTCCGTCGGGGGTGATCTGCTCCCTATGGTACCGCCGTCCGGCGGGATCGGCGGGGAACCTCGTTCGGCGCGCTCCGTCAGGCGCCTGAGCTCGTCAGACCCCGGCCGGGTCCACCGGGTCGGCCGCCATCTCGGCGGCGAGATCCTGTAGGGCCCGGCGCGTGTCCTCCATGGCCCGAGGGAGTCCGAACCGCTCGACCAGGGACCGGACCCGGATGTCGGGAACCTGCATGTCGGCCCGTCCACAGACGACCACCACGGGCACCTTCGAGAGGCGGGCGGTCGTCAGGACCCCCCCGACCGTCTTCCCGCGCATCGAGGACGCATCGAAGCGTCCTTCGCCGGTGATCACGAGGTCGGCATCGCCGAGGCGCTCGGCGAACCCCACGGCATCCATCACGACCTCGACACCGGGACGCAGTCGAGCCCCGAGGAACCCCATCAGCCCCGCACCCAGTCCCCCCGCGGCACCCGCGCCGGGCGAGTCGCGGAGGTCGATACCGAGATCCCGCCCGAAGATCGCGGCGAAATGCCCGAGGGCCCGATCGAGCAGCGCGATGTTCTCGGGTGTCGCACCCTTCTGCGGGCCATAGACGGCTGCCGCGCCGGTCGGGCCGACGAGCGGGTTGTCCACGTCGCTTGCGACATCGAACCGGATCGCCCCGGTGACGCGCGGCAGCTCCCCGAGATCGATCGTCGCGAGGTCGAGGAGGCCGAGTCCGCCCGGCTCGATCGGCGTACCGTCCGCCTTCGGCAGCCGGGCCCCCAGCGCCCGCGCCATCCCGGCCCCGCCGTCGGTCGTCGCACTGCCCCCGATGCATACGAGCATCGAGGTGGGCGCGTAACGTTCTATCGCGGTTCGCATCAGCTCGCCGGTCCCGTACGTCGTAGCGCGCAAGGGATCACGTCGCCCCTCGGACACGAGCTCCAGCCCGGAGGCTCTGGCCATCTCGATCACCACCGAACGCCCCTGGGCGGTCGGCACGATCCCGAACTCGGCGGTGACCGGATCGCCGAGCGGGCCCGAAACGGTGGCGCTGTCGATCTCACCCTTGCCGGCGGCAACGAGCGCATCGAGCGTACCCTCGCCCCCGTCGGCCATCGGGACCCGCACGACCCGATCGTCGGGTCGTGCACGCTGCCACCCGGTCGCGATCGCCTCGGCGGCCTGCGCCGCGGTCAGCGTTCCACGGAACTTGTCGGGCGCCACGAGAACCTGCATGCACCCGAGGGTACAATCCCGCCGCGACGGCACCGGCCGATCGGGCGAGGGAGCGGACACAGGTGGGCGTGGACAGGACGACGTTGGTCGCGGCGGCCAGGGCCGAGCGTGCGGGACTGGGACGGACGATCCAGTACGCCCCGCCGGAGTCCTGGGAACAGCCGAGCGCATGCCCCGGCTGGTGGAACCGCGACGTGATGGCCCATCTCGCCGCGCAGGACTATGCCGCCGCACAGCTGCTTGCGGGAGAGGACCCGACCGAGCTCGTCGAGTACCGGGCCTCGCTCGGCGACGAGCCCTTCACGACCGACGGCTTCAACGAGCGCGTCGTGAACGCACGATCGGGGCTCGCCTACCGGGAAGTCCTCACCCACTGGGGCCGCGCGGCCGATCTCGTGTGCGAAGGCGCCGCCGACCTGCCGGACGAGGACTGGAACGACCGCCGGGTCGACTGGCTGGCCGGAGACATCGGGATCCCGTATCTGCTGCAGTCACGGGTCGTCGAATGGTGGGTCCACGGCGAGGACGTTCGCGCGGGGGCCGGGATGCCCGAACGCGTGGAACATTGGCCGATCTACCTCACGAGCGATCTCGCGATCCGGATGCTGCCATGGTCGCTGTCCCAGGCGGGTCTTGATCTGCGGGGACTCTCGGTCCAGATCGACCTCGAGGGTGCAGGTCTCGGCTCGTGGCGGTACGGCCTCGGCGCCGGCGAGGTTCCCGACCCTGACGCGAAGCCGGACGCATGGATCTCCGGACGGGCGAAGTCCTTCGCCCTCGTGGCCGCCCGCCGGCTCGACCTCGATGGTGTGCTCGATGTCGGCAACCTCGTCGTGGGCGGCGAAGAGGAACTCGGCATCGCCGTCCTCCGGGCGCTACGCGCCTACCCCTGAGCTCGCGCCTTCAGCGCTCGATCACGAGCCGTTTCACGATCCGCTTCACCGCGCCGAACCGGTACTTGTATGCGTAGTCCCCCTTCAGCAGATCGAACGCGTCGCACCCGCCGTCGATCGCGAGCCTGATGTCCTCTGCCACGAGCACCATCCCCGGCGCGAGCTGTGACCACCGGTGTTCGTGGTCGAACGCAGAGTTGTACAGCAGGAACCGCCCCCCGTACCGGAACCCGATCGTTCCCGCGAGCTTGGCTCCGTCGATCGTGAGGAACGAGAGCGCGAAGACCCCGTCGTCGAGGAACGCCTCCCCGAGCCGGCGGAAGAAGATCTCCATGCCCGGCTGCATGAAGTTCCCCTTCGGCCCCTCGCTCGAGCGGTGCATCGCGACGAAGACGTCGAGGTCGCTCACGAGCGTTTCGGGTCCCGCGAACTCGATCGCGTACGGTCCGGCCTCGGCCTCGAGCTTTCGCGCCTTGCGTTTGATCTCGTGTCGCATCTTCGACGGAAGGGATGCGAGGTAGGTATCCCAATCGCCGGGCAGAGCGAGGAACGGTGCGACCCCGTTCTGATCCTCGCCGACCTTCACCGCCATGCCCTGTGCTGCAGCCGCTTCCGCCAACCAGTCGGGCCAGCCACCGTCCTCGACCAGCCCCCGGAGATCGGCGCTGCGCCAGTCCTCGCGCGCCCCCAGCGCGGCAAACAGCGCCGCGGCCACCGCGCGCTGCACACCGTCCCGCGCGACCGGACCCAGGTAGTCGGTCACCTCCGTTCCGCCGAGGAACCGCAGCGTGTCACCGAACCGTTCGAACGCGACGGCGCCGACCTGACTGCCGTCGGTGAGCTCGGCGAAGGCGAGGAGGAGATGGTCGGGCGTTTCCCCGAACTCCTCCCAGTACAACTTCAGGTACCCGGGCGTGTGGAAGAAGGTTCCTGCGGGGTCCGAATCGACGAGATCGGTCCAATCACGGCGAGCGAAGTCCCTGCCGTCCTCTGAGAAGACGACCCGGATCGGGCCAGGGTCGGTGTCTCCGCTGTGGGAGGTCGCGTCGATCGGGGAGCCGGAGGCCGCTGTCATGCGCAGATGATAGAGGTCCGATCGCGGACGGCGCCGTCGGTCTCAGGGACGGGATCGCTGATCGTGACGCCGGACACGAGAGGGCACGACGATCGAGGTCGCATCCTGATCGCCTCGCGGATCATCGGTGTCGGGCTCCGGACCGCCGCGCGTGGTGGCGCCGCCCTCTGGGTCGGGGCTCCCGGGCCGGCGCTCGTCGGTCCACCCGGCGCCGTGGGGTGCCCAGCCCGATTCCTCATCGGTCGGTCTGCTGCTCAGCATTGGTCGCAGCAGCCGGAGGACGACCCACATCAAGGCCAGGATCACGAGACCGGCGATCAGCATCACGGTCAGCAGCAGCAACGACCCCGGGACGACGGCCTCCCGGCATGCCGCGACGTCGTTGGCCGAACCGCAATCCGACCACGCCCACGCCGCGATCGCTCCGGTCACCACGACCGCGGCGAGCGGGTACCAGAGCACGGCATGCGTCGCGGTGCTCATCCGCCGGCCCGATCGAGTTCCCCTCACGGGTGTGGATGATGCACGACCGCTCCCCCGGTTGCCACAACTGCACTGCTATCCTCGCGCTCTTCCGCCCTGACCGGAGGTTCCGCCGTGATCGCCCGCTCCTCGCTCGTGCTCGTGGTGCTCGCCGTGTTCGTCGGGGGGTGCGGAACGGGTGGGTCCGAGCCGGCGGCTTCGACCTCTCCGGCGATGAGCACGCCGGCAAGCCCCTCCGCCTCGTCCCCCGCCGAGCCGACACAGAGCGACGATCCGGATCCGACCACGTCTCCGACGGCATCACCCAACGCGAGCGAGGCTCCGCTACCCGTCCCGGAGATCACGCGTTTCGACGCTCCCTCGCGGCTCGCCTGCAACGACCCGGTGTCCGAGCTCATCACGATCCGCTACCGCGTGGTCCGGGCCGATGAGGTCCGGTTCGATCTCGACGGCGCCGATCTGTCCAGTCGTGGCTTCCCCAACAAGGGGTCCGCGCAGTTCGATCTCCCGTGTGACGGGGAGAACCACAGGCTCACTCTGCTGGCGTTCGTGGCGGGCAGCGACGACGTCGCGGCGCAGGCCTCGCGGATCGTGCGAGCACCTCGCTGACACATCACTCCGGCGTCCGTTGACGGGCGTGCGTACCGGACGCGAGATCGCGCCGGGCGCGTTACCCGCCGACCGTGTGCGACGCAGCGCCCGATGCTTCACCGTCGGCTCCGGTCAGCGCCTCCTGCAGCACGTCCCAGGCGAGCACCGCGCACTTGATCCGGATCGGGTACTTGACCACGCCCTTCAGCGCGATCAGGTCTCCGAACTCGTCCTCGTCGGGCTCAAGCTCGCCGGCCATCATGCCTCGGAAGTCGGACGCGAGCTTCAGCGCGGCGGCTGCATCGACGCCCTGGACGGCCTCGGTCATCATCGACGCAGAGCTCTGCGAGATCGAACACCCCGCACCCTGGAACGCCACCTCTGCGAGCGCGTCCCCGTCGGTGTTCACGAAGACGGTGATCTCGTCCCCGCACAGCGGGTTGTTCTGATGGTTCGATCGGTCGGCCCCGGCGAGCTCGCGCTTGTTCCGCGGGTTCTTGTAGTGGTCGAGGATGACCTCTTTGTAGATATCGTCGAGTGCCAAGGTTCGTCCGTTCTCTCCATCACGCGGCCCGTATCGCGAGCCCGAGCGAGCCTACTAGAAGGCGAACACGTCCTCCGCCTTCGCCAGCGCCTCGATCAGGACGTCGACCTCGGCGGGCGTGTTGTACACGTAGAACGACGCACGCGCCGTCGCGGGCGTCCCGAAACGCCGCATCACGAGCTGGGCGCAGTGGTGCCCCGCTCGCACGGCGACCCCCTGCTCGTTGAGGATCGTCGCGATGTCGTGGGGATGCACGTCCTTGTACCAGAACGACACCGCCCCTCCGCGTAGGTCGGGATCGGTCGGACCGAACACGGTCGCGCCGGCCTCGAGCAGGCGCTGGAGCGCGTACGCGGTGATCTCGCGCTCGTGCTGCCGCACGGCATCCATCCCCAACCGCTCGAGGTAGTCGATCGCGGCACCGAGGGCGACCTGCTGCGCGACGTTCATCGTTCCCGCCTCGAACTTCAGCGGGATCGGCTTGTAGGTGCTGTGGTCGGGGAAGACCTCGTGGATCATCTCCCCTCCGCCGAGGAAGGGATCCATCACCTCGAGCAGTTCGCGCTTGCCGTAGAGCGCGCCGGAGGCGGTCGGTCCCAGCATCTTGTGGCCGCTGAACCCGAGGAAATCGACGTCGAGCGCGGTCACATCGACCCGCGCGTGCGGCACGAGCTGCGCACCGTCGACCACGACCACGGCTCCGACGGCATGCGCGGCCTCGATCAGGCGCGGCAGCGGGGTGATCGTCCCCAGGGCGTTCGACATGCCCGTCACACCCAGCAGTTTCGTCCGCTCGGTCAGCAGCCCCTCCAGCGCGTCGAGGTCGAGCACGCCGTCGTCGGTAATCGGGATGTACCGCAGGACGGCTCCGGTCGCCTTCGCCGCGAGCTGCCAGGGAACGATGTTGGAGTGGTGCTCCATCTCGGTGAGCAGGATCTCGTCGCCCTCGTGCAGGAACTTGCGGCCCCAGCCGTGCGCGACGAGGTTCACCGCCTCGGTGGTCCCGCGCGTCGACACGATCGTCGCGGGATCGGGTGCACCGAGGAACCGGGCGATCGACGCGCGGGCTCCCTCGTACAGCTCGGTGGCCTCTTCGGAGAGCTGGTAGATCCCGCGGTGGGCGTTCGCGTTGTGACGCTCGTAGAAGGTGCGTTCGGCTTCCAGCACTTGGCGAGGCTTCTGGGAGGTGGCGGCGCTGTCGAGGTAGACGAGCGGATGCCCCTCGATCTGTCGCGTCAGGATCGGGAAGTCCTCGCGGAGCTTCGCGACGTCGAGCCTCGCTCCCGCCGTGCCCATCGCCTGCTCGCCGACCGCCATGAGCCTCGCTCCTTCGTCCCTCTCCTGGGCCGACCTACTCGGTCGAGGCGCCGACGGCCTCGGGCAGTCCGAGCTGGTCGCGGATGCCCTCGTAACCCTTGTCCTCGAGCTCGAGGGCAAGCTCCTTGCCTCCGGACTTCACGATACGACCGTCCATCATCACGTGGACGTGGTCGGGCCTGATGTAGTCGAGGATCCGCTGGTAGTGCGTGATCAGCAACACACCGAGATCGGGTCCGACGAGCTGAGCGACCCCCGTCGCCACCTGCTTGAGCGAGTCGATGTCCAGACCGGAGTCGGTCTCGTCGAGGATAGCGATCTGGGGCTCGAGGACCGCGAGCTGGAGGATCTCGTTCCGCTTCTTCTCGCCGCCTGAGAATCCCTGGTTCACGTACCGGTTCACCATGGCGTCCTCGACGCCGAGCAGGTTCATCTTCTCCTTGAGATGCTTACGGAACGCCAGGGCCGAGACCTGATCGCCCTTGATCGACTGGTAGGCCGTCCGCAGGAAGTTCACCACCGAGACCCCGGGCACCTCGACGGGGTACTGCATCGCGAGGAACAGCCCGCGTTGCGCCCGAGCGTCGGGCGTCAGCCCCAGGATGTTCTCACCCTTGAACAGCACCTCGCCGTGCGTGACCACGTACCCGGGCCGGCCCATGATCACGTTCGACAGTGTGGACTTGCCAGATCCGTTCGGTCCCATCAGGGCGTGGGTCTCGTTCTGGTGCACGGTCAGGTCGATCCCCTTCAGGATCTGCTTGCCCTCGACCTCGGCCTGCAGGCCGCGGATCTCCAGGATCGCGCCGTCGGCGCTGTCGGTCTCGCTCATGGGGTCACCTCGATCAGGATGTCGTCGCCTTCGACCTTCACGGGGAAGACGTCCACCGGGATGGTGGCGGGAAGGGTGGTCGGTCGGCCGGTCTCGAGGTCGAACGTGGAGCCGTGCTTCCAGCACTCGATCGTCGCGTCCTCGACGTCCACCTCGCCCTCGTCCAGGTAGTAGTGCGCGTGCGAGCAGACGGCGTCGATCGCCCGGAACCCCTCGGCTCCGAGGTTGACGATCGCGATCTGGCGACCGCCGGCCTCGACGCGGATCACTTCGCCCTCGGGGACGTCGCCCACGGCCGCGACCTTCACCAGCGGCATCAGACGTCCTCCCGCTGGAGCTCGTCCTCGATCTCGGCGGCCACACTCTCGCGGACCTCTTCGATCGTGATGCGGTCGATCACTTCCTGGAAGAAACCCTTCACGATCAGCTTCTCGGCCTCGGCCCGGGCGATCCCCCGCGTCCCGAGGTAGAAGAGCTGATCGTCGTCGACCGGGCCCGCGCTCGCCGCGTGTCCGCATCGGACATCGTTCGCCTCGATCTCCAGGTTCGGGATCGCCCGGGCGAACGCACCTTCGGAGAGCATGATGTTGCGCGAGGTCTGCATCGCATTCGTTCCCTGAGCACCCGGCCGGACGTGGACCCATCCCGAGTACACCCCGCGCGAGGTGTCACGCAACGCGCCCTTGTACAACAGATCGCTCGTGCACTTCGCTGCGACGTGGTCCTGCTCGGTCCGATGATCGAAGTGCTGGTCGCCGTCGGCGAAGAACAGGCCGAGCGCTTCGCTGGACGCGCCGATCCCGGCCATCACGCTCTCGGCCTCGACGCGCGCGAGATCCGCGCCGAATCCGACCGAGGTGGTCCGCAGGTCGGCGTCGCGGCTCAGGTGCGCGCGCTGGACCGCCAGGTGGGTCATGCCCGCGCCCCAGTCCTGGATCGAGACGTAGCGCACGCGCGCGGACGCATCCGCGTGGATCTCGGTGACCGCGTCGGACAACGCGCCCTCGAGATCGGGCGAGGCGTACCGGTCGATGAAGGTCACTTCGGCATCGGGTCCGGCCACGATCAAGGTGTGCGGGAACACCGCCGCTCCGTCCACGTCTACCCACGTCAAACTCTGCAGCGGAACCTCGATCGTGACGCCCTCCGGCACGTACAGGAACGTTCCCCCGGTCCGGAACGCGGCGTGCAGCGCCGTGAACTTCGAGCGCCCCGTCGGGACGATCGCGTGCAGGTACGGTTCGACGAGATCGGGCCGTTCGAGGATCGCCGTGGCCAGGTCGCCGAACACGACCCCCTGCTCCGCGAGCTTCGCGTCCAGGTTGGTCAGCAGCACCTCGGAGTTGCGCTGGATCTGGAGCCCGGATCGATCACCGACGATCGCGGCGCCGGCGACGATCTCCTCGGGCACCTCGTCCAGGCTCGCGGCCGTTCCTCCGCGCGTGAACGGCGCGAAGGACAGCTCCAGCGCGGACAGATCGGTGTACCGCCATTCCTCGGTCTCCTGCGACGGGATCGGCAGGGCGTTGAACTCGGCGAACGCGTCCTTACGGAGCTGTCCCACGAACGGCGAGGTCGGCGGGAGTGCCGCGAGCGCCGCTTCATCGAAGCTGGTGACGGGCACGTTGATGTCGGTGTCGGTGGCGCTGTGCGGCATGAGCTACCCGACGGAGCCTTCCATCTGGAGCTCGACGAGGCGGTTCAGCTCGACGGCGTACTCCATCGGGAGCTCGCGGGTGATCGGCTCGATGAAGCCGTTCACGATCATCGCGGTCGCCTCGACCTCGGAGAGGCCGCGGCTCATCAGGTAGAAGAGCTGGTCCTCGCCGACCTTGGAGACCGTGGCCTCGTGGCCGAGCGAGGCCGTCTCGTCCTCGACCTCGATGTAGGGGTAGGTGTCCGAGCGGGAGTCCTCGTCGAGGATCAAGGCGTCGCACCGCACGTTGCTCTTGGCGTGGTGCGCATCGGGCTCCACCCGGATCAGACCGCGGTACCCGGTGCGGCCACCGTCCTTGGAGACCGACTTGCTCGTGATCACACTCGTCGTGTACGGCGCGGCGTGGATCGCCTTGCCGCCGGCGTCGGTGTGCATGCCCTTGCCCGCGTAGGCCACGGACAGCACCTCGCCCCGCGCACCCTTGCCCATCAAGTAGATCGACGGGTACTTCATCGTCACCTTCGAGCCGATGTTGCCGTCGACCCACTCCATCACGGCGTCCTCGTGTGCGACGGCGCGCTTGGTCACGAGGTTGTACACGTTCGTCGACCAGTTCTGGATCGTCGTGTAGCGCACCCGGGCGTTCTTCTTCGCGACGATCTCGACGACCGCCGAGTGCAGCGAGTCGCTCGTGTAGATCGGAGCGGAGCATCCCTCGACGTAGTGCACGTAGCTGCCCTCATCGGCGACGATCAGGGTGCGCTCGAACTGGCCCATGTTCTCGGCGTTGATCCGGAAGTAGGCCTGCAGCGGGATGTCGACGTGGACACCGGGCGGCACGTAGATGAACGAGCCCCCCGACCACACGGCCGAGTTCAACGCCGCGAACTTGTTGTCGTTCGGCGGGATGATCGTGCCGAAGTATTCCTTCACCAGGTCCGGGTACTCGCGCAGCGCCGTGTCCATGTCGGTGAAGAGCACGCCGATGTCGTCCAGTTCCTTCTTGATCTTGTGGTACACGACCTCGGACTCGTACTGCGCGGAGACTCCACCCAGGTACTTCTGCTCGGCCTCGGGGATCCCGAGCTTCTGCCAGGTGCCGCGGATGTCGTCAGGCAGGTCCTCCCACTCGGCGGCCTGCTTCTCCGTGGACTTGATGTAGTAGTAGATGTTGTCGAAGTCGATGCCGGACAGATCGGCGCCCCACCACGGCATCGGGCGACCCTCGAAATGCCGCAGCGCCTTCAGGCGGAACTTGCGCATCCATTCGGGCTCGCCCTTGCGCGCGGATATCTCGTCGACGACGGCGGCAGACAGGCCGCGCTTCGGCTCGAACACCGAATGCGACGGGTCCTTCCAGTCGAACCGGTACCCCTTGGCGAGTTCGTCGAGATGCTCTTCCTGGGTGATCGCCATGCGGCTGGTCCCTCTCGCTCGTGGTCGTGACGGCCTCGTCGCCCAGCGTGCGGCGGACGCGATGCTGGTCTCCAGGAGACCTCGTGCTCAAAGTCTACCGTCTGAGTCGGATTCCGTCCGATTCCGGCAGAAGCCCGACCCGCGCATCCTCGCAGGTAGGACGGCCTACGAACCCCCGTCAGGCTCGCCTGACGGAGACCGCATCGGCTGGCGGTCGCCGGCCTCCCTGGTGGGCACGCCGCCGACCAGGGTCGCCAGGGCGCCCGCCGCCACGCCGAGCCCCGCACCACCGACCACGTCCAGCGGCAGGTGCGCCCCCACGTACACCCGGGCGACGCAGACCACGATCCCGAGCCCGACCGGCACCCACCTCCACCCTCGGGGGAGGAAGGCGAACAACACGAAGGCCAGCGCACCGGCGACCGCTGCGTGGCCCGAGGGGAACCCTCTCCCACCGGACCCGATCCCCCGAAGTTCCACCCCGTCCAGCAACCCCCCCGGGCGCGCCCTGGGAGCGATGTCCTTCACGAGCTTCGCGAGGATCCACACCCCGACACCGGCCACGACGACCTCGCACGCGAGACGCACACGGCGTGCCAGGAGCGCGGCGACCGCCACCAGGGGGATCGTGATGAACGTGCCGCCCTGCATCAGCAGCCAGATCGGCCGATAGAGGGATCCGGGCAGATCGTTCGCCAGACCGAACACCGTCACCTCGAGACCGCCGACCGCCTCCGCGTCCACGAAGAGGGTGGATGCCCACAGCACGCCGATGCCACCGACGATCCATCCGAGGTCGCCAGGACGGCGACAAATCCCACGACCGGAAACGATCGAGGTCCAGATCGTCACCCGCGGCTTCACCGGTCGACGACGTGCGCGACCGACAGCGGCCTTCCGAACACCTGCAGGAACCGTTCGCCGACGGCTCTCGGTCGCCACCCCGCCGGTACGGGCGCCCGGACCTCGAACCCGTCCCGCGTCCACCCGCACGCGACGTCCGCCCGATCCGCGGGCGGGATCCGCCGATTCAGCTCGTCTGCCAGCGCGAGCACCGTCGCCGCGCGCACGACCTGATCACGATCCTCTTCGTCGAGCAGGCCCCGGTACGGACCGAGACGGACATCGTCATCGGCTTGACGGAGTATCGCGGTCAGCAGCGCCAGATCGTGATGCGAGAACCCGCCGAGATCGGCAGCCGTGGTCAACATCGCCGCGTGCTCGAAACGATCGTAGTAGTCGATCGCGCGCCCGGCGTCGACGATCGTGGCGGCATGCCCGAGCATCTCCCGCACGTCGTCTCGTGCTTCCGGCGCAAGCACCTCGAACAGCCGTTCCGATATCTGCGTGCGGCGGGAGGCGGCGCGCTGCTCCCAGGTGGCGAAGCGGCCGGCCAGGTTCGCGACCGAGGCCGTCCGGACCCGCGGCGGCGAGGGAAGCTCATCGGAGACCTCGCGCAGCGCGATCCCCTCGCGGATGCCGCGGCTCGACACGAGAACCCGTTCGGCACCGACGACCTCGATCGCAGCGAGCACCGCGAGCGCGCCTCCGACGATCGTGTCGGCACGATCGGGGTTCAACCCCGGCGTGTTCGCGCGACGTGACATCCCGCGTCCCGCGAGGAACTCCATGAGCTCCTGCAGACGTGCTTCCGGAAGCTCGTAACCGTGCAGCAGGGGAAGCGGGTAGTCGATGCGGCGACGGTCGATCTTCGCGAGGTTGCGGATCGTTCCTCCGACACCGACGAGCGCCTCGCCGTCCTCGAGCCGCGGAACGCCGGCCTTGCGCACGGCCTTCGCAGCGTCCTGACGGAGCTTGCGCATCTCCTTGTCGGTAGGTGGATCCGAGATCAGGTACCGATCCGACACCCGCAGTGACCCCAACGGCAGGGTCCACGCCTCGTGCTGCACGCGGCCGCTGAAGCGGGTCAGTTCCATGCTCCCGCCACCCACGTCCATCACCAGACCCGCGGACACCGGAAGGTCGTGGACCGCACCCAGGAACCCATACGCGGCCTCCCGATCGCCCCCGATCACCTGCAGGTCGATCCCGACCTCCTCATCCGCGCGGCGCAACAACTCGTCCCCGTCCTCGGCCTCGCGTACCGCGGAGGTGGCGACGGCCAGCGTTCGGGTCGCCCCGGCTCCGAGCGCCACCGCGCGGAAGTCCTGCAGGGCTTCGAGCACGCGCTCGATCGCATCCGACCCCAGCCGATCGCCGTCCCGCAGCGATCGCGCGAGACGCAGCGGCGCCCGCGCATCCTCGAGAACATCCAGATGCCCCCCCTCGCGGAACCGGAACACCACCATCCGTCCCGAGTTCGAGCCGATGTCGATCACCGCGATCGGAGGCTCGCCGGTCGCGCTCACCCGCCCGCTCCACCGACCCCGGCGGCGGCATCGCCCTCGCGAAGGATCGACTGTTCTACGTCCTTCATCGCTCCGGTCTCACGCCGCCACGATCGGTTCGTGCGCCAGAACAGCCAGGTACCGACGCCGATCGGGATCGGAGCGAGGTAGGTCAGCGCTCGGAAGACCAGCACCGCGGCCACGATCTGCGAGGCAAGCTCGCGATCGACGCCGACCGACAGCGCGCCGACATATCCGAGCTCGACGATCCCGACACCGCCGGGCGTGATCGGCAGGGCCGAGATCAGTCGCGCGAACGCGAACGCCGCGAACACCTTCGTCGTGCTCACCTCGGCTTCGGACGCTCCGACATGGCGCAGCGTCACGAGCAGCACCACGAACAACGACAGGTGACTCACGATCGTTGCGATCGTGATCTTCCACGCCCGGCCGCGGAGCAGGTCGATCGTGTTCCGGCGGAATTCGACGGCCGACACCGCCCAGTCGCGCGTCCATGGACGGCGGAACAGGCGAACGACCCACCCGGCCGCGCGCCCGAGCGTGTCACCGACGCGACGGGCGAGCTCCTCGCTCCGCAGCACGAGCCAGAACAGGACGATCGAGACCGTGAGCACCGCGACGCCGATCGGCGCCGCAAGCAACAGCGCCGAGGACACATCGCCCTGGATCGCGAGGAGCGCGACCGCCACGACCGGGGTTCCGAGCTTGACGAAGGTATTGAACACGCCCGAGACCAGCACGAGCCGAACGATCTGGGCCACGGTGAACCCCCACGAGGTGAACATCGCGTAGGTGAGGCCGACCGCGACCGCGCCTCCGGCCGGCACGGTGTTCGACACGGCGGTCGTGGCGTTCGTGACGACGAACGCCTCCCGTAGCCGCAGGCCGGGCAGACAACTCACGAGGACGGGCAGATAGCTGAGGACGTTCCAGATCGAGACGACGATCAGGCTCGCCACCTCGAGGCCGGTCATCGCCCGGATCGTGGCCCAGACTTCTCCGTAGTCGGCGATCCGCGGGAAGATCCCCACGAACACGAGCACCACGATCGCGATCGTGACGATCCCGCCGATGATCTGCTTCGAACCGATCCCTCGCTTCGCCCCTGCTGGATCGGGACGGTGTCCTGCCTGGTCGAGGGGGTTCTGATCCGGAGCGTCGGGCACCGGCTCATCCTAGAGGGTCTGCCCGGAGGGGGCGGTCGCGGACCACGACGCAAGGAACCCCGCCCGAAGGCGGGGTTCCGATCGATCGTCGCCGTGCGTCGTCGCGGTGCGGCGTCGCGGTCGGGCGCTACCCCTTCTCGACCGACGCGCCGACGAGGGAGCCGTACTCGGTCCACGACCCGTCGTAGTTCTTGACGTTGTCGAACCCGAGGAGCTCCTGGAGGGCGAACCACGTGTGGCTCGATCGCTCTCCGATCCTGCAGTAGGCGATCACCTCCGCCTCTCCGGTGATGCCCTGCTCGGCGTAGAGCTCGCGGAGCTCATCGGCCGACTTGAAGGTGCCATCCTCGTTCGCGGCTTGCGACCACGGGATGTTCGCAGCCCCCGGGATGTGCCCGGGCACCTGCGATTGCTCCTGCGGGAGATGGTCGGGCGCGAGCTTCTCTCCGCGGAACTCCTCGGGAGATCGAACGTCCACGAGTTCGACGCCGGAGCCAACCTTGGCGATCACGTCGTCGCGCAGCGAACGGATCTCGGGACGCTCCGGGCCCGAGACCGCGATCTGAGTCGCCGGGTAGCTGGGAACCTCGCGCACGAGCTCGCGGGACTCGAGCTCCCACTTCTTGCGGCCCCCGTTGAGCAGTCGCACCGCGTCGAACCCCCGCAGCTTCAAGATCCAATACGCGTAGGCGGCGAACCAGTTGTTGTTGCCGCCGTACAGAACGACGGTCGTGTCCTGGTCGACCCCCGCATCGCGAAGGAGCGCGGAGAGCCCCTCCTGGTCGATGTAGTCGCGACCGACATCGGTGTGTAGATCGGTCGACCAGTCCCACCCCACCGCGCCTCGGATGTGGCCCTTGTCGTAGGCCGAGGTGTCCTCGTCGACCTCGATCACGCGCACCTTCTCGTCGCCCAGGTGCTCCTCGAGCCAGTCGGTGTCGACCAGCACGTCAGGCTTGGCGTAGTCCGCCATCGGTTTCAACTCCTCTCGCATCGTGCTTCGGATCGGATCGTGTCGTGATCCATATCGGATGCATCGATCGGGCGGATCGCTCGACGGCCCTCGATCCGTAGTCTCGGGTGTCGTCGGCCCCGCAGGATCAGGGCCGGCCGGCGGGCGTCTATGCGAGGGCGCCGGAAGGCATACAGCACAGGCGCGAGGGGATCATCGCCGCCACCACCCCGATGCATCTCGTCCGAACCACGGTTATCGACCGTCCCCTTCGGTGACGTTCAAGTGTTCTAGCGGCTTTGCAGGTGCGGTGTCAACCACGCGACCTGCGACGACACGTCTCGAGCGCGTGCGGGAACCCGCTCCGGGAGGACCGGGATCGCCTCGGGGGGTCAGAAGACGCCGAGCGCTGCCTTGGCCTCGTCCGACATCATCTCCGGGCTCCACGCCGGCCGCAGGACCATCTCGGGCCGGATCTCGCCGACGCCCTCGAGCTTGCCCACGAAGGCCCGCATCTGATCCTCGATCATCGGACCGATCGGACACCCCATCGTGGTGAGCGAGTAGGTGATGTCGACATCCCCACCCGAAAGATCGACCTCGTAGACGAGACCGAGGTCGACGATGTTGATCCCCAGCTCAGGGTCGTAGACGTTCTTCAGCGCTTCGAGCACCGCGTCTCGTGTCGGCCCGTCGGCCGAGCCCCGATCGGCCGAGGTCTGGCCGTCGGCGGCATCGGCGGATGCGGGAACGGCCTCGGCGCCCGCGGTCGCTGGGATGCCCTCGGGCGCACCGCTGTCGGCAGCACCGGAGGCGGGAGGGGTCCCCGCGATCGTTTGCTCGTCCATCACACGTCCCTCGGGTCGGTACGACTATCCTATAGCCGCATCCGTCGAACGGAGTCTCATGTCCAACATCCGCGCCCTGATCGTCGATGACCACCCGGTCACCCGGGACGGTCTGCGCACCGCGCTCGAGCTCTCCGATGACGTCGTCATCGTCGGCGAGGCCGGGACCGGCGAGGAGGCACTGATCCAGGTCGACGAGCTGCATCCGGACATCGTGTTCATGGACGTCCGCATGCCGGGCATCGGGGGGATCGAGGCGACGCGCGAGATCCGCAAGGCCTCGCCCACGACACATGTGATCCTGTTCACCGTGGACGAGTCGCGCTCGGCCATCACCGAGGCGATCCAGGCGGGGGTCTCCGGATACCTTTTGAAGGATGCTTCCGCCGACGAGCTCGTCGATGCAGCGAAGCACGCGCTCCAGGGCAAGGCCGTGATCCACCCGACCTTGACCCGCGCGTTCATCGAAGAGGTGCAGGTCCAGGACAAGGGCCCCGAGGTCGCGCCGTTGTCCAAGCGTGAGACGGAGATCCTCCAGAAGGTCGCGTACGGCGCGACCACGAAGGAGGTCGCCCGCGACCTCGAGATCTCACCGCACACCGTGAAGACCCATCTCGAGCGGATCTTCGAGAAGCTCGGCGCAAACGACCGGGCGCAAGCGGTCGCGATCGCGATCCGCAACGGGATCGTCGAGTAGCCGCGCGGGGCGACGGGCTCCCGTTGCCTCCGAACGCGTCCGAGCGTAGCGGCCCGTTCGGGTGAGGGCGCACTCCCCCATCCGACCTGCGACGCATCCCCCTCAACTTCCGAGGGCCGGAGACGATACATCCATGGGGCGCGTGCGCCGTGGTCCCCGCGAGTGGCGGGCTGCGATCGACCGACCCCCAACGACCGTGATGAAGATCCTGCTCTGTGACCGTGGCAACGTCCTCGCGGACTTCCAGCACCTCGTCCGCGCCGAGCATCCCGATGCCGTCGTCGAGATCGAGACGGACGGCTACCGGGCGGTCGAGCTCGCCTACGCGGGACAACCCGACGTGGTCGTCACGGAAGTCGACCTCGCGGGCGTCGCGGGCGTGGAATTGATCCGCCGCTTCCGCGAGGCGGCCCCACGTACCCGCGTCCTCGTGTGGACGACGCTCGCCGCCGCCGACACGTCCCTCACGATGCTCGGAGCCGGGGCGGCCGGCTACCTGTTGAAGTCCGACGCCGCGGAGATCGTGGTCCGCGCGATCGACGCGGTCGTCCGCGGAGGGATCGCCCTCTCGCCGTCTGTGAGCTCGATGCTCGCCGAGCAGCAGGCTCGGGCCCGCCTGCGCGAGCTCGAACTCGAGGACACCCTCGCCCGCAGCGTCGGCGAACTGGAACAGATGACCACGGCCAAAGCAGAGTTCCTCGCCAACATCTCCCACGAGCTGCGGACACCCGTGACCGTGGCCAAGGGCATCGCCCATGTGCTCGCGAATCGCGATGTGCCGGAAGAGGCGCGCAAGGAGTTCCTCGACAAGCTCGACGAATCGCTCGAGAAGCTGATGGGCATCGTCGACGGCATCCTCACGATCGCCGAGCTCGACAAGGGCAGCCTCGAGCTCGAACGCGCGGACGTGGATCTGGTGCCGGTGCTCCAGGAGATCTCGACGGATGTCGGAGCGAAGTACGATGACGTCTCGATCGAACACGCCTTGCCACCTCGCCTCCCCGCGAACTGTGATCTTCCGCGCATCGCCGAAGTCCTCAGACATCTCGTCGATAACGCCTGTCGCTACTCGCCGGCGGGAGGAACGGTGACCGTCCGGGCCCGGGCGATGGACGAGGGGGCGGTCGTCTCGATCACCGACCGGGGCGAAGGGATCCAGCGCGAGATGGTCAACCGTGCCTTCGACGAGCCCTTCTCGGTGGGCGAGGCAACGATCCGCAAGGAGCGTGCGGGTGTGGGGCTCGGGCTCCACATGGCCCGCAAGCTCGTGATCGAGCACGGGGGCGTGATGTGGGCCGACCCGTTGCCCGGGGGCGGTACGCGTGTGTCCTTCTGCCTGCCGGCCCGGCCGGGTCAGGCGATGACCCGTCCCCCGGCACTGCCCGCCGAACCCGCGGAGGCGGACGCCGCGGTCTCCTGACCCTGCGGCGAGCAGAACCAACCCCTAGGCCTTGACTCGCCGGTCAGAACGACATCTTCACCGCCCACGTCTGGCGTCCCCGGCAGGCCCGGCCTATCCTCGCGCCAGAGGCCGACAGGGTGCGGAAGATCGTCGCGGGAATCGTGCTTGCCCTGGTCGCCGCGGGATGCCGCGACGGGCAGGTCAGCGCGCCCGTCGGCGCCCTCTCGGTCCTCGCTCCCGATCGCCCCTCGACCCTCGACGAGATCGCGGCGGGACCGGTGCGCGCGCTCGTGCCGGACGAATGGAACACGATGCCGACGGGCTCTGCACTGCATCAAGGGGTCTGGGCATCCCCTCGTCCCGACGCCTGGCCGCGGATCGACGGATCGGTGGCCGGGATGGCAGCGACCTACGTCGATACCGGACGCACGGGCGTGCCGTCCGACTACTTCTACCTCGCCGCGACGGGACCCGCTCTGCGGCGACTGACCCGCTCCCACGACTGCCGCGCGGATACCCGGCGGGTGGTGGTGGACAACCGGCCGAGGTTCCTCGACGGGAGACGTGGCTCCCCGGGCGACTACCTCGCGACGGCCGAGGGTGCGTGCCACGTGAAGGGCGCCCCGACCCGATGGGCCTACTTCGTCGCGGCACCCGGGTACGGCGACATGCGCAGGATCGGCATCCCCTCGTCCGGCCTGTACATCGTGGTCGCGGTCGCACCGGACACGCGGCGGGGCAACGGGCTCGTTCGACGCCTCGTGGAGGGCGCTCGGTTCGGGAACGCGGGTGTCCGCGACTTCATCGCGGCCGCACGAGCCTCCGCCCCGCGCTAACCGCCTCGATCCCCCGCAGATCCCCGGCTACCGAGGAGATCTGTCGACGAACGGGGGCCGCACGATCTGCGCCGCTCCGCGGCGCCCCCTGATGTCCACCTCCATGCGATCGCCGGGAGACAAGCGGTCGGGCTCGGTCAGGTACGCCAACGCGATCCCCCGCTGGAGCAGAGGAGAGAACGTGCCGCTGGTCACTTCACCCACCGGATCGCCCCCGTCGAGCACCACGTGATGGGCACGCGGGATGTGGCGCCGTTCGTCCATCATCAGTCCTCGCAACCGGCCCGGGATGCCGTGTTCGCGCTGGCGCTGCAGTGCCTCGCGGCCCCGGAAGTCCCCCTTGTCGAGGTCGACGGTCCACCCGAGTCCCGCTTCGAACGGGGTGCGGTCCTCGGAGAGATCCTGCCCGTAGAGCGGGTATCCCATCTCGAGCCGGAGGACGTCACGAGCGGCGAGACCACACGGCGCGATCCCCGCCGGTGTCCCGGCGGCGATCAGCGCGCTCCACAGATCCTCGGCGATGTCCTGGTAGGTGAACAGCTCGAACCCGACCTCGCCCGTGTATCCGGATCGCGTGACGATCACGGGGCGGCGGCGGAACTCGCTCTCCCGGCACTCCATGAATCCGAGCTGGTCGGCACCGTCGAAGAGGCCGGCGACGACCTCGGTGGCGCGCGGACCCTGCACGGCCAGGAAGCACCAGTCCTGGTGGTAGAGCAGGTGCAGAGGCTGGCTCGCTCGCGCCTCCTCGAGCATCCGGAGCACCTTCGTGGCGTTCGCGGCGTTCGGGACGACGAAGTAGCGCTCTTCCCCGAGCCGATACACGATCAGATCCTCGACGACCCCGCCTCGATCGTTCAGCACGAGGTTGTAGAGCGCCTCCCCGATCTGGACACGTTCCAGATCCCCGGTGACGACGTGCTGCAGCATCTCCAGCGCCCCCGGGCCGGTCACGTCGACCTTGCCGAGGTGCGTGAGATCGAACAACCCGACACGCTCGCGGACGGCTCGGTGCTCCGCGAGGGCACCCTCGTACTCGATCGGCATGTCCCAGCCTCCGAACGGGCCGAGCTTGGCGCCGAGCTCCCGGTGGATCTTCTCGAGCGGGCTGCGTTTCAGGACGGTGGAATCGATCACGACGGGCGCATCCTAGCGGGGGGCGTACCGAAGCCACTGAACAGCCGTTCGAACCCCGGGTTCAAGCTGCTGGACCGGCCGGACGCCCAGGGTCCGGCACAGAGGACGGTAGTATCGGGACGATGTCCGACGACTACGACGTAGCGGTCATCGGCGCCGGCACGGGGGGCTACTCCTGTGCTCTCCGGGCCGCCGAACTCGGCGCTCGCGTCGTGCTGATCGACCGCGACGAGCGCCTCGGCGGCACCTGCCTCCTGCGCGGCTGCATCCCGACGAAGGCGCTGCTGCGCTCGGCCGAGGTCGCCGACACCGTCGAGCGTTCCGAGGAATGGGGTGTCGTTGCCGACGGGCACGTGGATTGGCCCGCGGTCGTGGCGTTCGAGAACCGCATCGTGGACAAGCTCGTCTCGGGCGTGACCACCCTCGTGAACCTGCGGCGGATCGAGGTCGTGCGCGGCACCGCCACGTTGGTCCCGGGGACGGGTGACCGTCGCGCGATCGACGTCGCGGGACACGCGATCACGGCCGGCGAGGTCGTGATTGCGACCGGCTCGCGGCCGCGACTTCTCCCCGGTGTCCCGGTGACCGAGCGCATCCTCACGAGCGATCAGGCGCTCTGGCTCGACCGGATCCCGGCCTCGGTCGTGATCGTCGGGGCCGGGGCCGTCGGCCTCGAGTTCGCTTCGATGTACCGCTCGTTCGGGGCGGAGGTCACCCTCCTCGAAGCGGCCGAGCGTCTCGCGCCTCTGGAGGACGAGGAGAGCTCCACACAGATCGCACGTGGGTTCCGTCGCCGGAAGATCTCCGCCACCACTTCGGTGAACGTCGCCGAGGTCAAGGACGCCGGCGACCGGGTCGATGTGACCTACGAACGGGAGGGCACTCCCACCACGGTCTCGTCTGAGGTGTGTCTGGTCGCGATCGGCCGAGAGCCCGTCACCGACGACCTGGGACTGGAGGCCGCCGGAGTGGAACTCGAACGAGGGTTCGTGAAGGTCGACAGCCAGTTGCAGACCACCGCCTCCCACGTCTGGGCGGTCGGCGACGTGGCCGCGACACCGCTACAACTCGCGCACGTCGCATTCACCGAAGGATTCGCCACCGCCGAGCGGATCGCGGGGCAACAGGTGCCCGAGATCGACTACACCCAGATGCCGCGGGTCACCTATTGCAGCCCCGAGATCGCGTCGATCGGGTTGACCGAGGCGCAGGCGCGAGCCCGTGGGGAGGACGTGCAGGTACAGCTCCTCGACCTCAAGGGGATCGGCAAGGCCAACATCCTCGGCGAAGGCGGCCTCGTGAAGGTCGTCGCTCGCACCGACGGACCGATCCTCGGCATCCACATGGTCGGCCCGCACGCGACGGACCTGATCGCGGAGGGGATGCTGATCACGAACTGGGAGGCGACGGCCGCCGAGTTGGCCGAGCTGCACCATCCGCACCCGTCCCTGTCCGAAGCCTTCGGCGAGTCGTTCCTCGCACTCGCCGGCAAGCCCCTCCACTCCGCCTAAGGAGGCGACCCCGTGGCCACGGCGATGTCCTCGCAGACCGGCGCACAGGAAGGTCCCGGCGAGTTCGCCGGCCTGTCCGACGACCAGCTCAAGCGGATGCTCTATCTCCTGAAACTCTGCCGCCACTTCGACGAGCGCATGGAGTCGCTGTATCGCCAGGGGCGCCTGCCCGGCGCGATCTACTCCGGGCGGGGGCAGGAGGGGACCCACATCGGCGCGGCGTCCGCGCTGCAGCCCGAGGACTCGCTGTTCGTGACCCACCGAGACCTCTCGGCGCAGTTGACCAAGGGGCTCGAGCTCAAGCGCGTGATGGCGCAGTTCTGGGGCCGCATCGACGGCTACACGCGCGGGCGGGACGGCAACAGCCACATCGGCGACTGGTCGGGCTCGAAGACCTTCACGGTCGTGTCGATGCTGCCGAACTCCCACCCGGTCGCCGTGGGCGCGGCGTTGGCATACAAGCGAAGGCGCGAACCGAACATCGCGATGGCGATCTGCGGCGAGGGCTCGACGTCGAACGGACGGTGGCACGAATCGTTGAACGTCGCCGCGATCCATCAGCTGCCCGTGGTCTTCTTCGTGAACAACAACCAATACGCCTATTCGACGCCGAACGAGCTCGAGTTCAAGGTCCCGACGGTCGCCGAGCGAGCTGTGGCGTACGGGATCCCGGGGGTTCGCGTCGACGGCGCGAACGTGCTCGAGGTCTACGAGGCCGCCGCCAAGGCCGCGGCGAAGGCACGGACCGGCGGAGGCCCGACCCTGATCGAGTCGGTGTCGCTGCGCTGGCGCGGCCACGCGGGACACGACGCCGCCAAGTACGTCCCGAAGGAACTGCTCGACGACCACCAGCAGAACAGGGACCCGGTGGCGCGATTCGAGCAGCTCCTGCTGGACAAGGGCGTGATCGCGCAGGGGGAGCTGGACGAGCTGCAGACCCGGATCCATGCCGAGTTCGCCGAGGGCTACGACTTCGCGCAAGCGTCCCCGTTCCCCGAGGGGGGCGACGTCACACGGGGCCTGTACACCGACGACGGCTACTGGAGCGGCGAACCCGGCCGCGAGGGAGGAACCGACGCATGAGCCAGGCCTCCGCACCGGTCGAGTCCGGCGCCGCCGGCCACGGGAACGAGCCGCGCGGCAAACGCACCGATACCGGCGAGGCCACCTACCTGATCGCGATCGCCGAAGCGCTCTGGGAGGAGATGGAACGCGACGAACGCGTGTACCTGCTGGGCGAGGACATCGGCGTCTACGGCGGCGCCTTCAAGGTCACCGAGGGATTCATCGAGCGGTTCGGCGCCGAGCGCGTGATGGATACCCCGATCTGCGAAGAGACGATCATGGGCATGTCGGTGGGATCCGCGATGGAGGGCATGCGCCCCGTGGCCGAGGTCCAGTACGCCGACTTCATCGTGAACGGCTTCGACGAGCTGGTGAACGTCGCCGGGAAGAACCACTACCGCTCGGGGGTGCCGGTGCCGATGGTGGTGCGCGGGCCTAGCGGGGGCGGTGTGCGCGCGAGCTCGTTCCATTCGCAGAATCCCGAACCGTGGTTCGCGTACACGCCGGGACTCAAGGTGATCTGTCCGGCCTTTCCGTCCGATGCCAAGGGCCTGTTGAAGTCGGCGATCCGGGACGACAACCCCTGCATCTTCTTCGAGCACAAGTGGATCTACCGGAGGATCAAAGAGGTGGTGCCGGAGGAACCCGACTACACCGTGCCGATCGGCACAGCCAAGGTGCGGCGTGAAGGCGCGGACGTGTCGATCGTCACCTACGGGGCGATGGTCCACAAGGCGCTCGAGGCGGCGGATGACCTCGCTGAGAAGGGAGTGTCCGCCGAGGTCGTCGACCTGCGCACGATCACTCCCCTGGACACCGAGACCGTGCTGCGGTCGGTCGAGAAGACGTCGCGCGCGCTCGTGCTCTACGAGAGCCACCGGTTCCTCGGAGCCGGTGCCGAGGTGGCCGCGACGATCGCCGAGGAGGCGTTCGAGCACCTCGACGCGCCGGTCGCGCGACTCGCGCCTCCGAACGTCCCGGTGCCCTTCTCTCCGGCGCTCGAGGACGCGTTCCTCCCGGATGTGGCGGACATCGAGGAGGCGGTGGATCGGCTCGCGGCCTGGTGAGCCCGAGCCCCGGAACACCCCCCGACCGACGGAGTGCGAGAGAGGATCCGAGATGGCGAACGTGGTGATGCCCCAACTCGGCGAGACCGTGATCGAGGGAACGATCATCCGGTGGCTCAAGGCCGAGGGTGACGAGATCGCGCTCGATGAGCCCCTGTTCGAGATCTCGACCGACAAGGTCGACACCGAGGTGCCCTCGCCTGCGGCCGGAACCCTCGAACGCATCCTCGTCGCCGAGGGGCAGACCGTCCCCGTCGGCACCGAACTCGCACTGATCGGAGCAGCCGGATCCACCGGCGACGCCGACCGAGAGCTCCGGGACGAGGTTCCCCGCATGGCCGCGCCGGCCGAGCCCGCGACACCGGTGCCGGACGTTGCGGGGGGGCCCGCAGCCCCCCCGGCCGAACCGGCGGGTCCGCCGGCCACGCCCGCGATCCCTCCGACTCCGCCGGCCCCGCCCGTCGTGCGGATCGACGAGGGCGGTAACGAACCGGCCGATCGCGGTGCCAGGAGCGCCGTCCTGTCGCCCGTCGTGCGGCGACTGGCGGCCGAGAACGACATCGATCTGTCCCGGATCACCGGAACGGGGACCGGAGGAAGGATCACGCGCGCCGACGTCGAGGCGGCGGTCGCGTCGCCACCTACCCAGGCACCTGTCCCTGGGGCCGCTCCCCAGGCACCCACCCCCGCCGAGCGCCTCGCCGCCGAGCCGCCGAGCGCCGAGCCACCCGCCGTCGCTCCCGCCGTCGCCGCCGCCGGCCCCGTGTCGTCGCCGTCCGAGGGTGAGGAGGTCCAGCCGCTCTCCCACCTCCGTCGGGCGATCGCGTCGCACATGGTCGCGAGCAGCCAGACGGCGGCCCGCGCGTGGACCGTCGTCGAGGTCGACATGGAGAACATCGTCCGCCTGCGCGTCCGCGTGAAGGACGGCTTCCTCGAGCGCGAAGGGTTCAAGCTCACCTACATGCCGTTCGTGACGCGCGCGGCGAACGAGGCCCTGGCGGAGTTCCCGATGGTGAACGCGGAGCTTCGGGGCGAGGAGCTCGTCATGCGCCGTCAGTTCCACATGGGGATCGCGGTCTCGATCGAAGGCGGTCTGATCGTTCCCGTGATCGAGGACGCGGGATCGCTGAACCTCGTGGGCCTCGCCCGCGCGATCGACGACGTCGCGACCCGGGCGCGTTCCAAGCAGCTGAAGCCCGACGAGGTCCACGGCTCGACCTTCTCGATCACGAACCCGGGGGCCTTCGGCTCGCTTGCCTCGGTACCGATCATCAACCAGCCGAACACGGCGATCCTCAGCTTCGATGCGATCGAACCCCGCGCGGTCGTGATCGACGACGCGATCGCGATCCGACACCGCGTCTACCTGTCGATGTCGTGGGACCACCGGGTGATCGACGGAGCGCTGGCGACCCAGTTCCTGGTCCGGATCAAGGAGCATCTGGAGAAGTGGGACTGGGACGAGGATCTGCAGCGCTGAACATGACGCGCGACGGCTGGCTGCTGCGACCGGCTCCCGAACCGGACGGTCTCGTCGACTACGACGCGGCCAACGAGGCGATGCACGCCCTCGCCGAGCGCCGGCTCGCCGGCGACGTTCCCGACACACTGGTCGTGGTGGAACACCCCCCGGTGTTCACGGCGGGCCGAACCGCGAAACCGGAGCATGCGGTGTGGAGCGAAGCGCGGATCCACGAGGCGGGAGGGGCCGTGCGGTGGATCGATCGAGGCGGGTCGTTCACGTTCCACGGACCCGGGCAGCTCGTCGGCTACCCGATCGTCGATCTCGGCCCCCGTCCCGATGTCGTCGGGTACGTGCGGGCGCTCGAGGAGATCGTGATCCGCGCCGGAGCCGATCTCGGCCTGCGTCTGCACCGGAGTGAGGTTCAGACCGGCGTGTGGAGCGGCGATCGGAAGGTCTGCGCGATCGGCGTGCGCATCAAGCGGATGCGCGTCAGCCTGCACGGGTTCGCGGTGAACTGCACGACCGATCTGAGCTGGTACGACGCGATCGTTCCCTGTGGCCTCGCGCACACGGGGGTCACGTCGCTGTCGGCGCTCGCCGGCCACTCGATCACCGTGAGCGACCTCGAGCCGCTGGTCGTGGCGCACATGGAGGATCTGCTCGGGGTGCGGTTGCGCCCTGGTCCGGACGCCGAATCCACCGCGTTCGGTGCGATCCCCGCCGGGGTGTCGTGAGCGGGAGGCTCCGGTCGGCTATGCGTCGGCCACCAGCACCCACATCGGGGTCGTCTCGAACCACGAGAGCACCGGTGGTCCGGCCTCGATCCGAGCCCACTCGACGTCGCGCAACCGACGGATGCGCACACCCCGCCACCCGGATCGGTAGAGCGCCTCGATCAAGGGTGCCGGGCCGGTCATCTGCGCGAAGGGGAGCTGCTCCCACAGGTCCGGCGCGTACTCGTCGTGATGGTCGTGTGGGATCCGATACGCGCGCCGAACCAGGTCCGCAGCTTTCTCGCGGAGGACGCGCACCGGGCCGGCCGCCGCCCAGCTCCCCTCGAACAGGACGAGCCGCCCCTGCGGGGCGATCGCTTCGCGCCACGCGTGCAGGATCGTGATGGGGTCCGGGGCGGTCCACAGCATGTGCCGCTCGATCACGGCGTCGAACGGCCCCTCCGGCGGTTCGTGTGCCGGGCCTTGGACGAACGACAGGTCGAGGCCACGCTCCGCCGCCTTCCGCTTGGCCTGCTCCAGCATCCCTTCGGAGAGGTCGAGCGCGGTGACCTCGTGGCCGAGCTCCGCGGCGAGCAGGCTCATCGAGCCCGTTCCCGCCCCGGCGTCCAGGACCCGCGCCGGCGGAGGCGGCAGGACGTCGGACATCACGGCGCGCCACGCCGCCGCTTCGACCGGATCCGACAGACCATGCGAGGGCGAGCGATCGTAGGTCTCGGCGTCACGGTTCCACCAGTGGCGCAGTTCGTCGTGGACGTCGGACATGTGCGACCTCCTTCGAGCGGGTTCAGAACAGGGCGCTGGACAATTTGCGCCGGTACTCGCCCACGAGCGGATCGTCCTCATCGAGGGCGTTGAACAGGTCCAGCATCGCGGTCCGCGCCTCGTCGTCGGTCGGCGCCAGCTCGAGGAGATCATCGAGCGCTTCGCGGATCTGCCCCTTGACCGCGCGCACCTTCGCGGCATCCACACCGGTCGCCGCGGGGTCGATCGCCGCCCACTCCCCCACCCGGACCTTCGACAGGATCCGTTCGGCCTCCGCGGACGGAAGCAGGGGTGTCACGAGCTCCCGGGCGTCGTCGAGATCCCCTCGCTCGGCGAGCAGCGCGCCGAGCCCGAGCCGCGCCTGCTCGTTGTCGGCGTCGCGAGCGAGGACCTCACGGAGCTCTGCCTCGGCGACGACGACGTCACCCGCCTCGGCCTGTGCAACCGCCTGCTCGGCGGCCGCCTCCGTCTCGGAGGGCACCAGGCCGGCGACGAATCGCTCCACCTCGGGCTCGGGGTAGGAGCCGACGAACCCGTCGACCGGTTGGCCGTCCTTGAAGGCAACGACCGTCGGGATGCTCTGCACTCCCAGGGCGCCGGCGACCATCGGGTTCGCGTCCACGTCAAGCTTGGCCAGCAGGAACGCCCCGGCGTGCTTCTCGGCCGTC
The DNA here is from genome assembly GCA_040881665.1 of Actinomycetota bacterium. Taxonomy (NCBI): domain Bacteria; kingdom Bacillati; phylum Actinomycetota; species Actinomycetota bacterium. Next base: position 278,081 of record JBBECT010000005.1, read on the forward strand.
CGCTCGAGGATCGGGCCGAGCGTCTTGCACGGCTGGCACCAGTCCGCCCACAGGTCGACGACCACCGGCCGGCGCTTGGACTCCTCGATCACGCTCTGTTCGAAGTCGGCGTCGGTGACGTCGACGGTGGTGGGCTCGGGACGTTCGAGGACGTGTCCCTGCATTGGTCCTGCCATCGGCCTGTACCTCCTCCTCCAGCCTACCCGCGGCCACGACATGCGCCCGGTCCGCGTTGACCTGCGCGGATCGATCCTCACCCGGTCCGGATGGGTCAGGAACCAATCCCCCGACCGCGCCGCGGATCTCCCCGTCCGGCGCTTGCAGAACGCCCTTGTGGGCAGGGACGATGGTGTGCTGATGTCGACCAGTGCCGATCCCGGCCCGCCCGGGGAGCCCGAGCCGGGAGGACCCAAGCCCCGGAGAACGGCCACGCGAGACCTGATCCTGGTCTCCGTGCTCGTCGTGGTCGGCTTCGTCGCCGCCACCCGATACGACCTCGCGGAGCGCCTGCACGCGTTCCTGCAGGACAACGAGTCGATCGAGGCGGACGAGCTGACGATCGTCCTCGCGCTGCTCGCGCTCGGCCTCGGCGTGTTCGCCCTGCTCAGGTGGAACGAGCGTCGCACCGAGTCCCGCGCACGCGAAGCGGCCGAGACGCGCTACCGCCAGCTGGTCGAGCGCGTTCCCGCGATCACCTACGTCTGGGACGCGGAGAACGAACAAGGGAGCGACCCGGCCGACTTCATCAGTCCGCAGCTGGAAACCCTGCTCGGCTACACGCCCGAGGAGTGGACCTCCGACCCGGGTCTGTGGGACCGGCTCGTCCATCCCGAGGACCACGACCTCGTGATCGAGGCTTGGCGGCGAGCCCTCGACGAAGGCGCCCCGTTCCGGATGGAGTACCGGATCGAGGCGAAGGACGGGCGCATCGTCTGGGTCCGGGACGAGGCGGTCTCGGTGCGGGGCGAGGGCGGGCGTGCGGTGCTGCAGGGCGTGATGTTTGACATCACCGAACGCGTGCGGATCGAGCACGCCCTGCGCGACGCGGAGGAGCGCTATCGGACCTTGGTCGAGAGCGTTCCGACGATCACCTACATCGAGTCGCTCGATAACACGGGGCTGCTGTATGTCAGTCCGCAGATCACGACGATCCTCGGGTGGACCCCGGACGAGTACCGCAGCCTCGACCCCTGGCGGAACTATCTCCACCCCGACGATCGCGACTGGGTCCTCGCGGCCGATCGCCGATGCGACGAGACCCTCGAGCCCTTCGATGCGGAGTACCGGCAGTTCGCGAAGGACGGGCGCGAAGTGTGGATCTCCGAACACGCGGAGCTCGTGCGCGACGAGGAGGGCGAGCCGCAATTCTGGCTCGGGATCCGCGCCGACATCACCGAACGCAAGCGCGCCGAACACCTGCTGCGCCAGGCGGAAGAGCGCTACCGGACCCTGATCGAGCACCTGCCCGCCGCCGTCTACCTCGAACAGCCCGACGACGTCGCCACCCCCCTCTACATGAGCCCCCGCTACGCGCAGATCACCGGGTACACCGCCGAGGAACGGATGCGGGATCGGGACATGTGGATCCGCCTGCTGCATCCCGAGGATCGTGATCGCGTCCTCGAGGAGTCGGCGCGGACGAACCGGACCGGGGAACCCTTCAGCATCGAGTACCGGATGCAACACCGAGACGGCCATTGGGTCTGGGTGCGCGACGAGGCCTCGCTCGTGGGCGGCGACGAGGGCGAACCGCGACGCTGGCAGGGGGTGCTGCTCGACATCACCGAACGCAAGCGGGCAGAGGACGATCTCCGCCGTCGCGACGCGATCCTCGGCGCGGTCGGCCACGCGGCGCAGCGCTTCCTCAAGTCCTCCTCGTGGGACGAGGACGCGCCCGGCGTGCTCGCGCAGATCGGCGAGGCCACCGCCGTCAGCCGGGTTTACGTGTACGAGAACCTGCCCGATGCCGGCGAACACAGCGCTGCGACCGCCCGGTGTGAATGGCTCGCCGAAGGGATCGCCCCGAGCGAACCGGCCCCGCCGGATGCCCCGTGGCGGTACGAACCGAACTTCGCGCGCTGGCCCGAGGCGCTCGGCCGGGGAGAAGTGCTCTACGGGACGATCGATGCGTTCCCCGCGTCCGAGCGCAACAATCTCGAACGCGAGCGGATCCGCTCACTCGCGGTCGTGCCGATATTCGTCGACGACGTGTGGTGGGGGTTCATCGGTCTCGAAGACTGTGTCGAGGCTCGTCGGTGGAGCTCGCCCGAACTGGAATCCCTGCGTGCTGCTGCGGACATCCTCGGCACCGCGATCGGGCGCCAGCGCGCAGGCCTGCTGCTCGCCGAGACCGAACGCCGGTTCCGCAACCTCGTCGAACAGATCCCTGCCGTTACCTACCTCGACGCCGTGAGCGAGGGCGTCGTCCCGCTCTACGTGAGCCCGCAATACGAGTCGATGTTCGGCTACACCCCGGAGGAACGGATGCAGACGCCCGGCCTGTGGGAACGACTGTTGCATCCCGACGACCGCGAGCGGGCGATCCAGGTCTCCGAAGGGGCGATCGCAACGGGGAACCCGCACGCGGACGAGTACCGCATGATCGCGCGCGACGGCCGCATCGTCTGGGTGCGCGACCAGTCGATACTGATCCGCGACGAGGACGGCATCCCCCAGTACTGGCAGGGGATCCTGATCGACATCAGCGCGCAGAAGGAGATCGAAGGCCAGCTCCGAGACACCGAAGCGCGCTACCGGATGCTCGTCGAGCAGCTGCCGGCCGTGACCTATGTCGACACGGTGGGTCGTCCCCCCACCTCGCTCTACATCAGTCCGCAGATCATCGAGCTCACCGGGTTCACCGTCGAGGAGTGGCAAACCGATCCCATGCTGGGCGAGTCCCGCATCCATGAGGACGACCGCCAGGACGTGATGGCGGAGAGCGACCGCACCGACGACACGCTCGAGCCTTTCCGCACCGAGTACCGCTTCGTGCGCAAGGACGGGACGATCGTCTGGATCCGCGAGGAATCCGAGGTCGTCCGTGGGCCGGACGGCGACCCCCTCTTCTGGCAGGGGATCATGTACGACGTCACCGAGAGCCGGCAGGCGCAGGAGCAACTGCAGGAGGCGGAGGAGCGGTTCCGAACGCTCGTCGAGACCGTCCCCGCGATCACCTACGTGGACTCGGTCGAGGACCTGCACACGATGTATGTGAGCCCGCAGGTCGAGTCGATGCTCGGCATCAGCCAGCGGGCGTGGCTCGAGGACGACGACCTGTTCCTGCGGAACCTGCATCCCGACGATCACAAGCGCGTCCTCGCGACCCTGCACGAGCACAACACGAAGGGAGCCCTGTACGACGTCGAGTACCGGTTCCGGCACGCCGACGGATCCTGGCGCTGGATCCGCGACCAGGCCCAGGTCGTCCACGCTCCCGACGGCACGCCGATCGCTTCGCAGGGCGTGATGTTCGACATCACCGATCAGCGCGAGACGCAGGAGAGCCTGCGCGAGACCGAGGAACGCTTCCGTGCGCTCGTCGAGACGATCCCCGCGGCGCTGTACATCGAGCTGCCCGACGCCGACGTGCCGAGCCTGTACGTGAGTCCGCAGCTGACCGAGCTCGCCGGCATCACCCCCGAGGAGTACCTCGCGGACGCGACCATGTGGGAGCGTCTGCTGCACCCCGACGATCGAGCGCGCGCCGACGCGGAGTACCGGGCGGCGCTCTCGGCGGAGGAACCGTGGAGCATCGAGTACCGGTTGATCCGTCCCGACGGCCGCGAGGTGTGGATCAACGATCGCGCCCAGATGCTCCGCGACGACGACGGGAAGGTTCGCCTGACGCTCGGCTTCATGTTCGACGTGACCGAGCAGAAGCTCTACGAGCAGACCTTGAAGGATCGGGAGCAGCGCGAGCGGGAGGCGGCCGACCGGCTGCGCGCCCTCGACGACATGAAGAACACGTTCCTCGCCGCCGTCTCCCACGAGCTCCGGAGCCCACTGACCTCGATCCTCGGTCTGTCGCTGACCCTCGAGCGGCAACAGCAGTTGTCCGACGACGACAAGGAGGACCTCCTCGCCCGGCTCGCGGCCAACGCCCGCAAGCTCGACCGGTTGCTCAAGGACCTGCTCGACATCGACCGGCTCTCCCGCGGCATCGTCGAACCGCAGTACCGCACCACCGACGTCGGCGCCCTCGTGCGCCGGACGATCGAGTCGCTCGACTCCCTCGGGGGCCGGACGGTGATCGTCCAGACCGAGCCGGTCGTCGTGCCGGTCGATCCCGCGAAGGTCGAACGGATCGTCGAGAACCTCGTGTCCAATGCGGCCCGGCACACCGATAACGACGTGACGATCTGGGTGCGCCTCCAGGCACGCGACAGCGGCGCGGAACTCACCATCGAGGACGACGGTCCGGGCATCCCCAAGGACATCCGCGAGGCGGTGTTCGAGCCGTTCCGGCAAGGGCCGACGGTGTCGAAGGCGCAGCCGGGAACCGGGATCGGGCTCTCCCTGGTCGCTCGGTTCGCCGAGCTGCACGGGGGTCGCGCCTGGGCCACCGAGCGCGAGGGCGGTGGCGCGTCGTTCCACGTGTTCCTGCCGGGGAAACCGCCCCGGTACGCCGGAGCGACCTCCGGCGAGGACGCGGGAGGCGGCGAGGGCGCCACCGTCACCCGTCTCCATCCGGCGGACGCCGGGTGAGTCCCTGCCGCCGATAGACTGCCCCGGATGCCTTCGACGAACCACAATCCGCACGGACGCCGCCTGCACCTGCCGATCGTCGCGACCACCGACGGCGCACCACCCCCGTCGCCGGCCGGCCGCCGGCCGCCCTGGCTCAAGGTGCGCGCGAAGACGAGCCCGGACTACCTCGAGCTGAAGCGCCTGATGCGCGATCGCGATCTGCACACCGTGTGTGAGGAGGCGAGCTGCCCGAACATCTACGAGTGCTGGTCCGCACGGGAAGCCACGTTCCTGATCCTCGGCGATCGCTGCACACGACGATGCGGTTTCTGCGACGTGATGACCGCCAAGCCGATCGAGGACGGAGCGGGCGAGCCTGCGCGCGTCGCCGACGCCGTTCGCGCGATGGGCCTGCACTACGTCGTCGTGACCGGCGTGGCTCGCGACGATCTCGCCGACGGCGGCGCGAGCGTCTGGGCGGCATGCATCCGTGCGGTTCGTGACGCGGTTCCCGGGTGCGGGATCGAGGTGCTCCCCACCGACTTCAGGCAACGCGAACGCGACATCCCCGTGGTGATCGACGCAGAGCCGCAGGTGTTCGCCCACAACCTCGAGACGGTCCGGCGGCTCCATCCACGGATCCGTCCCGCGTTCGACTACGAGGGTTCGATCGACGCGCTGCGGATCGCGAAGTCCGGGCGAGCCGGTCAGGTCACGAAGTCCAACCTGATCCTCGGGATGGGCGAGCGCCCCGAGGAGGTCGGTGAGGCGATGTCCGACCTCCGCGATGCGGACGTCGACATCCTCACGATCGGGCAATACCTGCAGCCGAGCCGTCATCACCTGCCGGTCGACCGCTGGGTCACCCCCGAGGAGTTCGCGCAGCACGCGGCGTTCGGGACCGACGAGCTCGGCTTCGCCCACGTCGAGTCTGGTCCGCTGGTCCGCAGCAGCTATCACGCGGGCGAGCAGTACGCGGCGGCAGCGGCCCGCCTAACCTCTGCCCGATGAACGGCAGGTTCGCCGGCCGCGTGGCGCTGGTGACCGGGGCCGGGAGCCCGACCGGGATCGGATTCGCGACCGCGCGTCAGCTCGGTCGCGAGGGGGCGCGCATCGCCGTCGCCGCAACCACCGACCGAATCCACGAGCGTGCTGCCGAGCTCGCGGGTGAGGGGATCGACGCGGCCGGGTCCATCGCCGACCTCACCGATCCTACCCAGGCCTCTCGCCTCGCCACCGAGGTCCTCGAACGGTTCGTCGCGATCGACGTTCTCGTCAACAACGCGGGGATGGTGCAGACCGGCACCGCGTGGTCGACGTTCGATCAGACACGCTTCTCGCAGATCACCGACGAGGCCTGGCGTCGCGAGCTCGCGCTCAACCTCGACACCGCCTTCTTCACCACCCGAGCCGTGCTCCCCTGCATGATCGAGCGGGGCTACGGACGCATCGTCATGGTGTCGTCGGTGACCGGGCCGAAGACGACGAACCCCGGTGACACGGGCTACGCGGCGGCGAAGGCCGGGATGGACGGGATGATGCGCACGCTCGCGATCGAGACCGCGCGGAGCGGGGTCACCGTGAACTCGGTCGCGCCGGGGTGGATCGCCTCCGGCTCGCAGACCGACGACGAGTCCGTCGCCGGGCGGCACACGCCGGCCGGCCGCTCCGGACGGCCGGACGAGGTCGCCGAGGCGATCGCGTTCCTGGCGTCGGAGGGCGCGAGCTATGTGACGGGTGCCTCGCTCGTGGTCGACGGCGGCAACGACATCCAGGAGTTCAAGGGTCCCCCCGAGGGCTGGTACTGAGGGGATCGGAGGAGTCGGCCTGTAAGCCGGATCCTGTGGCCGTCTCGCGACGACCGGCGGCCATCTGTCTGAGCGCCGAGGCGCTCCGGGCCGAAGCCCGTGCGGCCGACCCGGGAGCTCGGGCGAGCAGCCCTCGAACGCTCCCTGCTTGGCCTTGCTCCGGGTGGGGCTTGCCGAGCCGGAACGGTCGCCCGCTCCGCTGGTGCGCTCTTACCGCACCGTTTCACCCTTACCCGGCTCGCGCCGGGCGGTCTGCTTTCTGTTGCGCTGTCCGCGAGGTCGCCCCCGCCTGGGATCGCCCCAGCACCCTGCTCTGCGGAGTCCGGACTTTCCTCGAACGGCGCGAACGCCGCCCGCGGCCGCCCGGCCGACTCCTCCGGATCGAGCCTACCGCGCGCTCCCGGTCTCAACCGGTCAACGCGGTCCGCGCGAGGGAAACGATCTCGCGCGCGCTCGCGCGATCGGGGTCCTTCTCGGGGTTGTAGCAGGCCAGACCCAACCCGACGCACGACGGATGCGCGGCCAGCGGGGAGAGCACGGCGGCCAGCTCCGACCAGTCCATCCCGCCGGGCTGGAGAGCGTCGGTCGCGGGGAACGCTTCGGTGGACAGCACGTCCAGGTCCACGAAGATCCAGAACGGCCCCTGCCGCCCCAGCGCATCGGCGGTCGCGGCACCGGTCGCGGACGGATCCTCGCGCACCTCGGTGAGATCGCGGAACGTCAGGCCGGGAACCTCCGACGGGTCGGTCGCCCCGAACCCCCGAGCCTCGTCGCGGTCGCGGTACCCGAGCAGAGCGGTCCGCCGCGCGTCGAGCGCGGGAACTCCCCCGGCCGCTCGCTGCCACGCCCGCGGGCCCCGGCCGAACAAGACCGACAGGGGCATGTCGGCCGCCTCGCCACTCGGTGAGGACCCTCCGTCGTACAGATCCGTGTGCCCGTCCAGGTAGGCGACACCCACCGGACCGATCGCATCGGAGAAGCCGGCCGCGACTCCGACCGCCATCGTGCAGCACCCGCCGAGCACCAGGAGTCGGCCCTGGGCAGAGGCGAGCTCGTGGATGCGCTCGCGCAGGACCACTGTTGTCCGCGCCACCGAATCGACCCCGACGACGCCGCTCTCGGGGTCGCGCTCGGTCCCGACCACCCGAACGTCGAGGTCACCCGCATCGCGTCCGGAGACGGCCTCGACGATCCCGGTCTCCCGGAGCGCCCGCGGGCCGAGTTCCGTCCCGCCGGCAATGCCCACCGAGTCGATCGGAACACCCACGAGGGTCGTGCGGGTCATGTCTCCCACCCGTCGGCGTTCGCGCGGCCCGCGAGCCACGCGTCGACACCCTCGTTGGCGAGCCGGTCGGCCTCGGTGTTGCGTTCACGCCGCACGTGCTCGTACCCCACATCGTCGAACCCGCGCGCGATCGCGAGGACTTCTGCATGCAGGGGCTTCATGTTCGGATGCTTGACGCGCCACCGGCCGGCGAGCTGTTCGATCAGCAGCTTGCTGTCGGAGCGCAGCAGCACCTCGCGGGCGCCGAGCTGCTTCGCCTTCTTCAGTCCTTCGATCGCCGCCGTGTACTCCGCCACGTTGTTCGTCGTCTCCCCGATCCCCTCGGCGATCTCCGCGAGCACCGCTCCGTCGGGGCCCGTGATCTGCACGCCGATCCCGGCGGGTCCGGGGTTCCCGCGGGAGGCTCCGTCGCACGCGACGATCACTCAATCACCAGGATCCGTCGGCAATGCTCGCACCGCTTGATGCCTTCGGTCTTCTTCAACCGGTCGACCTGGACCGCCGACAGCGTCTGGTGACACCCCTGGCACGCACCGTCGACCAGGGCGGCAGCGCCGATCCCCTTCTTGGAGGCGCGCAGGTCCTCGTAGAGATCGAGCAGCTCGGGGTCGATCTCGGGCACGAGACGCTCGCGCTGCGCCCGTGCGGCTTCGAGCTCGGTCGCGATCGTCGCGAGCTCGTCGGCGGAGGCCTCCCCCGCCTGTTCCCAGCGTGTGCGGGCCTCGGCGCTCTGCTTCTCCGCGTCCGCGACGCCCGCGGTCAGCTGATCGATCGTCTCCATGCGCTGGAGGACCTGGTCCTCGAATCCGCCGCGGCGCTGCTTCGCCCCGGTGATCTCGTGCTGCAGCGCCTCGAGCTCCTTCTGGTTGACGATCGAGCCGTCGTACATCCGCTTCTCCTCGGCCGCCTGGGTGCGTTCGAGTTGCTCGATCTCGGCCTCGAGGCGCCGCTGCTCGCGCTGCTCCACGTCGATCGCCATGCGCAGCTCGCCGAGCCTGGCCTCGGCGTCGTCGGCTGCCTGCTTCGCCGTACGGACCGCCTCGCCGCCCTCGAGCTCGTCATGACGATGTTCCCGCCGGAGGATCGACGTGTCGATCCCCTGGAGTTCCAGCAATCGGTCTTCGCCACGCATCGGAGCGACAGGGTACCCGACCCGCCTCGTCGCTCCGGACGCGGCGGACGCAACGTGCGGGCTCAAACGATCGTCAGCTGTCGCGGCTCGTCGGCTCCGGACCGTTCGGCTCGATCGCCACGGCCGAACCGCCCCCGCCGATCCCCTCCTGCGGACCGGAACCCGCCGAGCGCCCGGGAGATCCGCCCGACGGTGCGACCGAGGGCCTTCCGATCGGCCAAGGGAGCATACGGGCGCTGATACATCGCCTCGTAGCGCGGAACGAGGTCGGGATATGTCTCGGCGAGCCATGGAAGGAACTCCTCGCGGACCCCCGGTCGCAGATGGAGCAGGATCGGCGAGACGTGCGTCGCACCCGCGTCGATCGCCGCGCGAACCACCTCGCGGAGCATCCGCGGGTCGTCGCTGATCCCCGGAAGCACGGGCGCGATCAGCACCCCGCACCCGATCCCCGCCGCGTTCAGCTTCGCGACGGCCTCGATGCGCGCCCGGGGATGCGGCGTACCGGGCTCGGTGCGTCGCCACACCTCGTCGTCGAGCGTACCGATCGAGAACGCGGTACTCACCTCGCTCACCCGCGCCGCGTCCACGAGCAGATCGAGATCGCGGAGCACGAGTGTGCCCTTGGTCAGGATCGAGAACGGGTTCCGGTAGTCGCGCAGGGTCTGGATGATGCGTGGCATCAGACGGTAGCGACCCTCGGCGCGTTGGTAAGGGTCCGTGTTGGTGCCCATCGCGATGCACTCGCCCTTCCAGCGCTTGGCGGAGAGCTGGGCGCGCAGCACCTCGGGAGCGTTGACCTTCACCACGACCTTCGTCTCGAAGTCGCGCCCCGCGTTCATATCGAGGAACGCATGGGTCGGTCGTGCGAAGCAGTACACGCACGCGTGCGTGCACCCTCGGTAGGGATTGATCGTCCACGAGAACGGCAGCGCCCCGCCGGGCACCCGGTTGATGATCGTCTTGCACTCCGCCTCGATGAACGTCACCCCGCGGAACTCGGGCGTATCGGCCTCGATGCGCCGCAGTTCGAAGAGTTGCTGGTCGGGAGGCATCGGGTTCAGACGATAGAACATACGTTCGATTGCCGCAAGACCCCCGCCGGGCGAGGCTGGGCCGGTGAGCGAGCACCCCGTCACTCCCCGACCCTCCGAGACGCCCGAGTTCGGGTTCGTCCGGGCGGGCGGACCGATACACGCCTACGCGGAGACCGTCGGGATCGAGGTGATGAAGTTCGCGGTCGGTCGACTCGACAACGACGTCTACGTGATCCGCTCCCGGGGCCAGGCCGCGATCGTGGACGGCGCGGACGAAGCGGACCGGATCCTGGGCGAGGTGGACGGGTACGAGGTCCGGGCCATCGTCCAGACGCACAACCACAGCGATCACACCCGCGCGCTCCGCGAGCTCACCCTTCACCTCGGGGCCCCGGTCTATGCCCACCCCGCCGATGCGATGCCCGTCCCCACGCTCGACATCCTCGATGGGCAGGCGCTGCAGATCGGCGCCGCGTCGCTGCGCGCGATGCACACTCCCGGCCACACTCCCGGGAGCACGTGCTACCTGCTCGAGCCCGGCGGGTTCCTGTTCTCGGGCGACACCCTGTTCCCCGGAGGTCCCGGCAACACCGACGGCGATCCGACGCGGTTCGCCCAGACGATGAGCGGTCTCGATCGGCTGTTCGAGCTCCCTGACGACACGCGCGTCTGCCCGGGTCACGGCCTCGACACGACGATCGGCCGCGAACGCCCCTACGTCGAGACCTGGCGAGAACGCGGCTGGTAGCTCGGGGACGCCGCGTCGATACCTCGCGCCGGTCGAGCAGAACCACCGCCGCGCAGGCGACGGACGCATCTGGAGCCATGCCCTAGGGCGCGAGCAGCTCGAACGCTCCCACCGTGGCGTGCGCGACCGCGTCTGGATCCATCTCGATGCCCAAGCCGGGACCAGAGGGAGCGACAACCTTGCCGCCGGTCGTCCGGATCGGATCGATCGCACCGAACTCCCACGGCTCGGCCGGCCACGCCTGCTCGTAGTAGGAGCTGCGGTCGAACGCGAGCATCACGTGCAGGTTCGCCGCCTGCACCAGCGGCATCCCGTAGCTGACCCATTCGACCTCGAGATCGCGCTCCGTCGCGAGCTCGCAGAGCGCGATCGCGGGGGTCACACCACCGAGATGCGCCACCTCCGACCGCAGCGCGTCCCACGGAGGGTCACCGAGCGCCTCCCGGAACTGACGCACCTCCCACACGGCATCGCCCGCCGCAACGACGGGGGTCCGGATCGCCGCACGGACGCGCCGGTAACCTTCGAGGTCGAAGTCGCTGAGCGGCGCCTCGAACCATCGGCACCCCGTCTCGTCGAGCGCTCGTCCGACCTCGATCGCGCCCTCGAGGTCGTAGACACCCTCCGCATCGTGGATCAGCGCGAGGGCGGGAAGGCGTTCGTGCACGGCGCGGTGCAGCGACGCGTCTCGTGCGGGATCGCCGGAGGCGTGCAGCTTCGCCGCCGGGAACCCGAGCTCGACGACCTCTTCCAGCACGCCGAGGTAGGCCTCGAGGTCCGGCAACGTCGGTACCGATGCGTAGGCGGGGATCTCGTCGCGCGTTCCTCCGAGGAACCGGAACAGCGGCTGTCCGGCACGTCGCGCCGCCAGATCCCAGAGCGCAACGTCGATCGCACCCGCCGCCGCGGGCGGGAACGGGTTCACCCCATGCCAGCGGATCGCGTCGAAGACGGCCTTCCGATCGTCCGCCTCCCGGCCGAGCAGCGGGCGCGCGGCGGTGCGGACCTGTTCGAGCCCGGTCAGATCGAAGTCGCCGAACGAGTCGGCGTCGAACCCACCCATCCCGACGGCACCCTCGGTGTCCTCGACCCAGACGATGGTCGTGGTCGTGTACGGCGCGTCGAGCGCCTCGGTGTAGCGCTCGCGCGGGATGTCGGGACCGACGGCCGCGGCCGCGATCCGTCGGATCGTCGGGCTCATCGAGCCCGCGGAACGTAGCCCGGCTGGGTGCGCCACACGAGGTAGTCGATCCCTGCCCAGATCACCTTGGCGCGCCGGAAGAACAACAGGGGGACGGCGACGACCACGATCGCGCTCGTCACGATAAGGCCCGCGGTGCTGACGTCGGGAAGGTCGGCGATCAACCACGCGACCAACACCGCCACGAACGCGACGGCCGTCACCAGGTAGTTGACGGTCATCGCGCCGAGGAACCCGCCCTCCTCTCGCTCGAGCGGGAGCTCGCACGTCGGACAGACGCGCTTGATCGAGAACACCGAGGCGAACAACCCCGGGCTCGCGCATCGCGGGCACCGAACCCGCAGCGCGCGTACGAGCACCGCCGTGGTGCCGGGCCGGGGCTCGCTCGGGGCCGGGCCACGCTCACGTCGAAGTTGCTCGACCTCCGGCGTGCCGAGCACCTCGCCCAGCGACGGCGGCTCGTGGCGGGTTCCGCCGTTCGTCCCGGATCCGTTCCCCGTGCCCATCGTCGGTCACGGTAGCAGCGCCGGGACGTCAGCTCGTGGTGCGAGACGAGCTCTTGCTCGAGTTGCCGGAACCCTTCTTCTTCGCCGTGTCCGCCACCGATGCCGCCGCGTCGGTGACCTGGTCCTTGAACGCCGCGGTCTGCTCCTTCACCTCGGCCGTGACGTCGGACGCCCGGTCGCTGAAGCCCTCGGGAACGACCCCGTTGCCCCGCTCTCGGGTGCGATCCCACCACGCGCGGATCTGCTCGTACCGCTCACGTCCGGCCTTCGTCCCGGCGACATAGGCGCCTCCGGCGGCGATCGCCAGGGTCATCGTTCGACGGAGCCGATGCTTCTTTGGTGCGCTGGTGGTTGGCTGCAGTCCCTCGATCGCGTCGAGGAACCGGCTGCGGTCCTTCGCGGCCCGATCGAGCTCGGTCCGGAGGACCTCGTTCTGGGCACGGAGCCGTTCGTTGTCCGTTCCGGACTTGTCCAGGCGGGTCTCGTTCACGCGCGCCTTGGCGCGCTCCTTCAGCTGGGTGACGTCCATCAGGCTCTCCCCTCTCGGTGGGTGATCGATTCCTATCGATCCCTTAGAGAGGGGTTCCCTGCGCAGGGCCGGGGCAAACGCCGAACCTAACCCGGTGGGCGGTAGAGGATTTGAACCTCTGACCTCTTCCGTGTCAAGGAAGCGAAGCCCGACGCCCTGACCAGCCAATCCGCATGTCACCTGCTATCTCTTCGCTACTCTACGACACGCAGCAGACGCCTGGATATCGGGGCTCTGTGACCACACCGTGACCAGGGGCCGAGCACACCTCCTTGAAATAGACTCTCCCCGTGTCCCACGTCTTCGTGATTACGCCCTTCTCCCCAGAGACCGCTGGTGGCGAGGATCATCGGCTGTTCTCGGCGGTGCAAGAAGCGATCAGAACGGGGGTCAGCGATCCAGACTTTAGTGGGTGCCTCCGGTCTCCCATCCATATTGAGATGCCTGAGCAGTGTTCATGAACGCCCAAAGGCGCCTCTCTGAAAACCGGATCATCATTGCGCTCTCTTTGATCGCCGTAACTGGAGCCATCGTCTGGGTACGCGCCTCCCAGAGCACATCTGAGCGCGCAGATCAAGAAGCATTCAGCGAAACACCGTTCGATCTGCGGCCATTCGATCCAAGTGACGAACGTGCCCCCTTGCTTCAACCTGGGGAACAGGTGCCCCTTAGTCAGGCTGACGGGTCTTTTGGCCTTCCTTCAATACGCCCAAATCACGAGCTAGCGTCCGATGAGTCGCTTTCGGAAGCATGGGTCGGCGGAGGTGAGATCGCCTATCGGTACGAGTCCGGCCTTCGCGTCTACCTTGCGGGTTGGCCGGAAGAGTCTGACCCGGTCGACTTCTACTCCAGTTCCCAGAAGGAAACCGGGGCGGGCGAATTGGTATCGATCAGGGGACAGGTTGGATGGGCTGTACCGAAGGACGGTCAACAACCCGGCTATCCCACAGAGGCCTTCGTCCTGTTCGTAACGGATGGGGTGGAAGTGTCGCTTCAAGGAGGCGATCTAACCACCACGGAACTTCTGGACGTGGCTGAGTCCGTGGGTTCCGCTAGCGGGACTGCGGAAAGCTGACTCCGGCAGGCACCTTGCAGTTCAAAGGTCCAAACGTCGGGCCCTTCGGAAAGTAGCGTCCGCGCACGTAGCGTACGAATCGCCTGAGGGTCGTTGGACGCAAAGACCTCCGCGTCATCCTCAACGAGATCTGTTCAAAGGAACTCGGAGAGGAGAGCACGGTGGTCGAACCAACCATGGACGCTTTGGAATGGCTGCGCAGGCAGCTGATCGGGCGCACCCCGACCTGCTGCAGGAGATGGTGAAGGTCATCGCAGCTGATGGGAGCCGAGGCAGACGCCCTGTGCGGCGCGGCTAACGGGAGCACTCCCACGAGCGCACGAACCGGCGGAACGGCTACCCGTCCCGACCCTGGGACACCCGAGCTAGCACGATCGGGGCGAGATTCCTTCACCCGCACTGACAATGAGTGACATCCAGGACCCGATGACTTCGTCGCGCGAGAGAGGCGATTCGTTGAGCAGGCCTTTTGTGGTGGGCGGTAGAGGATTTGAACCTCTGACCTCTTCCGTGTCAAGGAAGCGCTCTCCCCCTGAGCTAACCGCCCGTGCGCTGCACACAAACTCTATCGCTTCCGCGGAGCCACCCCAGCTGCCGGGCTGCCAATGGAGGTGACCTGCGCCGGATGGCCGCACCCGGTCGCTGGTCCGAACAGCCTGGAGCGCACAACTCTCTCCCTCAGTCTAGATACCCGCCGCGTGGCCAACCGTAAGTGGAAAGGCTGCCCGACCCATCGCGTCGTCTTCGTGAACCAGGCGGGTCACGCGATCTCGGCTGTCGTGCAGGACGCTGCGTGTCCCCCGTTTGCGTGCTAGAGGTGGAGATTAGTCTGACGGCAGACACGAGTCTGATCTGATGGAGCCATGGCGAGAAAGGAGGCCGGGATGGAGGCATTGGGTGAGGAGTTCACGGCACCCCTGCTGAAGAGCCCGAACAAGGGCGGGTGGACCTATGTGGTGATGCCCGACTCAGTCGAGTTCTTCGGCACGCGGGACCTCGTGAAGGTACGCGGGACCGTGGAGGGGCACCCCTTCCGAAGCTCTTTCATGGCGATGGGTGACGGAACCCACAAGCTCCCGATCAAGACCGACGTACGGCAGGCGATCGGCAAGGAGGAGGGCGACACGGTGACCGTGCGTCTGGAGGAACGCCTGTAGCGATCCTCACGGCGGGGCGGCCTCAGAGTCCCCCGGGTTCGGGGTTGGGGTGCGAATCGGTGCCGGTCTTCACGAGCACGGCGTTCTCGCTCCCGCGCTCCTCCAGGACGCTGCCGTTCGTGCTCGGGCGGTTCGCGGTGCACCATCCGGAGGTGTTGAGGTTCGCCCGACTCGAGCCGCACATCGAAGACGTCACACCGGACACCTTCTTCAGCCACATCTCCGCTGATCCGCCGCCGTCGAAGTTGATCGCGTTCCAGGTCTTCCTCGCGGCGTCCCCGCTGTGGTCGAACCGAGTGCGCCGCAGGAACGTCCCGAACTGCTTCAGGGTGAACCCCGACGACCACTCTCCCTGCCGCCCGTCGACCACCACGAGGAACACCCGGCACTCGGAGGCGGGGCCTTGCGCGCAGGCCCGATTGACGACCGCCCCCGAACGGGGATTCGCGCTGCATAGATCGCGGTTCACGTCCGGATCACAGGTCACCTGCCCCAGCGCACCGGCCTCGAGGAGCTGTTGCCGGCCCCCCACGACGTCGATCGCGCCGCGCGCACTCGTTCCCCACTGGAGGGTCACTCGGTTCCCCGCGGACAGACCTTTCAGGACCCTCGCCCCCGCGCCCCGCTGCTTCGAAGCGAGGACGACCTTCGCACCGGACGGCGAGGCCATCGCGCTGCCGCATCGTCGTGCCTCCACGGTGTAGCGACGCTTGATCTGGCGCTGGTTCGTCGTCCACGCGGGGGCGGTCGGATCCCTCAACAGCACCGAGCACGCGTTCCCCGGGGGCGGGCTTGGATTGCCGCCCTCGAACGAGTAGGCGGTGATCTCACCGGCGCCGGGCTTGGCGGCGTTCCACGCTTCGATCGGTCGCACCTTCGCGCCGACGTGGAGGTCAATCGCGGTCTTCGGCCGGTCGATGAACGCTCTCGTCTCGTCCTTGCGCACGCCGAAGATCGTCCCGCCGTTCCGCAGCCCGCTCGACCACACCTTGCCGTCCTCGATGAACACATGGTCGGGCCGCTTGATCCCGAAGTCGGCGTTGATCGACGCGATCGCTCCGTGGGCGAGCCCCATCGTCGACAGCTTCTGGGAGATCGGAAGCTTCGTTCCCCCCGCACCGACGTCGATCCTCGCCGGATTGCCGAACGGGGCGATCTCGAGGACGAAGGCGCGGACGTTCCTGCCATTGAGCCTCTGGAGGATCCGGGAGAAGCGAACGCCGGAGCCGGAGCCGCCGATCTGCACCCGATCGACCTCGAACGTGGTGGAACCCCACGTGTCGGCCGCGCTCGACGGGACGGTGCCGACACCGGCGAGGACGGTCACGGAGATCAGGGTGGCGAGGATCGCGCGAGGCAGGGGCACCCCCCGCATCCTTCTGGAAGTCTCGCCGGGCGTCAATCCCGTCCGGGCTTGCGGCCGACTCAGGCCCGGGACTACGCTCGGAGCGATCTCCCCGGAAGGAGCCCCCGATGCGCGCACGCACAGGCCCGGTCGTGCTGCTGGTCACGATCGTCCTCGGACTCACACCCTCGGCGGACGCCGGGATCGCGACGGTGGGGATCGACGACAACTTCTTCAATCCCAGCACCGTCAGCGGCATCCAAGGCGGCGGGATCGCCTGGGACTGGCTCACGCCCAACCGCCAGCACAACGTCCGCCAGAACAAGGGCCTGTTCATCTCGGGGGCCCCGACGAGCAACGACGACGCGGTGTTCGTGCGCACGCTCTCCGCCGGCACGTTCCCCTACTACTGCGAGGTCCACGGGAGCCCGACCAGCGGCATGCGCGGAACGTTGAGGATCAAGCCGACCCTCGATCCGTCCCCCACGGGGCCACCCTTCACGGTCGCTTGGGCGGGGGCGGCGACGAACACTGGCAAGGCCTTCGATGTCGAGTATCGGGTCGGAGCCGCCGGAGATTGGCTGCCGTGGAAGACGGACACGACGCAGACCTCGGCCGTGTTCGGTCTCAACGACGATCCGGTGGCCATCGCGCCCGGCGCGACCTACCAGATCAGGGCCCGATCGCAGAAGTCGGTTACCGCGATCGGCAAGGTCAGCAAGTTCTCCCCGAGGGTCTCGATCCAGCCGGTCTGACCGCGGACCGGCGTGGGGCCGCGCTCGACCTCGACGGGAGACACAGCACGATCGTGTCGGGTCCGGACACGGGACACGTACCGTTCCGGATCGGGCGGAAGGTCCGACCGGAGATGCTCGTGGTCGGCGAGGAGCTGGTCCGGACGAAGCCCAAGGACCTGACGCGCGCGGGCATCGAGCGCGCGCCACGTGTCGTGGGCGCCCGGGACGGACGACCGCTGCTCGAAGACGGACGGGTGGTCGACGCCACGAACGTGGTCGGTGCACGGGTTTCACCCCCGGCTTCTCGTGGACTCGCTGCCGATCATCGAGAACGGGCAACCGAAGCACGATCGCCCGGATCGCCGACGCGATCGCGATGCGCACGACTCCGCGTGTCGAGCTCGCTACGTCGACGTAAACCTGGGTCGACGGCGACCGATATTCTCTCCGGCGGCGTCCCGCAGCGATTCCCCAGTACCGGTCAGGGCACCGCGTCGATCGAGTGGAGGGCTCGCTCCAGCGCCTCAGCCGAGGCCGCAACCAGAGGCAGGCGAACGTCCGGCGTGGGTATCACGCCTTGCGCGTGGAGGACGGCCTTGAAGACGGCCGGACTAGGCTCGGCGAAGCACGCGGCGACCACGGGCAGCAGCTCCTCGTGATGCGACCTGCCCTCTTCGACCTTGCCCGCCATCCCGCACTCGACCATGTCCACGAACCGCTCGGTACACACGTGGGCGGACGCCGCGATGGCTCCCGAGGCGCCGAGCAGCATCATCGGGAACAGATACGGATCATCCCCGCCGAGGATCGCGAAGCCTTCGGGCTTCTCGGCAAGGATGCGAAGCGTGGAGCCGTCGATCGAGCCCACGGCATGTTTCACGCCGATCACCTCGGGCATGTGAGCTAGCTGCAGCAGACCGTCGGGCTCGAGCAGCGTTCCCGTCCGGTACGGGATGTTGTAGAGCACGATCGGTACGGAGGAGGCGGCCGCGATCGCCTTGAAGTGTTGGACGATCCCCTCCTGGCTGGGTCGAAGGTAGTACGGCACGACGCACAACGCGGCGACTATGCCCGGGACATCGGCGATCGCCCGAGCGGAGGCGATCGATTCCGCCGTGTCGTTGGTGCCGACGCCAACGATGAGTGGGACACCGCGGTCGACGCAAACTCGGGAACACACATCGACGACGGCCCGCTTCTCTTCCACCTCCAGGAGCGACGCTTCTCCCGTGGTCCCAAGGGCGACGAGCCCCGCCACTCCCCCCTCCAGGAGGCGATGACCGAGCCCCTCCAGGGCATCGAGCGCGACCGATCCGTCAGGCGCGTAGGGCGTGATGACCGGTACGAACACGCCGCGCAGAGAATCGGAAGCCATCGTCAGAACGATACAGGCGAGCGTCCGACGGCCCTTCGGCCCAGCTCACGGGGGCACTCAGCCAGCCCAAGACGACCAGGGAAGCTGCGTCGGGCGATGATTTCCGCGTACTCGGCCTGTCCCCGCTCGATGGGATGGAAGGCTCCCTATCGGCAGGGCACGGTCCGGTTGTGAGTCATCCCTCGAGTGACCATAGGTAGTCGAGGAACCCAAACTCACCGGGCGAAGAACCGGCCAGCGACAGCAGGGTCGCGACGTCGGCCTGCTGCTGTGCAGCATGCGTCACGATATGGACGAGGTAGTGCCAGAGCGGGCGCTCGTCCTGGGTTTGCCTCGATCGAACCCGCTCGGTTATCCGTTCGTCAGAAATCGTGTCCAGCCACGCACGCATCTCAGCCTCGTCCTCCCGCCACCGCGTGACGAGCGAGGCTGCATCGGGGAACGACCCGGGATCAAGTTCTTCGTCCGCGGGGCCGGTCTTGCCCTGGAGGTTGAGCCGCCAGCTCCATTCGACATCGAGCTCGTGGACGAGTGTTCCGCGAAGATCGCGCGTTGTGACCGAGCTCGGAGCAACGAAGTCATCCGTGGAAAGCTCGCTCGCCATCTTGAGCAAGCGAGCGTTCACCCAGTACATGTAGTCGATGAGGATCATGACATCGACCTTGTTCACGAGCTGCCTCCCGGGGTTGTGAGCCAGGTCTGCCCGGTCAGACATCGGCCATGAGTGATTTCCTACTCGTGTTCATGGGCTATTCTATGGCACCGCTGAGGCGTCGAAGGAGTACGAGACGTGAGCGCCGCCGCCCCGCAGGGCCGGATCCGCGCGTGGTTCGCGAACCCGTGGGGGAAGCCGCGATTCTTGGCCCTGCTCACATGGGCGTTCGTGGTGTGGTTGGTCGTTCCTCTCGTGATCGCGATCCTGGTCTCCTTCAACTCGAACCGATCGACGACGTTCGTCACAGGTCCGTCGCTGGCGTGGTGGATCGGCGGCGAGCTCGAGACCGGAGAGCGGGTTGGGGGCATCTTCAACGACCCCGACTTGCGTGGCGCGCTCGCCCAGTCGCTGAAACTCGCGTTCGCGGACCTGCTGATCGCCACCCCGATCGGCGTCGCACTCGCTCTCGGGCTCGCCCGGTGGCGGGGCCGCGGATCGGGCTCGGCGAACCTTCTGATGATTGTGCCGCTCGTGACGCCGGAACTCGTGCTGGGAACGGCGCTGTTCCTCGTCTTTATCAACCTCTACCACTTCGTGGACTTCGGCACGTCCGCGCAGGTCCTCGGGCACGTGACCTACTCGATCGTCTTCGTCGTGATCGTCGTGCGCGGCCGGCTGTTCACGATCGATCGGGAACAAGAAGAGGTGGCGATGGACCTGGGCGCGTCGCCGTTCGAGGCACTCCGTCGCGTGCTGCTGCCGCTGCTCGCGCCGGCGATCTTCGCTGCGGCGATGATCGTGTTCGCGATCTCGATCGACGACTTCGTGATCTCGGCCTTCTTGGTCGGCGGCCAGGATTCCGTCACGGTCCCGATACTGATCTACGAGTCCGCCCGTACCGGCCCCACCCCGGCGCTGAACGCCGCGGCGACGTTCATCCTGGTGAGCTCGATGCTGGCGATCACGCTCGGCGTGCTGGTGCAGCGTCGAGTGAACAAGCGTCGCGGTGCGACCTCCGACTCGGCCGTGCAGTCGGTCGCGCCATTCGATACCACACGAGTGCTGTGACCTTGTGTGATGCACTGTGACGAGGGATCGTTGGAGGCGGGGACCGGAATCGAACCGGTGTACAGGGCTTTGCAGGCCCTTGCCTAACCACTCGGCCACCCCGCCGGGCGGCGATGCGTTCCGGATGCGGCCGAACGCACGAGGAGTCTACGCGAGCGCCGTGGGAATACCTGTGCAGCTCCGGACCGGCCCGGGGGATCTGGAGCGGACGACGGGATTCGAACCCGCGACCCCCACCTTGGCAAGGTGGTGCTCTACCAACTGAGCCACGTCCGCGTGTGCTGCAACATGCAGTCTAGGAGCGGCCGCCGACCCCTTCAACCGGAACCGCCTCGTCGCGGCGGAAACCGCAGGTCACGACCCGGTGGAGCCGAAGCCTCCGTCGGCGCGCTCGGTGTCTGACAACGCTTCCACGAGCACGGGCTCGATCCCCGGAAGGCCGACGACCACGAGCTGCGCGATGCGATCGCCGCGCTTGATCTTCACAGCCTGGCTCGGATCCTGGTTCACGACGGCGACGAGGATCTCGCCGCGGTAGCCCGGGTCGATCAGCCCGGGGGAATTGATCAGGGTGAGCCCGTACCGGGTCGCCAACCCCGAACGGGGCAGCACCAGCCCGGCGTAGCCCTCGGGGATCTCGACGGCGACCCCGGTTCCGATCATCTTGCGCTCGCCGGGCTGCAGCTCATGATCTTCCGTGGCGTCCAGATCCAGACCGGCGTCGCCCGGGCGCGCCTGCTTCGGCAGGTGGCCGCGCCGTTCGGTCTTGGTGAACCGCAGCTCCATCACTCACGTTCCTCGATCAGCTCAAGCCGGTTCCCGAAGGGGTCCCGCACATATACACGGTCGTAGCCCTCCATCTCGACGGTGTCGGTGACCTTGTAGCCGGCCTCTTCGATCCGCGCGCGGATCTTCTCCAGTCCCTCGACCAGGATCGCCGGATGGGCCTTCACCGCGGGGCGGAAGACCTCCTCGACGCCCAGGTGCACCTCGAGGTCGCCGGAACGGAACCACACCCCGCCGCGGGGCGAGAGCCTCGGCGGCTTGTCGACCTGCGTCAGACCGAGGGCGGTGCCGTAGAACCGTACGGCGTCGTGCTCCTCCCCGTCGGGCATCGCGAGCTGTACGTGGTGGATCCCCACCAGGCGGATGTCGTCGGTCCCCATGACCCCTCCCTCCCACGGTCGAGCACTCGTCGGTCACCGTCCCCGCTCGGGCGGACAGAGCGAGATTGTACGCAGGCGGGCGGGACCGGCGGGTGGGCACACGACGGCCCCGGGGGTAGTGCCCGGGGGCGTCGTCGACCGGGATCAGGAGCAGCCGCTGGTGGAGCCGCAGCTCGAGCAGACGTAGCACGAGCCCGCCGGCTGCATCTTGGAGCCGCAGGAGTAGCACAGCGGCGCGTCGGCCGTGTGCGCCTCGACCTTGTCGTCCGGAGGCCTCCCCTGATCGGGACGCGGTTGCAGCTCGATCGGCCGGGCGGTGTCGGCCGGAACCTCAGCCTCGGGAACCGCATCCGCCGGCGCCTCGACCTGACCGGACAGCTGCGACTGCGTATACCGCTTGCGCTCGTCCATCGACTGGATCCCCATGCCCGCGCGTTGCTCGGGCGTCAGGTAGTCGAGAGCCAGGCGGCGGAACACGTAGTCGACGAGCGAGCTCGCGAGCCGGATGTCCGGATCGTTCGTGAGGCCGCTGGGCTCGAACTTCATGTTCACGAACTTCGACGCATACGCCTCGAGCGGAACGCCGTACTGGAGTCCGAGCGACACCGCGATCGCGAAGGCGTCCATGATCCCCGACAGGGTGCTCCCCTGCTTGGAGACCTTCAGGAACACCTCACCGATGCCGTCGTTGGGGTACTCCCCCGCGGTGATGTAGCCCTCGGCCTCGCCGACCGCGAACGAGGTCGTGCGCGACGGGCGCGACTGCGGCAGGCGCTTGCGGACCGGCTGGGCCAGTTGTGCGGGCTCCGGCGCCTCGGCAGCCACGCCCTTCTTCTTGTCGGCCGACAACGGCTGGGCGACCTTGCAGTTGTCGCGGTAGATCGCGACCGCCTTCAGGCCGAGCTTCCAGCTTTCGACGAGCAGGTCCTCGACGTCTTCGACCGTCGCGCTCTCGGGCATGTTCACGGTCTTGGAGATCGCGCCGGAGATGAACGGCTGCGCCGCCGCCATCATCCGCACGTGCCCCATGTAGTGGATCGACTCGGCGCCCATCGAGGTGTCGAACACGGGGTAGTGCTCGGCCTTGAGGTGCGGCGCGTCGGCCACCGAGTTGTGCTCGGCGATGTAGGCGACGATGTCCTCCTGCTCCGCCGCGGTGTAGCCGAGACGCTCGAGCGCGCGGGGAACCGTCTGGTTCACGAACTGCATCGTGCCGCCGCCGACGAGCTTCTTCGTCTTGACGAGCGCGAGCTCGGGCTCGATGCCCGTGGTGTCGCAGTCCATCATCAGACCGATCGTTCCGGTCGGAGCGAGGACCGACGCCTGCGCGTTGCGGTACCCGTGCTGCTCGCCGAGGGCGATCGCCTCGTCCCAGGAGCTCTTCGCCGCGGACAGGAGCCCCTCGGGGACCAGCTCGGGATCGATCTCGTCCGCCTTGCCCCGGTGCTTGCGAACCACGCGCAGCATCGCGTCCCGGTTCGGACCGAAGCCCGCGTAGGGACCGGTCACCGACGCGATCCGCGCGCTCGTTCGATAGGCCTGACCCGTCATCAAGGCCGTGAGCGCTCCCGCCCACGCGCGTCCACCGTCGGAGTCGTACGGCAGTCCCCGCGCCATCAGCAGCGCGCCGAGGTTCGCGTACCCGAGACCGAGCTGACGGAAGGCCGCGGCGTTCCGCCCGATCTTCTCGGTCGGGTAGTCGGAGTTGCCGACGATGATCTCCTGCGCGGTGAACACGGTGTCGACCGCCGACCTGAAGGCCGCGACGTCGAACGTGCCGTCGGCCTCCATGAACTTCAGCAGGTTGAGCGACGCGAGGTTGCACGCCGAGTTGTCCAGGTGCATGTACTCCGAGCACGGGTTGGACGCATTGATGCGACCCGAGGCCGGGCACGTGTGCCACTCGTTGATCGTCGTGTCGTACTGCATGCCCGGATCGGCGCACTCCCACGCGGCCTGCGCGATCTCGCGCATCAGGTCACGGGCGCGGACCGACTCGAGCTCTTCCCCTCCGAGCACGGCCTTGAGCTTCCAGTCGCGGTCGTCGAGGAACGCCTGCATGAACTCGTCGTTGACGCGCACCGAGTTGTTCGCGTTCTGGTACTGGATCGAGTGCGAGTCCTTGCCGTCCAGGTCCATGTCGAAGCCGTTGTCGCGCAGCACACGTGCCTTGCGCTCTTCGTCGGCCTTGCACCAGATGAACTCACGGACGTCGGGGTGATCGACGTCGAGGACGACCATCTTGGCCGCGCGGCGGGTCTTCCCGCCCGACTTGATCGTACCGGCGCTCGCGTCGGCGCCACGCATGAAGCTCACGGGGCCGCTCGCCGTTCCACCGCCGGCCAGGGGCTCCTTCGACGAGCGGATCCGGCTCAGGTTGATGCCCGACCCCGAGCCTCCCTTGAAGATCGTTCCCTCTTCGACGTACCAGTTGAGGATCGAGGTCATCTTGTCGTCGACGGCGAGGATGAAACACGCCGAACACTGCTGGGGGGTGTCGGGAACCCCGACGTTGAACCACACCGGGGAGTTGAACGCCGCCTTCTGGGTGATGAGCAAGTGGCTGAGCTCTTCGGCGAAGATCTGCGCGTCGGCCGGGGTGTCGAAGTAGCCGTCCTTCGCGCCCCAGCCGCGGATCGTGTCGACCACGCGACCGACGAGCTGACGGACCGAGGTCTCGCGCTGAGGAGTGCCCAGGGTGCCCCGGAAATACTTCTGGGCGACGATGTTGGTGGCGTTCTGCGACCAGGTCGTGGGGAACTCGACGTCGCGCTGCTCGAAGGCGTTGCCGCCCTCTTTGAAGTTCGGGATCACCGCGTCGCGCCGCTCCCACTCGATCTCGTCGAACGGATGCGTACCGTCCGTTGTGAAGAAGCGCTTGAACGTCAGACCGTTGCGGATGACCTGGACGTCGCCCTCTCTCGTTGCCACCAGGAGACCCCCTCTCTTCGTCGTGTTGCTGCCGTGGGCCGTGGGTCGCAGGGAAGGAACGACCGTGGAATTACAGGATCGTGATTCTGTCGCGCATCCCCCTCGGGGTCAAGACCCTCGGACCGAAGATGTAGTGTCACAACTCAAATCATACCACTAGATATTGTGGTCCTGCCGAAACTTGCAGGTCACGTCGCGGTGGCCACGGGAGCCGCCGACCGCCGAGGTTCAGGCTACCGGGGGGCACCGACATGGCCGGGTCCGAAGGGGCTGGCCGCCGGTTCTTGACGGTCTTCTTCGGAGGCGCGACGGGCGGTCGCCTAACGCTTCGCGTCCTTCTTCGCCGGCTCGGACTTCTGGATCCGACCGAGCTCCCGCTGGAAATCCTCGATGTCCTCGAACCCCTTGTAGACGCTCGCGAACCGCAGGTAGCCGACGTCGTCCAGCTTCTTGAGCGCGCGGAGCACCTCGACCCCGACCTCCTGGGAGGTCACCTCGGGACCGTGGCGGCGGAGCCGCTCCCCGACCCGATCGGCCACCTTCTGCACCCGCTCCTCATCCACGGGACGGCCGGCGAGTGCCTGGTGCAGGCCGGAAAGCACCTTGTCCCGCGAGTACGCCTGCTTGGTTCCGTCACGCTTGACGACCATAACCCCGAGCCCCTCGATCCGCTCGAACGTGGTGTACCGGCGGGAGCAGGACAGGCATTCGCGGCGCCGACGGATCGCCACGCCCGCTTCGGCAGGGCGAGAGTCGACGACACGGTCTTCCTCGTGGTGGCACCAGGGACATCGCATGGGGTCGGCCACAACATCTTGTGGCAGGGGAAAGCTACCCCCGACATCTGGGGTCGTCAAACGAGGGCGGGGCGTGGGGGGCGGTCAGGCGCCCGCAGGGATGGCGAGCGCCTGACCGGGGACGATCGCGTCGGCGTCGATCGAGTTGGCCTCGACGATCGCGTCGACGAGTGGCCGGGGATCGACCCCGGGATCCGCCTCGGACCGTGCGATCGACCACAGGGTTTCCCCCGACACCACGACGTGCCGGTGGGAAGAGGTGTGCGCCGGCGGCCCGCTGAAGGCTCCCGCGGCCGGACCCCATAGGGTTAGGACCAGGGCCGGAACCCCCACGAGAACCGCGAGGCGGCGGCGGTGAACACGAACAGACGTTCGAGACATGCCCCGCAGTGTGCCCGAACACCCGTTCGAGGTCAAGCACCGAACCGAACGTATGTTTGAATCCGGCACGCCCCCGTGCTAGCGTCGCCTCGATCCGGCCGGGAGGGGCCGGACGCCGAGAGGAGCAGGCAGCCATGGCCACCACGACCGCCGAACACGAGCTGACCGCTCGCCAGCGTCGGATCCTCGAGTTCATCGAGTCCACCGTCCGTGACCGCGGCTACCCCCCCACCGTGCGCGAGATCGGCGAGGCCGTGGGGTTGACCTCCTCCTCGAGCGTGCACAGCCAGCTCGAGAACCTCCAGAAGAAGGGCCTGCTCCACAAAGACCCCACGAAGCCCCGCGCGCTGATCCTCGACGCGCCACGACCCGAGGGCGCCGTCGTCCCTCTGGTCGGCCGGATCGCAGCGGGTGCCCCCGTGCTCGCGGAGGAGCACGTCGACGAGTACCTGACGGTCCCGCGCGACTGGGTCGACGACAGCGAACACTTCGCGCTGAAGGTCACCGGCGACTCGATGATCGACGCGGGCATCCACGACGGCGACACGGTGATCGTGCGCGGCCAGGCCTCGGCCGACGAGGGCGACATCGTCGCGGTGCTGTTGCCCGGTCCCGCCGAAGACGAGGCGACGGTCAAGCGCTTCCACCGCGATGGCGACCGGGTGATGCTCGTCCCCGAGAACCCTCGCCTCGAGCCGTTCGAGATGACCGACGGCAGCATCCTCGGGACCGTGGTCGCGGTTCTCCGCAAGCTCTGACCGATGGGCGCGGAGGGGTCCACGCCTGCCACGCCGCAGACGCGGCTCGAAGAGCAGATCCGGTCCCAACCCGACGAGCTGGAACGCATGCTCGGCGACCGCCCGACCCTCGACGCGATCCACGCTGCCGCCGAGGGACTCCAGCGGTGCAACCGTCTGTGGCTCGTCGGGACCGGAACGAGCCAGCATGCGGCCGAGCTCGGAGCGGCGATGTTCCACGAGGCCGGCCGCGCCGCGAGCTGGAGCGCATCGATGCCCTTCGTCGATTGGGCCCCGGTCCTCGGGCCCCGCGACGGGGTGATCGTGATCAGCCATACCGCCGAGACGGCCTACGCCCTCTCGGCCCGTGCCCAGTCGTTCCTCGCGGGCCTGACGGTGATCCCGATCGCCCGAGAGGGCGTTCGGATCCCGGATGCGATCCCGACGGTTTCGAAGGAGACCTCGGAGACCTACACCGTCAGCTATACGACCGCGCTCCTCGCGCTCGCGATGCTCGTCCGCGCCATGGGCAGCGAGGCGATCACCGAGGACGCGCTCACACGGATCCCGGACGCGGTGCGTGCGGCGCTGGCGGACGAGACCCCCTTCGACGTCCCGCGGCCCGAACGGCTCCTCGTCGTGACCGGTGTGGGCGCCGGCGGCGTGACCGCACGGGAGGGGGCGCTCAAGGTCCGCGAAGCGGCTCGGGCCCTCGCCGAGGGTTACGACGCCGAGTACCTGCTCCACGGGTCGGCCGTTCCTCTCGACGGACGCGACCGAGTGCTCGCGATCGCGCCACCTCAGGATGGCGAAGGGTTCCTGACGGGGGTTATCACCGCGGCCGAACGCGAAAGTGTCCCCGTCTCGTGGATCCGGGAACCGTACGGGCTCCCGGATCTGCTTGCGCAGATCCCCTTGACGGCGCGGCTCCAGGTGCTCGCGTTGCGGCTCGCGATCGAGGGCGGTGTCGATCCCGACCACGTGATCACCGGTTCCTGGGCCGACGAGGGCCTGTGGGAGATCGGCGCCCCGACCGAACCGTGATGCGGCGTCTACGCAGGCGGGGCTACGCGGGTTCGGAACGCCGGTCCGCGGCCCGCGAAACAGCCTGTCCATCTGGTGTCGCGATGGGTCCGAGCAGATCCGATCCGAGCCCGTGCGCGGCCAGCCAGGTGCGCTGGGAGTCGGTCACCCGTACACGCATGTGGACACCGTCGTCGCTCGGGTCCGTTCCGAGGACCTCCGCCTCTCGGTAGAGCCGCGCGGCGACGTCCTCGCGCCCGTAGGGAACCAGCACGGCGATCTCGAGCGGGGGACGCAACAGTTCCTCGGCGGCCTCCAGCAGCGTCTGTATACCTTCTCCGGTCACGGCCGAGACCTGCACCGCGTCCGGATAGCGACGGGCGAGTCGGGCGCGCTCCACGTCCGAGAGCCGATCGACCTTGTTCAGCGCGAGGAGCTCGGGGATCTGTCCCGCGCCGATCTCCCCGAGCACCTCGCGGACGGCTCCGATCTGGCGCTCGATCTCGGGTGAGGCGGCGTCCGCGACGTGGAGCACGATCGTCGCCAGCGTCACCTCCTCGAGCGTGGACCGGAACGCCTCCACGAGATCGTGCGGAAGCTGACGCACGAACCCCACCGTGTCGGTGATCGTCGCCTGCCGGCCGGCGGGCAAGGAAAGCTTGCGCGTCGTCGGATCGAGGGTCGCGAACAGCTGATCGGCGACGAGAACGTCGGCTCCGGTGAGCGCGTTCGTCAAGGTCGACTTGCCGGCGTTCGTGTAGCCGGCGATCGCGATCTGGGGAACTCCCGATCGTTCGCGGCTCGCGCGCTTGATCGCCCGCTGTTTGCCGAGCGCGACGATGTCGCGCTTGAGCTTCGCGATGCGCTTGCGGATGTGCTGGCGGTCGATCTCCATCTTCGTCTCGCCGCCCCCGAACCGCGTGCCGATGCCACCGCCGAGCCGCGACATCGCTTCACCCCAGCCCCGGAGCCGTGGCAGCAGGTAGTTCAGCTGCGCCAACTCGACCTGGGCCTTGCCCTCCTGCGAGCGGGCGTGCAGCGCGAAGATGTCGAGGATCAGCGCGGTGCGATCGATCACGCGGACACGGAATCGTTCCTCGAGCGCTCGGAGCTGGCCCGGCGACAGCTCCCCGTCCAGGATCACGGCGTCCGCGCCGGTCGCGTGCAGCGTCCGGTGGATCTCCTCGACCTTGCCCTTGCCGACGTAGGTCGCCGTGTCGGGGACGTTCCGCGGCTGCACGACGCGCGCCACCGGATCCGCGCCCGCCGAGTCGGCGAGCGCCGCAAGCTCGTCGAGGTCCTCCTCGACGATGCCGGGCGCGACACCCACGAGCACGGCCTTCTCGCGCACGGCAGGACGCCACGTCGCGGCCAAGGGCGACTCGAGGGCGCCGGCGCCGGCGTGTGTGCCACGCGAACGTGTCCACGAGGGATCTGTCGTCGAGAGTTGGGGGGTGTCGTCGCTCACCCGACGAGCTTACGCGCCCTCGAGGGAGAGACCCATGTCACGAAGGGCGTCGTTCAGCTGCAGCTTCGCATCCGTTCCCTCACCGCGGTAGCCGATGATGAGCCCGCACGGGAGCTGGTAGGTCCCGGCCGGGAACGCCCGCGGCCGCGTTCCCGGCACGACGACGGCTTCCGGAGGGACGACGCCTCGGTACTCGACCGGGTCGTCACCGGTCACGTCGATCACGGGGGTGTTCGAGGTCAGCACGACCCCCGCTCCGAGCACCGCCCGCCGGCCCACGCGCACCCCCTCGACCACGATGCAGCGCGATCCGATGAACGCGTCGTCCTCGATCACGACCGGCACGGCCTGAATCGGCTCGAGGACGCCGCCGATCCCCACGCCCCCGGACAGGTGCACGCCGCTGCCGATCTGGGCGCACGAGCCGACCGTGGCCCACGTGTCGACCATCGTTCCCGCCCCGACCCAGGCGCCGATGTTCACGTAGCTGGGCATCAGCACGACGCCCGGTTCCAGATGCGCGCCGTACCGGGCGACCGCCGGCGGTACGACGCGAACCCCGTTCGCCGCGTGATCGGTCTTCAGAGGAAGCTTGTCGTGATACTCGAACGGACCCGCCTCCAGCGTCTCGAGCCCGCGGACCCGGAAGAAGAGCAGGACGGCCTTCTTGGCCCAGTCGTTGACGGTCCACGATCCGTCCGAGGCCCGCTCGGCGACGCGGATCTCGCCCCGGTCCAACAGCTCGATCGCACGCTCGACCGCCTCGGCGTCGGGCGGCTCCGACGGCGCGTCGAAGCTCTTCTCGATCCGGTCACGGAGCTCCTCGTGGGTCATCCGCCTACCTCCTCCAGGACGCCGTCCAACACTGCGACGGCCCGTTCGCACTCGTGCTGGGTCGGTACCATCGCGATCCGTACGTACCCCTCGCCCTCGGGGCCGAAGAACGACCCGGGAGCCACGACCGTTCCGGCTTCGTCGAGCAGGTGCATCGCGAACTCCGCGGACGGGGCTCCACCGGGCACCTCCACCCACAGGTAGAACGTCGCCGTCGATCCCACCACCCGGATCCCCTTGCGCGCGAACAGGTCCAGGAAGACCTGCCGCTTCTCGGCGTACCGGGCGCGATTCTCCTCGACGTGGGTCTCGTCGTTCCATGCGAGCACCGACGCCCGCTGGACGAACTCCTGCGGCGTGACCCCCGTCGAGGGCCGAAGCCTCTTCAGCCCGGCGATCAGCTCGGGGTCACCCGCCACGAACCCACTGCGATAGCCCGTCATCGAAGAGCGCTTGCTGAGCGTGTTGATGCACATCACGTTGCTCAGGTCGCCGACCTGCAGCGCGGATGCCGGCGGCCCGCCCTCGAACCACAGCTCGGAGTACGCCTCGTCGGAGGCCCACACGAAGTCGTGCTCACGCGCGAGATGCGCCAGCCGTTCGTACCAGGGCAGCGGAGCGGTCGCCCCCGTGGGATTGTTCGGATAGTTCGTCCATACG
This sequence comes from Actinomycetota bacterium, assembly GCA_040881665.1. NCBI lineage: Bacteria > Bacillati > Actinomycetota > Actinomycetota bacterium. Next base: position 308,425 of record JBBECT010000005.1, read on the forward strand.
AGGGCGGCACGGTCCAGCGTTGCGGTGTCGATGCCGTCGAGATCGGGGAGGAACGCGCCGCCCTCGGTCAACGGCAACCGGAGCACGTCGGCACCGACGAACCGTGCGCCCCGCTCGGGGATCGTGTAGCCGGGAGCGGTGACGATCACCAGATCCTTGCCCGCCGCCGGGTCGACGACGGCCGAGGCGAGGGAGAAGACGATCTCCTTCGATCCCAGCGTCGGGAAGAGATCGGTCGCCGGGTCGAGCCGCACCCCGAACCGACCCTCGGCCCAGGCGGCGATCGCGTCCCGCAGCTGGGGAAGTCCCGCCGCGCGCGGATAGCTGGAGATCGGATCGATCGCGTCGATCAGTCCCTGTCGGATGAACGCGGGTGTCACCTCGCGGGGATCGCCGACGCCGAAGTCGATCACCTCGCGTCCCGCGGTGAGCGCATTGGCCTTCGCCCGGTCGAGCGCCTCGAACGAATACGGCTCGATCCGCCTAATCCCGTGCGAGAGCGGCATCTTAGGGGGACTCCCCCGGCGACCGGCCCGTGAGGAGCCGGTACAGAACGTCGTAGCAGCCGACGACGTCGCCGACCCGCACCCGCTCGTCGTCGGTGTGGGCCAGCGCCGGGTCGCCGGGGCCGAAGTTGACCGCGTCCACCCCGACCAGGCCGAACTCGGCCACCGGCGTCCAGGCCTGCTTCGGCCGTGGTTCCGATCCGGCCTCCGACCGGAGACGCTCCACGAGCTCGTTGCCCTCGGGGACCGCTCCGGCCGGCGCGTTCCCGATCACCTCGACGCGCACACCGGCCGAGATCACCCAGCGGCGGAGCTGCTCCTCGGCCTCCCCGGGACTCCGATCGGGCGCGTACCGGTAGTTGACCCCGGCGCGTGCCTCCGCCGGGAGGACGTTCCGGGCCGTTCCCCCCGCGATCGATGTCACGTTGACGACCTCTCGGTACACGAGGCCGTCGATCTCGACGTCCCGGGGTTGCGTGGAGGCGATCTCGCGCAGGCCGTGGATCGCGGCGTGGATCGCGTTCTCACCGTGCCACGGGCGGGCGGAGTGGGCGCTCCGACCCGAGAAGACGAGATCCGCGTTCAGGTTCCCGAGACACCCGACCTCGAGCGCGTTCCCGGTCGGCTCGAGCACGATCGCAAGGGCCGCGCGCTCGATCAACGGCGTCGCCCGCAGGAACGGCAGCAGCGCGCTCTCGGCGAACGGAAGCTCCTCACGGCCGAAGAAGCAGTAGCCCACGTCGACCGGCAGGTCGTCGCGGCCGGCGCTGCCGAGGACTCTCGCGAGCTCGACCATCACGGCGAGCCCGGCCTTCATGTCGGCGCTCCCCCGTCCCGAGACCTCGTCGGCGGTCCGAGTGAGCGGCGGGCCTCCCGGCACGGTGTCTACGTGGCCGGCCAGCACGACGAACGGCCGGTCACCCGGCGACTCGTGCGCGTAGAAACGCACGCCCGGATCTGCCTCGTCCCCGTGCCTCGGCAGGGCCCCGATCTCCCGATCGATGTGATCGAGGATCGCCGCCTCACTCCCGCTGACCGACGGGATCGCCACGAGCCCGGCGGTCCGTTCGGCGAGGCGTTCGGCGAGGGCCGTGTCGGTCTGCACGGGACCATCCTAGAGTGCGGACCAGCCGAGCCACGCCCGGTGCCCGATCGCGAGGTCAGCTGGGACGCAGCAGACGTGCCGGGTTCACGATGCCGTCGTAGACGTGGACCGCCGGTCCGGTCAGCGTGACGTCTCCGTCATCCCGGCGTTCCACCGTCACGGGTCCGCCCGGGAACCGCACGACCGCTCGCAGCCCGATCAGTCCCGCCTCGTTCGCCGCAACCAGGGCCGCGCACGCGCCGGTTCCACAGGCCATCGTCTCGCCGACGCCCCGTTCCCACACGCGGACCGACAGTTCGTCGCCGTCCACTGCCACGAACTCCACGTTGGTCCTCTCGGGGAACAGCTCGTGCTGCTCGAGTGCCGCGCCGATGTGGGACACGTGGACGCGGGCCGGGTCGTCGTCGGTGAACAGCACCAGGTGCGGGTTGCCCATCGAGACGGCCGACGCCTTCATCGTGATCCCGCTCCCGAGCTCGAACGGCTCGTTCAGGAACGGCTCCCACGCCGGTCCGCGCATCGGGATCGAGGCGCGTGGGAATCGCGGAACACCCATGCCGACGCTCACCGAGAGCTCCCCGTCACGATCACCCACGCGCAGATGCTTGATCCCAGACCGCGTCAGGACGTCGAGATGGTCTCCTCCGTCCAGCCCCTTGTCACGGACGTACGCCGCGAGGCATCGGATCCCGTTGCCACACATCTCCGCGGTGGTCCCGTCCGCGTTGCGATGGTCCATGAAGAACTGTGCCCGTTCGGGGTCGACGTCTTGTGTCGCGGCGGTCTCCCGAGCCGCAGCCGAGCCGGGCCCGGTGATCCGGATCGTACCGTCGGCCCCGACGCCGTAGCGCCGGTGGCACAGCGCCACGGCGTCGTCGGCATGGATCCGCCGTTCGTCGAGCAGATCCTCCACCACGACGAAGTCGTTCCCGGTGCCCTGGTACTTCGAGAACCGGAGTTCGTCGCTCATCAGATCGATCCCCGGAGCGCCGAGGGCGTGACCGCGATCAACATGTCCCGGAGGGTATCCACCGCCGTCGTCGCACCACCTTCTCCGACCGTGACCCAGCGCACACGTGGATCCTTGGCGAACCAGGCCATCTGGCGCCGAGCGAGGTTCCGCGTGCGCTTGGCGGTCGCGGCGACGGCCTCCTCCAGGGTCAGCTCCCCGGCCAGGTGCCGCGCGATCTCGGCGTACCCGATCGCCTGGGTCGCGGTGAGCCGTCCGCCGAACCCGTCCCGTAGGAGCCCCGCGACCTCGCCGACGAACCCGGCATCGATCATCGCATCCACGCGGGCTCCGATCCGGGCGGCGAGCGCCGGACGTGCGATCTCGATGCCGGCGGCATGCAGGCGCTCCTGCGGGTAGCGCCCCCACGCCGCGGCGAAGTCCGAGAACGGATGCCCGGTGATCGCGGCGACCTCGAGCGCACGGATCGTCCGCCGTTGGTTCGCCGGCTCGATCTTCGCCGCCGCCACCGGGTCGAGGTCGGCCAGGCGCGCATGGAGTCGTTCCGGCCCGAGCGCCGCCGCGCTGCGTTCGAGCTCGTGGCGCGTCCGGTCATCGGTTCCGGGGAACTCGAGGTCGTCGGCGACCGCACGCATGTACAGGCCGGATCCACCGACCAGCAACGGGGTCGAGCCGCGGCCCCGGATCGCCTCGATCGCTGCCCGGGCCAGCTGCTGGAACCGCTGCACCGTGAAGGGTTCGCTCGGATCCACGACATCGATCAGGTGGTGGGGAACCCGTGCCCGGTCGGCCTCGGTCGGCTTCGCGGTGCCGATGTCCAACCCCCGGTAGACGAGCATCGAGTCGATCGAGACGATCTCCGCGCCGAGCCGCTCGGCGATCTCGATCCCAGCCTCGGTCTTGCCCGACGCCGTGGGACCCACCAGCGCCAGGAGGGGCTCCGACATCGGCTCAGCGCGCCGTGGCGCCGGCGGGCGTTGGCTGGATGTCGCGGCCGGCGAGCGTGCCTGTGAGGTGGTGGGGAGCGGCGCGCGTGATCGTTGCCGGGACGAACGTGCCGGGCAGGATCTCCTCGTCCAGGTGCACGATCCGATTCGTCCGGGTCCGGCCTTGGGTCCCGCCGCCCTTCTTCCCGTCGCCCTCGATCAGGAGCTCGACCGTGCGTCCGACCTGGGCGCGACTGCGTTCGAACGAGATCGACTCCTGGAGAGCGACGAGTCGCTCGAACCGTTCCTGCACGACGGCCTTGGAGATCTGATCGGGCATCGCCGCCGCCGCCGTTGCGGGACGCGGCGAATACTGGAAGGTGTAGGCGGAGTCGAAGCGCGCCTCCTCGACGACCGCGAGCGTTGCCGCGAAGTCGTCCTCGGTCTCGCCCGGGAAGCCCACGATCAGGTCGGTGGACACCGCGACGTCGGGGATCGCCGCCCGGATCCGTCGCAACCAATCGAGGTAGCGCTCGCTGCGGTAGGAGCGCCGCATCACCCTGAGAATCCGATCGGATCCCGACTGCAGCGGGAAGTGGATGTGCTCGCACACGCTCTCGCTCGATGCCATCGCATCGATCACGTCCGGCGTGAAGTCGTGCGGATGGGGGCTCGTGAAGCGCACGCGGCGGATCCCCTGCACCGCGTCGACCTGCCGCAGAAGATCGGCGAACAGAGGGCGGCGGCTGGATCCGGTAACCGTGAGGTCGCGGCCGAACGTGTTCACGTTCTGTCCGAGCAGGGTGATCTCGACCACCCCGCGTGCGGCCAACCCCTGGACCTCGGCCAGGATGTCGCCGACCGAGCGCGATAGCTGCGGCCCACGGACGAGCGGCACGATGCAGAACGTGCACGCGTTGTCGCACCCGGGCGCGATCGAGACCCAGGCCTTGAAGTCGTTGCCTCGGGCCGCCGGCAGGGCCGAGGGGAAGGTCTCGGTGTTCTCGGCGACGTCCATCTGCGGTCCCTCGGTCGCCGATCGCTCGATCAGCTCCAGCAGACCGGGAAGGGCGTGGGTGCCGACGACCACGTCGACCCAGGGAGCCTTGCGTTGGATCGTTCCCTGGTCCTTCTGCGCGAGGCATCCCGCGACGACGATCCGCATCCGGGGGTTCGCCTGCTTCAGCGGTCGCAGGTGTCCGAGGTTCCCGTACAGCCGGTTGTCGGCGTTCTCCCGGATCGCGCACGTGTTGAACACCACGACCTCGGCGGCGGCCGCGTCGGCGGCGGGCACCATCCCGTCCGCCTGCAGCAACCCGGCGATCCGCTCGGAATCGTGCTCGTTCATCTGGCACCCGAAGGTGCGAAGGAGGTATCGACGCTGCTCCACGGCGCTACGAGCGTACCGGAGCTAGCGGGCGAACTCGATCGAGCGGCTCTCGCGCACGACCGTGATCTTGATCTGCCCCGGGTACTGGAGTTCTTCCTCGACCTGCTTGGCGATGTCGCGCGCCATCACGCCGGCGGCGAGGTCGTCGACCCCGTCGGGCTGGACGATCACGCGGACCTCACGGCCGGCCTGCATCGCGAACACCTTCTCGACCCCCTCGAACGCCTGGCAGATCTCCTCGAGACGCTCGAGGCGCTTCACGTAGGTCTCGAGGCTCTCCCGGCGCGCGCCCGGACGACCGCCGCTGATGCCGTCGGCGACCTGGGCGAGCACGGCGTCCACCGTGCGTTGCTCCACCTCGCCGTGGTGGGCCTCGATGCAGTGCACGACCTCGGGTGCCTCACCGAGCCGGCGTGCGATCTCCGCGCCGATCAACGCGTGCGAGCCCTCGACCTCGTGGGTCACGGCCTTGCCGATGTCATGAAGGAACGCGCCGCGCTTGGCCACGGTCGGGTCGATCCCGATCTCCGCCGCCAGTGAGGTCGCGATGTGCGCCGATTCGAGCAGATGCTTCAGCACGTTCTGCCCGTAGGAGGTACGGAACTGGAGCGCCCCGAGCAGGCGGACCAGCTCCGCGTGGAGGTCGGGGATCCCGACCTCGAGCACCGCCTCCTCCCCCGCCCGGCGGATCTGCTCCTCGATCTCCTCCATCGAGCGCGCGTGCATCTCCTCGATCCTGGCGGGCTGGATCCGGCCGTCGCCGACGAGCTTCTCGAGGGTCATACGCGCGGCCTCGCGGCGTACCGGATCGAAGCTCGAGAGCACGACCGTGTCGGGCGTGTCGTCGATGATCAGGTTCACCCCGGTCGCAGCCTCGAAGGCGCGGATGTTTCGTCCCTCCCGGCCGATGATGCGTCCCTTCATGTCGTCGGTCGGAAGCGTGAATACCGACACCGTCGACTCGGCCGTCTGCTGCGAGGCGACCCGCTGGATCGCGATCGTGACGATCTTGCGGGCGCGCTGCTCGCCGTCCTCGCGGGCGCGTTCCTCGATCTCGCGGACGGTCGACATCGCGCGTCGCTTCGCCTCGTCGACCACCTGGTCCGCCAGGGCATCTCTGGCTTCGCTCGCGGTCAGGCTCGCGATCTGCTCGAGCTTGGCGCGCTGGACCTCGACCTGCGCTTCCAGGGCCTCCCGCACCTCCGCGAGTGCCTTGTCGCGATCGTTCAACTCCTGACGACGCTCCTCGTGCTCGAGGAGCTTGCGCTCGAGGTGCTCGTCCTTCTCGTGGACCCGTTCCTCCTGCTGGGACATGCGCTGCTCCTGGCGCTGGAGCTCCTCGCGGCGAAGGCGCAACTCCTCCTCCGCTTCGCGGCGCATCGAGACGATCTCCTGGTTCGCCTCGGTCAGCGCCACCTGCGACATCGTCGTGGCCTCGACCTCCGCATCGAGGACGACCTTCCGAGCGGTCGCCTCAGCGCTGTGCGCCTGGGATGAAGCGATCGCCTTCCGTGCCAGGAAGCCGATCGCAACCCCGACGGCGAGCGCGGCGACCGCGACCAATGCCTCCGTCATCGTTGCCTCCTCAGAACGCAAAGAACGCCGAGGAGAGGGCCCATCGGCCGTCCTCGGCGTACGCGAATGAGGGTGGAGGGTCTTAGGTGTTCAACTGCCGTCGAGGCGTCGCGCGCCCTCCGCTTCCGCTGTGTCCCAGATGGTCGTTTCCGCTGGTCAAGAGCGCTCTTTCATCGCGTATGTCGATCAGGTCGTAGGACATTCTCTCTGTCCGACCAACATACGCCCGGCCCTCGGATCGGGCAAGGGTTGCCTCCGCCGGAACCCGGCTATGCCTCGTCCGAGCCCTCCACGTCGAGCGCCTTCCGCGCGACGGTCCGCGACGTGTCGGGAGAGAAACCCCGCCGCATCAGGGCGGAAGACAGGCGCTGGAACGCCTTCGCATCCGGGAGGCCGGTCATCCGTCGCGCACGGCCCTCGGCGAACTCCATTGCTCGGTCGAACTCTCCCTCGCGCGAGCCCTCCACCGCTCGGTCGATCGTCGAACGATCGATGCCCTTCGCATACAGGGCGTTCGCGATCGCCCGACCACCCTTTCGGCTGGTGATCGCCTGCTCGGTGAGCGCGTCGGCGAAGGCTTCGTCATCGAGCAGGCCGGCCTCCTCGAGTCGAACGAGCTCGGCGGCGACCTCGTCGCGTTCGAATCCCGCGCGGACCAGCCGCTGTTCGAGCTCGCGGCGGCTGCGCATCCGCACCGCCAAGAGCCTGAGCGCTCGGTCATGCAGCCCGAGCTTCCGACTACCCCGCGCGGCCCGGGTATCGGACCCTGCTTGAGGGTCGGAGCCCGTCTGCGTGCCGATGTCGGCGCTCATCACGGCCCCGCTAGTTGGCGGACGCGTCGGCCGGCTGCTTCCCTTTGGACTTCGGTGCAGGTGCATCCGCCGTCGGCGTGGCGGACTCGGCCGCCGGAGGCGCCTCGCTGTCGGGGATCTCGATCGGCTTGTCGTCCTCGGCGCCGAAGACATCGAGTCCGACCGCCTCGCGAACGCGGCGCTCGATCTCCTGTCGGACATCGGTGTTCTCGACCAGGAACTGCCGCGCGTTCTCACGACCCTGTCCCAGCTGTTCACCCTCGTAGGTGAACCACGCGCCGGACTTCTTGACGATCTCGAGATCGACCCCGACGTCGAGCAGGCTGCCCTCGGCCGACACGCCCTTGCCGTACATGATGTCGAACTCGCACTGACGGAAGGGCGGGGCCACCTTGTTCTTCACGACCTTGACCCGCGTGCGTGATCCGACCACCTCGGTGCCATCCTTCAGGTTCTCGATCTTGCGAACATCGAGTCGCACCGACGCGTAGAACTTCAGCGCGCGACCGCCGGGGGTGGTTTCGGGGCTCCCGTACATGACGCCGATCTTCTCCCGGAGCTGGTTGATGAAGATCGCGGTGGTGTCGAAACGCGAGAGGGAGCCGGAGAGCTTGCGCATCGCCTGCGACATCAGGCGCGCCTGCAGACCGACGTGGGTGTCGCCCATCTCGCCCTCGATCTCGGCACGCGGGACGAGCGCCGCGACGGAGTCGATCACGACGAGATCGAGCGCTCCCGAACGCACGAGCATGTCGGAGATCTCGAGTGCCTGTTCCCCCGAGTCCGGCTGCGAGACGAGCAGCTCGTCGATGTTGACGCCCAGCTCCTTGGCATAGGTCGGGTCGAGCGCGTGCTCGGCATCGATGAATGCGGCGATGCCGCCCTTCTTCTGGGCCTCGGCGATGATGTGCAGACAGACGGTCGTCTTGCCCGAGCCCTCGGGACCGAAGACCTCGACGACACGCCCCTTCGGGATGCCACCGACGCCGAGCGCGATGTCGAGCGCCATCGACCCCGTCGGGATGATCGAGATGCCGTCGCTCATCGAGTGTTCACCGAGCTTCATCACGGCACCCTTGCCGAACTGCTTCTCGATCTGGGAGAGCGTGACGTCGAGCATCTTGTCCCGATCCATGCGGTCCTCCTTCATCCCCCTCGTCGACGCACGCGGAGCGCCTCCGAGACCGTTGTGACCCTCTGCGCCTCGCGAGCGAGGAACCGATCGCGGCGAACGCTACCGAGGGGGTCTGACATGGATTACACCCCTGTCATTCGCGAACTGGCAAGCCCGAAGCTAGTCGAACACGTGTTCGAAGGCAAGCATCTCCCAACTCCGCAGGTCGAGCGCACAGGCCCTAGGGCCGAGGCCGGTTGTCCTCATCCCCCTCCATCCCGCACGATGGGGCGTCCCCCGAGGCGGCTCGGGGGGCCGAGAGGAGCGCGGCAGTGACGACCACCCCATCTCGACGACGCCTGCGTGCGGGCGGTCTGCTGGTGTCCGCGTTGCTGCTCGCCGGGATCATGGCGGGGCCGGCGCCCGCGTTCGTCGAGGCGGCGCCGGATCCCACCTGGCAGACGAACGGACGCGTCAACGCGATCGTCCAGGTCGGCACGACCGTCTACCTCGGCGGCCGATTCACCGAGGTGCACGACGGGAACGGAAACTCCCTCCCGCGTTCCCGGCTTGCCGCGATCGACCTGACGACCGGCGAGCCGACCGCCTGGGACCCGAGCGCCGACGATGAGGTGTTCTCACTCGCGGCGGCGCCCGACGGCTCGCGGATCTTCATCGGCGGGCAGCTGCGCTCGGTCGGCGGCGCCGAGGTGTTCAACCTCGCGGCGGTCGACCCGATCACCGGTGTGGCGGTGGCGGGTTGGCGGCCGAAGGTGAGCGCTCCGGTTCGCGCGCTGGCGACCTGGGGGACGCGTCTGTACCTCGGAGGAACGTTCGGAACGATCTCGGGAACGACCCGGCGCGGCCTCGCGGCCCTCAACGCGACGACGGGCAAGGTGATGAAGACGTGGTACCCGGGCGACGTCGACCGCAGCGTGCGGGCGCTCGCCGTCACGCCGACGCGGCTCGTGATCGGAGGGACCTTCGGATCGATCGGCGCGTTCTCCCGGCCGTTCGTGGCCACGGTCACGCACACGGGCGCGAAGGTGAAGCCGTGGGCGACGCCCCCTCTCGATCAGGTGCTCGCGCTCTCGGCGCTCGGCGAGCACGTCTACGTGGGTTCGCGCTCGAACGAAGTGACCAAGCACGTGATGACGACCGGTCAGCAGATGTGGGCGGTCGGAGGCGACGGTGACGTCCAGGCCGTCCACGCGCAGGACGGGATCGTGTACGTCGGTGGACACTTCGAGATCTTCACCGGACAGCCGGAGAACAAGATCGCCGCGGTCTCGACCGACGGCGCGCGGGTCGAATGGGGAGCGTTCGCGAACAGCGTGCACGGAGTCTTCGCGATGTCGGGCGGTACCCATCTGTTCATCGGCGGGGACTTCACGATCGTCTCCGGCGCTCCTCGCCGCGGATTCGCGGCCTTCGCGGAGGGCGCAGCACTCCCCGAACCCGGCCAGGGTCTGCCCTTCGCCGACGACTTCACCGACGCCTTCGAGCATTGGAGTTCCGTGAAGGGCTTCTCGATCGACGCTGCATCGTTCGGTGCCGCGACCCCCAGCGCGGGGAGTGCGCTCACCCTCGACAAGGCGTTCGCGTTCCGCGACCTGGGAGCTCCCGAGCCGGACGTGTGCTTCGAGGCGGCGGTCAACGTCGTCTCGCACGCGGACTCCCTGACGCTGTTGCGGCTCCGCGAGCAGGACGGAACCGGACTCGCACGCATCTTCATCGACGCGGACCGCAGGATCCGGGTCCGCGCCGACCTCTCCGACATCACCTACACCGTTGCCGGAGTGAAGCTTCCCGCGGGCTGGAACACGCTCGAGCTGTGCGGCGACGGCCCCGCCGGTCAGATCACGGCTGAGCTCAACGACACGCCGCTGGGAACGTTCGCGGCCGACTTCGGGGCGCTCGGGATCGGCCGGGTCCAGATCGGCGACGACAACGAGAAGACGGCGACCTACAACTTCGACGACGTGGTGGCCTCCGACCCGACGCCTCCCGGCCCGTAGCCCTCGCCCGCGTGTCGTCGGTGCGCGCTAGCGTTGCCCCATGCCGAGTGAGGCTCCTTCGTCCGGGGTGCGCTGCGCCTGGGCGCGGAGCGACGATCCTGCATACGTGGCTTACCACGACGATGAGTGGGGCGTCCCGGTGCACGAGGACCCGCGCCTCCTGGAGATGCTCACGCTCGAGGGGGCGCAGGCGGGGCTGTCGTGGTCGACGATCCTGCACAAGCGTGCGGGCTATCGCGCAGCCTTCGCCGGGTTCGATCCCGCCCGGGTCGCGAGCTTCGACGAGGACGCGATCGACCGCCTGGTCGCCGACCCCTCGATCGTGCGGCATCGGGGGAAGATCTCCTCGACCGTGAACAACGCGGCTCGCGTCCTCGAGATCCAGCGCGAGTTCGGCTCGTTCGACGCGTTCCTCTGGGGGCTCGCCGGTGGAGCGCCCCTGATCGATCGGTTCGACACGATCGACGATATCCCTTCCGAGACACCGACGTCCGCGACGATCAGCCGCGAACTCAAGCGCCGTGGGTTCGGATTCGTCGGACCGACGACGGTCTATGCGTTCATGCAGGCGGTCGGGATGGTCAACGACCACGTGCGCTCGTGTCCCCGATGGGTTCAGCTCGGCGGGCGGTGATCCCCGCGCGCGGCTCGGTTCACTCAGACCCCGAGCGGGAACGAGGCGATCTGTTCGTAGATGGGTGCCCGGCCCCGCAGGTGACTGCGGAACAGCACCAGGTGGGCCACTTCGAACGGCTCCGAGACGAGCGGCGGGAGCTCGGCCGGCAACGCGATCGGCGGGTCGAACCGGGCGAGCGTGACGTGGGGGGTGAATGCGCGCCCCTCCGGCTCGATCACCGGGGTGAGCGCGGCGTTGAGCGCGGCCGAGAGCCGCGCGAACCCACCACCCTCGTCGTCCATCCCCGCCCACAGCACACGCGAGCGCCGTCGCCCCGGAGGGAACGTCCCGAGGGCGGTGAGCCGGGTCGTGAAGCGGGGCTCGGAACGCGCGATCCATTCGGCCGCCTCCCGAACCATCGGCAGGATCGACGGCCGGACCCATCCCAGGAACTTGACGGTCGCGTGCCAGTTCGCCGCGGGGGTCCAACGACCGACCGGAACCGATGTTCGCAGCACCTCGATCGACGTCGCCAGATCGCCGCGAGCCGCGTCGGGCAGCTCCACCCCGACGAACAGCCGAACGCGCTTGTCCTCGCCGGTGCGGGCGCTCGGCATCCCGGTCCCGCCTTAGGCGTCGAGGTCCGATCCCGGGAGGGGCCGTGCCTCGAGGTGGCGTCGGACGAGGTCCAGGGCCGCTTGCTCTGCCCAGCGCCGTACCTGATCGCGCTCGCCGGGCGAGGCGAACCCGCGGGCGTGCACCGTGGCGTCGTCCACGAGCGCGATCCACACCGTTCCCGGCGCGGCACCGTCGTGCGGTTCGGGACCGGCCGCACCGGTCAGCGACAGGCCGAGCGGCGCTCCGAGCAGTTTGCGAACGCCCGACGCCATCTCCAGGGCACAGGCGCGACTCACCACCCCGTGCGTCTCGACCGTGAGGCGAGTCACGCCGAGCACGCGCATCTTCGCATCGACGTCGTAGGTGACCGCGCCACCCACGAACGTCCGGGAGCTCCCCGGTGCGCGGGTCAGACGTTCGGCGACGCCTCCTCCGGTCAGGGATTCCGCGACCGCGATCCGGGTCCCCGCCGCCAACAGGAGCCGGGAGACCGCCTCTTCCAACGTCTCGTCATCGACGGTGAACACGACGTCGCCGAGCCGGTCGAGGACCTGCGCGAGCACCGGTGCGATCAGCTCCTCGGCCTCTGCGGTCGTGGAGGCCTTGGCGGTCAGCCGCACCTTCACCTCGCCCAGGCTCGCGAGGTAGGCGACGGTCGGGTTCTCCGACACGTCGAACAGATCCGCCAGCTGCTCGGCCACGGACGATTCACCGATCCCCGCACACCGCACGATCCGCGACACGATCACCGAACCGGTCGCCGAGGCGAGCTCGGGAAGGATCGGGTCGTCCATCATCTCGCGCATCTCCGAGGGAACGCCGGGCAACAGGTACACGGTGCCGCCCGACGGAACGTCCGCGATCAGTCCGGGCGCCGTCCCGCGCGTCGGCATGAGGTAGCGCGTCCCCTCAGGGACGTCGGCCTGTCGGAGGTTGCGTAGCGGCATCTCGCGACCGAGAGCTGCGAAACGTTCGCGGAGATAGGTCTCGATCTCGGCGCGGCGCACCATCGGCGTGCCGAGCACCTCCGCGAGTGCGTCTCGCGTGATGTCGTCCTCGGTCGGTCCGAGCCCGCCGGTCACCACCACGACGTCGGCACGGGCGGCCGCGCCGCGGAGGGCATCCACGATCCGCTCGCGATTGTCGCCCACGACCCGATGGTGGAGCACGTCGACGCCGACCGCGGCGAGTCGCTGCGAGATCCACTGCGCGTTCGTGTTCGCGATCTGTCCGAGCAGCAGCTCGGTCCCGACCCCAATCAGCTCTGCCCTCACGCCGGATCCTCCGCGGGCATCGACGGATCGGCGGTGGGACTGGTGCCGTCGGGATCCGACGTGGCCTCCGCGGCGGCCTCTCGAGCCGCGGCGATCGCTCCGAGGGCACGGGTCGCCCGGATCCGTCCATCCTCCGGAGGAGGGATCACGCTCGTATCGCTGAACGCGTCGCTCCACGCGCGTTCCCCCTTCGCGACCTCGATCGGCCCGGTCCCGTTGATCGTGATCGTCGCCGGACCGCCGTCCGGCAGCCCGAGCGTCAACAGATCGTCCGCTTCGAAGGTGCGTTCCTCCCCCCGGCGAACCTCGACGGTGCTCGTGGCGCCGTCGGCGTCCACCTCGACGGTCAGATCCGATCGCGAGGTCATCCCCACGACGACGTTCGACGTCTCGGGGTCGACGAGAACCGGCGACGCGGGCAACGCCGCGGGGGCGGGCGTCGAACCCGAGCGCGACAGCAACCCGAACGCACCGGCGACGATCACGACGATCGCCACGACGAGCCAGGCGAGCCGATGCGTTCCCCGCCGCCGGTGGGTTCCGATCGCGCGCCGGATCTGCGTGGGAGGTTCGGGCCGCGAGGGAGCCCCTACGCCGGTGCCACGCTGATAGACCTCGAACACCTTGTCCGGATCGAGCCCGAGGTAGGCAGCGTAGGTGCGGAGAGCTCCTCGCACGTACACCTCGCCCAGCAGCGCGCCGAACCGCTCATCCTCGAGCGCCTCGAGGGAGTCGGCTCTGATCCGCGTCCCGCGGCTCGCTTCGTCGATCGTGACGTTGCGTCGCAGTCGGGCCTTGCGCAGCGCCGGTCCGACGCCGATCGGGTTCGCCACGGGCTCGTGTCTCTCCTCCACGTCTCGGACGCCGCCGATGATAGCGCGAGGGCCGCGCCGACCCCGAGGGTAGACTCCCGGTCATGCGCGAGGATGCCCTGGTCAAGGTGGTCGTGGAGATCCCCAAGGGATCGCGGAACAAGTACGAGTGGGACGCCGAGGCCCAAGCGATGGTGCTCGACCGGATGCTCTTCACGTCGATGCAATATCCGGCGGACTACGGCTTCATCGCCGACACCCTCGGCGGCGACGGCGACACCCTCGATGCGCTCGTGTTCGTCGGTGAGCCGACCTTCCCCGGGTGTCACATCGTGGCGCGACCGGTCGGACTGTTCCGCATGACCGACGAGAAGGGTCCCGACGAGAAGATCCTCTGCGTTCCCCTCAAGGATCCGATGTGGTCCCAGGTCGAGCGGATCGAAGACATCCCCCCGAGCCTGTTGAACGAGATCGAGCACTTCTTCCAGGTCTACAAGGACCTGGAGGACAAGAAGGTCGACACCAAGGGCTTCGAAGGACGCGAGGCCGCCCTACACGTGATCGCCGAAGCGCGCGCACGTCTACAGGCCGGTTCGTAGGTCGTGCAAAGGTCGTGCCGATGCTGCTAGGCTCCCCACGAACCACATATTCCACGTGATGACAGGCGAAGTCCGGTCAGAGTCCGGCGCTGTCCCGCAACGGTAGGTCCATCCGCGAGGGTGGGCGAGCCCGGTCGCCCTGTCGGTCACGAGGGCTGAACGACTTCCCGCGGAGGAAGGTCGCGCCCCCGGGCCCCGCCCGACGCGCCGACCCTCCCATCGCGGAGGGTCGTTCCCGTTGGGCGCGAGGACACGCCCGGGAAGGAGCTCCACATGCGCACCGCCCTCCGAAGGTCGTTCGGCCTGCTCGTCGTAGCTGCACTTTCGCTGGCCACCGCCGTTCCGGCCACCGCGGCCCCATCCGACGAGGTGAAACGCTCACGGACCGCAGCGGGCTACCTCGCTTCGCAGCAGAAGCAGAACGGATCGTTCCCCGGATTCTCCCCGATCGGTTCCACCGCCGACGCCGTCACCTCACTGGTCGCGGTCAAGCGCGGCAAGGGGAACATCACGAAGGCCCTGAACTTCCTCGCGCTCCAGACCGAGAACGGCAACACGACCGGAACCGGGCTCCAGGCCAAGGTGGCGCTCGCCGCGGTGGCCGGCGGCCGTAACCCCGAGAACTTCGGAGGAGAGGACCTCGTCGGCGCGATCGCGGACAGGGAACGGCCGAACGGCCGGCTCGGTGCGGGAACCGCCGTGTTCGATCAGGCCCTCGGCATCCTCGCCCTGGAGGCATCGGGCTCCGGAGCCTCCGCGAGCGCGAAGGACTGGCTCGTCGACGCGCAGTGCCCGGACGGCGGATGGGAGTACTCGGCCCGATGGACCGCGGGCAACGACGAGCACTGCACGAGCATCGCCGATCCCGGCAACGATTTCTTCTCCTCCGATACGAACACGACCTCCTACGCCGTGATGGCGCTCGAGGCGGCCGGCGCCGGTGCGCCCGACGAGAACCCGTTCGCGTTCTTCACCGAGATCCGCGATCCGGCTCGTGGCGGCTGGGGCTACACGTGGGGGTTCCAGACGACCGACGCGAACTCCACGGGGCTGGTCCTGCAGGCGTACGCCGCTGCTGCCACCACAACCCCGGCGGGCAGTGTGAAGGCCCTGAAGGCGCTCCAGTACAAGCGCTGCGGCGCGTTCGCGTTCACCTGGAACGGCGCGGCGAAGACCCCACCCGACCCCGGCGCCACGATCTCGGGCATCGTCGGTTTGCTCGGTCGCCCGTATCCGATCGCCGAAGCCGCGGTGACCAAGGCCGCACCTTCGACGCCCGCCTGCCCAGCGTAGGAGCGGATCGATGCAGACCCCGATCGAAGCAACGACATCCGCGGGGGGCCGGCGACTCGGCCGGCTCCTCGCGGCCGTCCTGTTCGTCGCGCTGCTGGCACCGGCACCGGCCCTGCTCTCGGCCGCGCCCGCCTGTGCCGACAGCGATCAGCACGCCGCCCTCGTCGTGGACACGGGCGGTCAGGAGCTCTCCTACTGCGTGGCGATCCCCGGAACCGTCGACGGGATCGAGCTGCTGCGCCTCGCGAGCCGCCAGTACGGACTCTCGTACTCCCTCGGGTTCGGCGGGGAAGCCGTCTGCATGATCGCGGGCGTCGGGGTCAGCGGCGGCGACTGCTTCGCGGACTTCCCTCGCTTCTGGGGCTACTGGCGCGGCGCGCCCTCCGGCGGATGGAGCTGGTCGAGCGTAGGGGCCGGATCGGTCTCGGTCTCTCCGGGAGACGTCCAGGGATGGAGCTGGGGCAGCGGGCAGGACGGCTCCAACCACCCCGCTCCCCCGGTCACCCCGTTCACCTCGGTATGCGAACCGGATGACCCGCCCGGGAACGGTGGGAACGGGGGCAACGGCGGATCGAACGTTGGCGGGGCGAGCGGTGGCTCGGGCGGAACCGCATCGGACGCCGGCGGGAGTGGCAACGGCGGACCCGCGAACGGTAACGGGAACCAGAACGGTTCCGACGACGAGCGGCGACGCGAGGAACGCAACGACGGTAACGATCGAAACGCCCGCCCCGAGGACGACCGGCCTCCGAGAACGGGGGTCGACGACACGGCAATGACCGACGAAGCGGTCGCCGCCTCCGCCACACCGGTGAACGCGGTCGCGCTCGGCGACGCTGAGGACGGCAGCTCGGGTGCGGCCGGCGCGGTGGTCAGCCTCGTCGCGCTCGCGGTGCTGATCGGGGCGGGTGCGTTCCTAACCTGGAAGCGCCGCGTCGGCTAACGATGTACCCGGTCGCGTGGATCGCGTGGGCGAGCGGAGCGGCCTTCGTCGCGTTCAGCACGGCGAACCCGTGGTACCTGCTCCCGCTCGTCGGCGTCGCCTGGTTCGTCCACGCCGCGCACCAGCGAGATGGACCATGGGCGCGCTCGTTCCGGATGTTCCTGACGTTCGCGGTGATCGCGATCGTCCTGCGGACCGGACTAGTTCTGTTCGGCACGGTGAACGCGTCCAACGTCGTGTACGCGGCCTACGAAGGGCTCCGCCTCGGCGTGCTCCTCGTCGTGTTCGGCACCTTCAACTCGGTGACCGATCCGTTCGGGGTGCTGCGGCTCGCGCCGCGGAGGTTCCACGAGCCGGCGTTGGCGGCGGCGCTCGCGCTGTCGATCGCGCCGCGCACGATCGCCGCCGCCGGACGGGTCCGTGAGGCACAGGAGCTGCGCGGGTTCCGACTGCGGAAGTGGCGCTCGCTCCCAGCGCTGGCGGTCCCGGTGCTCGAGACGGGCATGGAAGAGGCGATGACGCTGGCCGAGAGCATGGACGCCCGCGGTCACGGCCGGGGGCGCCGGTCGCGCTACCGCCCCGAGCGCTGGAGCCCCGGCGCCGTCGTGACCGCCGCATCCGGACTGATCGCGGGGAGCGTGTTCGTCTCGCAGGCGATCGCGCATCGTCCGGACCTCATCCCGATCACCGATCCCCTCACCTGGCCGGAGGCGACCCCCTGGCTCGTCGGCGTGGTACTCCTCCTGGCGGTCCCCGGGCTGCTCCCCCGGAGAGACGAACGACGATGAGCCCCGCGCTGCGCTACGAACGGGTCACCTTCCACTACCCCGATTCGGAGCGATCCGCGATCACCGACGTCGACCTCGACATCGCGGAGGGATCCTTCGCGCTCTCGGCGGGACCGACGGGTGCGGGCAAGTCGACCTTGCTGCGCGCCGCGAACGGACTCGTTCCTCACTTCACCGGCGGGGCCTTCGCCGGCCGGGTCACGGTCGCCGGCCGCGACACGACGACGCACCGACCGCGCGACCTCGCCGACGCCGTCGCGTTCGTCCCGCAGGATCCCGGCGCGTCGTTCGTCCTCGACCGGGTGGAGGAGGAACTCGCCTACGGGATGGAGAACCTCCAGGTCCCCTCCGGTCGGATGCGGCGCCGGGTCGAGGAGACGCTCGATCTGCTCGACATCGCTCCGCTCCGTGACCGCAGCGTCCGGACGCTCTCCGGTGGCGAGCGCCAACGTGTGGCGATCGCGGCGGCGCTCGCGGCGGGTCCGCGCCTGCTCGTCCTCGACGAGCCGACGAGTCAGCTCGATCCCCAGGGGGCAGAGGACGTCCTGGCCGCCCTCCAGCGCATGGTGCACGACCTCGGGATGACGGTTCTGCTGGCAGAGCACCGCCTCGAGCGGGTGGCCGGGTTCGCGGATATCGCCGTCGCGGTCCACGACGGAGCGGTCACCTCCGGCGCGCCCTCCGACCTCCTCGGAAGGGTCGTCGGTGGACCGCCCGTAACACGGCTCGGCGATCTCCTAGGATGGGATCCCGCTCCGATCACCGTCCGCGAGGCTCGAGCGTTGGCGCGTGAGCTCGCGCTCGGAGTCGGTCCGTCCCCACCGACCGTGACGCCGGGAGCTCCCTTGGTGCGGGCCCGCGGGTTGCACGCGGGCTACTCGGGCGCGGGAGTGCTCCACGGCGTGGACCTCGAGCTCGGCGAGGGCGAGATCGTCGCACTGATGGGCCGCAACGGCGCCGGCAAGACGACCTTGCTCCGCTGCCTGACGGGCGTGCACGCGCCGGCGCGCGGAAGCGTCGAGGTCCCGTCACGACCACCCCGACCAGGCATCGACGTGGCGCTGTGCCCCCAGGAGCCCGAGACCGTGCTGTTCGCCGAGACCGTCGAGGACGAGATCCACGCGTCGCTGCGAGCCCGAGGCCGGAGCGGCGAACCCGCCCCTCACCTCCAACGGCTCGCCCTCGAGGGGTTGTCGGGGCGCCATCCCAGAGACCTGTCCTCCGGACAGCGCCTGCTGGTGGCCGCGGCGGCTGTGGCGGCGTCGGGCGCTCCCGCGCTGCTGCTCGACGAGCCGACCAGAGGTCTGGACCCCGAGGCGAAGCAGCGCCTGTCGACGTTCCTGCGCGCCCACGCGCGGGAGGGAGGGACGGTACTGTTCGCCACCCACGACGTCGAGCTCGTGGCGGCCCTCGCGACGCGCGTGGTGCTGCTGGCTGGCGGCGAGGTGATCGCGGACGGCAGCCCCTCGGAGGTGCTCGGCGACTCCCACGTGTTCGCGCCGCAGATGACCCGCGTGTTCGGCCCGGGCTGGCTGACCCCCGAGCAGGTCGCCGAGGCGACCGGGGCGCGCGGGCAACCGACAGAGGTCGTCCGGTGAGCGTGGCGGCGACCGCAACCGTTCGCGGTACACGCCTTCGCATCGCGCTGCTCGTGCTCGCGAACGTGATCGCCGCGCTCGCGTTCCTCTGGCCGTTCCTGGTTCCCGGACTGCTCGGCGAGAGCTCCCCGCACGCGGAGGACGCCCCGTTCCTGCTGCTCGCCGTCCTCGGCTGTCTCACCGTGGTGCTGTTCCTCGACCTGGGGCGGGGAGGGATCGGCCCGAAGGGCGTGGCGTTGATCGGCGTCTTGGGCGCCGCGATGGTCGCGCTCCGCCTCCCGGGGTTCGTGGCCGGATTCTCGGCGATGTTCATCATCGTGCTCGTCGCCGGGAACGCCTTCGGACCGGCGTTCGGGTTCGTGCTCGGCGCGATCGGGCTGTTCGCGAGTGGGCTGTTCCTCGGCGGGATCGGACCCTGGCTTCCGTTCCAGATGGCTGCCGTCGGGTGGGTCGGTCTGGGCGCGGGTCTGTTACCCGGGACCGAGACATCCTGGCGAGTCCGCCTGGGCGCGCTGGCCGCGTACGGGTTCGTGGTCGGCTACGCGTTCGGGATCGTGATGAACCTGTGGTCGTGGCCGTTCACGACTGCGGGCACCGCGATCGGCTGGGTCCCCCAAGAGGATCTGTCCGAGAACGTGCAGCACTACGCGACCTACTACATGACCACATCGTTCGTGTGGGACACGTTCCGGGCGTTCGGGAACGCGGCGATGGTCCTCGTGCTCGGGCGTCCGTTGCTCGGAGCGCTCGACCGCGCCGCACGGAGGATGCGACTGGACCTTCGTGAACCTCGATTCATCGACCCACCGGACCGTGCTGCCGCACGTCCCGAGCCGGCCGAAGCGACGAACGCGTAGCCGCTCAGGCGCTGCGGGCGGTCGAGCGGGACTGCTCCCACTCCTCCCACGTGAGGAGCACATCGCGGGCCTTGGACCCCTGGGAGGGGCCCACGATGCCCCGCTCCTCCATCAGGTCCATCAGCCGGCCGGCGCGCGCGAAGCCGACCTTCAGCTTGCGCTGCAGCATCGAGGTCGAGCCGAGCTGGGAGCGGATCACGAGCTCGGCGGCCTGGCGGAGCAGGTCATCGTCGTCCCCCACTCCCCCGGTGACAGCGGCGGCCTCCTCCTCGGCGGTCGGCGCCTTGCCCAGGCCTTCGACGGTCGCCTCGTAGACGACCTCCCGTTGCGCGCGGATCCATTCGGCGACCGCGTGGATCTCCTTCTCGGTCACCCAGGCGGCCTGCAGGCGGCTCGGTTTGCTCGCGTTCGCGGGCGCGTAGAGCATGTCGCCGTGACCGACGAGCTTCTCGGCTCCGTTCGAATCGAGGATCACCCGCGAGTCCGCCTGGCTCGAGGTCATGAGCGCGATCCGGCTCGGGATGTTCGCCTTGATCAACCCGGTGACCACGTCGACCGACGGCCGCTGGGTGGCGACGACGAGATGGATCCCGACGGCCCGCGCCATCTGCGCGATGCGGCAGATCGCGTCCTCGACGTCGCGCGGCGCGACCATCATCAGGTCGGCGAGCTCGTCGATCACCACGACGAGGTAGGGGAAATCGACGAACTTCTCCTCTTGGCCGGGCGGGATCCGCAGCGTCCCCTCCTGGAGCCCCTCGCGGTACCCGTCGATGTCGCGGACGCCACACATCGCGAGCAGCTCGTACCGGTTCTCCATCTCGCGGACGACCCATCCGAGCGCCTCGGCTGCGCGCTTGGGGTGGACGATCACCGGTGAGAGCAGGTGTGGCAGATCCGCGAAGTGCGAGAGCTCGACGCGTTTCGGGTCGATCAGCACGAGCTTGACCTCGTCGGGATCGGTCCGCATCAGGATCGACGTGACGAAGGAGTTGATCAGGCTCGACTTGCCCGCTCCGGTCGCCCCGGCGATCAGCACGTGCGGCATCCTCCCGAGGTTGACCATCTGCGCCCGGCCGTGGACGTCCTTGCCGAGCGCCACCGCGAGCTGTGCCGTGTCGTCGCGAGCCACCTTGCTCCGGAGGATGTCGCCGAGGGTGACGAAGTCGCGCACCTTGTTCGGCACCTCGACGCCGATCGCCGACTTGCCGGGGATCGGGGCGATGATGCGCACGTCGGGTGTCGCGAGCGCGTAGGCGATGTCGTCCGACAGGTTCAGGACCTTGTTCACCTTCGTTCCGGCACCGACCTCGACCTCGTACAGCGTTACGGTCGGCCCGCGGTGGGCGGTGGGAACTCGTGCCTCGACCCCGAACGTGGAGAAGGTCCGCTCGAGGGCGTCCATCGTGTGTTCCTCGTCGCTGGTGTCGGCCTCCTTGGACGGCGCCGCGCGGAGCAGGTCCAACGGCGGGAGCTCGTAGGCGTCCTGCGGGATCTTCGTCGCGGCGGCGGCGGCAACGGTGGGAGCGACGGGCGCCGGAGACTCGGACTCGAGCTCGTCGACCGGGAGCGGGACTTTCGCGGGAGCGGGCTCGGCGACGACCCCGGCATCGCCCGCATCCGGGACGATGATCGTGTTCGACGCGTCGTCCTCGTCGCTGCGCAGCACGCGCCGGCCGTGGACCGGTTCGGTCGGGTCGTCGATCAGCCCTTGCTCGTCGTCGCCCGCCCGCAAGCCGAACGCCCTGGAGATCGCCTCACTCGCGGCGATCTCCTTGACGCGCACCCAGATCTGCGACAGCGGTGTCCCGAAGAAGATCAGCAGTCCGAGGAACGCGAGTCCGCCGCATACGATGCCGCCCCCGAGCGCGGACAGGGTCGTCGCGAGCGGCCATCCGACGAGAGCGCCGAGCAGACCGCCCGCTTCGGCGATCCCGGTTCCGCCGCCACCGTCCCAGCCGTCGGCGGGCGCGGGGTTGCCGTTCACGATCGACACGATGCCGAGGATGCCGGCGGTCGCCAGCGCGAAGCCGATGAACATCCGAAGACGCTCCTCCTCCTCGGATCCTCGCAGGAGCACGATCCCCCACCAGATCCCGACGACCGGGAACACGATCGCCGCGAGGCCGAAGGCTCCCTCGAGCGCCCACTCGATGCCGCGGCCCGCGACCCCGGCGGCGTCGAACCAGAGGGCGAGCACCGACAGGAGCGCGAGGACCACGAGCGCGATCCCGAACGCATCGCGCGCCCACGGGGCGAGGTGGGCCCGGACGGGAGTGCGGCTGGGTGAGCCTTTCGAGCGTCCCGACCCCTTCTTCGACGCAGCGGAGGAGCGCTTGGGGGAAGCCTTCCGCTTCGGGGACACCTACACCTCCATGACGATGGGGAGGATCACCGGCTTGCGTTTGGTGACCTCGAAGAAGTATCTCGCGAGGACGCGCCGGACGTTCTGCTGCAGGACCGTGCGGTCGGTCACCTCGTCCTTGGCGCTTCCCTCCAAGGACAGCATGACGCGATTCCGTGCCTCTTCAAGGATGTCCGCGGAGGTTTCGTCGTAGACGAACCCCCGGTTGACCAGCTCCACATCGCCGACCGGCTCACCGTGGTGGGCATCGATCGTCACGACCGCCACGACCACCCCGTCCCCCGACAGCTTGCGGCGGTCGCGCAGCACCTCTCCTCCGACATCTCCGATCCCCAGACCGTCAACGAAGGTCATCCCCGCGGGCGCCCGGCCGGTGATCCGGACCTGATCGTCGATGTCGACGATGTCGCCGTCCTCGGCGATCAGCACGTGGTCGGCCTCGACCCCCGTCTCGACCGCGATGCGCGCATGGTGCGAGAGGTGCCGGCGCTCCCCGTGGATCGGGATGAACCAACGAGGGCGGACCATGTTCAACATCAATCGCAGCTCCTCGGAGCTCGCGTGTCCGGACGCATGCACTTGCGCTGCCGGGACGTGGAACACGTCGGCGCCCGTGCGATAGAGCCCGTCGACCACGCGATGGATCGCGGGCTCGTTGCCGGGGATCAGCGACGAGGACAGCACCACTGTGTCCCCCGCCGACAGCTTCACCCACTTGTGTTCGCGCGCGGCCATCAGCGACAAGGCCGAGAACGGCTCACCCTGTGACCCCGTCGATACGACGACGACACGCGAGGGGTCCATCTTGTCGAGATCCTCGATAAGGATCACATCCGACTCGGGCACGTCGAGGATGCCGAGCTCGCGCGCGGCACGCACGCTCTGGTGCATCGATCGACCGAGGAAGGCGACGACGCGCTCGTTCTCGCGGGCTGCGTTGACCACCTGCTGCACGCGGTGGATGTGGCTCGAGAAGCACGCGACAACCACGAGCTGCTCGGCGCCCGCGACGATGTCGTCGAGCACGGGGCCGACGCTGCGTTCGCTCTGGGTGTACCCGGCTTCCTCCGCGTTCGTGGAGTCCGACAGCAGCAGGTGCACACCCCGCTCTGCCTCGCGCGCGATCCCGTGCAGGTCCGTCGGACGCCCGTCGAGCGGGGTTTGATCGATCTTGAAGTCGCCCGTGTGGAGGATCGAGCCGAACGGGGTGTCGATCGCCACCGCCATCCCGTCGGGGATCGAGTGCGTGACGTGGAGGAAGCGCATCGTGAACGGACCGATGCTGGCCCCACCCCCCACCTCGGCCTCGCGGAAGTCCGCGTGGTCGCGCACCTGGTGCTCCTCGAGCTTGCCGTGCAGCAGCGCGAGTGTGAAGGGTGTCGCGTAGACGGGGAGCAGATCGTCGAGTTCGCGGAGCAGATACGGCAGGGCTCCGATGTGGTCCTCGTGCCCGTGGGTGAGGACGACCGCCTCGATGTCGGCGGCACGATCTCGCACGTACTCGAAGTCGGGGAGCACGAGGTCGACGCCCGGCATGTCCGCGTTCGGGAATGACAGCCCGACGTCGATCAACAGGATCCGTCCGTCCAGTTCGAGGCAAGCCATGTTCCTGCCGACCTCGCCCACGCCACCCAGGAACACCAGCTGCGCGGGCGCAGCCGGGTGCCGGCCGGTTCCACGCTGGGGACGGTCACTCATCGGCGCCCATCCTAGCTCGCGCGACCAGGACCGCCCGAGCTGGGTACGCTCCCGGACGCCGACCGACCGAAGGCGCGATCAGGCGAAGAAGCGGAAGTTCGCCCAGGGGCTGTTGTCGGGCAGGTTCCCGTGCCCCCCACCGAACTCGCACCGGAACCGGAACGTGACCCCCGTCGGTGCCCCGCTCGTTCCCCCGAGCTTGACACCGATCAAGCTGTCGGCGTTCAGCCTGCCCTTGAACACGTCGAGGTTGCGCCATCTGCCGTTGACGCGCGCCTGCAGGCGGATCACGGCCGGGTCGTTCGCGTGGTTCGGGGCCACCTTCGCGACGTAGAAGACGGGCTTGCCTTGCTTGTAGAAGCGGGTCCTGCCCTGCTTCCTCTGGAAGCGGAGCAGCTTGCCGGTGACCTTCGCCTTCACGCGAACGTTCGCGATGTCCTCGGCCGGGCCGTAGGTGGCGTCACCCGTCCATGCCGCGCGGAACCGCGTGTCGTACTTGAGGTCTTTCACGGTCGCCGTGCCCCTGCCCTGCGCTCCGACGGTGATCGTGCGAAGGAACTGCTCCGAGCCTCCGTGTGTGCGGCGGTACAGCTCGACCTCGAGATTCGTGCCGTCGAAAGCGGCGAGCTCGACCTCCAACTCGGTCTTCCCACCGAGGGGAACCTTCACCGGCGTCGCGGTGAGCACCAGGTCCTGGGACCCGCGGGGCGCGGGGTCGCCGCCCGGACCGCCCGCGATCGGGGTTGCGGGCGAGAGCTCTCGGCCCGTCGTTCCTTGCAGATCGAGATCGCCGATCCCCGCTGACGCCGGTGCTGCCAGAAGGCCGAGCGAAACCGAGAACGCGAGCGTCGCGATCAGCAGACCGCGAGCGGATCTCCCGAGGCCGATCGGACGCGAGGGGTGAGGGTTGCTCTGAGTAGGCATGGCGGGAACGCTACCCGGTCGATGCAGGACAAGGCAATCCCTGCCGGCCGCTCCCAGCTCCTAGATGAGCCCCGCGTCGGCCAGCGCGACACGGACGCGTTGGCGTTCCTGCTCGGTGGCGGGAACCAGCGGGAGGCGGGGAGGACCGCTCGGTTGCCCCAGGATCTCGAGCGCGGCCTTGATCGGGATCGGGTTCGAGGTGATGAACAGGGTGTTGTACAGGGGCGACAGCTCCTGGTGGATCTTCCGCGCCGCGGGGACGTCTCCGGTCTCGATCAGGTCGATCATCTGTCCGATCCGAGAACCCACGAGATGGCTCGCGACGCTGACCACACCCTTCGCACCAAGACACATGTAGCCGAACGTGGCCCAGTCGTCCCCCGAGTAGACCTCGAAGTCGGGCGGCGCCTGGTCGATCAGCTTGGAGATCCCCTGGAAATCGCCGGTCGAGTCCTTCACGGCGACGATGTTGGTGATCTCGGCGAGCGAGAGCAGGGTCTCGTGTTCGATACGCGTCGCCGTCCGGCCCGGGATGTTGTAAGCGATGATCGGGAGATCGGTCTCGGCAGCGACCGCCTCGAAGTGCGCGACGAGCCCGCGTTGCGGAGGCTTGTTGTAGTAAGGCGTGACGACGAGCAACCCGTCGGCGCCGGCCTCGTGCGCCGCGGTGCTGAGCTCGAGTGTCTCGGCGGTCGAGTAGGTGCCTGCACCGCAGATCACCTTGCCCTTGTCCGCCGACGCCTCGGCGACCGCCGTGAACAGATCCTGCTTCTCGCGGGTGGTCAACGTCGGGGCCTCACCGGTAGAGCCCGCGACGACGATCGCATCGGTCCCGGTGTCGAACAGACGGCGGGCGAGTCGTTGGGCGCCGTCGAGATCGAGCGTGTGATCCTCGTGGAAGGGCGTCACCATCGCGGTGACGACCGCTCCGAACCTGCCGGCCATGCGGCTCCCTCCCTCCGGGGGCACCGCTCCGGGGAGTGCCCCGGGGGCTATCCTAGCGGCCGATGCCCCGTATCTACACCAAGACCGGAGATGACGGCACGACGGGCCTGCTCTACGGCGGGCGCGTGCAGAAGTCCGACCCGATCACCGATGCGTACGGGACGATCGACGAGGCCGTGGCCGCGATCGGCCTCGCGCGCGCCGCGTGTGAGGATCCGGCGCTCGCGGGCGACCTCCTGACGCTCCAGCGCGAGCTGTTCGTCGTCGGCGCCGACCTGGCAACCAATCCGTCCGAGCGCGAGAAGCTGCAACCGGGCGTCTCGCTCGTGACCGAGGACATGACACGGCGCCTGGAAGGACGGATCGACGCGCTCGTGGCGCAACATCCGCTGCCGAACGTCTTCATCGTTCCGGGGACGAACGCGCCGAGCGCGGGGATCGATCTGGCCCGTGCGGTCGTGCGGCGCGCCGAGCGCCTCACCACAGGGTTGCTCGATGCGCCGCCGGGCGGGATCAACCCCGAGGTGCAGCGGTACCTCAACCGGCTCAGCGATCTGCTCTTCGTGCTCGCTCGATGGGCGGCCGGAGAAACCGAGCCGGCGAGCCGCGCCAACGACTGAGGGCTCAGCCCGCGGTGGGCGGAACGAAGGCGCCGTAGTCGTCCTCGCCCATCACGAGGAACAGCAACCCGATCGTGTTCGGGTTCACGGTCGGCGGGAACTCGAAGGCGAACTCCTTGCGCTTGTCGTCCTCGATCCCGCTCGCAGCCTCGACCGTCCCCTGGACGCGGGCGCCGTCGTCGGCGGCTCGGATGTAGAGGGAGGGCTCGGGAACGTCGCGCCCCGTCTTGTTGATGATCAGCAGCGTGCCGACGTTACCGTCGAAGTCCGCCGTCACACGGAGTCCGGCATTCTGATACAGGTACTTACCCTTGAGCGCGACCGATCCTTCGGGTCCGGGGGTCTCGGGAGCGGTCGAGGAGGGAGAGTCGTTGGGCGTCGGTTCGGCCTCGTCCGTGCATCCCGCGACGAGGGCGACGACCGCCGCGAGGGCGACCGAGAACGCGAGGTACCTGCGGAGAGTGCTCACGAGGCGGGCATGCTACACGACTTCCCGTCCCCTCCACAGGAACGGACCCGAAGGAGCGCACGCCACCATCAAATCGCTGGAACTCCGCCGCCACGCGAGGCGCGATCCGAACGCGGACCGGCTCTCGCCCGAGGGACGCGCCCAAGCCGAAGACGTCGGGCGCGAGTTGCCGGGAGGCTACACGGCGGCGTTCGTGTCACCGGCGCAGCGCGCCGCCGAGACGCTGGCGTGGTTCCTGCGGGGACGTGGCGAGCCGCTTCCCGCCGACCATGCCGTCGTCCCGGGACTGGCCGGCGCCGAGCCGGGCGACCCCTCCCCCGAGGGGATGTCGGCAACGGTCCGCGCGTTGCTGGATCAGATGCCCGAGGGTGGCCGCGCCCTCGCCGTCTCCCACACCCCGCTGATCGAGCATGCGGCCGAGGGGCTCACCGGCTCGGCGATCGAGGCGCTCGCCGAATGCGAGGGGATCCTCGTGACGACCGAGGGCGACGTGCTGCGCGTCGAGGAGTTACGGACGGTCTGACCCGGCTCAGAGCGCCTCGAAGACGTCGCCGAGCACCGGAGCGCCGGGGGCGCGTTCGGGCCACGCCATCACGAACCGCTCGCGGCCCAACACCTCGGGCCAGATCCCGTCGGGGAACCCCTGCCCGTCGGCCTGGGTGCGGTGTTCGCGCAGCGCCTGGAGCTTGCGCGGCCACACCGACGAGGTGTCCACGAGCACACCGAGCGTCTCGTCGGGAACCCCGCGCGGAGTGAACGGCTGCGTGGGATCGAACGGCTCCTGCCCGCTCGCGACGAGCCACTCGTTCATCGCATCGATCTCGCTCTGGCTCACCACGTTCCACAGCAACCGGGAGAATCCGCTGCCGCCCTCCGCCCGGATCGTGTGGAAGGCCTCGGTCGCGGCCTCGCCGATCGTGACGTGGTCAGCGTGGCCCGTGATCCCGTCGGGACCGAACGTGGCGACGACATCGGGACGAGCCTCGCGCAGGATGTCCGCGATCCGTCCGACGAGCTCGCCCCGATCCGCGTCCGCGAGCGCGCCGTCCCGGTAGCGCAGGAACTCGAGCCGGTCCGGCTCGCGACCGAGGGTCCTCCACGAGGCCCGGTCCTCCTCCTCGCGCACACCGGCCAGGGTCTCGGGCGTGGCCAGGCTCCCGTCGGCGATCTCGCCAGCGTCCCCACTCGTCGCGAGGATCAGGGTGAACGCGAAGCCGGGGTCGTCCGCGTGTTGGGCGACCGTTCCGCTGATCCCCCATGTGTCGTCGTCCGGGTGGGCCAGGACCACGGCGAAGCCCCCGCTCACGCGTTCCGTCCTCCGCCCTCCGGAAGCTCGAGCAGCGGCTCGAGTCCGACGGTGAGTCCCGGGCGGGTCGAAACGGCCTTGACCGCGAGCAGGACCCCCGGCATGAAGCTCGAACGATCCATCGCATCGTGTCGGATCCTGAGCGTCTGGCCCTGCCCTCCGAAGATGACCTCCTGGTGCGCCACGAGCCCCGGGAGCCGCACGGAGTGCACGCGGACCCCGTCCACGTCCCCGCCTCGAGCGCCGGGGACGACCTCACCCTCGGGTCCTCGGTAGGGCTCGCCTCGCTCGTCGAGCAGCCGTCGCACGGTCGCCATCGCCGTCCCCGACGGAGCATCGGCCTTCCCGTCGTGGTGGAGCTCGATGACCTCGACGGCCGGGAACACGTGGGCGGCCATCGCTGCGAACCGTTCCATGAGCACGGCGCCGAGCGCGAAGTTGGGAGCGACGACCACGTTCGACTCGCCGCCCTCGGATGCGAGCTGGCTCGCGACGTCGTCGAGGTCGCGGGGCCCGAGGCCGGTCGTGCCGACCACGAGGTTCACAGCGTGCGCGACACACCACCGCACGTCGTCCAGCACCGAATCCGGATGGGTGAAATCGACCGCGACCTCGACCTCCTCCTGCAGCAACACGTCCAGTTCGTCGGTGACGAGGACGTCGAGCTTCGGATGGCCGATCAGGGTTCCGATCGACTCTCCGGTCCGAGAGCGATCGACGGCGGCGACCAGTGCCAGCTCCGGGTCGTCGACGACCGCGCGGCAGACCATCTGCCCCATCCGCCCGCACGCCCCGATCACCCCGACCCGGATCACGATGCTCGGCCGCTCCCCTCCGAGCTCCGCTTCGCGGCGCGCCGGGACGGCGTTGCGCTCGCGAACGCCCGCGCGCCGAACGGTCCAAGGACGGTAAGGGTCATCGGTCGCGACAGTACCCGCTGCGCGACCCGGCGCGCATCGTCGATCGTCACCGCCTGGATCCGACGGAGGGTCTGGTCGACCGTCAGGATCTCGCCCTGTGCGATCTCCGACTTTCCGATCCGCGACATCCTGCTGCTGGGGTCCTCGAGAGACAGGACGATCGATCCCTTCACGTGCCCCTTCGCGCGTTCGAACTCGTCCTTGAGCAGACCCCCGCCGGCAAGTGCATCGATCTCCGCCCGGATCAGCCCGACGACCTCTTGCGCTCGGGAGGGTGTCGTGCCGGCGTAGGCGACCCATTGGCCTGCCTCGGTGAACTGCGATTGGTAGCTGTAGACCGCGTAGGCGAGCCCGCGCTTCTCACGGATCTGCTGGAACAACCGCGAGGACATCCCGCCCCCGAGCGCCGTGTTCACGACCAGGAACGCGAACCGATCGGGGTCGGTGCGTGACAGGCCATCGGTTCCGATGCAGATGTGTGCCTGTTCGGTCTTCCGGCGGCGGACGAGTGAAGCAGCCGAGGAGACCGGTGCCTCCCCTGCGGCCCGCCGGTTGAACGTCCCGCCCCCGCGGAGGATGCGGCCGGTGTCCACCCTCCGACGCAACTCGGCGATCAGCTGGTCATGCTGCAGATTCCCGGCCGCCGCGACCACCACGTTCCCGGGCACGTAGTACTTCCCGTAGAACCGGCGGATCCGTTCACCGGTGGCGTTCTCGATCGTGTCGCGGGTCCCGAGGATCGGCCGTCCCAAGGGGTGGCCGGGCCAGAGGGTCTCGGTGAACAGGTCGTGGACGACCTCGTCGGGCGCGTCCTCGTGCATGTTGATCTCTTCGAGGATCACCTGCCGCTCGGCGTCGAGATCCGCCTTCCGGACCGTGCTGTGCTGGAGCATGTCCGCGAGGTGATCGATCGCCATCGGCAGATCGCGATCGCGGACACGGGCGTAGAAGCACGTCGTTTCCTTCGCCGTGAACGCGTTGAGATCACCGCCGACGGCGTCGAACGCCTCGGCGATATCGAGCGCGCTACGCGTCTTCGTGCCCTTGAACAGCAGGTGCTCGAGGAAGTGGGACGCACCGCTGATCCGGGGCTCTTCGTCGCGCGAGCCCGCCAGCACCCAGAAGCCGATCGCCACCGATCGCACGGCGGGCATGCGATCGGTGACCACCCGCAGTCCGGAGTCGAACCCCGTTCGCTGGATCG
Organism: Actinomycetota bacterium; assembly: GCA_040881665.1. Classification (NCBI taxonomy): domain Bacteria; kingdom Bacillati; phylum Actinomycetota; species Actinomycetota bacterium. The sequence continues at coordinate 338,690 of JBBECT010000005.1, forward strand.
CCACGCCGGGCCGGGCTCAGTTCTCCACGTCGCCGGAGCCACCGGACTCGCCCGACGGCGCCCCGCCTTCGGAGCGGTCCCCGCCCGGCCGCCGGCGGCGTCGGCGTCGTCCGTCACCGGCACGGTCGCCGCGATCTCCACCGCGATCGCCGCCACGGTCGCCGCGATCCCCGCCCCGGTCTCGATCGCGCGGCCGACGATCTCCCCCGTCACCGCCGGATCCCTCGGGCGCGTCCCACTCGGGACCCACCGGCTTCAGGCTGACCTTGCCCATCGCGTCGATGTCCTCGATGCGGACACGGATCGTGTCGCCCTCCTTGACGGCCTCCTCGACGCTGTTCAGGCGCTTTCCCTTGCCCAGCTTCGAGATGTGGACCAGCCCGTCGCGTCCGGGAACGAGGTTCACGAACGCCCCGAAGGTCGTCGTCTTCACCACATGGCCGTCGAACTCCTCACCCACCGACAAGGGACGGGGATTCGCGATCTCGTCGATCATCTTCGCGGCCTCGTCGGCCCCGGCTCCCTCGCGCGAGCCGATGAACACCGTGCCGTCGTCCTGGATGTCGATGTCGGCTCCGGTCATCGCGATGATCTCGTTGATCCGCTTGCCCTTCGGTCCGATCACCTCGCCGATCTTCTCGACCGGGATCGTCACCGTGAGGATGCGCGGAGCCTTCGGGTTCACCTCGGTGCGCGGACCGGGGATCGCGTCGTGCATCACTTGGAGGATCTTCGTCCGCGCCTCTTTCGCCTGGCCGAGCGCCTTCACGAGCTCGGCCGAGGGAAGCCCGGTCACCTTCATGTCGAGCTGGATCGCGGTGACGAACTCGTCGGTGCCGGCGACCTTGAAGTCCATGTCGCCCAAGGCGTCCTCCGCACCGAGGATGTCGGTGAGCGTCACGTAGGTCGTTCCCTCGGCGATCATGCCCATCGCGATGCCAGCGACCGGCGCCTTGATCGGCACCCCCGCATCCATCAGCGAGAGCGCCGACGAGCACACGCTCGCCATCGATGTCGACCCGTTCGAGCTGAGGATCTCGGATACGAGACGCAGCGTGTAGGGGAACTCCTCGTCGGAGGGGATCACCGGCATCAACGCACGTTCGGCGAGGGCGCCGTGACCGATCTCACGACGCCGCGGGCTGCCGATCCGCCCGGTCTCGCCGTTCGCGAACGGCGGCATGTTGTAGTGGTGCATGTAGCGCTTCGTCTCTTCGAGATCGAGCGTGTCGATCATCTGGGTCATCCGCAGCATGCCGAGCGTGGTGATGTTCAGCGCCTGCGTGTCACCGCGCTGGAAGACGGCCGAGCCGTGCGCCCTGGGGAGCAGGCCGACGATCGCCGACAGGGGCCGCAGCTCCGTCGGCGTCCGGCCGTCGAGCCGGATCCCCTCGTCGATCACCTTCCTGCGCATGACCTTCTTCTGCAGATCCTTGAAGGCGGGAGAGATCTGCGAGGAGACCTCCCCGAACTTCTCCTCGCCCCAGGTCTGCTGCAGGTGCTCCTTCAGAGCGTCCTTGAGTTCGGATAGCTTCGTCTCACGCTGCTTCTTCTGGGGCACGAGCGCGCCCGGCAGGCGGCTCTTGGCGAAGGCCTCGACCGCAGCCCAGACCTCGTCGGTGAACGCCTTCTTCGGCTCGAACGGCTGCGGCTCCACGTCGAGCATCCCGATGAACTCGCTCTGGAAGTCGATCACCTCGGCGATCGCGCGCTTCGCGGCCTCGAGTCCCTCGGCCACGATCTCCTCGGTCGGGGCGGTCGCACCGTCGCCGATCAGGGTCCACGTGTTCTCGGGCGCCTCACCTTCGATCATCAGCACGTCGATCTCACCCGCGTCGTTGCGGCGGCCGGCGACGACGATGTCGAAGGTCGCCTCCTCGGCGTCCTGGAACGTCGGGTTCACGACCCAGCCGTCGGCGATCAGGCCCATCCGGACGGCGCCGATCGGCCCCTCGAACGGCAACCCCGCCTGCACCGTCGCGGCGCTCGCGCCGTTCATGCCCGGGATGTCGTAGGGGTTCACCATGTCGACGGACAGGACCGTGATCACGACCTGAACATCGTCGTTGTAGCCCTCCTTGAAACTTGGCCGCAGCGGGCGGTCGGTCAGACGCGCCGTGAGGATGGCGGTCTCGCCGGGGCGTCCCTCGCGGCGGAAGAAGCTGCCCGGGATCTTCCCGGCGGCGTACATCTTCTCCTCGACGTCGACCGTCAGCGGGAAGAAGTCGAGGCCCTCGCGGGGCTTGGCGGAGTTCGTGGTGCACAGCACCTGCGTCTCGCCGTAGGTGACGACGACGGCTCCCTGGGACTGCGGTGCGAGCAGCCCGGTCTCGAGCGTCATCGTCTGGTTCCCGATCTGTCGGGAAAGCTTGGTGATGGCCATCGGCCATTCCTCCTTGGATAGCGGCGCACCCGTCCGGCGCGCGATGGTGGTGGGTGGACTGCGGGAGAAGCGGCGGCGCGGCCAGTTGTCAGTGGTGAATCTCCGAGCGCCGCGGGGGCGCGTTCGGGGACTCGCTACTGAGAACCGACCCGGTACCGTCCGCCCTCGGATGGTTCAGGGCTGGTCCTGCGGCATCTCCTCCTCGTGCGACGGGCCTCTCGGGGTCGCCCCGGCAGCCGCGTCAGCGCCGCAGACCCAAGCGGGCGATCAGTTCGCGGTAGCGCTCGATGTCCTCACCCTTGAGGTACTCGAGCATCCTTCGGCGGCGACCGACCATCTGGAGCAGCCCGCGCCGGGACGCGTGGTCCTTGGCGTGGGCCTTCAGGTGCTCCGTGAGGTCGGCGATCCGCTTGCTCAGGATCGCGATCTGTACCTCGGCGGAACCGGTGTCGGTGTCCGACCGTCGGTGCTCACCGATCAGCTGGGTCTTCTCTTCCGTCGTCAGCGCCATATGCAGGGGGAAGGCTACCAGCTCACGCCTGGCCCACGATCGGTCGCGCGCACGGATCCGGGACGGACGTGCAGGGCAGGGGTCCCGGACACCGAGGGACGAAGGACCGAGGCGATCGAGCCTTCCGCCGGAGGCCGAGCCGGGCTCGGCTCGCTACGATCGGGGGACAGGCCTCCTGAGCTGAGCCCCAGGGGGAGCTGAGCGGGCCGGTGACCGGGGAGGGTCGCCGGCCCGTGCCTCATCCTGGTCCGTTCCCGGCCCGCGTCCCTCGGGCGGCCCAGGACCGACGACCTAGCGATCATCGACCTGCGGCGGAAGCGCTCCGCCCCACCGCTGCAGTACCGTGTCCTTCGGCGGCTCGGAGACGCGATCGGCGGCGATCGACGGTTCCGATGCCCAGCGGTTCCCCTGACCCGGTTCACCGAGAGGACTTCCAGTGCGTGGAACGATCCGTTCGACCGTTGTCCTGGCGATGGCGTCTCTCGTCGTGTCGGCCGCACTCCCCGCATCGGCGATCACCCACGGAACGGTGGATGGGAAGGCGCACCCGAACGTCGGTGTGCTCGCGATCCCGGACCCGCAGGGAGGCATGCGCGCGTGGTGCACCGGAACACTGATCGCGCCGAAGATCGTGCTGACGGCCGCCCATTGCACGGTCGGGCTGCCCGCGCTCGGCGTGCACGATATCAAGGTCACCTTCGATCCGGTCTTCGACCCCACGCGCGGCACCTTCTTCGGTGGTAGATACGTTTCGCACCCGGGCTTCGATGAGGCCCGCGGCGAGAACGACGTCGCCGTCGTCCTGTTGGACAAGGCCGTTCGTGGCATCACGCCCGCGTCGTTGCCGAAGGCCGATCTGCTCGGCACGATGAAGAAGATGGGGACTCTGACCTCCCAGAGCTTCACCAATGTCGGATACGGCGGGACGCTGGACGCATCCACGATTCCGTCCACGATCGTCTATGACGGCACACGCCGGTACTCGACCTCGCCCGCCCTCGGTCTCGACACGGTCCACCTGCGACTGCACATGAACAACGCCGCGACCGGCGGTGGCGGCACATGTTTCGGCGATTCCGGCGGCCCGCACTTCGTCGGGACGGGCACCGTGATCGCCTCGGTCACGAGTTGGGGAGACGGCTCCTGCCAGGCGTTGGACCAGACCCAGCGGCTCGACACGACCGGGGTGCGCTCGTTCCTGAAGTCGTACGTGAAGCTCCCGTAGACGGTCGGCACTCGCGCTCAGCGCAGGTCAACGGCTCTCATTCCCCGCCGAGGTCTACGAGCTTTCGGGTGCGAGCCACATCGACCGCGATCGCCTGGGTCAGCTCATCAGCTGAGTCGAAGCGGGTCTCGTCGCGCAGCCGCGCGTGGAACTCCACGGCGATCGGACCACCACGGAGCTCGCCCCCCGCGTAGTCGAGCAGGTAGGCCTCGACGTGCAGGGGTTCGGACCCGAACGTCGGGTTGGTCCCGCAACTGATCGCCGCAACGAACCGACCGCCTGCGACGTTCGCGGCGCCCGCGTAGATCCCGGCGCCGGGTAGGAGCAGCCGCGGCCAGGTCCGAAGGTTGGCCGTGGGGTACCCGAGCCCCTTTCCACGACCTGCGCCGGCAACCACCTCGCCGTCGAGCACGAATCGACGTCCGAGAGCCGTCGTCGGCCAGTCCAGGTCGCCCGCCGCCAGCGCCTCGCGGATCGAGGAGGACGACACACGGCGACCGTCGACGTCGATCAGATCGACCGCCTCAGCGGTGAATCCGAATCTTTCGCCCTCGGTTCGCAGCGTCTCGATCGTGCCGGAGGCCTTGTGCCCGAAGGTGAAGTTCGCTCCGATCGCCACATGGCACGCGTGGAGCCCCTGGCTCAAGACCCGCTGCATGAATGCCTCGGGCGTCCACCTCGAGAGGCGTTCGCTGAACTCGAGGACCACGAGGTGATCGATACCGGTCTCCGAGATCAGCGCGGCCTTGCGTTCGACGGTCGTGAGCAGCCGCGGCTCCTTGCCCGGCGTAAGGATCTCCCGCGGGTGCTTGTCGAAGGTCACCGCCACCGCCGGAACCGCGCGGGCCCGGGCCGCGCGGACCGCCGTGCGAAGGACCGTCTGGTGGCCGAGGTGGACCCCGTCGAAGAACCCGATCGTCACCACCGATGCCGGGACGTCGAGCGGCGAGGCGTCGAGCCCGCGGTGCACGTGCATCCGGCCGGTTCCCATCGCCGGGCAGGGTACCCGAGAGCAGTCTGCGCCCGGTCGAGCCCGAGCGCCTACCATCGGTGCGGATGCTCGGACCTCTCAATCGACTCGGCCGGATGCTCGCAGCCCTCGCCCTCGTGACACTCGTGGGGGCGGGGTGCACGGCCGGCCTCAGCAACGACGCGAACGACGCCCCCGTCGGGACGACCGGGAGCGCCCTCGGCGATGACACCGTCACGATCGGCGCCTTCAACTTCAACGAGAGTCTCCTGCTCGCCGAGCTCTACGGTCAGGCGCTCGAGGCTGGGGGATTCCGCGTCGAACGGCGGCTGGATATCGGACCGCGCGAGATCGTCCTCCCGGCGCTCGAGCTCGGGATGCTCGAGCTGGTCCCCGAGTACGCGGGGGCAGCCCTCGAGTATTACTCGGACCGGCTTGCATCGGGGATCGGCACCCAGGGAACGCGCGCGCGGCTGTCGGAAGCGCTGGCCCCGATCGGACTGCGGGCGCTCGCCGCCGCCCCCGCCGAGGACCGGGATGCGCTCGCCGTCACCCGCGCCACGGCCGAACAGCACGACCTGCGCAGGGTGAGCGATCTGCACGATCTCGGTCCGCGATTCGTGCTGGGGGGACCCCCGGAGTGTCCTCTCCGTCCCACCTGCCTGCCGGGCCTCGAGCGTGTCTACGACTTGCGCTTCGAGGGCTTCGTCCCTCTCGACGTGGGTGGACCGGTGACCGCGCAGGCACTCTCCGAGGGCGTGGTGGATGTCGCTCAGGTGTTCACCACCGACGCGGACGTGCTGTTGAACGATTTCGTGGTGCTCGAGGACGATCGCGACCTGCAACCGGCGCAGAACGTCGTGCCGGTGATCCGCCGCGAGCTCGTCGAACGGTTCGGCCCCGAGCTCGTCGAGAGGGTCGACGCCGTCTCCCGTAGGCTCACGACCCGGGAGGTCGCGGTGATGGACGAGCTGATGGATCGAGGACGCTCCCCGAGCGCCGTGGCGGCGGAGTGGCTCGCGCGCGAGGGTCTCAGGGAGGGTCCGGCGGGCTAGCCCCCGTCGGTCGGAACCGCAGGGGAACGCAGGAAGGGGAACAGACGACGGACACGAGCGGACCGATCGATCCCGGCCTGGCCGAGGAGCGTGACCGGCGGGTGCTGCCCGGCGCCGTTCGCCGGCGTCCCTCGGGCGAACCGCCGCCGTTGCCGCGCGGCGACCTCGGCGCGTCCGGTCGGTTCGTACTGACCTTGGCCTTGGTCTCGATCGCGACCGCGGTGCTGTTCCTGTTCTTCTCCGCCGGCGGAGGAGCAGCGAGCGAACGGTTCGAGGTCGCCCCGATGCGATGGCTCGCCGAGCACCGGACCGGGTGGCTCACCACGATCGCCGACGCCGCGCACGATCTGACCGGGCTGTGGTTCGTCCGCTTGCTCGGCTGGTCGACGATGCTCGTGCTCATCGTCTTCCGGCGCTGGCGCCACCTCGTCGTGTTCGTGATCGCGATCCTGGCGCTCGAGATGACGGTCTTCCAGCTGCAAGCGCTCTTCGAACGGCCTCGCCCACTCGGGATCGTGATCCTCGGCGGGTGGGAGGGACCCTCGTTCCCCTCGCGCGACGTGGCCACGATCGCGATGATCTCGATGGGTATGGCGTACGCGCTGCTTCCCCATGGCCGTTGGCGGTACCGGGCCAAGTGGGCGGCAGGGGTCTTGATCGCCGCGGTGGCGCTCGCCCAGGTCTACCTGGGCGTCGCCCACGCCTCGGATGCGCTGACCGGTGCTCTGCTCGGCTTCGTCTTCGCCGTCGGAGCGTTCCGCATCTTCTGCCCGAACGACACCTTCCCGGTCGCCTACGGCCGGGGGAACTCCGCTCACCTGGACCTGGACGGGCCGCGCGGCGAAGCGATCCGGAGTGCCGTGGCGGACGAGCTCGGCCTGCAGGTCGTCGCTATCGAACCGTTCGGACTCGCGGGCTCCGGCGGCTCGAGCCCGATGCGGCTGCGGGTCGAAGGGGCATCGGCCCCGTACCTGTTCGCCAAGCTCTACGCGACCCAGCACGTCCGCGCCGATCGCTGGTATAAGACCGGCCGCACGATCCGCTACGGAGCACTCGAGGACGAGAAACCGTTCAAGTCGGTCCGCCAACTGGTGGAGTACGAGGACTACGCGTTGCGTCTGATGCGCGACTCCGGGATCCCCGTCGCCGATCCGTACGGCATCGTCGAGATCACCCCGGAACGCGAGTACCTGATCGTCACCGAGTTCTTCGACGGTGCCACGGAGATCTCGGAAGCGGAGGTCGATGACCGCGTGATCGACGACGGCCTCCTCCTGGTGCGCAAACTCTGGGACGCGGGCCTGGCCCACCGCGATATCAAGCCCGCGAACCTGCTCGTGCGCGACGGACGCCTCCAGGTGATCGACGTCGCGTTCGGGCAGGTCCGCCCCTCCCCGTGGAGGCAGGCGGTCGACCTTGCCAACATGATGCTTGTTCTCGGGCTTTACTCCGAACCCGAGCGGGTCTACGAGCGGGCGCTCGCGTTCTTCACGCCGGAAGAGATCTCCGAGGCATTCGCCGCGACCTACGGGATGGCGAGCCCGTCGCAGTTGCGCGCGGAGCTGAAAGCGGAGAACAAGAAGGACGGCACCGACCTCGTCGCGCGATTCCGCGAGCTCGCGCCCGCGAACGAACGCATCTCGATCCAGCGATGGAGCTGGCGCCGGGTCGGCCTCACCACCGGTGTCGCGCTCTCGGGGCTGATCCTGCTGTCCCTCGCGTTCAGCATGATCCAGCGGGGGATCCTGTGACCGTCCGTCTCATCACCCGTGGCCTGATCGTCTGTTGCCTCGCCCTCGCGGTAACGGGACTGACGGCGTGTGCCACGAACAACGTCGGTGCGCCGATGTGCCGAACCGAGGCGGACCTGCCGGCCAGGGTCCTCGTCGCACAGTCGATCCCCGAGGCGACGCTGCTCCCGTGTATCGAGGTGTTGCCGGCCGGGTGGGGCTTCGGCGGCATGACCGTCGCGCGTGGCAACACCGTCTTCACACTCGACAACGACCGGGGCGGATCGGATGCGCTCCGGGTGAGCCTGACACCGGCATGCGACGTCGGTGACGCCCGGCCGCAGCGAGCGCAAGGGGACGAGATCGGGACCTCGAAGTTCGTGCTTCCCATCGAGGCCGACGATCGGATCCTGCCCGGGACGACCTACTACCGGTACCCGGGTGCCTGCGTGACCGTGGAGTTCGTGCTTCCACCCGAGAGCCCTTCGACCCTGTTCGCCGAGGGCTCCACCGCCCTCTCGTTCGTTCCCAGGGACGAGGTCGCGGCCCAGGTCGACGAGGAGGTGGGTGTCCCCCTCTGCGGGGCGGGAGCACCACCGTGTCCCGGCTAGACGCGCGCCCGCCCGCGATCGTCGAGCGGCGTCGCGAGATGCTCCACGATCATCGTCGAGCGCTCGCCTGGGCGGTCGTCCTCGGCATCACGCTCGTCGCGCTCTTCGTCCTGATGGGTAACGCCGTCACCCGGGCCTCGATCGATCGCTTCGACCTCGACCTGTACGAGGTGGTGAACCGGATCCGCGTCGGCCTCGTCGACGAGTTCGCGAAGGTGCTCGATGTCCTCGGCAGTGTCTGGGTCACGACACCGATCCGGATCGGTGTCGCCGCCTGGCTGATCTACCGACGCAGATGGGCGGCACTGTCCGCGTGGCTGTTGACGTGGGTCTTCGTCGAGGCGAGCACCTCGATAGCAAAGGTGGTGTACGACCGGCCACGGCCGCCGGCGCCACTCGTCGCCACCAGCGGCGCGTCGTTCCCGTCCGGCCACGCTTCGGCGACCGCCGCGACCGCGGTCTGCCTGGTGATCGTCCTGCTCAAACCGGGCCGTCGGCGCCTGCGTTGGGAGTTGACGGCCGTCGGGATCACCCTGCTCATGGCGTCCTCACGGGTCTTCCTCAACGCCCATTGGTTCACCGACACGGTGGGCGGCGTCCTGCTCGGGGCGGCGATCGCCGTCGGGACCGCAGCCATGGTCTCGGAGGTACGCGAGGTCTGGTGGCGTCACCAGACCGAAGCGGACCCCGAGGAAGCGCCCCCCGAGCCCGGGCCACTCTAGCCGGGAGTCCGGTCGGCGTCGGCCGGGGCGATGATCACCTCGGGGCGCGCCTTCGTGCCTTCATCGGTGTAGATCCCGATCAGGCGCCCGCCGGGCGCGAAGACGCCGTAGGGACCCGCGATCCCGGCGGGCCCGAGGATCCTTCCGTGCGAAGCGGCGATCGCCTCTTCGGGATGCAGATCCAGGTGTGGGAGATGGGCGACCGCTCGATCCATCGGCAGCGGCGCGCCCGGGTCGTCCGGAGGGGTCGCGTCCTCGATTGCGAAGGGACCGATCCGCGTTCGAACGAGCCGCGTGAGGTGGGCGCCGCACCCGAGACGGTCGCCGACGTCGGCCAGCAGCACCCGCACGTAGGTCCCACTCGAACACGTCACGCGGAAATCGATGTCCGGGGCTTCGAACCGTGTGACCGCGAACCGCTCGACGTGGATCGGTCGGGCATCCGCCTCGAGTCGTTCTCCGGCGCGAGCGGCTTCGTAGAGCTTGCGTCCGCCCACCTTGACCGCCGAGTACGCGGGAGGACGCTGCATCGATGCCCCCACGAGCGCCGCGGCTGCGGCATCGAGCTCCGCGGTCCCCACCTCGACGGCTGAGGTGGCCACGATCTCCCCTAGCGCGTCGAGGGTGTCCGTCGTCACCCCGAGGCGCGCGGTGCCCTCGTAGGTCTTCGGAAGGTCCGCGAGGAACCGCAACAGGCGTGTGGCCCGTCCGACGCCGACGAGCAGGACGCCGGTAGCCATCGGGTCGAGCGTGCCCGCGTGACCGACTTTGCGCGTGCCGAGCGCCCGGCGGATCGTGTCGACGGCGTCGTGCGACGTGGCTCCGCCGGGCTTGCCGATCACGAGCAGACCGTCGGGACCTGTGCCGTCGCCGCGCGCGCCACCATGGCGGGGATCGCTCACGGAGCGACGGGCTCGCCGCGCAGAGCGGCGCGGATCCGGGTGACGCTCTCGGCGAGTCCGTGCTTCGAGGTGTACCCGGCTGCCAGCCGGTGTCCGCCGCCGCCGAAGGCCGCCGCGACGGCGGCCACGTCGTGGTCGCCACGTGAGCGCATCGACACCTTGAATCGGCCGTCCTTCTGCTGCTTCAACACGGCTGCGACGTCGGCCTCGCGGGAGGTGCGGATCGCATCGATCAGATCGTCCGTCTCCTGCGGATGCACACCCGACCCTTGCAGATCGGCCTGCGTGAGATAGGTCCAGACGAACCGATCGTCCGCCTCCAGCACCGCCCGCTGGAGTGCGGCGCCGAGCAGTCGGATGTAGGCGAATCGATTGTCCTCGTAGAGCGCCTGCACGAGCCGCGCATGGTCGAAGTCGCGCTCGCGTAGCTCGGCCGCCACGCGAAGGGTCTCCGGCGAGGTCGCCTCGTACTGGAACCGTCCCGTGTCGGTAACGATCCCCGCGTACAGGCACACCGCGGTCTCGACCGGGAGCTCTCCCCCGATCGCGCGCACGAGGCGATACACGACCTCGGCCGTCGACGAGGCCGTGGGATCGATCAGACCGATCGTCCCGAGCCCGTCGTTGCTCACGTGATGATCGATCCAGATCAGTTCCCCGGCCTTCGCCGCGGCGCCTCCGAGCGCACCGAGCCGGTCGGACGACGCGCAGTCGCAGGTGACCATGACCTCGGGACGCTTGGGGAACTCCTTCACGGGAACGAGATCGTCGCTGCCGGGCAGCAACGCCGCCCAGCGCGGCGGCTCGAGGGGCTCGTTCGGGAAGGAACAGACGGTGGTGGTCCCGCGCGTGCGCAAGAAGTTCGACAACCCCAGCATCGACCCCAGAGCGTCCGCGTCGGGATTCACGTGACAAGCGATCGCGACCGACGACGCTTCCGCGAGAACCGCAGTGGCTCGATCGAGCTCGTACCGCGCAGCCTGCTCCTTCATCCGTCCCCCCGCTCGTGGAGCTGCCGCAGCAGCTCGTCGATCCGCTCTCCCTGCTCCCGGGTCGGGTCCTGCTCGAAGTGCAGCTCGGGCAGGAACTTCAACCGTACCTGACGACCGACGACCGACCGCAGGTGCGGCGTCGCCGAGCGGAGCCCGGCTGCGGTCGCCCTGCGCTCGGAGTCCGAGCCCATCGTCGTGTAGTAGATCCACGCATGCCGCAGATCGGGCGAAGCCTTCGCGCCGGTGATCGTCACGAAACCGATCCTCGGGTCCTTCAGGCTCGGAAGCTCCTGGGCCAGCACCTCACGGATCTCCTCGGCAACGCGGCTCGGTCGGGCGCTCGACTCCCCAGGGGGGCGTGGCGCCCGTGGCGCTCCGATCCCCGGGGTCGTTTCGTGTTCCGTCACGCGTCCTCCGGATCGTGCATCGACACCTCGCGATCGATCAGTTCGACCCCCGGATGGACCTCCACGAAGCGTTCGACCTCGTGGAGCACGCGCTTGAGGTGGTAGCCCTCTCCTCCGACCACCGCCACTCCGATCGCGCTGCGTTGCCAGAGATCCTGGTGGTCCACTTCGGCCACCGCGATCGGGAACTTCGCCCGCAACCCGCCCGTCAGAGCCTTCACGACGTGCCGCTTCGCTTTGAGCGAGCCACAACCGGGGATCCGGAGGTCGAACCGTTCCACCGCGACGAGCATGAGCACCTCGTGACGCGCGTCGACACTGCCCTGCGCTACAGCGAGCGGGCGACCTCGCGGACCTCGTAGACCTCGATCACATCGCCCTCTTTGATGTCCTGGAAGTTCGCGATCCCGATCCCGCATTCATAGCCTTGGGCAACTTCTTTGACGTCGTCCTTGAACCGGCGCAGCGAACCGATCGTCCCGTCGTAGGCGACGACGCCGTCCCTCACGACCCGTGCCCGCGAATCGCGCGTGATCGTGCCAGCCGTCACGTAGCAGCCGGCAACCACGCCGAGCTTTGGCACGCGGAACAGTTCCCGGACCTCTGCTTGGCCCTTCTCGACCTCCTCACGGGAGGGCGACAGCAACCCAGACAGCGACTGCCGCACGTCGGCGATCGCGTCGTAGATCACCCGGTAGAGGCGAACGTCGACGCCTTCTTCCTCGGCGAGGGCCCGGGCACCGGCGTCCGGCCGGACGTTGAAGCCGACGACGATCGCGTTGGAAGCCATCGCGAGCTGGACATCGTTCTCCGTGATACCGCCCGCCCCGGATCGCATGATGCGGATCCGCACCTCATCCTGCGGGATCTTCAGGAACGAGTCGGTGAGCGCACCCAGGGATCCTTGGACATCGGCCTTCAAGACGAGGTTGAGTTCGGGCACCTCCTCGTCCTTCGCTTGCGCGAGCAGGTCCTGCAAGGTCGTCGCTCGCGGGGTCACCAGCTCGGCGGCACGCGTGCGCGATTCGCGCTCCTGGGCCACGTGGCGTGCCCCACGCTCGTCGGCGACCTCGCGGAAATCGTCTCCCGCCGTCGGGACCGCGGACCAACCGAGGAGCAGCACCGGCTTCGAGGGACCGGCGCGCTTGACCGTCAGCCCGTTCTCATCCTGCATCGCGCGGATCTTCGCGAACGCCGTACCCGCCACGAGCGCATCGCCGACCTCGAGCGAACCGCGCTGCACGAGGACGGTGGCGACCGGCCCTCGCCCCTTGTCCAGGTGGGCCTCGATCACCGCGCCGCGTGCCCGGCCCTCGGGGTTCGCCTTGAGCTCCGCGAGGTCGGCCACGATCAGGATCGTGTCGAGCAGGGACTCGAGGTTGGTCCGCGCCTTGGCCGACACGTCGACGAACTCGTAGTCCCCGCCCCATTCGACGGGCACGATCTCCCGCTCGACGAGCTGTCGCCTGACGCGGGTCGGATCGGCATCTTCCTTGTCCACCTTGTTCACCGCGACGACGATCGGAACCCCTGCCGCTTTCGCGTGGTCGAGGGCCTCCACCGTTTGGGGCATCACGCCGTCGTCGGCCGCGACGACGAGGACGGCGATGTCGGTCACCTGCGCTCCTCGGGCGCGCATCGCCGTGAACGCTTCGTGACCGGGAGTGTCGATGAAGGTGATCTCGCGCTCGCCCACGTGCGCCTGATACGCACCGATGTGCTGGGTGATCCCACCGAACTCGCCCTCGACGACGTTCGCTTCGCGGATCGCGTCGAGGAGCTTGGTCTTGCCGTGATCGACGTGGCCCATGATCGTGACGACCGGCGGCCGCGGTTGGAGGAGCGACTCGTCGACCTCTTCCTCGGGCTCTTCGTCCGAGAGGTCCTCGTCGACGGCCACGATCTCGGCCTCGTAGCCCAGTTCGTGCGCCACGAGCTGGAGGGCGTCGTCGGACAGCGAGGTGGTCGCGCTCGCCATCTCCCCCAACCCGAACAGAGTCTTCACGACCTCGGCGACCGTCTTCGACATCTTGTCGGCGAGTTCCTGCGCCGTGGCGCCGTGACCGACCTTCAGGACCGGGAGAACCGGGGCGGCTGAGTCCGCGCCCGGCTCGGCCGCCGCCGGCTCGGCGACCGCGGCTGCGGCGGGGGTCGGTACGGTCTCCGCGGCTGCGGCAGGGGCGGGAGCATCAGCCTCGGACGGTGCTTCCGTCGTCTTCGCTGCGACGGGTATGGTCGTCTTGGACGCCGTCTTCGTGGCGGCCGTCTTCTTGGCGGCCGTCTTCTTGGCGGCCGTCTTCGTGGCGGCCTTCACGGCCGCGGGCTCCGGGGCGGGGGCATCGGCACCGGCCGGGGGCTCGACGGCCTTCTTCGCCGCCGCCTTCTTCGCCGCCGCCTTCTTCGCCGCGGGGGACCGCTTCTTCGGCGTGGGAGCCTCGAGGACATCCTTGGGCTTGCGACCCTTCACGGCTTTGCCGCCGGACGCACGCAGGCGCGGGACGGCCTCGTCGGGCACGCTGGAGCTGGCGGTTCCGCCGCCCAACCCCATCTCCTCGAGCGACGTCAGCAGCTGCTTGCTGCTGATGTCCAGTTCCTTGGCCAGTTCGTGAACCCTCAAGAGTCCCCCACAACTTCGTCGATCTCGGCTCGTAGCCTGGCTGCTGCCTCGGCACACGCGCCCGTCCGCAGGGCCCGGGTAAGCCCTCCACGGTCGATCGCGATCGCGACGCAGTCGGGATCCCGATGCAGGTAGGCGCCCCGACCGGGGGCCGAACCCGCCGGGTCCACCCTCAGGGTACCGTCCGGCGCCTTCACCACTCGCAGCAGGTCACCCTTGGTGGCCCGCTGCCGGCAGCCGACGCAGGTCCGCTCCGGTGCCGGCCGACGTCGTTCCACGTCAGCTCCCCGCGGGAGCCTCCTCGTTCTGCTCCGACGGCGCCGGTTCGGCCACGGGCGTCGGTGCCACGTCCGTCCCCGACTCGGGCTCGGGCTCGGGCACCTCGGCCGCGGCCTCGGCGGGCGCAGACTCGGGCTGGGGTGCGGGTGCGGGTTCCGGCTCCGCGGGGGCGGGAGGCGCCGGGGCGGGACCACGGGCCTCTTCCTGCTGCTGGCTCTCGGACTTGATGTCGATACGCCAGCCGGTCAGCCGCGCGGCGAGCCGCGCGTTCTGGCCCTCCTTGCCGATCGCGAGCGAGAGTTGATAGTCGGGAACGATCACGAGAGCGTTCTGCGTGGAGTCGTCGGTCTCTACCCGGTTCACCTTCGCGGGTTGGAGGGCGTTCGCCACGAACTCCGCCGGGTTCGGGCTCCAGGGGACCACGTCGATCTTCTCGCCCCGCAGCTCGTTCACGACCATGCGAACGCGCGAGCCCTTCGGTCCGACACACGCTCCGACCGGGTCCACGGCAGGCTCGTTCGACGCGACGGCGATCTTCGAGCGGTGGCCCGGCTCGCGCGCCACGTTCTTGATCTCGACGATGCCCTCGTCGATCTCGGGGACCTCCATCGCGAACAGCGACTTCAACAACCCGGGGTGCGAGCGTGACACGACGATCTGCGGGCCCTTCGTCCCCTTGCGGACCTCCGTGATGTAGGCCTTGAGGCGTTCGCCGTTGCGGTACGGCTCGGACGGAACCTGCTCACCCTGCGGCAGCAGCGCCTCGACCTTTCCCAGGTCGAGGAGCGTGTATCGACGCTCGGACTGCTGAACGATCCCGGTCACGACATCGCCCTCGCGTCCGGCGAACTCTTCGTAGGTCATCTCCCGTTCGGCGTCGCGGAGCTTCTGGAAGATCACCTGCTTGGCCGTCTGCGCCCCGATCCGCCCCTTGAACTCGTCGGTGACCTCGACCTCCTGTTCGGAGACGATGCGGATCTCGGGCTCCACGGGCTCCGCTGGTTCGGTGGGCTCGAAGGATTGCGCCTCCGGTGCTCCGTCCGTTGCGACTGCCGTGTCGGCATCGCCGGACGGCGGCGCCTCCGCCGCTACCTCGACGACGGCCTCGGACTCGTCCGGGTAGATCTCCTCGAGCTCCTGGAGCCAGATGCGCAGGTCGCCGGTTTCGGGGTCGATCGACGCACGGACACCGAGGGTCTCCTCATCGATCTCCGGATGCTCCTGCTTGTACCAAGTCTTGTAGGCGGAGGCCATCGCCTCCTCGAGTCCCGCGAGGATCGTCTCGAACGCGATGCCCTTCTCACGCTCCAGCTCGCGGAGCGCAGCGATCATCTCTGCGTTCATCGGGTGCTCCTCTTCTGCTCGGCCGCCCAGTCGAACACCGTGCGGGCCGACGCGATGTCGTCGTACCTGACGCGAACCTCTCCGCCGTCGGCGGCCACCACGATGGCCTCCGCGTCGGCCGAGACGAGCGCGCCCGAATGCGTTCTGGAGCCGTCCACCGGCTCCGTCGTCTTCACCTTCACCAGATCACCGACACGCCGCCGGAAATGCTCCGGCCGGATCAGCGAGCGCTCGATCCCCGGCGAGGACACTTCGAGCCGGTAGGAACCCGGTCCCGGATCGAACCCCTCGAGGTCCAATCGCCGCGAGATCTTGTCGGAAACAGCCGCGATCGTGCCGAGGTCGAGCGGCTGCTCGGCGTGGTCGATCGTGACGCGAAGCACGCGTCCGCCGCCCTCCCGGGCCATCTTCACCTCGACCAGCTCGAGCCCTTCGTTCTCGAGCACCGGGGTCAGCACCGCTTCCAGGTCCATCTCCTCCTTACGGGCCCTCCCTCGACCCTGGCCGGCACCGGCTCCCAGAAACAGAAAGTGGGCCGCGAGCCCACTTCGGTAACGCACGAGTGCCTGGTCCTTCGCGAGTATAGCGGAGGGTCTTCTAATGCCCGTTCAGCAGGCACGACGCGTCTCCGGTCCCCGCTGCTCGAACCCGGACGACCCGGCGAAAGGAACTACGGGGCGGCGTGAAGAGCCTGAACGATCGCCTCGACCGCGTTGTCGACCGGCGCCTGGGAACGCTCTCCGGACGCGCGGACCTTCACGTCGACCGTGCCGCCGTCGATCCCCCGCTTGCCGACGACGACCTGGACCGGGTACCCGATCAGGTCGGCATCGGTGAACTTGACGCCCGCCGAAGCGTCGCGATCGTCGAGCGCGGTATCGAGCCCACGTTCGGTGAGCACCCGGTAGAGGCTCTCGGCGCGAGCGACGACCTCCGCGTGGTCGCGGTTCGCCATCACGATCACGACCTGGAACGGTGCCAGCGCCTTCGGCCAGACGATGCCGTCGTCGTCGTTGTGCTGCTCGACGACCGCGCCGATCACGCGCGAGATCCCCATGCCGTAGCACCCCATCACCAGCGGGCGCTCGATCCCGTCGTCGTCGACGAACGTCGACTTCAGGGGCTCGGAGTACCGCGTTCCCAGCTGGAAGGTGTGTCCCACCTCGACCGACCGTCCGATCGTCAGACCGCCGCCGCATCGGGGGCACACGTCGCCGTCGGTCACGGTCGCGATGTCCTCGAGGCGATCGATCGTGAAGTCGCGGCCGGGGGCGATCCCCTTCGTATGCGCATCGGCACGGTTGGCGCCTGTGATCCAGTCCGAGCGGGTCCGGACCCGGTTGTCGGCGACGATCGTGACCCCGTCGTGATCCTGGGGTCCCGTGAATCCCACGACCATCCCGTAACGGCCGAAGTCGGCCGTATCGAACATCCGCAGCTCCGACCCCGAAAACAGACGTCGAAGCTTGCCCTCGTTCACATCCCGGTCCCCGGGAACCAGGACCAGGATCGGCGCGCCGTCCACCACGTAGGCCATCGACTTCAAGGTCTCACCTGGCGCGACCTCGAGGAGCGTCGCGACCGCCTCGATCGTCGACGCGCCGGGCGTGGGAACGTCCTGCCGCTCTGCGGGGGCGCCGGTCGCCTCGTCGGGAGTGGCGGCGACCGCCGCTTCGACATTCGCCGCGTAGTCCCCGCGCTCGCAACGGACGAACAGGTCTTCGCCGACATCGGCGGGCGCCATGAACTCGTGGTTCACGTCCCCGCCGATCAACCCGGGGTCGGCCTCCACCTGTGCGAAGTCCAGGCCGCAGCGGGTGAGGATCGCTCTGTAGGCATCGACCATCTTCCGGTAGCTCTCGCGCAGCCCGTCGACGTCGCGGTCGAACGAGTAGGCATCCTTCATCAGGAACTCGCGCCCGCGCAGCAGGCCCGACCGTGGACGGGCCTCGTCCCGGTACTTCCATTGGATCTGGTACGCGTTCACTGGCAGATCCCGGTAACTCTCGACCTCGCTGGCGACCAGTGGCGTGATGATCTCCTCGTGGGTGGGCCCGAGCGCGAGCTCACGATCCTGGCGATCGTGCAGGGTGAACAGCAGGTCCTCCTCGACGTAGGCGTCCCACCGGCCGGTGACCTTCCAGGGCTCGCTGGGAACGATCGCCGGGAGCCGCACCTGTTGCGCACCCGCGGCGTCCATCTCCTCGCGGACGATGTGTTCGACCCTCTGCAAGGTTCGGAGTCCGAGGGGGAGGAACGAATACACGCCGGCCATGAGCTGACGGATCATCCCCGCCCGCAGCAGCAGTCGGTGCGAGGGAGCGTCCGCGTCGGCTGGCGCCTCGCGGAGCGTGCGGGAGAAGAGTTGGGACAGACGCATCCTCGAAGGATACCGTCGTCGGGCGAGGAGTTCCGCGCGGGTGCGAGGGAGCGGAGCAGATCAGGCGGGATCGAGCACGTCGAGCCACTGGTGCCACAGCGCCGTGGCGCCACCGCCGTCGGAGATCGCGAACTGGTTGGCGACCGCGACCCTCGATGGGGCCGATGGGTCGCGGTTCGCCGCGTTCGATCCGCCCCACGGATCCGGGCCCTGCCCCGCCTGGTACCGGGCCTCCCCCGCCCGAAGCAGCGTGGTCCCGTCCACCACGCCGCCGACGACGTCGGTCGCGTACGCGGACAGGAACTGCCCGCCTCCGAGCACGCCGGCACGGCTGTGGGTGATGACGATCGTTCCCGAAGCCGTCGTCGCGACGGCGGGCCACGCGAGATCCCTGTCCTCGACGAACAGGGAGCCTTGACCCGACACCGCCGACGAGGTGAGGTCCGGCTCGGGCCGCAGCTGGTACCAGCGGATCGCCGACTCCACGTACGAGGCGTCCCCGGCGGCGCGCGCGACCGCGTGTGCGGTGCTGATGCGGTTCGTGTCGACGTCGAACCAGGAGGGACCGAGCCGCAGGTCGCCGGTATCCCAGAACGTGTCGGGATCGCCGATCCCGCCATCGCGCTGCGTCCCGTACGGCGCGACCGATGCCGACGGCACCTTGCGGGAGACACGGGCGAGCTTGTAGCCCCCAGCCGTCTTGCGGATCCGCCACAGGACGAGCCGATCGCCCCGAGCGGTTCCCTGGAACGAGACGAGGTACTGCACGTTCGGCGAGGTTCCTCCGACCGTCTGCACCGGTTGCAGCCCCACGCCGCGCTCGCGGTTCGGGTCGCGGGTCTTCTCGTTGGCGAACACCTTCGGGGCGAGCTTGCCGCACGACCCGTAGAGCTGGCCCTTCGCGAACGAGAGGACCTGCGCGTAGTGGAACTTCGTTCCCTTCATGCCGCGCTGGTCGGTCGCGACCGTGACCCGGTCGCCGGTGAACCCGAGCGCGGGTGCGGCGGGCCGCTGCTCGCCGTCGTTCTTCGTTTGATCGCCGGCGACGCGCCGAACGCACCATGCATCCGGATCGTCGGCATCGGCGTCCCGAACCGTGGCAAGGACGATCCACGACCGGGTCGGCTTCGACGCCTTGTCCTGCCCGACGAACGCGAGCACGAACCGATCAGCGTAGGCGTCGTAGACGACGCGCGGTGACGACTCCACCGCACCTGCGGGGAGGGCGCCCTCGAAGACCCGGAGCCGGACCGGCCATCCGGGCCGAACAGCGCCCCCGCCCGCGGGGAACACGCCGATGTGGGCGTTGACCGCCGACACGAACCAACTCTGCCCCAGTGCCCCGGTGCTCCATGCGGGTGTGGCTTCGAGACGGTCGTCAACACCGAGGAAACCCCCCTCAGAGACCGGCACGCGCTGGATCGACGGGTCGGTCGAGTCGAGCGTCGCCTCGAGCCGGGGCGCGAGTTTGGCCTCGATCAACGATCCGGGCGAGCCCGAGACTCCAGCGGAGGCCACCCCGGCCGTCCACAGGAGACAGGTGGCGAGTGAAGAGGCAAGGACGGAACGAAGCAGGCGGATAGCGTCAACCCTTCTGGAACGGCGATCAAGGGGAGCTCGAACCTGAGCGCCATCGACCCTACCGCAGCGCTGCCGCGGGGATCAGACCTTCACGACCTTCATCGTGTAGTTGCCGTTGCTGAAGTACGACGTCGCATGGAAGTAGTGCACGCCCGCGTACTTGGCTTTGAATCGGACCGTCTCGTCCTTCCCATTGCCCTTGAAGGACCCACCACGGAACTGCGGACAGGCTCCCCCCGTGTAGCAGCCCATCGTGAACTGCCACGTGTCCTTCACGGCCTTGGTCCAGACGACCAGATCGAAGTCCTTGCCGGGGGGGACAGCCAGTCTCGCCTCGTAGGTAGCTCCCTTCCGCAGCCGCTTCTTGAAGAAGTCATTGACGTCGGCGGGCCAGGCCAAGCTTCCGTTCTTCGACTTCGTGATCCCGTTCGCTTCCGTCGGGAAGCCGTCGCTGTCGGGGGTCGCGTTCTCCGTCGTCGCCGTCAGGGCGGAGTTCGCGTCGCTCCGTCCCTGGCTTGCCGTGAGG
Source organism: Actinomycetota bacterium (assembly GCA_040881665.1). Taxonomy (NCBI): domain Bacteria; kingdom Bacillati; phylum Actinomycetota; species Actinomycetota bacterium. The sequence continues at coordinate 358,925 of JBBECT010000005.1, forward strand.
TCACCCCCGACCGCCCCGGCGTCCGTCTGGAGCTGGAGGGAGCTCGGTTGGTCGACACCGCGCATGAGTGCGTTGACGGTCTGAAGGGGCGAGAGGGAGGGGCGGTGCGCTCGAACGAGCCCGGCGATCCCGGCGATGTGCGGGGTGGCCATCGAGGTCCCGCTGAGGAACCCGTACGCGTTGTTCGCAACACTCATCGTGCTGTAGACGTTCGTCCCCGGGGCGGCGATGTCGACCGAGGTCCTTCCCCAGTTCGAGAACGTCGAGTAGCGGTCGCGATTGTCGCTGGACGCCACGGCGATGATCCCCGGCACGTTGTAGCTCGCCGGGTACGAGGGAGAGATCCCGCCCGTCGAAGTACTCTGCGAATTCATGTCGTTGTCGAGCGCATCGTTGCCGGCGGCGAACGCGAACAGTACGCCTTGGTTGGCAGCCTGCATGATCGCGGCCCGCTCGGCCTTCGACCACACCGGGCCGCCGAAACTCCCGTTCACGATCGTGGCGCCCTCCTCCAGGGCGTAGCTGAAGCCCTCGACGATCTCACCTGTCGACAGGTTCGAACGCAGCGACATGATCCGGCAGTTGGGACAGGCTCCCGCGACACCCAGACCGTTGTCGAATTCCGCGCCGATCGTTCCTGCGACGTGCGTCCCGTGCGCGGGACAGCCGTTCTGGTCGCACTGCCCGTTGACCTGGTTCGGGCTTCCCCCCGTCGTCAGATTCACGCCGTGGATGTCGTCGACGTAACCGTTCCCGTCGTTGTCGAGGCCGTCGACCACTTCGTCGGGGTTCGCCCACAGCTTGTCCGCCAGGTCCTCGTGTGCGAGCCGCGTTCCCGTGTCGAGGACCGCGACGATCACGCCGTTCGCGATGCTTGATCCACCCAGCGATGTGTCCCAGGCCGTCGTCGCATCGACGTCGGCGCCGTTCGTTCCGGCGATCCCGCCGACCGTCTGCCCCGTGTTGCGCAGACCCCAAAGGTCGCCGAAGTCCGTGTCGTTCGGAACGATCTGCGGGTAGCGCCGAAGACCCTGCTCGGCGAATTTCACCCGCGGATCGCGCTCGTAGCTGCGGATGACCGCATCGACCGAGACCCCGGACCGGACCTTCAGGACGTCCATCTCGAGGTTGGGAAGACGATCATCGACCACCACGCCCGTCGAGCGGTGAAGCCCGTCAAGGTCTCGGCCGCGAACGCCCTCTGCCCACCGCACGATCACTTCGTCCTCAACGAGGACGTTCGAGGGCAGCGAACCTGTACCGGGAACGACCTTGCGGGGCTGGCCCTCCACGGTTCCCTGATCGACGGCTGCCGCAGGCGAGGCGAGCATTGCTCCCGCTACAACCAGCGCGGCAGCGGTCGCGTTGCCCACTGCACGGCGAACAGCGCTGGGGGGCTGTGCGGGCATCTGAGGTTCCTTCCGTTGCGGCGCCGGGCCACGGGTAGCTCGGCGGGACCGGCCAAGACTGCCAATCCGTGCCTGAGGCGTCTATCGGTCATCTGGGGATGATTGACGCCGATGGGGCCTACCTGGCACGATGCAGGCACGATGATCGTCCGCACGGAGAGCTGGGTCTGGCGTCGGGGCTCCACGAGCCCGGTTCCGACGCGCGCCTGATCCCCCGCTCCACCAGCGACGACGCGACGGCCCCGGGCGACGAGCCCGGGGCTCTTGCATTTCCGAGCACCTGACGTATCCGAGGAGGATCGACCGGTGGACCAGCAGCTGCAGATCCGACCAGACCGAAGCGAGTTCGACGCCCTCGCCGCCGAGTGGCCGCTCGTCCCGGTGTGGACCGAGCTGCTCGCCGACGTGTCCACCCCCGTCGGGTTGTTCGAGGCGCTGGCGGCCGACGGTCCGGGCATCCTGCTGGAGAGCGTCGAGCGCTCCGAGCGCTGGGGGCGGTTCTCGTTCGTCGCCGGGGAGCCTGCAGCGCTGATCGTCGCCGACGCCGACGGTGTTCGGGTCGAAGACCGCGTTCGCGAGCTCCGCCTCCAACCTCCCGCCCCGGGAACCGATCCGCGCGCGGCGTTGCGATCGGTAGCGGAACAGCTCCGCGGTCCGCGGATCCCCGACCTCCCGGCCCTGACCGGGGGGCTGATGGGCGTGCTCTCGTACGAGGCCGCGTTCCTGCTCGACGGACATCCGTTCCCCACAGGCACGTCCGGCGAGCAACTCGTCGCGGCTCCGATCACGCTGCAGGTGATCGACCGTGCAGTGGTGTTCGATCATTGGAGGCAGCGGCTGCTGCTCGTGGCGCACGTGCCGAGCGGCGGCTACGACGGGGCGCTCGAGGCCTTGGGCGATCTCGCCCGGAAGGTCGTGGAGGCACGCCCTCCTGCGCCCGAACCGATCGGCGACGGGGCGGCCGCGGACGCATCCGCCGGCGACCCGAACATGACCGACCAGCGGTTCCGCGACATCGTCGCCGACTTCAAGGAGCACATCCTCGCCGGCGACATCTTTCAGGGCGTTCCCTCGCGCCGTGTCGCGTTCGCCGCGCCGGACGGGGGATTCCCCATCTATCGTCGCCTGCGCGTCAGCAACCCCTCCCCGTACATGTTCTTCGTGCGCCAGCCGGGCATCGAGCTGGCGGGGTCCTCCCCCGAGCCGCTCGTTCGCGTGGAGGGCAGGCGCGTGACGAGCCGCCCGATCGCCGGCACGTACGCGCGGGGCGCGAACGAGGACGAGGATCGCGCGCTCGCCGATCGCCTGCTCGCCGATCCGAAGGAACGCGCCGAGCACGCGATGCTCGTCGACCTCGCTCGGAACGACATCGGTCGCGTGTGCGCGCCCGGAACGGTGGAACCCACCGAGCTGATGGTCGTCGAACGCTTCTCGCGGGTGATGCACATCGTCAGCACGGTCGAGGGTGACCTCGCCGAAGGGTTCCACCCGCTGGACGCGCTCGCCGTCACTTTTCCGGCGGGAACGGTGACGGGCGCACCGAAGCGACGAGCGATGGAGCTGATCGCCGACGCGGAGCCGACAGCACGGGGTCCCTATGCAGGTGCGGTCGGATACCTGACGTTCGCCGGGGACCTCGACTTCTGCATCACGATCCGTACCGCCGTGATCGCGGACGGGATCGCGACGGTACAGAGTGGCTGCGGTGTGGTCGCCGACTCCGACCCGGAGGCCGAACTGCGGGAAACCAAGGCCAAAGCCGCGGGGCTGATGCCCGCCGTCGCGGGACGAACCGGCACCACCGAACCCACGGGAGCCAGCCGATGATCCTCGTCGTCGATCACTACGACTCGTTCGTCTACAACCTCGTCCAGCTGATCGAGAAGATCGGCGAGGCGACCGAAGTCGTCCGCAGCGACGCGGAGCCGGCCGAGGCCCTCGTCGCTCGCCGCCCGGATGCCGTCGTGCTCTCCCCCGGTCCCGGTCGCCCCGAGGCCGCGGGCTGCATGACCGATCTCCTCGCGATCCTGCCCGCAGAGACCCCCGTGCTCGGGGTATGCCTCGGCCACCAGGCGTTGGGGATCGCGACCGGTGGGAGGGTCGATCGCGCGGCGCCCGTGCACGGGAAGGCGTCGAAGGTCTTCCATGAGGGCGCCGGGATCCTGGCCGGGGTACCGAGCCCGTTCGAGGCGGCCCGCTATCACTCCCTCGTGGTCCTGCGGGACGAGCTGCCCGACGAGCTGGAGCTCACCGCGTGGACCGATGACGGCCTCGTGATGGCGACCCAGCACCGAGAGCTGCCACGGTTCGGGGTCCAGTTCCACCCCGAGAGTATCCTGACGCCCGACGGCCCGACGATCGTTGAGAACTTCCTGCGCCTGACCCGTTGACGACGCCGGCTTGCACGTGCGCGGCTCGCCGGGCGATGCTGGGACTCCCGGCAGCGAACGATCACCATCAGGGGGTTCCGACATGGCCGATATTCCCGACCTGTACCGCCGCGCGAGCGATCACTTCGGAGCGCTCGTGCACACGATCCGCGACGACCAATGGGGCGCGCCCACGCCCTGCACGGAATGGAACGTCCGCGACCTCGTGAACCACGTCACCGCCGAGGATCGCTGGGTCGTTCCCCTCTTGGTCGGCCGCACCGTCGCGGAGGTGGGTGATGCCTACGACGGGGATGTACTCGGTGAGGATCCGGTCGCCGCATGGGACCAGGCCGTCGCCGCCGCTCAGACGCAGTTCTCCGCGAGCGGCGCGATGACCCGGCCCGTGCACCTGTCCGGGGGCGAGACTCCCGCCGAGCAGTACGCGTTCGAGATGACGGCAGACCACACGATCCATGCCTGGGACCTGGCACGTGGCATCGGCGCGGACGAGACGCTCCCGCCCGAGCTCGTGGCATTCGTGACCGAGCGTCTGATGCCGCAGATCAAGGCGTGGCGCGACGGCGGGGCGTTCGTCGCCGCCGTTCCGGTTCCCGACGACGCAGACGCCCAGACGAGACTGTTGGCCGAGACGGGGCGCCAGGTCTAGAGACCCTCCGGGATCACTGCTCTTCGCCGGCGCCCTCACGTTCCGCGGCGATCCGCTTGGCCTCGGCGATCAAGCGCGGAACGAACTCCGTCTCGGGGATCTTGTCCTTGACCTCGCCGCCGACGATCAGGAACCCCTGCCCCTTGCCGGCGGCGATACCGAGATCGGCCTCACGGGCCTCACCGGGACCGTTCACGACACACCCCATCACCGCGACGCGGATCGGGACCTTGAGGCCCTCGCGCTCGAGGGCCTCGTTCACCTGCTTCGTCAACCCGAGCACGTCGACCTCGGCTCGACCGCAGCTTGGGCACGCGACGAGGTCGAGTCCGCGCTTGCGGAGTCCGAGCGACTGGAGGATCGTCATGCCGACCTTGACCTCCTCGACCGGGTCGTCGGTGAGCGAGACACGGATCGTGTCGCCGATCCCCTCGGCCAACAGGGTGCCGATCCCCACAGCCGACTTCACGCCGCCGGTTGGCATCGGTCCCGCTTCGGTGACGCCGAGGTGCAGCGGGTAGTCGCACTTCTCCGCGAGCATGCGGTAGGCCTCGATCATCACGAGGGGGTTCGAGTGCTTCACGGAGATCTTGATGTCGAAGAAGTCCTCGTCCTCGAGGACCCGAGCCTCGTTCAGCGCCGACTCTGTCAGGGCCTCGGGGGTGGGGGCACCGTACTTGGTGAGCAGATCGGATTCGAGTGATCCCGCGTTCACGCCGATCCGGATCGGCACCCCGCGCTGCTTGGCCTCACGCGCGATCAGGCGCACCTTGTCCTGGTACTTGATGTTCCCGGGGTTGATCCGCAGTCCCTGGATCCCGGCTTCGAGGGCAGCCATCGCGTACTTCCACTGGAAGTGGATATCGGCCACTACCGGGATCGTGGACTTCGCCGCGATCGCGGTCAGCGCCTCGGCGTCCTCCCAGTGGGGAACGGCGACGCGCACGATCTCGCACCCGGTCGCCACCAGCGCGGCGATCTGCTGCAGGGTCGCGTTGATGTCGGCTGTCTTCGTCGTCGTCATCGACTGCACGCGCACAGGCGCGTCGCCGCCGATCTCGACATCGCCGATCCGTATCGTCCGGGTCGTCCGGCGTGGGGCCAGCATCGGTCTCCGTCCAGTCTACGTGCGGGCGTGCTCTCGCCTTCTGGACCCGGGGCGGGGTCGCGATCACTCGCCGAACACGTGGAACATGATCTGGCGATCCTTCGGATCGTCCATCTCGAACAAGATCAGACGCTGCCACCGTCCCAACCCCGGCTCCCCCGACACGACCGGGATCGCGTGGGAGGTCGCCGACAGCAGCATCGACTTCACGTGGGAATGACCGTTCGCGCGCTCGTGGGATTCCTGCAGGTTCTGCGTGCGGCGCTCGAGATCATCGTGTGCGTAGTAGTGATCTTCGTCGGGAACAAGATCGCGCATCCGGGCGCGGAAGTCCTGCATCGCGCCGTCCTCCCACTCGTTGATCAGCAGGGCGCAGGTGGTGTGCGCACAGAACGCTATCGCGGCGCCGTCGGTCACCCCGGAATCCTTGATCGCTCGCTCCAGGTCCTCGGTCAGGTCCAGGAACGCGTACCGTTCCGGTGGCGTTACCTCCATCGTGATCGTGCGGGCGGTCACGCATCCCTCCTTGCTCGTGGCTTCACCTGGGGGCCGACCCTGCCGTCGGCGTCGTTCGTCCTGCCGTTCGTCACATCCGGGGTTCCGGACCGATCGGACTCCGCGCGGGGAGCGGCGGCGGGAAGCTCGAACACGAAGTCGCTGCCCCGGCCGGGGCGACTCTCTGCCCAGATCCGCCCTCCGTGCGCCTCCACAACCGACCGTGCGATCGCGAGCCCGATCCCCGTGCCTCCCTCGTCCCGAGAACGGGCCGAGTCTACGCGGTAGAAGCGCTCGAACACGCGAGGGAGGTGCTCGGCCGGGATCCCCACGCCGGTATCGGCCACGCGCACCTGCACCACACCGCCATGGCCCTCGGCGGTCACCGTCACGCTGCCTCCCGGTGCGGTGAATCGGACGGCGTTGTCGAGCAGGTTGAACACCACCTGGGCGACCCGCTCCCGATCCGCGATCAGCGGCGGCAGGTCGTCCCCGATCCCGTTCGTGACGTTAACGTTCCGATCTCCACGCGCGACGTCAATCTCGGAGATGACCTGGTCGACGAGGGGCGGCAGCGGCAGGCGACCACGGCGCAGGGGCACATCTCCCGACTCGAGCCGTGAGAGGTCCAAGAGCTGCTCGACGAGCCGACCGAGCCGCTCGGCTTGACCGAGCATCACCTGGAGGGTCTTCGGATCGGGTTGTTCGACGCCGTCGAGCAGGTTCTCCAGGTGCGCGCGCATCGCGGCGATCGGCGTCTTCAATTCGTGCGCGGCGTTCGCGACGAGATCACGGCGCTGAAGTTCGACGCTCTCGAGATCGGCCGCCATGAGGTTGAAGGCCTGGGCCAGCCGTCCGACCTCATCCCGCGACGTCGTCGTCACACGCTGGCCGTACTCTCCCTTCGCCATCAGGCTCGCGGCCGCCGCCATGTCGCGGAGCGGCTGCGTCATCCCGCGTGCGAGCCAGCGAGAGAAGACGAGCGCGATACCGGCTGCGATCGCTCCCGCGGCGAGCAACTGCCACCGATAGTCGCGGAGGAACCGAGCCGTCTTCGCGAACCCGCCGACCCATCCGCGAGGCGGTGCGTCACGGTACGCGTAGATCGTCGCGATCTGCTTCCCCTCGATGACCTTGGGTACCGCGGCGTAGACGATCGTGTCGTTCACACCCCAATGGCTGCGCCCGTCGAAGAACTCGGGAGGGAGCTCGGTGGGAGCCGTTCCTTCGAAGTAGCCGTCGGCGTTGAGGTACAGGGTGGTCACACCTGACGGCGGGTTGCGCAGCTGCGCGGAGGCGGCTCGGTTCGCGGTCGCCATCAACTTCAGGTAGTCGGCCTCGGTCTGGGAGTTCCGCAAAGCCCACGCGAAGAGCACGTAGATCACCGCGAGCGTGACGACCACCGCGAACACGATCGTCGAGCCCAGCTTGGCGCGGATCGACCCGAGCCGCTGGAGGAACCGCACGCGCTAGCTCCCGTCCTGGAACGCGTAGCCCACGCCGTGGACCGTGCGGATGAACCTGGGTTCGTTGCCGTCCTCGTCGAGCTTGCGCCGGATCCGGGCGACGTGTGAGTCGACGACCCTCCCACCCGCGTAGTCGCGGTACCCCCAGACCTTGTCCATCAGGTCCTCACGGCTGAACACGACGCCGGGCTCGGTCGCCAGGGTCGCCAGGATCTCGAACTCCAGAGGGGTGAGGCCGACCTCCTCGCCGTCCAGCAAGGTGCGGCGGCGCTGCGGGTCGATCACGAGCCCATCGTGCTCGACCGGGCCCGAGGTCTTCGCCGTGCGGATGTTGTCCATCCGCCGGAGGATCGCCTTCACCCGAACGGCGAGTTCACGCAGACTGAACGGCTTGGTGAGGTAGTCGTCGGCGCCGGCCGCGAAGCCCGCCACCTTGTCGGTCTCGTCGGTCCGCGCCGTCAGCATCAGCACGGGCGTCCAGCCGTCACGCTGGATCTCGCGGCACACCTCGAGTCCGTCCATCCCCGGGAGCATCAGGTCGAGCACCACGAGATCCGGGTGGTGTTCGCCGTGGAGGCGGATCGCCTCGGGTCCGTCGAAGGCAACCTGGACGCTGTAGCCCTCGGACTCGAGCCGCAGACGAACCGCCTCGGCGATCGCCTCCTCGTCGTCGACCACCAGCACGGATCGTTGTTCGCTCATACGCCCCATCGTAGCGGGGACGGCGTAGCGGAGCGCCGACGGCGGTGTGGAGAAATCGTGGTTCGGGTGCTCTGAGCAGCGCCGTCGGTGCGTCAGGGACCGAGCTGCAACGGCTTGGTGATGTCGACGAGCACCGCCGCGGAAGTGAACAGAACGAAGAAGGTCAGCACGACCGCGGCGATCGGCACGAGGCGCCGGACGTCCACCCGCTTGCCCCGGATCTTCTCGATCACGAGCACGGCGAGGTGCCCTCCGTCGAACGGCGGCAGCGGCAGGAGGTTCAGCAGACCCACGAAGATGTTGATCCCCCCGAAGAGGAACAGCAGCTGGAAGAACCGTCCTCCCTGCGAAAGCTCTCCTGCGGCACCCGCGAGACCGACCGCACTTGCGGGATCTGTGATCTCACGCTCGGCATCCGTGAAGACGAGCTCGTACATCCGGCCGATCCCTTGGGGTCCGAAGATCCGTCCCGCCTCCCCGACCGAGGCGGAGATGCTCGTCCACACCATGCGGCCGCCCTCGACGATGGAGCCCGGGAAACCGATCGGTTCGGGATCGGTGCCGCTGAGCACAACGCCGATCCTCGGAACGGACTCCCCCTCCACCTCCGCAAGGACCGGATCGGCTGTGACACTGAGCGAGCGACCGTTGCGCTCCAGCTCGAGGTGAAGGGTTTCCCCCTGATTCGACCGGACATAGTCGGTGAACGCATCCGGTGACGGATCGATGAGCACGGGGTTGTCGCCGGCCTGTACTCGCACCACCCGATCGCCGACCTCGATCCCTGCGTCGGTCGCAGGCGACGACACGCCGTCAAGCGTCGGCTCGACCCGACTGAACGTTACTGACTCGGTCGGCAACAACCCGCCGGCGAACGTCAGCGCGATCGCGAAGAAGATGAAGGCGATCACGAAGTGGGTGAACGGTCCGGCCGCGATCACGACGGCACGTTGCCACATCGGCCTCTCGTAGTAGGTGCGGGAATGGTCGGGATCGGTCGTCGGGACCGGCCGGAAGGGATCCATGCCGGCGATCTTCACGTAGCCGCCCGCGGGGATCGCCTTGATGCCGTATTCGGTCTCGCCGCGACGTGTCGACCAGAGCTTCGGGCCGAAGCCGACGAAGTACTCCTCGACCTTGAATCCGAACAGCTTCGCGAAGCCGAAGTGGGCAGCCTCGTGAATCAGGATCACGAGGAGCAGCATCACGATGAAGGCGGTGACGCCCACGGCCGTGCTCATGGGTTAGTTCTCCTCGAGCAGTTCGGAAGCACGTTTGCGCGCCCACGTGTCGGCCCGCTCGAGGTTGACGATCGACACGACCGAGGGCGCCTCGTGTTCGTCCACCACGGTCTGGACGACCTCGACGATCCGCGTGAGCGGGATCTTCCCCTCGAGGAAGGCCATGACGGCGACCTCGTTGGCCGCATTCATTACGGCAGGGAACGTCTGCCCGAGCTGCCCCACCCGGTAGGCAAGATCGAGCGCCGGGAACGCCTCCCGGTCGACGGGTTCGAACGTGAGGCTCGAGTCAACGATCGGAACCGAGTCGATACCGGTCGGCAGGCGCTCGGGCCAGCCGAGCGCGAGCTGGATCGGCAGGCGCATGTCCGGCGAGGCGATCTGCGCGGTCATCCCTCCGTCTCGGAACTCAGCCATCGCGTGGACGAGCCCTTCCGGGTGCACGACCACGTGGATCGAGGAGTACTCCAGGTCGAACAGGTAGTGCGCCTCGATCACCTCGAGTCCCTTGTTCATCAGGGTCGCCGAGTCGATCGTGATCTTCGGACCCATCTGCCACACCGGATGGGCCAGGGCCTCCTTGACCGAGGCCCGCGTCAGCTCGCTTCGTGTCCACCCTCGGAACGGACCGCCTGAGCCCGTGAGGATCACCCGCTTGAGGTCCTCGCGACGTTCACCCCGAAGGCACAGAGCGAGCGCGGCATGCTCGGAGTCCACGGGGATCAGACGCTCCGGCTCGCCCTTGATCAGATCCTTCACGAGCTCCCCACCCACGACCAGGCTCTCCTTGTTCGCGAGAGCGAGCGTCTTGCCGCTCTGCAACGAGGCCATCGTGGGACCGAGTCCGGCGGAGCCGACCAGCGCGTTCAGCACCATGTCGGCTTCGGTGTCTCGCGCCAGTCGCTCGGCGGCGTCAGGTCCGACGAGGAGCTCGACCCCCTTGATCCCTTCGAGCTTCTCCTTGAGGTCGACCGATGCCGTCTCGTCGGCGATCGCGATGAAGGGCGGCAGGAACTCGCGGATCTGTCCGATCAGCAGCTCGTGGTTGGTTCCCGCCGACAACCCGACGACCTTGAACCGATCCGGATTGCGACGCACGACATCGAGCGCTTGGGTTCCGACGGAACCGGTGGAACCGAGGATGATCAGCGAGCGCATCGTCACCTAGGGTACCCCGGCTCCGTGACAAGTCGAGGAAACGACACCGCGTTCCCGACCCGCCGGGACGGTCCGACCGCCCCGCACCGGGTTCCCACTCCTGGTTCGCAGTATCGGGGCCTCCGGACGTGACAGCGATACCCGGCGTTGGGTACGCGTGCGAATCCCCAGGTCACGGCCCCGGAAGGTTTCGGGCAGAGGCCCGGATGAGCCGGAACCCGCTGGTCAGAGGAAGATCCGGAAGTACAGGAACGCCGCTGGTGCCACGAACAGCAGCGAGTCGATCCGGTCGAGCACGCCACCGTGTCCGGGGAGGATGCTTCCCATGTCCTTCACATCGAGGTCTCGCTTCATCAGCGATTCCGCGAGATCGCCGAGAGGCGCGAAGATCGCGACCACGATCGCGAGTCCGATCGAACGCTGGATCGTGTCGAGCGGATCGACGAGTGAGGAGAGGATCCCGGCCGCCACGATCAGGGTGAGCGTTGCCGCGATCGCGCCCTCCCAGGACTTCTTCGGACTGATCGATTGCGCGAGCGGGCGGCTTCCCCACACCGAACCGAAGGCGAACGCCGCCGTGTCGTAGATGAACGTCAGCGCGATCACCGAGATCATCAGAGCACGCCCGTCGAGCGCGTCCAGCGACAACGTGATCAGGGCGTAGCCGGCAAGCAGGGAGACGTAGACGACCGGCAACATCGTCGAGCCGATCGCAACCACGAGGTGCTTGCGGTGCGCGGGCGGGATCGTCATGTACCACAGGAAGGTGGCGATCGTTCCGAGCGCGAGCATCGCGAGCATCGCCGGCTCGCCGTGGAAATAGCCGGCGGCGAGGACGAGCGCACCGGTGACCAACCCGACGATCGTGGCGGGCTGCAGGTGGCGCTTCTGCATCACCGCGTACAGCTCGCCCTGGGCGAGCAGCACGAGAGCCGATGCGACGAGCGCGAAGACACCGCGCCCGATCGCGAGGCTCAACAGGGCGATGGCGACCAGGACCACGCCCGTGAGGAACGCGGCCGGCATGTCGCGCCCTCCGCGTCCGCTCTCTTCGACGCCGCCGACCTCGACGGAGGTCGGCTCTTGCCAGCTGGGACCCTCTCCGCCGACGACCACCGGGTCGGACCCCTCGCCCTCGTCGAGGTCGGCGAGGAGTGATCGCTCTACCTCGGTTTCGGCCGCGAACGGCCGGTCCGTGTCGTAGGGCTCGCCCACCACGGTCTCTGTCTCGTAGACCTCGACCTGCTCGGCCTCGGTCCCCTGCTGGGTGGGCATCTCCTCGGTCAGGTAGGGCTCGAGTGCGGGCTCATCCGTCGCCGGAAGATCGCCGAGCCCGTCACCGGGTCCGGGGGCCGGCGGTTCCTCTCCCGTTTCCGCACGCACCGACGTCGCGAAGTGCTCGGCGGCCGCCTCGACGTCGGGGCCTTCGGCTACCGGTTCGACCGGGGCGGCATCGACCGGCTCGACGACGTCGACGATGTCGGTTTCGTCCACCACCTCGACCTCGGCCTCGGCCGGGAACGGCCACCCGGCCGCATCTGAGGCACCACCCAGCTCGCCGGTGGGCTCTTCGAACAGGTCGCCGGTCGATCCCTCGACCGACACGCCGGGATCGGGCTCGGCGCTCGGCTGGCCGATCGGCCGGACCCGGATGCCTTCGACGACGCTCGATCCATCGTCCGCGGGCTCATCCCCGGCGGCGCGTTCGGAGAAGGGCGCGTCCGCTCCCTCCTCGACCTCCGCGTAGATGTCGACCTGCCGTTCGGGACGGCCCGCCGGATCCACGGGCTCATCCGGCGCGGCGAAGGGATCCTCGTCGTCGGTCGTGGGTTCGTCCGCGGACGCGGGAGTCTGGGTCGGCGGAGCCGCCGCGGGAACCGCGTCGTCGTGCTCCGGCCACTCAACGTCCTGGATCGGTGCGAAGAACTTGTCCAGGTCTTCGAACAGCTCGTCCTTGTCCTGGTCGCGATCCGTCACGCGATCTCCTTGAGTTCCTGCTCCTTGTGAGCGAGGACTTCGTCGATCTCGGCGACATGCTGGTCGGTGAGCTTCTGGAGCTCCTTCTCGGCACGCTTCAACTCATCCTCCGAGATGGTCCCCTCACGTTCAAGCTTTTCGAGCTTCTCCTTGTCGTGCCTGCGCACGTTGCGCACGGCCACCTTCCCGTCTTCCGCGAGGCCGTGCACGACCTTCACGAGCTCAGCGCGTCGCTCCTCGGTGAGTGGAGGGATCGTGAGGCGGATCACCACGCCGTCGTTCTGCGGCGTGATCCCCAGGTCGCTGGCCTGGATCGCCTTCTCGATCGACGCTATCGCGTTGCGGTCGAACGGTTGGATCACCAACGAACGGCTCTCCTGAACCGAGATCCCGGCGAGTTGCTGAAGCGGCGTCTGCGCTCCGTAGTAATCGATGGTAACGCGGTTGAGCAGACTCGCGTTCGCGCGCCCCGTTCGCACGCCGCCCATCTCGTCCTTCAGGTGCGTCACCGCCTTCGCCATCTTGCCCTTCGCCTCGGCCAGCGCGCCCTGGATCGTCACGATGCCGGCGCCCCGTGCACGAGGGTTCCGATCGGCTCGCCCGACAGCGCACGTCGGATATTCCCCTCTTCGCGGAAGTCGAACACGATGATCGGCAGATCGTTCTCCATGCACAGCGAGATCGCGGTCGCGTCCATGACCTGGTAGCCCTCGCGGAGCACATCGAGGTACTCGATCGTCTCGAACTTGCGGGCAGTGGCGTCCTTGTGGGGATCCGCGGTGTAGACGCCGTCCACCTTCGTTCCCTTCAGGATCGCCTGCGCCTTGATCTCGAGCGCGCGCTGGGCGGCCGTGGTGTCGGTCGAGAAGAACGGCGCCCCCAGGCCGGCGGCGAAGATTACGATCCTGCCCTTCTCAAGGTGCCGCGTCGCCCTGAGCGGAACGTAGGGCTCGGCGATCTGCGCCATCTGGATCGCGGTCTGCACACGCGTCGTGACGTGGATCTTCTCGAGAGCGTCCTGAAGGGCGAGGGCGTTCATCACGGTGGCGAGCATCCCCATGTAGTCGGCGCGTCCCCGGTCCATCCCGGCGGCGTCGCGTCCGCGGAAGATGTTGCCGCCGCCGACGACGACGGCCGTCTGAACACCGAGATCCACCACCTCAGCCAACTGGCGCGCGAGCAGCGCGGTCGCCTCGGTGGAGATGCCGTGCTCATCATCGGGGGGGGAGAACGCCTCCCCGGAGAGCTTGAGCAGCACCCGGTGGTAGATAGGCCGCTCAGCGCGCGGAGACGCTGTCGGCTCGATCTGCGGCGCCCCCTCGCTCATCTCGCCCGCCCCTTCAGTCGACTTCCTCGCCAAGCTTGTACCGGACGAACCGTCGCACGGCAACTTTCTCTCCGAGCTTGGCGGCGGTCTCGTCGACCAGTTGCTGGACCGACAGCTTGTCGTCCTTCACGAAGGACTGATCAGTGAGCACCCAGTCCTTGTAGAACGCGTTGAGCTTGCCCTCGACGATCTTGGGGATCACGTTCTCCGGTTTGCCACTCTCGGCGGCCTGCGCGGTGTAGATCTCCCGCTCCTTCTCCAGCACCTCGCCCGGAACGTCGTCGCGGGAGAGCCAGCGCGGCGCCATGCTGGCGATGTGCACGGCAATGTCCTTGGCGAGTTGCTGGAACTCCTCGGTGTTCGCGACGAAGTCGGTTTCGGAGTTCACTTCGACGAGCACACCGACGGAGCCGTTGAAGTGCTGGTAGTTCGCGATCATTCCCTGCTCGGCGGCACGCCCGGCGCGCTTCGCGACCCCGGCCAGTCCCTTTTCCCGGAGCAGCTGCGTCGCCTTCTCCACGTCGCCGTCCACCTCGACGAGGGCCCGCTTCGCATCCATCATGCCGGCGCCCGTCGAATCACGGAGCGACTTGACCTCCGAAGCGGTCACCTCGCTCATGCGGACGTCTCCTCCCCCGCGGCGGCGGGAGCGGCGGGTGCCGGTGCGGCGGGTCCATCGGGAGCCGACGCGGCGGGTGCCGGTGCGGTGTCGTCGGGCTTGGCGGGTTCGGCCTTGGCGGGTTCGGGTTCGGGCTCGGGCTCGATCTCCGGTCCGGTCGCCTTCGTGATCGCGCGCTCGCGACCCTCCTGCCGACCCTCGATGATCGCGTCGGCGATCACGCGGGTCACGAGGTTCACCGAACGGATCGCGTCGTCGTTGCCCGGGACGGGATAGTCCACCTCGTCTGGATCGCAGTTCGTGTCGACGATCGCGATCACCGGCAGACCGAGCTTGCGCGCCTCGGTGACGGCGATCTGCTCCTTCTTCGTGTCGATGATGAACACCGCGTCCGGGAGCCGTTCGAGATCCTGGATCCCACCGAGGTTGCGCTCGAGCTTGGCCATCTCGTGACGGAGTCGGATCACTTCCTTCTTCGGGAGCGCGTCGAACGCACCGGTGCGCTCCATCTCGCGGAGCTCGCGCAGCCTGATCAGCCGCTTGGACACCGTCTGGAAGTTCGTGAGCATGCCGCCGAGCCACCGCATCGTGACGAACGGCATCCCGGCTCGGCCCGCGTGCTCGTGGATCGGTTCCTGCGCCTGCTTCTTCGTTCCGACGAACAGAACGACGCCGTTGCGAGCGGCGAGGTCGCGGACGAACGTATGCGCCTCTTCGAGCCCCTCGAGGCTCTTCTCGAGGTCGATGATGTAGATGCCGGAGCGTTCCCCGTACAGGAACCGCTGCATCTTCGGATTCCAGCGCCTGGTCTGATGCCCGAAGTGCACGCCTGCTTCGAGGAGCTCCCGCCGCGTAACGACGGGCATGCTTCCTCCTTCTGTGGTTTTCGGTGGAGCCCTCGGCTCGGTTCGTCCCGTCCCGGCCCGGCGTCGCCGTCGGGACCCCGGGGGCGGTCCCCGAGCCTGTGATGTACGCCGAAGCGCCGCGAGGGAGTCTAGCAGCGGGTTCACGCTGCTCCCCGGGCCGACGGAAGCCGGTTCAGGAAGCGGATCGGCGCTGCGCGCGCTGCTGTGGGGGCTTCGGTTCGGGCAGGCCCGGCGCCGCGTAGAGGTACCGGTAGGAATAGACGGCGAGGAACCCCAGGTGGATCACGTTGACGGCGAGCACACCGATCCACGTGGAGATCCCAGGATTCGCATCGATCCTTCCGAGACCAGGCACGAGCAACGGCGAGACGAACGCGAACAGCGCGTAGGCGAACGCCAACAGGAGGTTCTGCGAGCCCGGAACCCGCGCTGCGAGCAACGTCCGGCGGATCGCGGGTCCGATCCCCCGGGGGTGGACCACCGCGATCACCGGGCCATAGCTGAGGAAGAACACGGACGCCACGAGCATCAGCAGCGAGAACGCGATCCCCAGGCCGAAACTCCCCACGATGTTGATCAGCAGTGTCGCGGTGAACGCGAGGATCGAGATCGCAAGGGAAACGGGGATCGCACGGACGCCGTCCCGCAGGCCTCGACCGCTGACCCTCCCGAACCGTAGCTGCTCGACGACCATGCCGGAGAGGAGCGCCGTCATCACGGCGCGCAGGGCGATCAATACGGGAGCGGCGAGCGAGCCACCGCGCGCACCGAACACGAGGTTCCCGGCCACGATGTCCGTGCTCACCCCGATCGACGGCAGCGCGAGGTAGCCCGCCATGTTGCCGATCGACGGGACCATCCCCAGAACGAGGAACACCGACCACGCGAGGAACGGGGCGACGACCGCGACTCCCACCAGCACCGGGGACGAGCCGACCGCTAGGAACCCCCGGCCGAACGACTGGCGAAGCGTCGGATAGGGCGACTGACTCGGCGCCACGCCCCGACCGAACAGACCACCGAGGAACCCACCCGGACGTTGCGTCCGGCCGGCTGGTCCCGGATCGCTCCGATCGCTCGACCCGTGCTGCGGCGCCCGGAAGTCATCGCGACGCTTCTTCTTGCCCGAGCTCATCGGTGCTCCTCCGGCCCCTGCGCGTCGTCGTCGATCTGCTCGATCGCGACGTCGTCGGTCCCCTCTCCGGGCGCGACCCCGTCGGCAGCGTCGGCCTGCACGGCGGACGGTCGTACCCGCGCGGCAACCAGCCGAAGCGGCACGAGCAACAGAACGACGAGGATCGCGGCCGCGGCGACCCACAGACCCACGAGCGAACCGGCACGGATCTTCGAGGGCGAGACGATCGTCATGAGGGTCGCATCAGGGTCGTGCTCGAAGGCCACGATCCCCGAACCGGGTCCCGTGCGAGCGACGACGAGGTGCTCGGGCCCCACCGCGATCGGGCCGAGATCCTCCCCCGCGTCCACTTCCCATACCAGGTCACCGGAATCGCGGTCGAGCGCAGCCAGTCGGCCGTCATCGAGCCCGACGACGACCACCGAACCGACCACGACCGGTGCTCCGAAGGTGATTCCGGCGTTCAGGGCGTGACTCCACGCGATCTCTCCCGTCGCCGCGGCGAAGCGGTGCAGCCCACCGGCGTCGTCGCCGAGGTACAGCTCGTCGCCGATCACGGCCGGCGCCGTGATCGGTGCATACGAGCGGAAAGATCCCGCGTTCGTCCACATCTCGCCGCCGTCCTCGAGTGAGAGCGCTCGGACGACGCGATCGAAGGAACCCAGGTACACGCGGCCGCCGCTGATCGACGGGATCGTCGTGAAGGGGTTCGCCGCGGCGACCGAGGGTGACACGCTCCACACGCGCTCGCCGTCGCCGAGATCGAAGGCCGAGACCGTCGGCTGCACCTCTTCTCCCTCGCGAAGGGAGAGGACCACGTGATCGCCGTCGGCGGCCGGGGGGCGCAGCACCTCTCCCCCGGCGGAAGCCTTCCAGCGCTCGACGCCGGTCGCCGCATCGAGAGCGGCCAGCGTCCCTTCCGTGTCGCCGACGAGGACGGTGTCCCCCTCGATCACGGGCGACGCCTCGGCGGCGCCCTCGAGCTCGTAGGGAAGCTTCCAGGCCAGTCGTTGGTTCTCCAGGTCGATCGCGAGGACGGTGGAGCGATCTGCCTGATCGCCCTCGTCCTCCGCGTCGGTCGTGGGCCCCGGCGTGGGAGTGCCGGACGGGTCTTCGATGCCACCGCCCTCGGTGTAGACGAGCAAGGAGCGATCCCCGTCGGCCACGATCGCGGGGGCGACGGGAGGGCCCGGTTCGCGCGGCACGCTCCAGACCTCGTCGCCGGTCGCGATGTCGAGAGCGTGCACCGCGTCCGGGCCCACCGTGACCACGAGACCGCCGGCGATCACCGCGGGTGACGCTCCACGCTGGTTGACGCGCTCCACCGGGAACTCCCACGCGATGCGGTAGGGCGGTTCGGGTCCCTCACCGGACCCGGTGTGCGCCGCGTCGCGTTGGAACTGGGGCCACTCGGACGGCTGCTGACCGATCGCGGCGCTCGCGGTCAGCGCGAGCAGGATGAGCAGTACGCCCATGAGCCCCAGCGTTCGGGCGGCGGTGCGGACGGGCGGCGTGCGTGACTGCGTCAGCTGCGTGTCTTTCGCTCGGCCGAGCCTTCTGAGACAGGCTCGGGTCGGTCGCCCATCCTAGCGGCGCGAGACGGATCAGACCCGACAGCGACAGCGGAGCAAAAACCAGGAGCGGATCGACGTAGGCGCCACCGTGCTTGACGCCGAGGTGGACGTGGGGCGCCGCCGCGCCGGGATGACCGGAGCCGGTGGTGCCCACCGGCTGCCCCGCGAAGACGGTGTCGCCCTTGCGTACCGTCACGGTGGACAGCCACGAGGCCGTGGACTCCCAGCTTTCGCCGTGCGCGATCGACAGGAACAGGTGACCGCCGATGCGTCCGGCGAACTTCACGGTGCCGGGGGCAGGTGCGACGAGCGGCGAGCCGACCGCGACGGCGACATCGACCCCCCGGTGTCCTGCGCCGAACGGCGAATCGGGCGGATCGAACGCCCGCACCACGGGCCCGGACACCGGCCAGAGCCAGCTCCCCGGCTCGAGCGCCACAGCGACGGCGGGTGTGACGAAGTGGCCGAGCAGTCCGATGCACGCGCCGAGCGCGAGGGTCGCGATCCGTGGCATGCGACCGACGCTACGCGGTCCGGTCGCTCGGCTCCGTGACGTGCGTCACACCGCCGAGAAGATCTCGGCGGTGGTGATCACTCGTCGTCGGTGAACTGCAACCGGAGTCCCCCGACCGCCTTCGTGTGGATCTGGCAGACGCGGGACTCGGTGACGCCGAGGATCTCGCCGATCTCGGCGAGGGTGAGCCCCTCGAAGTAGTAGAGGGTCACGACGATCTTCTCGCGTTCGGACAAGTTGTTGATCGCGTGTGCGAGGAGACCGCGGGTCTCGTGGCTCTCCATCCCCGCCGCCGGGTCCACACCCTTGTCGGCGAGGGTGTCGAGCAGCGAGACCTGTTCACCGCGGTCCGCACCGACCGAGACCATCTCATCGAGGGCGAGCACCGACACGAACGAGATCTGGTTCACCACGTCGTGGAGTTCGGAGAGGCTCACCCCGAGCCGGTCCGCGAGCTCACCCTCCGAAGGCGCGCGCTTCATCATCGTCTCGAGGTCGCTGTAGGCCTTCTCGATCTCGCGAGCCTTGAAGCGCACCGAGCGGGGGACCCAATCCATCGCGCGCAGCTCGTCGATGATCGCTCCGCGGATCCGGGGGATCGCGTACGTCTCGAACTTGTTGCCCCGACCGGGCTCGAACTTCTGCAGCCCGTCGATCAGCCCGAACATCCCGTAGCTGACGAGGTCGGCCTGCTCGACGCTGGCCGGCAACCCCGTCGCGACCTTGCTCGCCACGTACTTCACGAGCGGCGCGTAGTGCAGGATCAGACGTTCTCTCGCTTCATGGGAGTCCGTCGCCTTGTAGTCGTCCCACAATGCCGCCAGCTCGTTGATCTGGTCGGGGTCCTGAGCCTTGGCCGCGGTCTTCGAACCCCTCGTGGCCGACGAGACCTTGCTGTTCGACTTCGAGGGTTTCGCGGCGGTCTTCGCTTCAGAAGCCGCCGGCGGGATCTTCACCGTCTTCTTCTTGGTCGCGGTCGCCTTCTTGGCGGCGCTCTTCGTCGCGGTCGATGAGGTCTTCGCCTTCCTCGTCGCCGCCACGGCGTCCGGTGCCTTCGTCGCCCTGGCCATCAGGCCCTCGGATGGGATCGAAGGTAGGCCGCGCGCAGACGCTCGCGGGAAACATGGGTGTACCGCTGGGTCGTCGCGACGCTCGCGTGCCCTAGGAGTTCCTGAACAGCCCGGATGTCCGCCCCTCCTTCGAGCAGGTGCGTCGCGAACGAGTGCCGCAGGGTGTGCGGAGTCACGCGACGTCCCGACAAGGTCGTTCCCCCATACTCGGCCACCATCGTTCGGATGTCACGCTCGGTCATCGGCTTGCGACGGCGGTTGGTGAAGAGGTTCGGCGAAGAACCCCCCTCTGGGACCAGGAACGGCCTACCCCGTTCCAGGTATGCGGCGAGGGCGTCGACGGCGAACTCCGAGAGGGGGATCTCGCGCTCTTTGGACCCCTTACCCAGCACGTTCACGCGTCCTCGGTGCAAGTCGACGCGATCGCGCGTAAGCCCTGCGACCTCCCCCACGCGCAGGCCCGATCCGTACAGCAGCTCGAGTATCGCTCGGTCGCGCAAGGCCAGCGAGCTTACGGTCGCGTTGCTCGCCTCCGGATCAGCCACCCGGCCTGCCTCGATCGGGTCGCCGCCCGGTGCTTCGACGAGCGCCGCGGCCTCACTCGGCCGAAGGACCCCCGGAAGACGCGAGGCCACCTTCGGCCGGCCGAGCAGCGCGGCGGGATCTCCGTCGATCTCACCCCGGGCCTCGGCCCAACGGTAGAAGCCGCGGATCGCTCCCACACGGCGAGCGATCGTCGCGCGCGCGTAGCCGCGGGTCGACTGCTGCGCGAGGAACCGCCGGAGCCGCTCGTGGGTCATCTCCGTCAACCGCCAACCCGATCGAGAGCAGAACACGGCGAGCTGCGCGAGGTCACGGCGATACGCCGTGACCGTGTTCTCCGAGAGGTGGCGCTCGAGGGCGAGGTGGTCGCAGAAACGACCGATCAGGTCGGCGTCTGCGCGGGGAAGGTCGGTCACCGTGTGCACGTCGGCTCTTTCGACGAGGGGGAGGGCCCGGAACCTTGTACCAGCGTCCCACACCCGAAGCAACGATGCACCCAGCGACGCAGACTCAGGCGTCGGTGATCGCGGTTCGGACCATCCGCCGGTACCGGCCTCCGTCACCGCTGACGAGGCCGCGGAGCTCGAGCCGGAGCAGGCATCCGAGCGCCTCGGCGATCGTCAGCCCCGTCTCCCGGGCGACCTGTTCGGGGAGCACCCCGTCGCCGACCGCGTCGAACACCCGCGCCTCGGTGCCGTCGAGCATCGCGCCGAGCGATCGACGGCGTTCGCGGATCGCGATGTCGTCGACAGGTATCCCCAGGGCGTCACACACGTCACCCGCGTGCCGAATCGCCTGGACACCCGAGCGGATCAGCCCGATCGGCGCCACCGCCATGGGATTGGTCACCGCGCCCGGAACCGCGAGCACCGTGATCCCCAGATCGTTCGCATGATCGACGGTGATCAGCGACCCACTGCGTTCGGCGCCCTCGACGACGATCACGCCGACACCGAGTGCGGCGACAAGGCGGTTGCGAGCGGGGAACCGATGTCGCTGCGCCTCGATCGACGGAGCGGCCTCGCTGAGCACCGTTCCGCAACGGGCGACCTTGCGAAGCAGCACCCCGCGCCGACCACCGCGATCTCCGACGATGCCCTCGGCCAAGACCGCGACCGTCGGTCCGCCGACGGCGACCGCGCCCTCGTGGGCGCAGGAGTCGATCCCGTTGGCCGCACCGCTGACGACGCACACGCCGGACGCGGCCAGATCGGCACCGAGCGTCTCCGCGACGTCGGCCCCGACCCGGGACGGCTTGCGTGTACCGACCACCGAGATTCGGGTCGCACCGGGAGTCAGGGGACGGCCGCGCAGGAACAGAGCCGTCGGTGGATCGGCGAGCGCCAGCAGCCTCGGGTCGTACTCGTCGTCTCCCTGCACCGCGACCCGGGCACCGCACGCCTCGACGGCCGCGCGCACCTCGCGCGCATCGGTCGCGCGCGCGACGGCGGTGTCGGCGGGACCGAGCTCGGCGCCGGCCCGCACCGCACGCAGCGCCGCCGACGCGGAGCCCCGGCGCCACACGATCGGTCGCAGGCGCCGGGGTCGCAGCCACGGCAGGGAGGTCAGCACGAGCACCGCATCGAGCTCGGCTCGCCCGCGACCGAACCCCGGGGGCCAGCCGCGCTTGGATGGGTCGCCCTCCTCGGGCTCACCCGGCACGCGCCAGCCCACCCTCGGTGCCACCCCGGAGTGCGAGCGCCTCGGCGATGTGCAGCTCGGTCACGCCGCGCGCTCCCTCGAGATCCGCGATCGTCCGCGCGACCCGCAGCGCTCGGTCGAACCCGCGGCCCGTCAGCCCGAAAGCATCCACCGCGTGCGCCAAGAGCCCTTCGGCCTCCCCGGTGAGCTGCGCGACGTGGCGGGCGACGGGACCTGGCAGGTAGGCGTTGCACGCGACACCGACCGATCGGCCACGGGCGCGCTGCCGCTCGCGAGCGTCGACGACCCGCTGCCGGACGGTCTCCGAGGACTCGGCCGAGCCCGCTCCCAACAGCTCACGTCGCGATACCCGAGGCACGGGCAGGCGGATGTCGATCCGATCCAGCAAGGGTCCGGAGAGCCGGGTGCGGTAGGCGGAGGACGCTTGCGACGTGCACGAACACGCTTCGTCGTCCGAGCCCGCGTACCCACACGGGCACGGGTTCGCGGCCGTCACGAGCATGCACCTCGCGGGGAACTCGACCGACCCTTGCAGACGCGCGATCACCACGCGACCGTCTTCGAGCGGCTGGCGCAGTCCCTCGAGCGCGTCGCGCCGGAACTCGGTGACCTCGTCGAGGAAGAGCACGCCCCGGTGAGCGAGCGAGACCTCACCCGCGCGGAACCGACCCGCCGCTCCGCCACCGAGCAGGCCGGCGGACGACACGGAATGGTGCGGCGCACGGAACGGCCGTCGGGACACGAGCGTTCCCGAGCCGAGCAGACCTGCAACGGAGTGGAGCTGGGTCACCTCGAGCGCTTCGTCACGCGCCAGCCCGGGCAAGATCGTCGGCAGCCGTCGCGCCAGCATCGTCTTGCCGGCGCCGGGGGGCCCGGTCATCGCTATGTTGTGGCCACCCGCCGCGGCGATCTCGAGCGCGCGCCGAGCTGCAACCTGGCCGCGCACCTCGGCGAGGTCGGGAGCGTCGGCCGCCTCGTCGGGGGGATCGGCGTGTTGCGGAACCGGCGGCGGCGCCGTGGTGCCCCGCAGGAACCCGACGGCCTCGTCGAGCGCACCGACCCCGACGACGTGGAGACCTTCGACGAGCGACGCCTCGGCGGCGTTGGCGAGCGGAACGATCACCCCCGGGAGCCCCGCCGCGGCCGAAGCCATCGCCACGGACAGGGCACCCGGCGTCGCGACGAGGGCCCCCTGCAACGAGAGCTCTCCCCACACCACGTACCGGTCCAGATGGTCGGGCGGCAGCTGCGCGTTGGCGGCGAGCACCCCGATCGCCAGTGGCAAGTCGAGACCCGCCCCCTCTTTGCGGATGCTGCCGGGCGACAGGTTGACGACGACGCGGTGCGGCGGCCAGGCGAAGCCGGCGCGCTCGACGGCGGGACGGATCCGTTCGCGGGCGTCGGTGATCGCCGCCCCCGGCATCCCCGTCAGCGTCAGCGACGGCAGCCCGCGGCCGATCGACGCCTCGACGTTGACGATCCGCCCGCGCACACCGGTGATCGCGACCCCCCGCACCCGCGCGTACATGTGCGGACCGTATCGACGCGCACCGACACGCCCGTGTGCGAGAGGCCGCTCAGAACGCGTCTTGGAACAGCACTACATCCGGCCGACCGTCGCGCGGAAGGAGGACGCTCGCGACGTCGAACCGGATCACGACGGAATGACCATCCGGCCACTGTGCGAGGAACAGCTGCGCGAGCCGCCGAAGCCGGCGCCGCTTCGTGGATGTGACGGATTCGTACCCGTCGCCGAACGCGGTGCCCGACCGTGTCTTGACCTCGCACACCACGAGGAGATCCCCTCGCCGAACGATCAGGTCGAGTTCGCCCGCGGGGCAGCGCCAGTTGCGCTCGACCAGATGGAACCCGGCGCGCAGGTAGGCCGCCAGCGTTGCGTCTTCGCCGCGACGCCCCAGACGGGCCCGCCGGTCCGAAGCGCTGGTGCGGATCGTGGTGGAGGACATGCGGCGACGTTACCCGGGGTCTCCGACACCCCCGTGCGCCACGGGGATCCGTGTGCGCTCGTCATGTCTAGACGGGTCCGATCCTCCACTCGGCGAACCACGCGTCGGGGTCGAACGAGGGCACGTCCTCGGATGCGGCGATCACGGCGTCCATGAAGTCCGGCACCGTCGTCATCGGCGACAGCCAGTGGTTCGCCGCGTAGTCGTGCAGCATCGACTTGACGCGCGCCATCCCGAGCCGATCGACCAGGTCGGAGATCGCACACGATCCGAACTCGTACACCAGTCCGTAGCCACCGTGCTGGTCCCAGTACCCCATCCCGTTCGTGAGACGGGCGCTCTCGCGGGGCCACGGCAACGGCGTGCACCACGACGAGCTCTTGGCGAACGGGCGGGCCACGACGTAGAGCGCGGACCACTCGGCGAGCCCCTCATCGAGGAAGGGCGAACGGTAGGAGTCGTTGCCGACGATGCCCCACCACCATTGGTGACCGACCTCGTGAGCGAGCACACCCGCATTCGGGTTCGAGAAAACGATCGAGGGGTACTCCATCCCACCGAAGGTCGTGTAGGCGGACTTGACCACGTCGAGCTCGTTCCACGCATCGTGGTAGTCGCCGAAGATCGCCGACATCAGATCGAGGGAACGGATCGTCTGGTCCCGCATCGTCCGCGCCGTGCTCGCACCGCCCACATGCCACACCCGCACACGGGTGCCGTCCGAGGCCGTCCCGACCGCCCGGTCGAACCGTCCGGCGGCCCACGCGAAGTCGCGGACCTCTTCCGCGAAGTAGGTCCTGCGGATCCGTCCGTTCACGAGCTTGGTCGTGGCCTGTGCCGTCCCCGCCGAGGCGAACCGCAGCCCCTTCGGAGAGGTCACGGTGAACAGCACGTCGCCGACGGGCGCGTACATGCTCTCCCCCGCGTCGGTGTACGGATCGAGGTGCACGCCGTCGGCATCCTCCGCGGCCAGGATCGGGATCGCCGTTCCCGCGAACGCGATCGTGTCCGTCCACCCGAACCGATCGTTGCGCTGCGGCAGCGCGATCTCGATCTGCATCCCGATCGTGGCCGTTGCGCCCGGCGCCACGGGATCGTCGAGAACGAGCTCCCGCGCGCTGCAACGCAGCAGGTAGTTCCCGAACGACCCTCCGGTCGGCGCACTCACCCGGATGTCGGGAGGACGACCGTTGCAGCCGAGGAGTCCGTTCGGCCACAAGCGCACGTAGACCGACGTCAACGGATCGGGGCCCGAGTTCCTGAACTGGATCTGGACGATGCCCGTGTAGGTGCGTCCCCTCGAACCGGTCGTGAGATCGACGGTGGTCGTGGCATCCGACGGCCAGGGACTCACCGATGCGGAGGCGACCTGGATCGGGACGACGAGGGCGAGCATCGCGAGCCCCACGACGAGCGCGGCGCCCCGGCCGAGGCGTGTCACCGAGGGATCGGCTCCTCGTTGTGGGATAGCTCCTCGACGTTCACGTCGCGCCGGGTCATCACCCGGACCGACGACACGAAGCGGGCGGGTCGGAACATGTCCCAGACCCAGGCGTCCTGCAAGCTGACCTCGACCCAGTCGTCGCCCTTGGGCTCGAGGTGGACGTCGTTCGCCAGGTAGAACCTGCGCTCGGTCTCGACCACGAACGAGAACATCGGGAGGACGTCTCGATACTCGCGGTAGAGCTCGAGCTCGCGCTCCTCTTCGAACCGCTCGATGTCGTCGTCGCTCATGGTCGTCCATCATCCCAGGTGGACGGCCCTTCCGCCGCCTGCGCTCCCGCTTGCGATATCGGCATCCACCCGGGTGTCTCTGCAGCGCCGGCATGACCCAGATCGAAGCTGACCTGGCCCACGCCCCGGAACGACAGACGGTGGATCGGCGTCGGACCCAGGCGGTCGAGCACGGCCAGGTGATCCGGCGTTCCGTATCCCCTGTTGTGGTCGAAGCCGAACTCGGGCCAGCGACGATGGTACCGGGCCATCGCTCGGTCCCGGACGACCTTCGCGATGATCGACGCGGCGGCCACCGTGCCCGAGACGAGATCGCCCTTCTTGATCGACAGACACGGAACCGGGATGCGTCCGGGAGGGAACCCGTCGACCAGGACGTAGTCGGGAACCACGGTCAGGGTCCGCACGCACCTGCGCATCAGCGCGAGGTTCGAACGGTGCAGCCCGCGCCCGTCGATTCGCTGCGGCGTGGCCCGGCACACGGCGATCGCGACGGCGCCTGCGGTGATGCGTTCGTAGGCGGTATCGCGCTGACCGGCGCTGAGCAGCTTCGAGTCTCGGATCCCCTCGAGATCGAAGCCGTCGGGAAGGATCACCGCGGCGGCCAACAGAGGGCCGGCCAAGGCTCCCCGACCGGCTTCGTCGACCCCCGCGATGTTGCCGAACCCGGCCTCACGGAGCCGGCGTTCGTAACGATTCAGGTCTCCGACCGACGGGGCGGGCTGCGGCTCGTCGATCGCGATCCCGGGCCCGGCGGCGGAGGTCGTGACGGGATCCATCGCCTCGGAACCTAGCCGATGGAACGGATGACAGGGGGGACACGCGGGGCGGTGCGCTGAAGGGGCTTGCGGTTCAGGACTTGTCGGAGGTGTCGACTTCGGCAGCCGGGGCCTCGTCGGCGCCCGATGCCTCCGGGGTCTCTCCGGGAGCCTCGGCCAAGGGAGCGGCCGCCGCATCCGGCTCGGGGGCGGCGGACTCGTCCGCCGCGCCGTCGGAGGCGCTCGGGGCGTCCGCGCCCTGCTCGAGAGCGGCCAACCGGGCGCCCTCCGCCGCCTCGGCGGCCTCGTCCCGACGCTCCCTGATGCGCGCCTTCTTGCCCGTGCGTTCGCGCAAGTAGTAGAGCTTGGCCCGGCGCACGCGACCGCGAGACTCCATCTCGAGCTTCGCGATCGACGGCGAGTGCAGCGGGAACGTGCGCTCGACGCCGACACCGAAAGACACCTTGCGGACGGTGAAGGTCTCCTGCAGCCCACCGCCCTGGCGTCTGATAACGACACCCTGGAACACCTGGGTGCGTTCGCGGTTGCCCTCGACCACCCGAACGTGGACCTTCACCGTGTCACCCGGCCGGAACTCGGGCAGGTCGGTGCGCAGGTACGCCTGGTCGATCACATCGGTGCTCTTCATTCGCAGGGATCCACCGGGGGTCGGCTCGGCGGGAGCGGAATCATAGCAGGTGGGAGTACTCGTCCTGGCTCCCGAGAAGGCTCGGAACGTGTCGTTCGTGTGTCGGCCCCCCGGACCTCGCGACGTTCGCGACGGTCACCCGGACGTGAGGTCCGGGCGGTTGCGGTGGGTCTTGGCCACGGCGGCGTCCCGACGCCACCGCTCGATCTCCGCATGGTTCCCGGAACGGAGCACCTCCGGCACGGACAGTCCCCTGAACTCGGCGGGACGCGTGTACTGGGGGTGGTCCAGCGTCCCCTCGGCGCCGAACGAGTCATGCTCGTGGGACTCCTCCTTGCCGATCACTCCCGGGAGCAGGCGGGTCACCGCCTCGATCACCACGAGGGCGGGGAGCTCGCCCCCCGACAGGACGTAGTCCCCGACCGACAGCTCCTCGGCCCCCAGCACCTGGAGGACGCGCTCGTCCACGCCCTCGTAGCGACCGCACACCAGGATGAGGTGCTCGTCGGCGGCGAGCTGTCGGATGAAGGGCTGGTCGAGCCGCCGGCCGGCGGGCGAGAGGACGAGGACCCGGCCCGGATCCGTCCCGAGCGCCTCGACGGCTCCCACGATCGGTCCGACCTGCAGCACCATCCCGGGACCGCCCCCGTAGGGCGCATCGTCGACCGAGCGGTGAACGTCACCGGGCTCGGCGTGTTCCCGGAGGTCGTGGATCCGTACGTCCACGAGTCCGCCCTCGATCGCCTTGCCCAACAGGCTCGCACCCAGAGGGCCCTCGAGTATCTCGGGGAACACGGTGATCACGTCGATCCGCACGTCCGAGACCTTAGCTCCCGAGAGGGATCATCCGGGAGCGGTGAGACCGGGGACGTCGCGGACGAGCACCCGCCGCGCCGAGAGATCGACATCGAGCACGACCTCGCGAAGGGCCGGGACCATCGTTTCGTTGCCGTCGAGGTCGACCGCGATCCACAGGTCGTTGGCCGGGTTCTCGACGACGTCGGTGATCGGTCCGAGCGAGCGGCCCGACTCGGTGACGATCTCGCACCCACGTAGCTCGTGCGGCCACCAGCGACCGTCCGGCAGCTCGGGGAGCCACGATACGGGGACGACCAGCGTCATGCCACGGAGCTGCACCGCCGACGCGCGGTCGACCACGCCCTCGAAGCTTACGAGCAGGCGATCGCGGTCGCTGCGCGTCGAAGAGATCGTCAGCTCACGGCCGTCGTCACAGAAGACGGTGGCTCCGGAAGCGAACCGATCGGGAACCTCGGAGTACACCTTGACGAGGAGCTCGCCTCGCAGGCCGTGCACCTTCGTCACCTCGCCGACGACCACGGTCGGCTCGGTCACCTCAGTCCTCGACGATCTCCACGCTCGCGTGGATGTCCTGCCGCGTCCCGGCGGCGCGCACGACCGAGCGGATCGCCCGGGCGGTGCGGCCCCCCTTGCCGATGACCTTGCCCATGTCGTCGGGCGCGACGTTGAGGCTCACGAGCAGGCCGCGGTCGTCGGTGCGCTCGGAGACTCGGACGGCGTCCGGTTCGTCCACGATCTGCTTGGCCAGGAACTCGACCAGGTCCTTCACTCGGATGCCTGTTGCTCACCGGCGTCCGAGGCAGGCGACTCGGGCGATCCCGTTGTGACATCGGCCGGGGCGTCATCGCCTCCCGGCGACTCGGCCTGCTCGGCAGCCGCCTCGGCTTTGGCTTCGGCGGCTTCGGTGGCGGCCTTGGCCTTGGCGTCCGCGGCGGCCTGCTTCGCGATGTCGGCGTTGCGCGCCTCTCCGCGCTTGAACTTCAACGCGTCGGTCTTGGCCTTCGCTTCGGCCTTGACCTTCACCTTGGGATGATCCGCCGCGTACTTCTCCCAGATCCCGATCTTGTCGAGGAGGTTCTGGACCGTGTCGCTGGGTTGCGCACCGTTGTTGAGCCAGTGCAGTGCGCGCCCCTCGTCGATCTCGATCACCGAGGGGTCGTCGAGGGGATGGTACTTGCCGATCGCCTCGATGAACCGGCCGTCGCGGGGATCCCGCTGGTCGGCCACCACCACGCGGTAGAAGGGACGCTTCGAGGCGCCCATCCGTCGCAACCTGATCCGTGTCGACATCCGTTCCCTCTCGCTATCGCTTCTTTTTCTTCTTCTTCGGGCGCTTCGAGCCGCCCGGCGAACCTCCGGGGGCCGCGAGCCCGCCGAGACCACCGGCCAGGCCGGCCATCCCGGGCATGCGCTTGCCACCCATCATCGACCGCATCATCTTCCGGGCGCCCTCGAAGTCCTTCAGGAGCCCGTTGACCTCGGCGGTCGTGGTACCCGACCCGCGAGCGATCCGCAGGCGTCGAGACCCCTGGATGATAGCGGGATTCTGTCGCTCCTCCGGGGTCATGCTCAGGATGAGCGCCTCGGCCCGTTTGAGGTGGCCGTCGTCCACCTGACCCGCCAGATCCTTCATCGCGTTCTTGCCTCCGGGAACGCCGGGCAGCATCCCCAGGACGTCCTGGATCGGCCCGAGCTTCTGCATCTCCCGCAGCTGCGTCAGGAAGTCCTCAAGGGTGAACTGCGCCTTCAGCAGGCGCTCGGCCGACTCCTTGGCCGAGTCGGCGTCCATCTTCTCCTGTGCCTTGTCGATCAGGGTCAACACGTCACCCATCCCGAGGATCCGAGAGGCCATCCGGTCCGGATAGAACGGCTCGAGATCGTCGGGACGCTCCCCCGTTCCCACGAAGAAGACGGGGCGCCCCGTGACGCCCGTGATCGACAACGCCGCTCCGCCGCGGGCATCACCGTCGATCTTCGTCAGCACGAAGCCGGTCGTGTCGACCGTGTCCATGAACGCGCGGGCCTGGATGACCGCGTCTTGTCCGACCATCGCGTCACAGGCCATGAGGACGTGATGCGGGCGGATCGTGTCGCGAACGCGGCGTGCCTCGCGCATCATGTCCTCGTCGACGTGGAGCCGTCCGGCGGTGTCGACGATCACGACATCGGCGGCCTGGCGGGAAGCCTCCTTCAACGCGCTCTTCGCCACCTTCACGGCGTCCTTGCCGTCGGACACCACTGGCACGCCGATCTCCGAACCGAGCGTGATCAGCTGATCGACCGCGCCCGGACGGTGTAGGTCCGCCGCCACGAGCAGAGGACGCTTGCCCTTGGACTTGAGGAGTTTGGCGATCTTCGCGCACGCCGTCGTCTTCCCCGAGCCCTGGACACCGGCCATCATCACGACGGCGGGACTGGCACCCGGGAGCTGGAAGGGGACCATCTCGCCTCCGAGCGTCACCTGGAGCTCGTCCCGAACGACCTTCACGATCTGTTGACCCGGCGTGAGGCTGTTCATGACCTCCTCGGACAGGGCGCGTGTGCGGACACGGTCCAGGAAGTCGTCGGCCACCTCGACCGCGACGTCGGCGTCGAGCAGGGCGAGGCGGATGTCTCCCAGGGCCGTCTCCACCTGCTTCGGATGGAGCTTGCCGCGAGAGCGGACCTTCTTGAAGACCGCGTTCAAGCGGTCCGTGAGGGTGTCGAACATCTCTTTTGAGGGTCTCCGAGCCTGTTGGGCACGCGCGCCCGGAGCGAGGGCGTCGCGGAGACGCAGAGTGTACCCACGGCCGGGCGCTCACGGCCGGGTTCGACGACGGGAGAGCAGATGCTGGTGAGGGGTCGGGACCTCGCCCAGGCGCGACGCCTCGAGACGGGCCTGATCGGGCTCCGCTGGTTCGTCGTCATGCTCGGCGGCCTGCTCACGTTCCTGACGGCCCAGGATCGGACCGACGCTCCCGGCTATGCGGTTCCGCTCGGGTTCGGGCTCGTGGCGGTCCTCGCGATCGGCAACGTGCTCATCACCCTCGCGGTCGAACGCGCGAAGCGGCCGGAGGATCTCGCACCCGTGGGGTTCGGAGCGTTCCTCCTCGACATCGCCGTGATCACCGGCCTCGTGTGGATCGGAGCCGATCGCCCCGACGACGCCACGTGGGTGGTCGCCTATCTCCTCCCCCTCGAGGGCGCGATCCGCTACGGGCTCCCGGGAGCGCTGCTTCCGGTCGTGGTCAATCTCGTGTCGGAGATCGCCCGCGAGATGCGCCCGTCGGGCGACGGAGCCGATCTCGCCACGATCGCCACGCGGGTCGGCATGGAGCTCGTGGTCGCGGTCGTCGCCGGGCTGATGGCGCGCTCGATGCAGCGTGAGGCGGATCGCGCACAGGAACGGGCGATGCACGCGGAGGATGCGGCCGTGCGTGAGCAATCCGCTCGGCGCGAACTCGCCGCGTTCCAGACGGCGATCCTGGCCGGCGTCGCGGCAGAGGACGCTGACGGCGGCCTCCAATCGATGGCCGAGACGATCTCCCGGGACCTGGGGTTCGATTCCTTCGCGATCCTGCTCGCCGAGGAACAGGGTCTCGTGCCGCGGGCGCTGCACGGCCAGACGGGCTTCGGGCCCGAAGGAGTCCTGGCGGTGGATGCCCCGGCCGCGGGGACTCCGGGCGTCGTGTCGCGGGCGCTCGAGACCGGAACGGCGCTCATGGCGCTGGACGAGCGCGGTGCCTCCGAGGCCGCGGCACCGCTCAAGGTGGGCGACGAGGTGATCGGCGTGCTCTACGAGCGGCGTTCGCCCCCCGAGGCGATCGACAAGGAACGGCTCGGGCTGCTGACGAGGCTCGCACAGCAGATCGCACTCGTCGTCCGCGCGGCACAACTCCACGCCCGTCAGGAGGAGACCCTGCAGCGACTGCGCGAGCTCGACGAGATGAAGTCGGACTTCGTGGCGATCACGAGCCATGAGCTGCGAACGCCGCTTGCCGCCGTTCGCGGGTTCGTCAACACCTTGCGTCGCCGTCTGGGCGAACTGTCTCCCGAGGAGATCGAGGAGTTCCTCGGGATCGTCGACCAGCAGACTGACCGCCTGATCCGACTCGTCGAGGATCTGTTGGTCGTCTCCCGGATCGAAGCCGGAAAGATCGCGTTCCATCCGGAATCGATCGAGCCACCGGTGTTCCTCGATGCGGTCGTCCAGGGCCTCGGCGACGGAGCCACACGGGTCGAGGTGTTCTGCGATCCGACCGGTCCCGAGCGAATGTTCGTCGACCCACACCGGCTCGGGCAGGTGCTGACGAACCTGCTGCAGAACGCGCTGAAGTTCTCACCGAGCGCCGAACCCGTCGCCCTGCGTTCCCGGTCGGACGGCGACACCGTCACCTTCGCCGTGATCGACCACGGCGTCGGCGTCCCCAACGACGAGCAGAAGCGGATCTTCGAGCGCTTCCACCAGACCGACGCCGCAAGCACACGGAAGGCCGAGGGCGCCGGGCTCGGCCTCTACATCACGCGGCGACTCGTGGAGGCGATGGGCGGAAGGATCGAGGTGAGCTCGGACGTCGGGAGAGGCGCGACGTTCAGCGTTCGTCTGCCGGTGAACCAGGCGGAGCTTCCAGCACCCGCTCCACTGTCCTCAGCAGGGCCAGCGGACTGAACGGCTTCGTGAAGTACTCGTCGGCGCCGAGCGCGATAACCTGATCGCGCCCCTCCTCGCCGGTGGCGGTGACGATGATCACGCGGACCGACGAGGTCTCCGGGTCGCTCTTCAACTCCCGAAGCACCTCCGCGCCCGGCGTTCCCGGGATGTTCAGGTCAAGGAACACCAGATCCGGAGGATCCGCGCGCACCTGCCCGAGCGCGGTCTGTCCGTCCGCCGCCTCGTCGATCGTGAACCCCTCGTGCTCGAGCACCATCCGCATCGCTTCGCGCATCGTCGGGTGGTCCTCGACGATCAGGATCCGCGTGCTCACACGCCGCTCCCGAGCAGCCCGTCCGCGAACGACCGCGGATCGAACGTCTCGAGGTCGCCGATCGACTCCCCCATCCCCACGAGCTTGACAGGAACACCGAGTTCCTCACGGACGGCGAGTGCGATCCCTCCGCGTGCCGACCCGTCCATCTTCGTGAGTACGACCCCGGTGACGTCGGCCGCCTCGGTGAACGCCCGCGCCTGCGCGATCCCGTTCTGCCCGGTTTGGGCGTCCAACACGAGCAGGGTCTCGTCGATCCCCGCCCCCGTCTGCGCAGCGGCCTTCTCGGCGACCCGGCGGACCTTCTTCAGCTCGTCCATGAGCGGGATCTTCGTGTGGAGCCGTCCCGCGGTGTCGATGATGAGAACGTCGCTGCCCTTCGCCGCTGCGGAGGTCACCGCGTCGAACGCCACGGAGCCCGGGTCCGCGCCGCGTTCCTGCGCGACGAGCGCGACACCCGCGCGGTCGGCCCAGATCCCGAGCTGCTCGCCCGCCGCCGCACGGAAGGTGTCGCTGTTGGCGAGCATGACCTGCTTGCCCTCACCGCGCAGCTTCGCGGCCAGCTTGCCGATCGTCGTCGACTTTCCCGCGCCGTTGACCCCGACCACGATCACGATCGCGAGCCGATCACCGGGAAGGATGAGTCCGGTGCTCTCACCGAGCAACCCGACGATCTCCTCGCGCACCAGTCCGACGGGGTCCGACTCGCTGTCGAAGCGCTCCTTCACGCGGGCGACGAGGTCGCTCGCCGCCCGGGGTCCCACATCGGCCCGGACCAGAGCCTGCTCGAGGCCGTGCCACTCGTCCTCGGTCGGGGCCGACCCGAGGAGTCTGCGGATCTTCGAACCCAACCCCGTGGAAGGGCTCGTCGCTGAGGGCGACGTAGAAGGCGTCGCCACGGTCGCGGAGCCACCGACCTCGGTGCGCGCCTCGGGGCCGTCCGCCCGACGGCCGTCCCGATCCGACACGATCGGGGGCGTCGTGCCCGTTCGCGGTCTGCGGCGCCGCACCACGAGGGCGCCGATGACCGCGAGGGCGAGCACCACGACGGTGCCGATCAGAACGATCTCCATCTCGGGGAGAGGCTAACGGACGGGGTCGGGCTCGGGCACCGCTACCTCGATCCCGTCGCCGACGACGGTGACCACGCCGGTCTCCTCCCCATCGGAGGTGCTCCGCTCGGCGGGTTCGGTGGCCGGACCCGACGCGCTGCCCGCTGCGACGACCTCGGCGTGCGCACGTTCGGCGGCTTCGGACGCCGTGTCGCGATCCTCGAGCCGTTGGCACAAGACCCGCGAGGTGCCGTCGGAGGACATCGAGACGCCATACATCGTCGAGGCGATCTCCATCGTCCGCTTCTGGTGGGTCACGATCATCACCTGGGACCGCTCGGAGAACCATTCGAGCAGGCGCAGGAAGCGGTGCAGGTTCGCGTCGTCCAGGGCCGGTTCCACCTCGTCCATCAGGTAGAACGGGCTGGGCCGGGATCGGAAGATCGAGAACAGGAACGCCATCGCGGTCAG
This sequence comes from Actinomycetota bacterium, assembly GCA_040881665.1. Classification (NCBI taxonomy): domain Bacteria; kingdom Bacillati; phylum Actinomycetota; species Actinomycetota bacterium. The sequence continues at coordinate 393,244 of JBBECT010000005.1, forward strand.
CGCTCGCTCGCCGCCCGACAGCAGCGAGATCCGTTTGACGCGCTTCCTGCCCGGTCGAGCCTCGATCTCGATCCCGCTCGTGAGCGGGCTCGATGGATCGGTGAGGACCAGACGCCCCTCGCCTCCGGGGAACAGCTCTGCGATCAGGTTCTCGAACTCGACCGCAACGTCACGGTACGCGGCATCGAACGTGGTGAGGATCTCCCGCTCGATCTGCTCGATCACCTGCAGGAGGTCGCGCCGCGCCTTGCGCACGTCCTCGAGCTCGCGATGGAGGAAATCGTGCCGCTCTTGGAGCGCCTCGAACTCGCCCGAGGCCAGAAGGTTCACGCGTCCGAGCAGCGCGAGCCGCCGCTGAACGAGCTGCGCGCGCTTCTCGAGCTTGTCGACGGTGTCGCCGTCGGTAAGGGCCGCCACCGCCTCGTCGAGGTCCACGCCGTGACCCTCGACGACCAGCCGCTCGGCCTCGCGGATCCGGCGCTCGAGGTCCCCACGGATCCGGTCGTCTTCCTCGTATTCCTCGCGGAGCCGATCGAGCTCGCCCGATGCCTCCCGCCACTCCTTGTTGACGAGCGCCTCGGCGTCGACCGCCGCGTGTTCGGCGACAGCAGCGTGCTCGCGTGCGACCGACGCTTCGTCCTGAGCGCTCCCGGCTCGCGCCAGGGCCTCCTCCGCTTCGGTCCGTGACCGCTCGGCGGTCGCCAACTCGGCCCGCAGCGCGTTCGGATCGTGCGCGGCGAGCTGGTCGCGCTCGAGGCGGAGAGCGGAGAGGCGCTCTTCGTGGGCGGCACGGTCGCGCCGGAGCGTCTCGACCGCGACCCGCTCCCGGATCGCAGCCTCGGGGACCGGCGGCAGGTCCGGCAGCTCCGGGGACTGCGTCGGCGCCTCGGCAAGGGTGCGGCGCCAGGCGTCCGCGGCGTCCTCGAGCCCCGTGAGCCGCTGGACGAGCATCTCCTCTTCCTTGCGTAGCGATGCCAGGCCGGCCGCAAGCGCACCGCTTCGCTCGGCGGCCGCGGTCAACCGTCCGTCGGCCTCGTCCAGCTGTGCCACCAGCTGTTCGACCTCATCGACGATCTCCTCGAGCCGATGCTGCTTCGGAGCACGTTGGGCCGCCGCGGCGGCGAGGTCATGATCGAGGACCTGCAGCTCGCTGCGGATCTCGCGCGCTCGGTCGCCGGTCCCGGCGGCCGTGTGGATCACGGCCGGACCCACGAGGACCCCGTCCGCGGTGACGAACGACGCTTTCGGATGCACCGCGTGCTTGATCGCGGCTTCGTCGACGGATGCGGCCAGGTAGACATCACGCAGGACGGTGCTCGCGAGGCCCCGGGCCGGCGGCTCCGCGGTGACCGCGGACAGCAGGCTTCGTTCGCCGGGGAGTTTGAACGACACCGGGCCACCGGCGGCCACCGCCAGGATCGCCCCGTCGCCGCCGGGCGCGTCGGCCAGGGCGTGCTCGCCGTCGAGATAGACGACCGCGTCGGCGAGCGGTCCGAGCGCCGCAGACAGAGCACGCTCGAGACCGGATTCCGCGCGCACGAGGTCTCCGAGCAGGCCGAGCGCCCTTCCCTTGTGACCGGAGAGGAACCGCGATCCCGGCGTCTCTTCGATGTCTCGCCGCCGCGCCTCGAGCAGGTCCCGGCGCGACCGGTTCCGACGGATCACCTCGTCGAGCTCGGCGACCTCGTCGATCAGTTCCCTGCGTTCGACGTCGAGCGAGGCGCGTCGCTCGGAGATCGGGGTCGTCGTCGCGTCGAGCCGCTCCACCTCGGCGTCGAGTTCGGTTCGATCGGCGTCGACCGCGGCGGCGCGCTCGCTCACCGTGGCGATCGTAGCCTCGAGGCGTTCGCGTTCATGGTCGTAGCCCGCGAGCGAGCGGCGGATCGCCTCGATCTCGGCGCGGCGAGCGGCACCTTCCTCGGACACCCGGCGACGCTCGTCCTCGGCGTCCCGACGCTGGGTCTCGAGCGCGTGGAACGCCTGCTCGGCAGCGTCGAGCTCCGCCTCGCCCTCGGCCAGCTGGGTCGTCAAGGTGGTGAGCTCGGACCCGAGCCTTTTCAGCTCGGAGTCGATCGCTCCGATCCGCGCGGTCTTCGTTGCCTCGTGCGCAAGCTCGGTCCGCGCGGCGGACTCACGCTCCACCGCCGACCGGAACGAGCGTTCCGCGTCGGACCGCGCCGTCTGTGCGTCGCGGAACGTGGTCTCGGCGGCCTGGAGCGCCCAGGTCGCCTGCGCCCGGGCATCGGCGGTCGCGACGACCCTCTCGTCGAGCCCGTCGAGCCGCGCACGGGCCTCGGTGCGTTTGACCAGCCCCTCGTCCCATCCCGAGCTTCGCTTGTCGCGCTCGATGCGCAGGTCACGCAGTCGCGCGGCCGCGAGCTTGATCGCGAACTCGTCGGCCTGTGCGGCGAGGGTCTCGTGCCGGCCCGCCATCTCCGCCTGCTGTTTGAGCGGCTTCAGCTGCCGCTTCAGCTCCGCCAGAACGTCCTGGAGACGGAGCAGATCCTGATCGAGGTTCGCGAGCTTGCGCTCAGCCCGCTCCTTGCGCTTGCGGTGTTTCGCGATCCCGGCGGCCTCTTCGATGTACCGGCGACGATCCTCCGGGCGCGCGGTGAGGACGTCCTCGAGCTGGCCCTGACCCACGACCGTGTGCAGCGCGCGGCCGATCCCGGTCTCGGACAGCAACTCCTGCACGTCCATCAGGCGGACGACCTGGCCGCCGATCCGATACTCGCTTTCGCCCGAGCGAAAGATCGTGCGGCTGACCTCGATCTCCGACATCGGCACCGGGATCGTTCCGGCCGTGTTGTCGATCACGATCTTGGCCTCGGCCATCCCGAGCGCCGTCCGCGAGGGCGAGCCGGCGAAGATCACGTCCGCCATCTCGCCGCTGCGCATCGCGCGAGGGCCCTGCTGTCCGAGCACCCAGCTGATCGCGTCGACGAGATTGGACTTGCCGGACCCATTCGGGCCGACGATCACCGAAACGCCGGGGGTGAATTCCAGGACGGTCTTGTCGGCGAACGACTTGAAGCCCCGGATCGAGAGTTGCCGCAGGAACATGCTGGAACGCGATGCTACCAACGCAGGCACGTCGTATCTCGGGTTGGACCCCCCGATCTCACCGCTGGGCGGCGCCCGGGCCGTGCTCAGCCGGAGACGCGGAACCCTTCGGCTCCTGCCGGCGGCTCGGCTTCCAGTTCGAGACGTTCGACGACCGCTCCGGACGGACCGTGCCGGCACCACTCCACCAGGGCATCGACCGACGCGCCGTCGCCCTCGAATACGGCCTCGACCGTCCCGTCGGGGCGGTTGCGCACCCAGCCCGCGAGACCCGCCGAGCGCGCCCGCTCGGCGCACGCAACCCGGAAGAACACGCCCTGCACGCGGCCGGAGACGACCGCGTGGATCCGCTTCATCGTCGTTCGCGTTCCAGGGGCCACGGGTTGCGGACGCACGGTCGGACCCCCTTGGTTTGCTGCATCATCACGGGGGCCTTCCGGCCCCGAGCAGGACAGGTGCCGTGCCCGTGGCCGAGTGCGTGGCCCACCTCGTGGTTCACCAGATAGGTGCGGTACCCGTCGATGTCCCGGTGGTAGGCCGCCGCCCCGCGCCGCCACCGCCACGCGTTCAGCACCGAACGGCCTCGCATGTAACAGGAGTAGATCCTGTTCGTCGGCAACGGAGCGCAGAGACGGTCGGTAAGGCTCGGGGCCGCGAGGGTGACGCGGAACGCCACAGGACCTCGCGACATGCGCTTGAGGGCGACGCCGCGACCGCCGATCCAGCTGCGACGGTCGGAGAGGATCCGCTCGACCTGGTCGGCATAACGATCGCGATCGGTCCTCAGGCGTCGATCGATCTCGATCAGGTACCGCCGGACACGCGCGTTCTTCTTTCCGACCCGAGGACCCTCGCCTCGAACGATCGAGAGTCGCCGTCCGATCGACCGATCGGTGACCCGCTCGGATCGAGGCCGGGCGTCGGCGGACCCCTCGATCGCCGAGACCTCCGCCGCCGAGGAGGCGGCCACGAACGTGAACAGGAGCACGAGGAACAGAGCTCGTCGCATCCGGGCAGGATAGCGAGCCCGTCTCCCCCATCGGTCCCGGCTCCGGTGGTGCCGCAGCGATGGGATCCGCGTCGTCAGGACTGGCACTGCGGGCAGAAGTAGGCCGTGCGGTTCGAAATCCTCACCGTCTGGATCGGTGTCCGGCACCGACGACACGGCTCTCCCTTGCGCCCGTACACCTTGAGCTCCTTCTGGTACTCCCCCGGCTCGCCGAACAGATCGACGTAAGCCTCGTCCTCCAACGTGGTGCCGCGGAACCGGATCGCCTCCTGCAGGGTCTCCTGGATCGCGCGGTACAAGCGCCGGACCTCCTGGGAGCTGATCGTGTCGCTGAGCCGGTCGTAGCGGAGTCCGGCCGTGAAGAGCACCTCGTCGGAATAGATGTTGCCGAGCCCGCTGATGAACTTCTGGTCCATCAGCAGCGATTTCATCTTCGCCGCCTTCTCCGCCAGTCGCACCTGGAAGGCCGGCCACGTGAAGACCTGATCGAGAGGGTCGATCGCCAGGTGCTGCAGTTCCTTGACCTTGTCGAGCTCGTCGGCGTCGGTGACGAACATCTCGCCGAACGTCCGCGGATCGATGAATCGAAGATCCCCCCCCTGCGTGAACGTCAGCACGACGTGCGTGTGCGGCGCTACGGGCATCCGCTTGTTCCTCCGGATGAACTGCCCGCTCATCCCGAAATGCACCACCAGCACGTCGCCCGAATCCAGGAACAGCAGGAGGTACTTGCCCTTGCGCTCGACCTTCTGGATCTTCGTGCCCTCGAGCCGGGATGTGAGGTCCTTGCGCTTGCTGTGACGCCGGATCGCCCGCATCGCGTTCTTCGAGGGACGTACCTCCGCGGTCTTGATCCGGCGACCGACGACGTCCTTCTCCAGATCGCGGCGCATCACCTCGACCTCTGGAAGCTCCACCTAGTTCCCCCCGTCCATGGCCCTGCGCGTGGCGGTCAGCTTCTCGAACGCCTCACGGGCGGCCTGCTGCTCGGCCTCCTTCTTGGATCGACCACGACCCGTCCCCCACGGCGTCCCCGCCAGGAAGACGACCGCGGTGAACTCCTTCTCGTGGTCGGGCCCCACGTCACTCAGCCGATAGTCGGGCAGCTCACGCAGGTCCTGGGAGGCGAGCTCCTGCAGGATCGTCTTGTAGTCGCGCGCTCCCTCGCCGCGCGCGTAGGCCTCCATCCGAGGCCAGAACAACCGCTCGATCAGGGCGCGTGCGTCGTCGAGACCGAGGTCGAGGTAGACCGCTCCGAGCACCGCTTCGAGTCCGTCGGCGAGGATGCTCGCCTTGTCGCGGCCACCGGACAGCTCCTCGCCGCGACCGAGCAGCAGGACCGATCCGAGATCGAGCTCGCGAGCGACCTCCGCGAGCGACTGCATGTTCACGATCGCGGCGCGCAGCTTCGCGAGCTGTCCCTCGGACAGGTCGCGGAACCGTGTGAAGGCGAGATCGGTGACGACGAGCCCGAGCACGGCGTCGCCGAGGAACTCGAGGCGCTCGTTCGTGATGTCGAGGCCACGCTCGAACGCGTAGGAGCGGTGCGAAAGCGATGCCTCCCGCAACGCGACGTCGCGGAACCGGACACCGAGGGCCTCATCGAGCCGCTCGACGGGGGCTGCGCTGGAACGGTCCGCGGCGCGGTCGCGTGGAGCGGGATCCGTCCGGTTCCCTTGCTGGCCCACGGCGCTCCTGCTACTCGACCTCGACGGCCTGGCGCCCGGCGTAAGATCCGCAGTTGCCACAGACCTTGTGAGGGAGCTTGGGCTGGTGGCACTGCGGGCATTCTGCGTAGGTGGCCGGCTGCGCCTTCCATTGCGCGGCCCGCTTGCGGCTTCGCGTCTTGCTCTGCTTCTTCTTGGGGACGGCCATCGTCGTGTACTCCTCACTCGCTCATCGTCAGTCGTCGAACGTCAGCCCCTGGAGAGGTGCCCACCGAGCGTCGATCCGCTCGGTGCACGAGCACTCCCCCGCGTTGCGGTCCGCGCCGCACCGCTCGCACAGACCCTTGCAGTCGGTGCGACACAAGGGGGCGAACGGCATCGCCAGACCGAGGGCGTCGCGCACCATCGGTTCGGGATCGAGCTCGCCCTCCGGGTCCAGCCGGTAGTCGTCTGCCTCGGGGTCGGGATCGGGAACGAACAGCTCCTCGACCTCGACCGCGACCGGCGCCGCGAACTCCCGGAGACATCGCGCGCACCGGAACGTCATCGGCGCCGACAGGTGTCCGCTCACGAGGATCCCCTCGACGATGCTCTCCAGGAGGAGGTCGCCTTTGACCGGCTCGGCGTCGTCGAGCACGACGAGCTCGGTGCGCAGACCGGCGAGCGGCTCGCGAACGGCGCTCGTCGTGGACGAGCCCGGACGGGCGAGAAGCTCGCGCACATCGATCGAACGCATCATCGGTCTCCCGGAACCCCGAGGTCGAGATCGATCTCCTGGGCGGGAAGCGGGCCGGTGTCGCTCGTCGCTTGATCGGCATCGATCGTCGCCGGCTCCGCATCGGTGCCGAACTCCTGCTCCGCCACGGTAGCCGAACGCAGCTTGTCGCGCCCGGCCTGCACGGACTCGATCGTCCGGACGATCTGCTGGGAGGAGTCCGAAAGGTCCTCGCTGACCTTGCGCAGCACATTCTCGAACTGCGCAAGCTTCCCGTCGACGTAGTTCTCCGCCTCGGAGCGCACCGTGCGCGCCTCCTCGTCGGCGACGTCGAGGATCCGCTCGGCCTCCTGCTTCGCGCGCTCGACGATCTCTTCCTTCTGCGCCATCTTCAGCTGCTCCGCGCGCGCCTGCTCGACGATCTGCTCGGCATCGCCGCGCGCCTTGGTCAGCAGCTCCTCGCGGTCCTTCACGACCCAACGCGCCTGCTTGATCTCTTCGGGCAGGGAACGCTTCATCTCGTCGACGACCTCGAGGATCTCCTCCTGGTTGACGAGAACCGACGACGACAGCGGCATCGACTTCGCGTCTTGAAGGAGCTGCTCGAGCTGATTGATCCGAGAAGTGAGGTCCATCGTCAGGCGTTCCTTTGCAGTTGCGGGCCGAGCTTGCCGGACAGGCGGTCTCGAACGACGTCGGGCACCAGGCCGGTGATGTCGCCGCCGAACCGGGCGACCTCCTTCACCAGCGAGGACGACAGGAACGACCACTTCGGGTTCGTGGTCATGAACAACGTCTCGAGACCGGTCAAACGGTGGTTCATCTGGGCCATCTGGATCTCGTACTCGAAGTCGGTCACGGCCCGCAGGCCCTTCACGACAACGTCCACGTCGCGGTGTCGCGCGTAGTCCACCAACAGGCCGGAGAACGAGGCGACCTCGACCGCCGCCAGGTCGATCGTGGCTTCCTTCAGCATCGCCACCCGCTCCTCCACGGAGAACACCGGAGCCTTCCCCGGGTTCTCCAGCACCCCCACGATCAGCCCGTCGAACCGGCGGGCGGTCCGGACGATGATGTCGAGATGTCCGTTGGTCACGGGGTCGAACGTCCCCGGGCACAGGGCGGTCGGACCCACGATCTACTCCTCCCGGCGGTAACAGATGATGAGGTTGTCGCCGTACTCCAGGCGCCGCGCGACGACCCATCCTATCGGAACCACACCGGTGGAACTCCTTCGGGGCCTTGTCAGGCATACCTTCCACCGATCCCGCCCGACCAACCACCCCTCGTCGAGCAGCCCGAGCAGCTCGGCGAGCACCCCTTCGGGCAGGTCGTAGGGCGGATCCATGAAGACCAGCTCTCCCACCTCCGGGCCGACGACGCCCGTGGCGTCCTCCCCGCCCGTCACGGTCGTGCTCGTGGCCGCGGCCGGTGCCGACCGGAGGAACCGCACGACGTCGGACCGCAGCACCGTTGCGCGGTCGCCGAGCCGGGTCCGCGCGAGGTTGCCCTCGATCGCCGCCACGGCGGCCGGGGATCGTTCCACGAAGGTCGCCGACGCCGCGCCGCGCGAGAGCGCCTCGATGCCCATGGCGCCGGTTCCGGCGAACAGGTCCAGGGCCCCCGCTCCGACCACGTCGCGTCCGAGGCTCGAGAACAACCCCTCGCGGGCGCGATCGGAGAGCGGACGCGTGCCATCGGGAACCTTCCCGAGGCGGAGACCACGAGCCGAGCCGGCGACGATCCTCACGGATCGACGATACCGAGGCGCGGGCGACCCGGTCGCCGGGCCGGCCGGCTCAGCTGTGGAAGAGCCAGTCGATCGAAGCTACGAACCGACGCTGCAGCTCGGCGAGCAGCTCCGGCCGCCCGGAGAGTTCGGGGTCGGACGCGATCAGATCGAACGCGCGGCCGCGGGCGCGCCGCACCAGGTCGAGGTCCTCGGCGAGCCGTGCCAGCTTGAGGTCGGGCATCCCCGACTGCCGGACATCGAACAAGGTTCCCTCGCCGCGCAGCCGCAGGTCCTCGTCGGCGAGGACGAAGCCGTCCTGCGTCGCCGCCATCGCTTCGAGACGCGCGCGTGCGTCGAGGTTGGCGGCATCGCTGTCGTCGACGAGGAAGCAGGTCGATCGATGCGTCCCGCGGCCGATCCGCCCGCGGAGCTGGTGCAGCTGGGCGAGGCCGAACCGTTCGGCGTTCTCGACGAGCATCACCGTCGCGTTCGGCACGTCGACCCCCACCTCGATCACGGTCGTCGAGATCAGGACGTCGGCCTCGCCCGACCGGAAGGCCTCCATGCGCCGATCCTTGTCCGCGGGCCGCATCCGTCCGTGGAGCAGTTCGACGCGCAGGTCGGGGAACACGGTCGTCGCGAGGCGATCCGCTTCGGCCTCTGCGGCCTTGACCTGGGTGCGGTTCCCTTCGTCGATCGCCGCGCAGACGACGAAGGCCTGGCGGCCTGCGGTGACCTCCTCGCGGATGACGCGTTCGGCACCTCGCCGCTGCGAAGCGCTGCGCACGATACGAGTCTCGATCGCCCGCCTGCCCTCGGGGAGCTCGTCAAGCGTGACGACGTCGAGGTCACCGTAATAGGTGAGCGCGAGCGTGCGCGGGATCGGAGTCGCGGTCATGATCAACACGTCCGGGTCGCCACCTTTGCCCTTCAGGGCGATCCGTTGGTGAACGCCGAACCGATGTTGCTCGTCCACGACGGCGAGCGAGAGGTCTTTGAACGCAACGCCCTCTTGCACGAGCGCGTGCGTTCCGATCACGAGGTCGATCGATCCGTCGGCGATCCCTTCGAGCACCTGCGTTCGCTGCCCACCCGTGACCGAGCCGGTGAGCGAGGCGTAGGTGAGCCCCGGCTGTGGGGGGTGGTCGTCTTCGAGGAGCGACGCCTGCGCGGCATCGCCTCGCGGCACGGGCGCGTCGAGGAACGCCACGGCGCCGAGGGCCTCGAGCAACGCCCCCATCGATCGGAGGTGCTGGCCGGCGAGGACCTCCGTCGGGGCCATCACCGCCGCTTGGTGCCCGGCGTCGATCGCGATCAGGGCAGCAGCGAGCGCGACGACCGTCTTGCCCGATCCCACGTCACCCTGCAACAACAGGTTCATCGGACGCGGACGCGCCATCGCCCGCGTGACATCGTCGATCGCGGCGGCCTGCGATCCGGTGAGCGTGTACGGCAACACGCCGAGCATCGCCGATGCCAGCGGTCCGCCGGTCTCGTGCTCGACGCCGGCCGTCTCGGTCTCCACGCGATGCTTCCGGAAGGCGACGCCGAGCTCGAGGACGAACAGCTCGTCGAACTTCAGACGTGCCTGCGCGCGCGCGAGCTCCTCCTGCGATCCGGGGAAGTGGATGTCGCGGATCGCCCGGTCATAGGAGGAGAGCGACTCCGCTTCGACGATGTCGGAGGGGATCGGATCGTCCAGCTCGGGGAGCTGCTCGAGCGCCCGGAACACCAGTTCGCGAATCGTCCTTGGCGAGATGCCGTCGGTCGCCGGATGCAGCGGCGTGATCCGGCCGGTGTGCACGGTGTCGTCGCTCCCTCGCAGCACCTCGATCTCGTGGTTCTGCAGTTGCAGCGTGCGTCCGAAGCGCGCCACCGTTCCCCACGCGGCGACCTCGGTCCCCACCGGGTAGCGCTTCGCGACCCACGGCTGGTTGAAGAACGAGACGTCGAGGGAACCGCTCCCGTCGCCCAGGGTGACGGTCACCATCGTGCGTCTGCGATCGAGCTTGCGCGCACGCACGTTCTTGACCCGTGCGATGACGGTCGCCCGCTCCCCCTCGGTGCAGTCCCGGATCGATCCGACCTGCGAACGATCGATGTAGGTCCGTGGGTAGTGGTGGAGCAGGGCGCCCACCGTGTCGATCCCGAGGCTCTCGCGCAGGACGTCAGAGGCGGGAGGACCCTTGCTGCGGCCCCCCGTGCGCCGGCCCGCGATCCGGACATCGATCGCGGTTGTCGGCGAGGAGGGGGTGAGGGTCACGAGGTCATGCGATCGTCGGGGCACCGGGCGTCCGTCCGGTCCGGTTCTACCATGACCCCATGCCACGACCGCGCGCGATCGTGCTGACCGGAACGATCTGGGGCGTTCTCATGCTTCTGGCCGCCTGCACCGGGGATGGCGAACCGACGCTCCCCGGAGCACCGTCTGCCGGCGCACCCGCGCGGAACGCGACGACAGCCCCCCTGCTGCCGACGACGGTCGACGCGCTTCCCGAGCTCGATCCGGCCGGCTACCAGCAGCTCCTCGAACAACTCGAGGGAACACCCGTCGTCGTCAACTTCTGGGGCTCCTGGTGCGGTCCCTGCAAGGACGAAGCGCCGGACCTGCGGGCGGCGGGGGAACGGTACGGCGACCGGGTCCAATTCCTCGGCGTCGACATCCTCGACGAGCGCACCTCGGCGGCCGCGTTCATCGAGCGGGCGGGATGGACCTACCCGAGCGTGTCGAACCCGAACGGCGACGTCCGCGACAGCCTCGGATTCCTCGGACAACCGATCACCCTGTTCTACGACAGCTCCGGCGAGCTCGTGCACCAGCGGCAGGGCGCGATCGGGCCCGACGAGCTCCGCGACGGGATCGAGCTGATCCTCGCGTCCGCGCCCTGACCTGCATCGACGCAGGGAATAGGCAGGGGCGTCTGTTACCCTTGCCCGCGTCATGGCCGCCGTCTGCGAGATCTGTCAGAAGAAGCCGTTCTTCGGCAAGAAGGTTTCCCACTCCCATCGTCGGAGCAATCGACGCTGGGATCCGAACATCCAGCGGGTCCGGGCGTTGGTCGACGGCTCGCCGAAGCGGCTCAACGTCTGCGTGAGCTGCCTCAAGGCCGGCAAGGTCCAGCGGGCCGGCTGACCCTCCGGCTCAACGGTCGAGATCCCACAGCGGATCGACCGGCCCGATCCCGTCACCGAGCACGAGAGCGTGCCGGATCGCCCCGGTCACGAAGGCCTTCCCCGCCCAAACCGCATCCAGCAGGTCGTCGCCTCGTGCGAGCGACGCCGCGATCGACGCCGACAGCGTGCACCCCGTGCCGTGAGTGTGGGGTGTGTCGATCCGCTCGACCTCGAGCCATTCCTCCCGCGTCGGGTCCAGGAACAGATCGGCCGCCATCCCTCCCTCGAGGTGACCGCCCTTGATCAGGACCGCGTCCGGACCCGTCGCGAGCAGCGCGATCGCGGCCCGCCGCATCTCGCCGCGGGAGCGGACGGGCTCACCGAGCAGCCCCGACGCCTCATCGAGGTTCGGGGTGACGAGGGTCGCGAGCGGGAACAGGTCCGAACGGATCGCGTCGACCGCGTCGTCGGCGAGCAGCGTGTGACCGTGCTTGCTCACGAACACCGGATCGACCACCAGGTTCGGCAGCCGAGTCTCGCGGACGGCATCGACGACCGCGGCCACGATCGACGCCGACGCCAGCATCCCCGTCTTGGCGGCATCGACGCCGATATCGGTCGCGACCGCGCGGATCTGCGCCCCCACCGTGTCCGGCGATACCTCGTCGAACCCCGAGACACCCTTCGTGTTCTGCACCGTGACGGCGGTGATCGCGGTCATCCCGTACACGCCGAGCGCCGAGAACGTCTTCAGATCGGCCTGGATGCCGGCTCCGCCCCCGGGATCCGAACCCGCGATCGTCAGTGCACGCGGCAGACCGTCACCTGCCTGCATCGAAATGGTCCCACCCTTCCGCCTCGAGGGGGCGCGGCACGCCGTCGTCGTCGACGGCGATGAGCCCCTCCTCGATGATGACGCCGATCCGCGTGAGCGCCACCCCGAACCCCTGCTGGAGATCGCGATTCGCGGCGTCGATCGCCTCGTCGGAGGGCATCGTCGCGAGCAGCTCGTAGTCCTCCCCGCCGGCGAACGCTTCCGCCCGCGTCGCGCCGTCGGCGACGGGGACGGAGCGTGTATCGATCCGGGCACCGACCCCGCTCGCGGCACACAACCGCCCCAGGTCGAGGCCGAGGCCGTCGGAAACGTCGAGCATCGCGGTCGCGCCGTGGCGGGCGAGCAGCGCCCCCTCCCCCAGCCGTGCGGTCGGTCGCAGATGAACACGGACCAGCTCGAGCTGTTCCGGGTCAGGAGCGCGGACCGTTCGCGCGATCCGCAGACCCGCCGCCGAGGCTCCGAGCGTGCCCGTCACGACGAGCCGATCCCCGACGCGCGCGCCCGAGCGCAGCACGGCCCGGCCCGGAGCGACCTCACCGGTCACGGTCACCACGATCGAGACGTCGGTGCCGCGGGCAAGGTTCCCTCCGACGAGCCAGAGCGCGTACTCGTCACACGCTTCGCGCATCCCGCCGAACAGCTCCATCACCCACGCGGCGTCGACGGCATCCGACAGGGTCAGCGCGCAGAGTGCGGCACGGGGGCTCGCACCCATCGCCGCCACGTCCGAGACGTTCACCGCGATCGCCTTCGCACCGAGGTCGTGGGCGGAGGTGCGTCCCAACTCGAAGTGCGTCCCCTCCACGAGCGCGTCGGTGGTCAGGACCTGTTCCCCCGCAGGCGGTGCCAGGACGGCCGCGTCGTCTCCGACACCGACGATCACCTCCGGACCGGCTCCCGAGAGGACGCGCGCGATCGCCGCCAGCAGTTCGTCCTCGCTGCGATCCACCGGCACTCCCTCCGGTCACGTTTGTCCGGTCCGTCCAACGGTGACCCGCCGCGTTCCCCCAGCGTGGCGAGGGTGCCCGACGACCGTTCGGGTAGACTCTAGACCTCGTTCCCCAGGAGCAGGCCTATCCGTCACGCGTGAAGGAGACTCCATTGGCGCTGGAGATGACCACCGGGACGCTCTACGACAACCCGTCCCCCGACGAGCTGCGGAAGTTAACCGAGGAGATGCCGCAGTGCCGCATCACCGAGTACGACAACGTCAACGTGCAGACCCGGGTGCTGTCCCGCAGCGCCGCCAGCACCCACGTCGTGACCGAAGACCCCTCGACCACGAGCGGCAAGAGTATCCCCCGGTCGGAGTACGAGCGCCTCGCCGCTCTGCAGGATGAGCACCTGACCTCCCGTGATCTGATCCAGATCGACGGGTACATCGGCGACGACCCGGAGTTCCGAACGGCCGCTCGCCTCACGATCGAGAAGGCGAACGCGAACATCGCCGGCATGCAGCAGAAGCTGTATTTCCCTCGCGAGGGCGGCGACCCCGAGGTGCACGTGATCTACACGCCGAACCTGCCGATGCCTGGCTATCCCGACGACCGCATGATCGCCGTCGACCTCGAGGCCAACGTCACCCGCGTCTTCAACTCCGACTACTTCGGGGAGTCGAAGAAGGGTGGTCTGCGGATGTGGAACAACATCGTCTTCAACCGAGGCGGGTTGTCGTTGCACGCCGGCCTCAAGGTGATCCCGACCGACAGGGGCGAGAAGGTCATGTTGATCATCGGCCTGTCGGGCACGGGCAAGACGACCACGACGTTCACCACACAGAACGACTCCCTGCCGGTCCAGGACGACTTCGTGGCGCTGATGCCTGGAGGCGGCGTCTACGGCAGCGAGAACGGCTGCTTCGCCAAGACCTTCAGCCTCGATCCCGATTTCGAACCGAACATCTACAACGCGGTCGTGAAACCGAACGCTTACCTCGAGAACGTGTACCAGGACGAGAACGGCACGGTCGATTTCTTCAACGAGAACTACACCCAGAACGGCCGTGCCGTCTTCGAGATGAGCGACCTCGCGCGCTACCGCCGGGCAGAGGGGATCGGCACGGTCGACTACCTGCTGATCCTGAACCGGAACGAGAACATCATCCCCTCGGTCGCCAAGCTGACGCAGGCACAGGCCGCGGCGTACTTCATGCTCGGAGAGACGACGGGCACCTCGGCGGGAGGTGCGTCCGAAGCGGGCAAGTTCCTCCGGGTTCCCGGCACGAATCCGTTCTTCCCGCTGCCACACGGGTTCCAGGGCAATCGGATCCTGGAGCTCCTCGACTCCCACCCGATCGAGGTGTTCCTGCTGAACACGGGACGCGTCGGCGGCAAGGAGGACGACGACCGATCGAAGAAGGTGAAGATCCCGCACACGTCCGCCTGTGTGAAAGGCATCGCCGAGGGGACGATCGCCTGGACCGACGATCCGGACTTCGGCTACCAGGTCGCCGAGTCGGTCCCGGACTTCGACGATCCCGAGCTGCTCCAGCCCAAGCGTCTGTACGACAAGCAGGGTCGCACAGGTGAGTACGACGGAACCGTGGCCCGACTCAAGGCCGAACGACGGGCGCACCTCGAGCAGTTCCCGCAGCTGTCCGGCGACATCGTCTCGGCCGCCGGCTAATCGCTCGGCGTCCGGCGACCAAGCAGCTGCCCCGCGACGAACTGGAGCGCCGACAGCCCGAGCAGGATGAGCAGGTACCAGCGGAACCGATCCGCCTGGCGCCCCAGTGAGGATTCCTCGCTCGTGGCGTAGATCAGGAACAGTCCCGCGAACGCGAACCACAGCCCGATACGCGCGGTACGGAACAGGGCGTACAACAGCTGGTCGGTGACGTCCGTACTGTCGAACGGCCTGCGGGCCCAGTACACGAGGGAACGGATCCCGCCGAGTGCGAACAGGACCGCGAGTCCGGCCTCGAACCGGGTCATCCGACCGTCCCGCCGCCGGCCAGCAACCCGATGACCTCCTCGTCGCTCGTCTGATCGAACCGTTCGTACCATTCCCCGACCGATCCGAACCCACTCGGGGCCTCGAGCGCGACGACCTCGTCCGCCTCGCGGGATAACGCGGCGAGGGTCTGCGGCGGGGCGACGGGCACGGCCAGCGCGACCCGTTGCGCGTTGCGGGCCTTCGCCCACCGTACCGCGGCGATCGCCGTCCCTCCCGTCGCGACACCGTCGTCCACGATATGGACCAGTCGCCCCTCGAGTTCGAGTGGCGGACGCCCGACGCGATAGGTCTGCATGCGTCGCGCGATCTCCGCCTCCTGGCGCGCGACCTCCTCCTCGATGTACGCGCGGCTCACCCCGAGCGCACGGACCATGCGCACATCGAGGACACGCACCCCGGGTGCGATCGCACCGATCCCGAGCTCCGGGTTGTGGGGAGCCCCGAGCTTGCGGGGAACCACCACGTCCAGCGGCAGCTCCAGCGCCCGCGCGACGGCGGCCGCCACCACGACGCCACCACGCGGGATCCCCAACACGACCGGATCATCACCCTCGACGCGCCCCGAGAGTGCTTCGGCGAGCGCCTCCCCGGCTCCGGTGCGATCGACGAACCTCATGTGGGTCAGTATCCCGCCCCCGAGGTCGGCGCCTCGGGCGTCTTGCTCCGCAGCGTCGAACGCGGATAGCATGCTGCCCCCGGAGGCTCCGATCGACCCGGATCGGCCTCGATCAGCGAGGAGGGATCACCGATGGTTCACGCGTACGTGTTGATCCAGACCGAGGTCGGCAAGGCGGCGCAGGTGGCCGACGAGGTTCGCGACATCGGTGGCGTCACCGAGGCTGAGGACGTCACCGGCCCCTACGACGTGATCGTCCGCGCGGAGGCCCAGAACGTCGACGAGCTCGGCAAGCTCGTCGTGGCGAAGATCCAGGGCGTCGACGGCATCACCCGAACACTGACCTGCCCGGTGGTCCACCTCTGAGCGCGGGCGCGGATCAGCCGCGCGTTCCGCGTCCGGCGTCGCCCAGCTCGCCGGCAGCCGTCCCCTTCTTGCGTTCGAGATCGTGCCGCTCGATCGCGAGCTCGATCAAACGATCGATCAGCTCCGGGTAGGACAAGCCCGAGGCTTCCCAGAGCTTCGGGTACATCGAGATCGAGGTGAACCCTGGGATCGTGTTGATCTCGTTCAGCAGAAGCGTTCCGTCGACGGTCAGGAAGAAGTCCACGCGCGCCATCCCCGCTGCGTCGATCGCGCGGAACGCCGCCACGGCTACGCGCTGCACCTCTTCGAGCGTCTCGGCGGGCACCTCCGCCGGGATCGTGAGACGGGCTCCTTCGGCGTCGAGGTACTTCGCCGCGTAGTCGTAGAACTCGTGTCCGATCGGCACGATCTCGCCGGCCACGGACGCGACGGGATCGTCGTTGCCGAGCACCGAACACTCGATCTCGCGGGCGCCCTCGACAGACCGTTCGAGGACCGCCTTGCGGGCGTAGCGGAACGCCTCCTCGAGCGCGCTGCGAAGTTCCGGTGGATCGTTCACCTTCCGCACCCCCACCGAGGAGCCCAGGGTCGCGGGCTTGGAGAACAGTGGATAGCCGAGCGACTGCGCCCGCGCCCGGATCGCATCCGGGTCCTCGGCCCACTCGGCCTCGCGCACCGGCTCCCAGGCGACGATCGGCAATCCGGCGGCTTCGAAGACCACCTTCTGGACGGCCTTGTCCATCCCGATGGCCGATGCGAGCACGCCGGCGCCCACGTACGGCACTCCCGCGAGCTCGAGCATCCCCTGGGTGGCCCCGTCTTCGCCGTAGGGACCGTGCAGCACCGGGAACACGACGTCGATCTCGGTCGGCACGCCGCCCGCATCGACGAGCGCGCAGGCACCGGGTTCCTGCGCGAGTGCAACGTCGTCGCCGTCGGTCGGAACGACGGCCGGCAGCGTTCCCGAGCCGGCGTCGAGCGCCGGTGGTCCGGACAGCAGGTGCCACGTGCCTCGTTTGCTGATGCCCACCGGCACGACCTCGTAGCGCTCGGGGTCGAGGGCATCGATCACCGAGCGTGCGGAGATGCACGAGATCTCGTGCTCGGCGGAGCGTCCTCCGAACAGCACCACGACCCGCCGCTTCATCACCACCGTGCCCCTCTCGCCGGACGCCACAGCCTACCCCGCAGGTCTCGCTCGGGAGGCGCTAGGACCACCGAGCGGGATACCGCGAGCGGACGTCCCCGACCAGGCGGGTGAGATCGGCCATGACGTCGTCGGTGAGGGCACGCACCCGCGACTGGTCGTCGAGCCGATCCCTCTCGGCGGACAGGTCGATGGGCGGACCCGCCTTCACCCAGATCGGACGCCCGAACTTCAGGCTCCCTCTTCCGTTCTTCTGCCAGACGTGCTGTCCGCCCCAGGTCGCGATCGGCGTGATCGGCACTCCGGTCGCGAGTGCGAGGCGCACGACCCCGGTCTTGCCGTGCATCGGCAGGAAATCCGGTTGCCGCGTCACGGTGCCCTCCGGGTAGATCAGCACGCATTCCCCTTGGCGCAGCGAGTCCTCGGCACGTCGCAGGACCGCCGGATCCCCGGTCCCCCGTCGGACGGGGACCATCTTCGCGTTGCTCAGCAGCCGACCGACCACCGGCACGTCGAACAGCTCGCTCTTGGCCAGGAAGCGCGGGCGCCTGCCCCGCTTGACCACAGCGTACCCGTGCGCGAACGCATCGAGGTAGGACACGTGGTTGCAGGCGGCCAGCACCGGGCCGTCGGCCGGGATCTCGTCCAGGCCCTCGAACCGCCAGTTGAACCACAGCTGCAACGGGGGAACGACCGTGCCCTTCGCGAGGTGGTAGGCGTACTCCACGGTCGGCTCCTGTTCCTGCGCTCCTTCGATGCTAGGCCGTCGGTTCGTCGTTGCGACGCGCGAGCTTCCAGGCGAGGGGAAGCAGTCCCGCCGCGATGAGGAGTTTGATCGTGTCCCCGATCACGAACGGATACAGCCCGTCGGTGAGCGCATCGTTGAGGGTGTAGGGGAAGCCGCCCGCGCGCACCGATGCGAGCAACCACGGAACGCCCACCAGGTAGATCATGACCGATCCCAGGAACATCGCGCCGATCGCCGAACTCGCGGAGCGATCCCACCCGCGCCGCGAGAGCCACCCGACGAGAGCTCCCGCGAGGAGGAACCCGATCAGGTAGCCGCCGGTCGCCTGCGCGAGGGTGAAGATCTCCCACCCGGTGGCGTAGGCGCCCTCGGCGTCCGGTGCGAGCACGTGGAACCCGAGCACCGCGTACAGCAGGTAGAGCCCGATCGAGAGGGACCCGAAAGCCGCGCCGAGCGACGCCCCGATCAGCAGGACGCCCAGAGTCTGTCCCGTGATCGGCACGGGTGTGAACGGGAGCTGGATCTGCAGCTGGGCGAGGCCGGCGAGGAGCACGGAACCGATCACCGCGAGGGAGAGCTGGTAGGCGAGCCCGTTGGCGCGAACCTTCGGTGGAGCTGCGGCGAGCGCGAGCGTGGTCACAGTGGCGATCCTCCCGATATGAGCGTCATCCCGTGGACCGTGACGCGCGTTCGACGCCGCCGCGGCGGCGGCAGTCTACCGCGTCCGCCACCGGTGAGCCCCCCGAGATGGCCCACCTCCCCGCGACTGGTCCCTCCGCTACGCTGGCTCCGTGCGGATCCTCACCGTCCCCGTGGCGTCCTTGCCCCGGTCCAAGAGCCGGCTCGCACCCGTCCTGGCGCCGCTCGAACGCGCGGCGCTGACGCTCGCGATGCTCGAGGACGTCCTCGATGCGAGCTTGCAGCTCTCCGCGTGGGACACCTGGGTCGTCTCGCCGGACGAAGCCGTCCTCGAGATCGCGGCCCGTCGGGGCGTCCGACCGGTTCGCGACGACGGCGAGACCCTGCTGCGGGCGATCCGGCAAGTCGACGACGATGCGACCGAACGGGACGCCAACGCGCTCGCGGTGGTGCTCGGCGACACCCCGCTCGTGACCGCCGACGCCCTCGGGCGCGCGTTGGCGACCCTCGGTCCGGTCGTGCTGGCCCCGTCGTCCCCGCCGGCGAGGTCCGGCGGTGGAGAGGGGCCCGGGACGAACCTCTTGCTCCGCCGGCCGCCGCGGGCGATCCGCCCACGATTCGGTTCGGACTCCTACGCGAAGCATCGGGTCGAGGCCGAGCGCAAGGGTCTGCCCGTGGCATCGGTCGATGAACCGGACCTGAGTTTCGACCTCGACGTCCCGGACGATATCCTCACCCTGCTCGAGACCGGCCGCTCCGGACGTACGCTCGCGGTGTGCCAGGAGCTCGATCTGGGATCGCGCCTGCAGGTGCGAACCTGAGCAGACACCAACGGGCGAACGATCAAGGAGCGAGACGCGATGTCCCAGGGAACCGTGAAGGACTACGACGAGGAGACGGGCTCCGGCTCTCTGCTGCTCGACGACGGCACCGAGATCGCGATCGATCCGGTCTCCACCCAGGGCGCCGACCTGCGAACGCTGCGGCTCGGACAGCGGGTGCGGTTCGAACTCGGCGAGCGGGACGGTGCGCCCGTCGCGCGCGGGCTCAACATCGTCACGTTCGAGGACACGCCCACCGACTGACGCGGAGGGCGGAGCGCCTCAGCGCTTCCGCTTCTTCGCCGGCGAACGCCGGGCCTTGCTCGAAACGGCCTCGCGGAAGTCCTTGCCCGGATTGAACGAGGGCAGATCGCGGGACGGGACCACGATCGGAACGTCCGGCTTCCGGGGGTTCCGAGCGACCCTCTGGTTCCGGTGCTTACGCTCGAAGGTTCCGAAGCCGGACAGCGACACGCGGCTACCCTTCGAGACCGTTTCCCGGATCGTGTCCATCGACGCCTCGAGCATGCGCGAGACATCGGCCTTGCTGGCGCCCGTGCGCTTGGCTACTTCGGCGATCAGTCCGCTCTTGTTCACGGCCGCCCTCCTCGGTGTCGGTCGGGCCTCGTGCACGCCGGTTCCGGTGCGCCGTTGCACCGTAACGGTTGCTCGCCGCTACGGTCAAACGCGGATCGGCTCGGTCCCGGGCTGGGGCCGCGGGGGCGTGTGGCTTGCTACGCTTCCGTGCGCTCTCCCAGCGACGCGATGGGCGGTAGTTCAACTGGCAGAACGCTTGATTCTGGATCAAGAGGTTGGAGGTTCGAGTCCTCCCCGCCCAGCCAGCCACCTCCCCGGAACCCCGACTGAAGGCGGGCACGGGAACGAGCCGATACCCGAAGGATGCAGCCCATCCTCCCCCCCGGGCCCGCCACGCTCCCCCGCCACATCATCGTCGTCGTCACCACGCTGGTGGTGATCGCGGGGATCGGGGTTCCCGCTGCACCGGCCGGCAGCGGCCCACCACGGGCGGCGCGACCCGTGCCCGGCACCCCCTGCGCGCTGCTGCCCCACGACAACATCTGGAACACCGAGGTCGACGACCTCCCCGTCCACGACTCGAGCGAGACCTGGCTCGATTCGATGCATGCAAACGAGACGGATCTGCACCCCGACTTCGGCCCACCCGACTACGGGATCCCGTATCGGGTCGTGGACCGAGACA
The DNA here is from genome assembly GCA_040881665.1 of Actinomycetota bacterium. Lineage (NCBI taxonomy): Bacteria > Bacillati > Actinomycetota > Actinomycetota bacterium. The sequence goes on from JBBECT010000005.1 coordinate 413,893, forward strand.
CGCCCCGGCGCGCGGTGCGATTCACCTATGCGAGCGAGAGCGACCGCAAGCGCTACCCGATCACGAAGGGAACACCGATCGAAGCGGGAAGCGACCGGCACGCGCTCATGGTCGATCGCGAACGTTGCGTGCTCTACGAGCTCTACCGCGTGCGATGGCGTGGGAAGAAGGTCACGGCGGGCAGCGGCGCGATCTTCCGGCTCGGATCCAATGCCCTACGACCCGACGGATGGACCTCGGCCGACGCCGCCGGTTTGCCGATCCTGCCCGGGCTCGTGCGATACGACGAGGTGGAGGCCGGTGAGATCGATCACGCGATCCGGATGACCGCCGAGGTGACGACCGACGGCTACGTGTGGCCGGCGCGACATGAGGCGGGCGTCGACGACCCGGACGCGCCTCCGATGGGGGCCCGATTCCGTCTCGACGCGGACTACGACATCTCCGGTTTCGGCGAACGGGCGCAGATCGTGCTCCGAGCGATGCAGGCCTACGGGATGATCGTCGCCGACAACGGGTCGGACTGGTATTTCACCGGCACGCGCGACAAGCGATGGACGAACGGGCTGCTCGACCAATTGAAGCAGGTGCCCGCGGGGGCGTTCGAGGCCGTCGACACCTCGGACTGCATCGTCGACGCCGACTCGGGCGCGGCCGAGTGCCCTCCGGAGGCCTAGGCCTCCCACTCCTCCATGTACTCGGGAGGGACGGGTACGGACCGCTGATGCGGACCGAGCGGCAAGGGGTCGAGGATCAGTGGATCGAGCGGCTCCTGGGAGAAGTCGAAGATCTTCCGGAGGTCTCCGAGGATCTTGACCTCCTCGCGCACGGTGGGGCGCGAGTCCGGTCGCGAGAGCGTCTCGGGATCGAGCCGCTCGGAGTCCAGGAACCGATCCTCGATCAACTTCAGGTACGAGTCGAACGAGTGGATCTGATGGTCGATCGCACCGGCCCGCACCCAGGGACTGATCACGAAGGCCGGCACGCGGATCCCGTAACCGTTCAGGTCGACGCGCGGCGGCCGCACGTGGTCGTAGAACCCTCCCCAGTCGTCCCAGGTCACGAAGATCGCGGTCGACTCCCAGTCGGGACCCTCCATCGCGGCGTTCACGACGTTCGTCACGTGCTCCATCCCGAGCGACATCGGTTCACCGGTGCCCGGATGTTCACTGATGCCTCCTCGCCCCGGCGTGACCCACGTGACGGACGGAAGCTCTCCCTCGGCGGCCGCCTGGTAGTACGCCCCGTGATCCTGGATCTTGTCCAGGCTGTCGTTCTGGATCACCGTCGTGAAGCCCGGGAGGACGTTCTGCGCCGGAGGAGGCCCGAACTTGCCCGGACAGGGCGGGTCCTCGCAGACTTCCTCCCCGGCGTAGTGCGCCCAGCTCACGTCGTTCTCGTCGAGCAGGTAGGTGATGTCGGTCCAGGCGTAGGTCGGTCTCGCGACGCCCCGGCGGAGCCGCTTCAGGACGTCGGTCTGGATCAGATCCGAGGTGCAACTCATCGGGTCCCGCGGGTCGTCGCACCGAGCCGCCCACGCCGAGAACAGAAACAGGTGCGCCGGGTGGGTCCAGGAGTCGGCCGGCGCGAACATCCGATCCTGCAACAGGAAGTTCTTCGCGTACGCCCAGTAGTTCGGGATCTCCTTGGCGGTGTGATAGCCCATCACGTCGGGCTCCCCGCCCGGTCCCGTAAGGTCGTCGCATCCGGACACGAACCGATCGCTCGCGCAGGGGTTCGGCGAGTCCACGACAGACTCGATGAACCCGTCCATCCTCCCGCCGTTCACGCTCTGGTCCGAGTCGGGCTTGGAGTGGGGGCCACCCAGATCCACGATCGAGCGATCGTGGTAGGGGCACGAGGTGCCGCCGAGCACCGGGTCGGGCTGGCAGACACTCGCCTTGAAGTCCCCGTTCGGTTTCACCAGACCGTCCGCGCCCGGGAACGTTCCGAAGTAGTGATCGAACGACCGATTCTCCTGCACGACGAAGATCAGGTGCTCGATCGTGTCCAGACCCGTCGGGCCGGACGGCGTCTCGATGGGCGAGGAGCCCTCCGCGGGTGACGAGGGAGCCGCGACCTCACGATCGGGAGACGACGCCGACGTGCAGGCCGCCGCGACGAGAGCGGCGACCACAAGGGTGAGGCCGGCGATCAACAGCCCACGACGCATGGCGCACGATGCTAACCGAACCCTCGCCGTTCGGAACCGGACCCTGCCGCTAGGATGACGCCGCAACAGCGAGAGATCCCGATCGACCCAGCGGAGGGAACCGTGGTGCAGGAAGGCATACAAGACCCCCAGGGTCGGCGGATCGTCACGGTGATCCCCGGAGACGGGATCGGCCCGGAGGTCGTCCGGAGCGCGCAACGCATCGTCGAAGCCACCGGTGCACGCGTCGCGTGGGAGGAGCAGCAGGCCGGGGCAGAGGTGTTCAAGCAGGGACTCCCGTCGGGTGTGCCTCCCGAGACGATGGCCTCGTTGACCCGCACCCGCGTCGCGCTGAAGGGTCCGCTCGAAACGCCCGTCGGCTACGGGGAGAAGAGCGCGAACGTGACGCTGCGCAAGCTCTTCGAGACCTACGCCAACGTCCGGCCGGTCCGCGAGATGCCGGGGGTCACCACGCCCTACTCCGGCCGCGGCATCGATCTCGTCGTCGTTCGGGAGAACGTCGAAGATCTCTACGCGGGGATCGAGCATATGCAGACACCCGGGGTCGCGCAGTGCCTGAAGCTGATCAGCGTGAAGGGCTGCGAGAAGATCGTCCGGTTCGCCTTCGAGCTGGCCCGGGCGGAAGGACGCCGGACCGTCCACTGCGCCACGAAGGCGAACATCATGAAGCTCACCGAGGGGACCCTGAAGCGGGTGTTCGAGGAGGTCGCGCCCGAGTACCCCGAGATCGACGCGAATCACATCATCGTCGACAACTGCGCACACCAGCTCGTCAAGCGACCGGAGCAGTTCGACGTGATCGTCACGACGAACATGAACGGGGACATCCTCTCCGATCTCACGAGCGCGCTCGTCGGCGGCCTCGGATTCGCGCCGAGTGCCAACATCGGGAACGAGGTCGCGATCTTCGAGGCCGTGCACGGGTCGGCCCCGAAGTACGCGGGGAAGGACGTCATCAACCCGACCGCGGTGATCCTGACCTCGGTGTTGCTGCTTCGCCACCTCGGCGAGTTCGACGCCGCTGCCGCGATCGAGCACGCCGTGTTCGTCACGATGGAGTCGGGCACCCTGACACGCGACGTGGTCGGGGACGAGGGAGCCACCCCGACATCGGCCTACACCGACGCGATCATCGCCAACCTCGGACAGCGGTCGGCGACCTGGCAGGTACGCGACTACAAGCCGATCGCCCTGCCGCATCTTCGACCCGATCCCGACTACGTCAAGCCCACCGAGCGGGCCGTCGTCGGCATGGACGTCTTCGTGGAGTCTCCCCTGTCGAGCGCGGAGCTCGGCGCCAGCCTGATGGAGCTGACGGCCGACACCCGGCTGTCGCTGAAGATGATCTCCAGCCGCGGAACGAAGGTGTTCCCCCCGACGGGAGCGATCACCGACGAGCTCGACCACTGGCGATGCCGGTTCATCATCAAGGAGGAGCCGGGTGACCTCCCCGACGGGGACGTCCACGACCTGCTCGTGAGGATCTCGAGCCGGCATCGGTGGATGCACATCGAGAAGCTCCAGGAGTTCGACGACGAGCTTGGATTCACGCGGGACCAGGGCGAGAACTGACGCCCCCGCGGCCGGCGGAGGAGGCCCGCGACCCGTTCGCTATCATGGGATGCCCCCGGGCGGCCCTTGCCAGATCACTCCCGGAGGACGCGGTCCCATCGTCTAGAGGCCTAGGACATCACCCTCTCAAGGTGGAGACACGGGTTCAAATCCCGTTGGGACTACCCCGCAACGCGGGAAGGTTCCGGACCGATCCGTCCGGGGCCTTCTACGTACTTTCGGCTGCAGCCAACAGGCGCGCGACCGTGCGCGACCTGCCCAGGAGGTGGATCGAGCCGTCGAGCGGCGGGGAAACGGTGCTCCCGGAGATCGCGGCGCGGATCGGCTGCCACGCCTTGGTGCGAGACAGTCCGGCGCGCTGTGTCAGTTCGTCGAGCGCGGCCGCCACGCCCTCGACCGACCAGGGCTCGACGCGCCCGAGGAGTTCGGCCGCCAGCTCGAGGTGCGTGGAACCGGCCTTCTCGATCAGCTTCGTGGCCTTCTCGTCCGGCTCGATATCGTCGGTGAACAGGAACCGGAGCAGCACCGGCGCCTCGGTGAGCGTCTTCATCCGTTCCCGAACCAGCGGCATCGCCGCGCGGAGTTCCTGGAGGTCGTCGACCAGGAGGCCCGTCTCGGTCAGGAACGGCAACACGCGTGCCGCGAGCTCGTCGTCGCCGAGCTGCTGGACGTAGTGGTTGTTCATCCACTCCAGCTTCTCGGTATCGAAGGCCGCCGGGTTGTGCGAGACGCGACGCAGCTCGAACCGCTCGATCAGTTCAGGGAGAGAGAAGAATGTCGTCTCACCGTCGAACCCCCAGCCGAGTAGGGCGAGATAGTTCACGAGCGCCTCCGGGAGGAACCCGCGCTCACGGAACGCCTCGACCGAGGTCGAGCCGTGGCGCTTCGACAGTGGCTGCCGATCCGATCCGACGATCAGGGGGAGATGCGCGTAGGTCGGCACCTGCTCGTCGGTTGCGCCGAGCGCTCGCATCAGCGCCTGTTGGCGGGGCGTGGAGGCGAGAAGGTCCTCTCCACGGATCACGTGCGTGATCTCCATCAGCAGGTCGTCGACGCCGGCGGCCAACAGGTAGGTGGGCGATCCGTCGGAGCGGACCAGGACGAAGTCGCGCAGTGCCCCCGGCGCGAACCGCACCTCGCCCTTCACCAGATCCTCGACCACGAACTCGCGCTCGGGCATCGCGAAACGCATCGCGTACGAGCGCCCCTCGGCCTCGAACGCCGCGCGCTGCTCGTCGGTGAGCGTTCGGCACCGGCCGTCGTACCCCGGGATCTCCCCCCGCGCGAGTGCGGCCTTGCGGCGTTCCTCCAGCTCGTCGGGGGTGCAGTAACATCGGTAGGCGTCGCCCGATCCCGCGAGCCGATCGAGGTGGTCGCGGTAGATGTCGGCCCGTTCCGATTGCCGGTAGGGGCCGTGCGGTCCGCCCGTCTCGGGACCCTCGTCGTGATCCAGCCCCAGCCAGCGCAGCGACTCCAGCACGCCGTGAACGGCCTCCTCGGTGACCCGGCTGGCATCGGTGTCCTCGACCCGCAGGACGAAGATGCCACCGTGGTGCCGGGCGGTGAGCCAGCTGAACAGCGCGGTACGCGCGTTCCCGACATGGATCGAACCACTGGGGGCCGGGGCGAACCGGCAACGGACCGCGGCGCCGGTCGCGCTGCTCATGCCGGCATCTCTCATCCGGCGACGGGGTTGGCGAGGGTGCCGATCCCGTCGATCTCCACCTCGACGCGGTCGCCGGCTGCGAGGCGGCCCACGCCCTCGGGCGTTCCGGTCATCAGCACGTCCCCGGGGAGCAGGGTCATGAAGCCGGTGATGAACTCGATCAGCTCGGCGACACCGAAAACCATCAGCGCCGTGGTGGCCGACTGTCGGGTGTCGCCGTTGACCCGGGTCTCCACCCGGACATCGATCGGGTCGAGCTCGGTCTCGACCCACGGGCCGAGCGGGCACGATCCGTCGAAGCCCTTCGCGCGCGTCCACTGCTGGTCCTTGCCTTGGATGTCGCGCAGGGTCACGTCGTTGCCGCAGGTGTAGCCGAGGATCACCTTGCCGGCCTCCTCGGCGGGCACCGAGCGCGCGAGTGCCCCGATCACCACCGCGAGCTCGCCCTCGTAGTCCACCCGGCGGGAGAAGGGAAGCAACGGGATCGGATCACCGGGACCGCTCACGGCGGTCGTCGGTTTGAGGAACAACACTGGCTCCTCGGGAACCGCACCGCCGAACTCCGCGACGTGGTCCTCGTAGTTCTTCCCCACGCACACCACCTTCGAGGGCAACACCGGAGCGAGCAGTCGAACGTCGTCGAGTGCGACCTCCTCCCCCGTCGGGACCGGGCTCTCGAAGAACGTTCCTTCGAGCACACGCACCGTGCCGCCCGGGTCGGCCACACCGTGGGCGATCCGATCACCGAAGCGGAAGCGCACCAGTCGCATACGGCGGGCAGGCTACCGCACGCGGGGACGAGCCCACTGCCTCTGCCTGCACGGCCGGACGGGTGGGCGGCGGTATCCTGCGGCCCATGCCGGCCCGGCCGTCTCGTGACGAACGCGGTGGGTCCGAGTTCGACCGGGCCCTCTCGTTCTTCGATGCGACGTTCGCGCTCGCGCTGACGCTGCTCGTGACCACGCTCGACGTGGGGACCGAGACGAGGGTGTGGAGCAGTCTGGCCAACCTGAACGACGCCGTCGGCTCCCAGGCGGTTGCCTTCGTGATCAGCTTCATCGTGATCGGGGCCTACTGGTACGGCAATCACCGGTTCGTCGCACAGCTCGACGCGCTCGACGGCCGTCTGATCGTCGTCGAGCTCGCCATGATCGCGTCGATCGTGATCCTGCCGTTCTCCACGGAGGTGGTCGGCGACCCGACGATCGCCAACGAGCCACTTCCCGTCGCCGTGTATGCGCTGAACATCGCGATCGTGTCGATGCTCGACACGCTGCTGTCGGTCACCGCATACCGGCGGGGTTTGTTCGCGCACCCGCCGTCACCTTCGTACCATCGGGCAGACGTGATCGACAGCGTGCTTCCGGCGATCGTGTTCCTCGCGTCGGTCCCGCTGGCCTACCTGTGGTCACCGATCGGGGCTCGGTACTCGTGGATCGCGCTCGTGCTGATCGGCCCGGCGACGGGACGATGGAAGGAACGCCGAGCGACGCTCAGTCGATCGGCGTGAGCCAGGAGCGATACTGCTCGAGCTCGCCCTTGGACGCCGCGAAGAACGTCCCCTGAAGCTCTTTCGTCACGGGTCCCCGTGAACCCTCGCCGACCTTCCGGTCGTCGACCTCACGGATCGGGGTGACCTCGGCCGCCGTCCCCGTGAAGAACACCTCATCGGCGTGGTACAGATCGGTGCGCACGAGGTTGTCCTCACGGACGTCGTAGCCCAGATCGCGGGCGATCGTCATCACCGACTCGCGCGTGATGCCGTCGAGGCACCCCGCGGAGATCGGGGGGGTCGTGATCACGCGATCGCGCACGACGAAGATGTTCTCGCCGGACCCATCGGTCACGAACCCGTGTTGGTTCAGCATGATCGCCTCGTCGTAGCCGGCATGGATCGACTCCAGCTTGGCGAGCACGCTGTTGATGTACTGCCCCGTCGCCTTCGCCGAGGTCGGCAGCGAATTCTGATCGTTGCGCTTCCACGAGGAGATCTTCACCCTGACGCCGTGCTCGAGCGCGTGCTCGCCGAGGTAGGCGCCCCAGGGCCACGTCGCCACGCACACGTTCAGCGGCGCCTGCAGCGGGTTCACACCCATCTCGCCGTACCCTCGGTACACGATCGGCCGGACGTAGCAGGTCGACAGGCCGTTGGCCTTGACCGTGTCGAAGATCGCATCGGTCAGCGCCTGGATCGAGTACGGGATCTCCATGTGATACAGGTGCGCCGACCGGAAGAGCCGCTTCAGGTGGTCGTTCACGCGGAAGACGGCCGGGCCCTGGGAGGTCTCGTAGACCCGGATACCCTCGAAGACGCCGCTGCCGTAGTGGAGGGCGTGGGACAGTACGTGGATCTGGGCCTTGTCCCAGTCCAGCAGCTCCCCATCCATCCAGATCTTCTCGACGGGCGTGATCGGCACCGCGGTCTCCCTCTCCCAGATGTGTCCGCCGCTCCGTCCGGCGTCGGCGTGCCGACAAGGATACCGAACGCTGACCAGGCAGAACTGTGTCTAACTCCGATCGAGGAGAACCACCAGCCCGAAGAGGAACCAAGCCACGAGGATCAACGGCCCCGCCCCGGCCCAGAGTGTCCACGAGATTCGTCTCGATGTGGCGTACGCGATGCACGCGCCCGCTCCCAACACCGCGAGAGTGAAGACTCCGACGAACCATGCGGAACGCGTCACGCATCCGGTGACGAGGAGTCCGACCAGCACGCTCACGACGACCCAGAGGAACCGCTGAGCGCCTTTCCCCGCAACGAAGCACCATCCGATGTACGGGCGCTCGGTTCGGGCACAGTACGCGCGCCACGCTTCCAACCCTCCTGCACGATCATCGCATCCAGCCCTTGCGTGCGCTTCGAGATACAGGTCGGCAGAGGTTGGCTGGTCGAGGGAGACTGCTCGAAGTCGATCGGCTAGGGTTGCGGCTTCGCACGGGCCCTCGACGTCCAGCACGATCCACGTCAAAAGGCGAAGAGCCTGAATGTCCTCCGGATCTCGCTCGAGACGCTCCTCGCCGACCGCCCGGGCCCAGGCCCGATCTCGCTTCGTCTCCCGGGAGTCATGCCGGCGCGGATCGTGGAAGGCGACAGCCCACGCATACAGGAAACGGATCTGTTCGATGCCGGGATGAGCCTTCATGAGCTCGTACAGGCGGGCACGTTCTCCAGAAGACAAGTGCCCGAATCGCGGCCCGCTCCAGCAGATCGCGTACGCCTCGATCACCGGATCGGCAGGTGCAACTCGGCGCGCCTCAACGAGCGCCTGCAATGCTTCGTCACCTCGATCGAGGCGGGCCAGTGCAATGGCGAGGGACGAGAAGGTCTCCGGCCTCCGTCGCTCTCGTCAGACGAGCAACGAGGGATTCGGCGGGCTCGGCCGAGAGGACCGCCCGCAGACGGGCTTCGCTCGCAGCCGGCACCAGACTTCCTCCGTCGTCAGCGCTCATCTGGCTTCCAACTCATAGACGCGCCAGGCGAGGCGGTGTTCGGGTTCCGGTGGACCGTGCAGGGCGCCGAATCGCTCCTTGGCCCACGGTTGCACGACCTCGATCGCCGACTGCAGCCGATCATCGGGGACGCGCCACGTCCACGAGTACAGGCGTCGGCGGACCTCGTCGAACCAGCGCTCGATCGAGCTGTGGTCGGGGCCGGTGATAAGCGGGGTGTCCGCGAGCCGGGCGCCGTGGGCGAGCAGGGCCGCATCCAGATCCGTCGCTCCGTGTCGCATGTTCAACCCGACGGCCTCGGCGTCCGGCCCCAGCTCTTCAACGAACCGCAGCCACAGGTCGCGCCAGCCTCCCTGGTAGCCCCCCGGCTCGATCACGACGTGCCCGCCGGGCACCACCACACGAACGAGCTCGGACACGGCGTCGCGCCACCCGGGGATCAGGTGGAGCACCCAGCGCAGGTACGCGCCACCGAACGCATCGTCTCCGAAGGGCAGCCGGGTCGCGTCGGCCTGCACGAGCGGGAAGGGTGGAGCGTCGCCGGCCTTGACGATGAGCCTGCGGAGCATCGGCTCCGAGAGATCCGCCCCCGCCAGCGAGATGCCGCGCTCGTGCAACGGGAGCGCGATCGCGCCCGTTCCCACACCGGTCTCGAGGATCGTACCCCTGCCGGCGAGCTCACCCTCGAGCAGATCGATCGAGCGCTCGAGGGCGACCGGATCGGTGATCCGGGTGGCGTCGTAGTAGTCGGCGGCACGATCGAACGAGACGGAATCGTGCCGAGGTGTCGGGCCGCTCAACTCGCTTCGGCGGGGGCCTCGCGCCACACGGGGTTCGGGCTGGCCTCGTTCACGCCGCCGTCGCGGTAGCCGCGGGCGAACATCGTCACGATCATGTACGGACCCATCTCCCAGTCGGTCGACAACGGACCCGGGCGGAACCCGCGGGAAGTCACCCCCCGCTGCAGAGACTCGCATGCGGCCCAGTCCTCGCGGTTGGTCACGTCCCAGAAATCGACGGCCCAGCTCGGATCGAAGTCCTCGCGCTCCACGAGTTCGGGCGGGAACAACCACTCGCACTCCACGTAGGAGCGTCCGGGTGACAGCGGCTCGATCCGGTGGGTCAAGACGTAGTCGGGGTGCGGCGAGACGAGCAGGTTCGGGAAGATCCCGAAGTAACCGACCTCGCGCAGTTGACGCTCCGACAGCCCGCGCAGCGGGATCCCGCGGGAACGGCCGTCCAACGACATCGTCTCGCAGCCCTCGCGCAGGTCCATCGGCCCCGCGACGTACAGGCCACGAAGCTCGAGCGAATAGCCGCTCTCGGGCGGGGTCACGCGACACAGCTCCGGATGGATCTGCGAGCAGTGGTAGCACTCCTGGTAGTTCTCGTGGATCAACTTCCAGTTCGCGGCGACCTCGTAGGAGTGGCGAGCGCCGACCACGAGCCGCTCCGGCTCGTACGGGCCCAGGTGCTCCATAACGTTGCCGAAGTGCTCCTCGAACGGCAGCGCGTCGCCCGAGCGATTCACGAAGGCCCAACCGCCGAACTCACGCTGCGACGAGTGCCGCTTCCGGACGCCCGCCCGGCCGGTGCACACCCACGAGGCGTCGAAGAACCGTTCGCGCTCCCATTCGAAGAGCTCCTCGGAGCTGTACGCCTCGCCGGGCAGGCCCCTGCTGCTGCCCCAGGGCCGCAGGACGGCTTCCAGGGCAGTCGGGTCGATCGGTGCGGAACGGGCACTCATCCCCCCGATGGTACGCCCGACCGCCCTTCGCGGGCCAGTTCCTCTCCTACTGCTTGGGAACGTCTTTCTTCGGGTCGAGGAAGGGCAACGGCACGACCTCGGCATCCAGATCCCCCGCGGGAGACTCCAGGGCGACATGCGTGCCGGTTCCCGCGAGCTCGATCGGCACCCAGACGTAGCCCATGTTGAACTCCAGCCGTGGTGAATAGCTCGCGGACGTCGTGCGGCCGACGACCTCCCCGCCCGACTTCACCGGCCAGAAGTTCTCGAGCCACATCGCCAAGGGATCGGAGTTGATCTTCACGCCGACGAGCTTGCGCTTCACCCCGTCCGCCTTGATCTTCTCCAGCGCGGCACGCGAGACGAACGTGGTGTCGGTGTCGAGCTCGACCAGGCGCTCGAGCCCGGTCACCTCGAAGGGGTTGTTCGTCACGTCCATGTCGTTGCCGTAGTTGAAGATCCCGGCCTCCATGCGGCGCTGATCGCTCGGGGCGATCGCGCGGATATCGAACTCCTCGCCGGCGGCCATCACCTTGTCCCACAGCTCCCCGCCCCGGGCGGAATCCCGCAGGTACAGCTCGTAGCCGACCTCGCCGGTCCACCCGGTGCGCGAGATCACCAGTGGGATCCCGTCCAGCTCGGTCTGCGCGCACCAGTAGTACTTCAGGTTCATCACATCGTCGCCGAACAGCTTGTGGATCACCAGTTTGGACTTCGGTCCCTGTAGCTGCAGGGGGGAGACGTCCGGCTCGCGGATCTGTACGTCCATGTCCGCGAACGCGGCGACACCGAGTGCGTACAACAGAGCGTCGGAGTCGGCGAGCGAGAGCCAGAAGTGGTTCTCGCCGAGGCGAAGCAGGATCGGGTCGTTGACGATCCCGCCGTCGGGCGCACAGATCAGCACGTACTTACCCTGCCCGACCGCACAGGTCGACAGATCACGGGGTGTCAACAGCTGGGTGAACCGCGCGGCGTCGGGACCGGTGATCTCCACCTGACGCTCGACCGCAACGTCCCACAGCGTCACATGGTTCAGCAGGTGCCAGTACTCCTTGACGTCGTCGTCGTAGAGCGTGGGGATCAGCATGTGGTTGTACAGATCCCAACTGGCGGCGCCGGCGTCGACCGTGCGATCGAAGTACGGCGACTTCTTGTACCAAGACGCGAAGTAGAAGGGGAACCACTTGTTGCGCTCACCCTGGGGTGCTTCGTTGCTACCCATGCTCGATGAACCTCCTCATCGCGCTCCGCACGCGTTCGCGGTCCTTGCGGATCTCTCGGATGCAGTTGTAGGCGGGGATCCCACACACCCCTCCGCCGGCGTGCGTCGCCGACGAGCACTGGTACAGGCCGGCGATCGGCGTTCGATAGTCGGCGAACCCCGGTGCGGGACGCATGTGGAACAGCTGCTCGGCCGACAACTCGCCGTGGAAGATGTTGCCGCCGATCAGCCCCCACTCTTTCTCCATCTCATGCGGGCCGAGCACCTGCTTGTGGAGCATCGAATCCTTGAAGCCCGGCGCCAGCGCGTCGTACCCATCGATCACGCGATCGGCGTAGGCGTCGAGCTCTGCGGGATGCGGCTCCTCGCTCCACTCGTGGGGAACCCACTGGGTGAACAGCGACAGGATGTGCGTACCCTCGGGGGCGAGGGTGTGGTCCCACACCGTCGGACACACCCCGTCCGAGAACGGTCGCGTCGAGGGGATCCCGGCGCGGGCCTGCTCGAATCCCGTCTCCAGGTACTCGATCGAGTGGGCGAGCTCGAACCCGCCTGACAGGTCGGTAAGCTCCTGGTTCGCGGTGAACCGCGGCAGCCGGTCGACGGCGAGGTTGATCTTCACCACGCCCGAGCGCGACTTCCAGTTCTCGATGTCCCGGACGAAGTCGGCCGGCAGCTCGCTCCGGTCGAGCTGGCGCAGGAACGTGATCTTCGGGTGGATCGCCGTGACCACGAGCGGAGCGTCGATCTCCTCACCGCCCTGGAGCGTTACACCGGTCGCGCGCCCCGCCTGCGTCCGGATCTCGTCGACCCGTGCGTTCAGACGGATCTCGGCGCCGAAGCTGCGGGCCGCCGAGGCGATCGCATCCGAAACGGCGCCCATCCCACCCTCGGGAACCGCCCACGCGCCCAGGTGTCCGTCCCCGACGTCGCCGATCGAATGGTGGGCCATCACGTATCCGGTGCCGGGCTCGTAGGGGCCCGCCCACGTGCCGATCAGGCCGTTCAGGGCCATCACGGTCTTGACCTGGTCCGATTCGAAGAACATGTCGAGCACGTCGGCGATGCTCATCGTCAGCAGCCGGGTCACGTCGCCGATCGCTCGCACGTCGAGTCCGCGGAACCGCCACGCGAGCCGCAACTGCTCGAACAGGTCTCCGGGCGCCTTGGATCCGAGCTTCGGCGGTGTGGCCATGAGCAGCGCGCCGAGCACCTCGGCCAGTCCGCCGATCCAGGCGTCCCACCGCTCGATCGCGTCGGCGTCGGCCTTCGAGAACTTGGCGAACTCCTCGTAGTTGCGCTGGGCGTCGTCGTCGTACTGCGTGATCGCACGCCCGTCCGGGAACGGCACGAGGTACGGTCCGACCGGGTAGACCTTGTAACCGTGCCGCTCGAGTTGCAGGTCTTTGAGGATCGTGTCCGGCATCAAGCTCATCACGTAGCTGAGCGTGGTGACCTTGAACTCAGGCGCCTCCGGCCACGGGATGTCGGTTGCGGCCGCACCGCCGACCTTGTGCCGGGCCTCCAGGACGATCGTGCGCGCGCCGAGCTTCGCGAGGTACGCGCCCGCCACGAGGCCGTTGTGCCCGCCACCGATGACGACGGCGTCATAGCGGTTCACCGCTGATCCTCACCCTTCTCCACGGCGCTCACCGCGGTCGGTTCCGGAACCCTACTCCTGAATGGTCGTTCAGCGCTAGCTCATTGGGCCGAACCGCCTCAACGCCGTTCAAACCTCTCGCCTGCCTTTACGTGATCGGAACGTCGTTGAGCGCGTGTTCAGCCTGCGGGACGGGATCGCTCGAGCGCTCCTCGGATCCACCCCCCTCGCGGCGGACATGCAGGACCGGGAGCAGCACCAGCGCCGCGAGCAGGCCGAAGACCCCACCGAGCACGTACACGGCGCGAGCGCCGAAGGCGCGGATGATCGAGCCCGCGAGGAGGAACGAGACGAGCATCGCCAACTGCCAGATCGACTCGGACGCGGCGAGTACGCGCGCGCGGAGCGCGTCGGGGGTCCGACGCTGGCGCATGCTCTGCTCGGCCACCAGGCCGATCGCATCGTTCGTCCCGTTCAAGAACAGGGCGACCAAAGCCACCCAGAACACCGGGGACAGGCCGATCGCCGCCGAGGTGATCGCGATGCCGAGCGTCGAGAGCACGATCACGACCGGCTCGGTGCGAACGGTCATGAAGCGGCCGAGGATCGAACCGACCACCGAGCCGGCCCCCCATGCCCCGATGATGTAGCCGTAGCCGTTGCCCCCCAGACCGAACTCCTCCGCGAGGGGGATATCCGCGATCATGCTCATCCCCAGACCGAGCACCAGGACGCTCCACGCCAGCGTGATCCGCCACAGCACCGGTTCGCGGCGGAGGAAGGAGATCCCCGCCCGGAGCGCCGCGAGGCCATGGTCGTGCAGGTCGTCCTCCGAGCGCTCGCGCGAGAAGTGCGCATGGATCGTCCACACGATCACCGCCGAGACGACGAACGAGATCCCGTTGATCAGGAACACCCACGTCGGTCCCACCTGGTCGACGAGCACGCCACCGATCAGCGGTCCGACCGCGATCCCCGAGTAGCGGCCGATCGCGACGAGACTGTTGGCTTTCGCGAGGTCCTGCTCCCCTGCGAGGTTCGGGATCGCCGCGGCCGAGGAGGACTCGAAGGGCAGCTCCACGATCGCAGCGAAGAAGGCGAACCCGAGCAACAGCGCCGGACGATCGGTCACCGCCGACATCCCGAGGAAGAAGGCGGCTCCCAGCAGGTCGGAAACGATCATCACCCGGCGTCGATCGAACCGATCGCCGATCGCGCCGGCGAACGGGCCGGCGATGCCCTGGGTACCGAAGGTCAGGACGAGCGCCGCGGTGAGCCATGCGAACGATCCCGTCTGCGTGTAGACGGTGAAGTTCAGGGCGACGAACGCCGCGGCCCCACCCGTGATCGAGATCAGACGAGCCGTCGCGAGGCGTCGAACGGCGGAACGGGAACGGGAACGGGAACGTGGTCGGGTAGCCATCGAAGCGGACTCCTGGTGCGGGCGGTCGAGGTGGGAAGGCTGGGCTAGCGGGTCCGGGCCGGCCGGGCAGCGCTATCGGCTGCGGGGCGGCCCATGGGATTCACCGAGTCCGTGGTCCACTTCATGCGGGGGATGCTAACACGCCGTCCGGACCGATTCAGTCCGGGAGCGTGATGAAACGCGTGCGCTGGGCCCCGATCGCCCGGGAGAGCTCGTCGAGGATCTCGGATGACAGCGGTGCGTCGACCGTGAGCCCCATCAGGGCCTCTCCGCCGGCCGCCGTGCGGCCGACCTCCATCGTGGCGATGTTGATGCCGCGGTCGCCCAGGACGGTTCCGACCTTGCCGATCACGCCAGCCTTGTCCTCGTAGGTGAAGAACAGCATGTACCGGGCGGGAGGGATCTCGATGTCGAAATCGAAGACCTGCATCACGCGCTCGGCGTTCCGCTTGCCGAGCAGGGTTCCCGCAACCGTGACGTCCCCGTCGTCGGTCTCGGCGCGAAGGCCGATCAGGCTGACGTAGTCACGGGAGACCGTCGAGGTGGTCTCCGACAGTTCGATCCCGCGCTCGCGCGCGATC
This sequence comes from Actinomycetota bacterium, assembly GCA_040881665.1. NCBI lineage: Bacteria > Bacillati > Actinomycetota > Actinomycetota bacterium. The sequence continues at coordinate 429,327 of JBBECT010000005.1, forward strand.
ACCGGCGCGTTCACGAACGAGATCGGCTCGTGGACGACGCCCGCCAGCGCTCCCTTCAGGATCGCCAGGGTGAGCACACGGGTGTCGCTCTCGGCGATCCGTCCCAGGAACGAGGCTTCGATCGTGCGCACCGCGCCCTGTGCCAGACCCGTGAGGATCGATCCGAGGTGCTCGGCCAGCGGCAGGAACGGCCGCACCGTCTCGGATACCTCGGCCCCCGCCGACACGTTCACGGCGTAGGAAACGAACTCCCCGCGCAGGGCGAGCCCGACCATCTCGGCGATCGTGGTGCCCGCCTTGTCCTGCGCCTCGACCGTCGAGGCGCCCAGGTGCGGCGTCACGACCACCGAGTCGTATGCGAAGAGCGGGCTGTCGGTCGTCGGCTCGACCGCGAACACATCGAGCGCGGCACCGGCGACCTGGCCGTCCTCGATCGCCTTCGCGAGCGCGTCCTCGTCGAGGATGCCGCCGCGAGCAGTGTTCACGATCCGAGCGCCCGGCTTCAGCATCGACAGCTCCTTCGCGCCGATCAAACCCTCGGTCTCCGCCGTGCGCGGAAGGTGGAGCGTGACGAAGTCGGACTGCACCAGGAGCGCCTCGAGCGTCGGCATCAGCTCGACCCCCATCTGTTTGGCTCGCTCCTTCGACACGTAGGGATCGAACGCGATCAAACGCATCCCGAACCCCGCGGCGCGCTCGGCGACCATCGCGCCGACCCGACCGAGGCCCACGATCCCGAGCGTCTTGCCGAGCAGCTCGACACCCTGGTACCGGGAGCGGGCCCATTCGCCCGCCTTCAACGCGGCGTGCGCCTGCGGAACGTTCCGGGCCTGTGCGAGCAGGATCGCGATCGTGTGCTCGGCGGCGGACACGATGTTGGACTGCGGCGCGTTGACCACCATCACACCGCGGCGCGTGGCCGCCTCGACATCGACGTTGTCCAAGCCGATCCCCGCTCGGCCGACGACCTTGAGGTTCTCCCCGGCCGCGAGGACCTCGGCGGTCACCTGGGTCTGCGATCGGACCACGAGAGCGTCGAACGGCCCGATCGCCCCGACGAGGTCTCCCGTCGCGAGGTCGGTGCGCAGCGAGACCTGGAAGTCCTCCTTGAGGAGATCCAACCCGAGCTCGGAGAGGGGCTCGGTGACGAGAACGCGCACGGGCTCAGACCGCCTGGGCCTGCGCGAACACGTCCTCCGCGGCGGCGACCGCCGCACCCCGCTTGACCGGGTAACCGAGGCGCTCGAGCGTCATCTCCAGGCCCGCGAGGCCCCGGATCATGTCGAGCGGCGCGTAGTAGCCGAGGTGCCCGATCCGGAACACCGTCCCCTTCAACGGTCCCTGCCCGGGCGCCAAGACGATCCCGAAGTCCGACCGGATCCGCGCACAGATCGCGTCGGCGTCGAGCCCCTCGGGGGCGCGGATCGCCGTCACGGTGACCGCGTGCTCGAGGTCCTCCCCGAACAGATCGAGTCCGAGAGCGCGGACACCCTCCTTGATCGCGCGTGCGAGCACACGGTGTCGCTCGAGCGCGGCCTCGACACCGTCCTGCTCGTAGAGCTTCAGGGCTGCGTGCAATCCCTGGATCACCGAGATCGCCGGGGTCCACGGGCTCTCCGGATCGGGAAGGTCGTAGAACCGCTTCGTCGTCGCCCAATCGAAGTAGAAGCGTGGGTTGGTCGCCGAGCGCGACGCCTCCCACGCGGTCTCGGAGATGGCCACGAAGGCGACCCCGGGCGTGGCCGACAGCGCCTTCTGCGACCCGCTCACCGCGACGTCGATCCCCCACGCGTCGAAATCGAACGGAACCGCGCCGAGGCTGGACACCGCGTCGACCACGACCATCGCGCCGCGCTGTTTGGCGACCGGCGCGATCGCTCCGATGTCGTGGCACACGCCGGTCGAGGTCTCGCTCTGGGTCAGCAGGACCGCCTTGACCGGATGCTCGTCGAGCGCGGCAGCGACGTCGTCGGCCTTGACGGTCTGCCCCCACTCGTAGTCGATCGTTCGCACTCGCAGCCCGTACGTTCCGGCGATCTTGGAGAACCGCTCGGCGAAGAACCCGGCGAGCGGCACGAGCACCTCGTCGCCGGGAGAGAAGCAGTTCGCGATCGCGGACTCGAGTCCGCCGGTGCCCGACGAGCTGAACAGCAGAACGTCATCCTGCGTGCGGTACAGGCGCTGGAGCCCCTCGGTGACCTCGCGGAGCAGGTTCCCGAAGCCGGGACCGCGGTGATAGACGATCGGGCTGCCCTGGGCGACGTAGACCTCGGGCGGGATCGGGGTGGGTCCGGGGGCGAGGATGATCTCGGGCCTGTCCACGGTAGGTCCAGCTCCTTGCGTGTCGGTCGCGGGCATCGTCTGCGCCGAAGCTTCAGCCTAGCAGCCGCCCCGACCCCGACGGCGCCGCGTGGTGACGCGGGTCACGGACTCCAGGGGCCGCGCGCCCTAGGCTTGCTGAACCTCCCCTTCCCCGACGGCCCGGCCCCCACCGGTCCCCGAACGAGGAGGACACCCATGGCCCGACGAAGCGCGATCGCGATCGGCTGCGCGCTGGCGCTCTCGACCCTGTTCCCTGCCGCTCCTGCCGTGGCCGAGTGGACCGACCCCGTGTGCGAGGTTGACGGCGCGCCGGAGGCAGGCCTGTCCGGATGCGTTCCCCCCGCGGACGCCGGTGGCACTTCGTTCGACCCGAACTCCTGCGCGGGCGCGCGGACCTGCGAGCAGACCTACGCCGAACTCGAGGGAACGCAGTTCGCCGACCCGATCGTGCGCGACGAGGACGATCGGGCGATCGCCGAGCTCGACGTCCGGCTCTCGAGGGGCAGCGGAGTCGCGTATGCGGGATGGACGACGTTCGCGCTGTACGACGGCAAGCAATGCAGGGGCACGGTCCGCGACAACGGCCACTGCGGTTGGCTGTACCACAAGTTCCGCGCCGTCACCGACCAGGGACCCCGTCCCGGCGTGTTCGTGACCGCGTTCCCGGCGCGTTCGGGCAACAACTACCCCCCGCAGCGGTGGGTTCGCAACGTCGGCCCGGTTCCCGATCGCTTCAAGGGCTCTGCCGGCGGCAAGGTCCGCGACTCGTTCCGCTGGGGGCGTATGCACGGCAGCTACACGGGATTCGAGTGGGACTCGCGATCGTCGTTCTTCCCGGGCAAATGGCGCCTCGATCCCTGGGTGATCTACAAGCCGGGCTCGTCTCGCACCCGCAGCTCGTTCGAGATCCACGGCGGCCGGCGCTCCGACGGCGGCGCCAGCCTGTGGACGACCCGTACCGCCGGATGCATCCGGCTCTCGATCAAGGGGATCCGCGGCCTCAAGTCGAAGTGGGACAACCGCACGGACAACCGCCGCCGAGCCAGCCTCTACGTGGTCCATCATGGCTGAGCGAGCCGATGCCGAGCGCTCCGACGTCCGGGGCCTGCGCCCGATCGCCGTCGCGTTGGGCGTGCTGCTCGCGCTCGCGGCATGCACCGACCGCGGCGCGGACGACCGTGCGGCTCGAGCCGGGTTCCACTCCCCCTCGGCGGGCACACCCGCACCATCTCCGGTTCCCTCGGGGCCGTTCGGAACCGCGCGCTGGAGCGGCGAACCGGTCCCGACCGGCGCGCTGCTGCATGACGACGGGCGCACGCTCTGGTCGATCGCGCTGGACGGAGACCGATCGGCCGTGTGGCGCCACCCCGAGGCGTTCGTGCATCGGGTGGCGGCCTCCGAGGACGGCCGCCGCGTCGCGCTCGCCGTGACCCGGGGCGACGACCGCTCGCTCGGACCCGAGGATCCGTCGGCTTTCCTCTACGTCCTCGAGCCGGACGGCTCGGTGCGAACGGTCGACGTCGTCGACGACTATCGCGTGATCGAGGCACCGACCTTCCTGCGCCCACCGACCACACCTCGCGGTCCCGAGCGCGTGTACTGGATCCGTTTCGCGGACGGGATCGACGACCGTGGTCGGCTCGAGACCGACGTCATGGTCGACGACGGCGGACCGCGGCGCGTGGCGCTCCCGCTGCGGTTCGCCGAGGGGGTGATCGACGTGTACGGCTACCCGGGCGCCTCGCGATTCTCGGTCACGCTGTTCCGGCAGAACGACGTGCCAACGCGGTTCGAGATCCTCCGCAACGACGACGAGGGCCGCAGCACGGACGCCGCGCTCACGCTCTGGGGGAACAACGAACCTCGCGCACAGACCGATTCGGGCGTGGGGGTCGCGTGGATCTCTCCCACCGACTACGTGATCCCGGTGGTCCACGAGTTCTTCGCACGCGGATACACGCTGCGTCGGTTCCGTGTCGGGTGCGAGGCGATGGGTTCCGAGGTCGTCTACCGGGGCACCGGCATCGACCGGGGGTACGAAGAGGTGCCCTGGCAGCTCCTTCCCGCGGGGGCGCGCCGAGTTCTGGTGCTGCGATCGGCCGACGTGCGCCGGATCGCCGATGGCCGGGCCGCGTTCGCCCGCTGGCACACGATCGACCTGCGTTCGGGACGGCTGATCGAGACGTCGATCACCTGGCGGCCCGGCGAGGGCGGGTGGACCTGGGTTGCGCCCGCGTCGCGCGCGAACGACGAGGGACGGTGCGAGGGGATCGACTGGCGATTCCCCTGAGGCGGGGACCGAACCGGCGGGAACCGAGCGGCTACTCCTCGGGGGGTCCGCGGCCACCGGGCTCCTTGCCGGAGGCCAGCCCCCGTTCGATACGGGGCCAGAGCAGGTACGACACGGCCACGATGGCGTAGAACGCCGCGAGCACGAGGATCCCTCCGCGGAACTCGATCGGCAGCAGCGCAGGCAGCAGCGCCCCCGCGACCCAGGCGAGCTGGAACTGCACCTCGTACCGGACGAAGACCCTCCCCAATGCTCCCTCGGGCGCCTGACGCTGCATCAAGCTCTGGAACGCCAGGCGCCCGAGCTCGCTCGCGCCACCCACCGCGAGTCCGAACAGGGCGAGCATCGGCAACGTGAACGCCTGGAAGGCGAGCAGCGCCCCGAGCCCGGCGCCGGCCACACAGCCAACGACGACGAGCTCCTCACGGATCGTGTTCGGCAGCCGCGGGGCGAGGACGTCGGCCAGCAACACTCCGATCACCCCCGCCCCGAACAGCACCCCGAACCAGTACGCGGGCTGGCCCTCTCGACGCAGGGCGAACGCGAGCAGGAAGATCATGAACCCGTTCGCGGCGCGCAGGCCCATCGCGCCGATCGCCGGCGTCGCGAGCGAGGCGATCCTCCCGCGCTTGCCCACCTGCTCCGTCCGCGGCGTCGGCGCGACCCGCGGTTGTGGCAGGCGAAGCATGAGCAAAGCCGTCGCGCCGTAGACGAACGACGCCAGGTACAAGGTGGTGGCGTCGCCGAACAGGCGAAGCACCACGATCCCCGGAACCGCCGCGAGCACGGCCCCGACCGCCGCCACGCGACCGAGCCGGGCGTTGGCCCGAACGAGTCCCTCCCCCGGCCCCGCATAGGCGAGCACGAGCGCGCTCCGGCTGACGCCGTGCACGCGCGAACCGGCGAGCAACAGGAACACGGCCGGGAACAACAAGAGAGACCCGGTGCGAGGCGCCGCATAGAGCGCGAGGAACGCTCGTGCGGCCGCGGCCGCGACCGTGATCGCCCGTCGGGGTCCGGCACGGTCGAGAACGGGAACGAGCAGGGGCCCGGCGACGGCGAGCGGCGCCATCGTCAGGAGCAGGTACAGCGCCACCTCCCCCTCCGCCTCACCGACCGGGATCGAGAAGAAGACGGAGTTCGCGAGCGCCACCGCGACGAGCACGTCACCGCCGACGCTCGCCAGGTTCACGAGCGCGTATCCGTCGAGGGGGTTGTCCGAGCGCCACATCCGCCGCAGGGGCCAGACTGCCGTCGCGACCCCGGAGGCCGTCAGGACCAGCAGCACGGCCCACCACGGGCGCTTGTGGGAGCGCCGTCCGCCCCGTCCGTCGGACGGCCCCTCCGTGTCCCCGCGCTCGTCGCTGGGCGGCTCCACCGCGGATCCTCTCTAGGAGCGCAGGCGCTCGCGCAACAGTTCTCCGGCGAGCTTCGGATCGGCCGACCCGCCCGAGGCCCGCATGACCTGCCCGACGAGGAACCCGAGCGTCCCCTCGTTCCCGGCCCGGAACTTCTCCGCGGCATCGCTGTTCCCGGCGAGCACATCGTCGACGATCCTGCCGAGCTCGCCCGTATCGGAGACCTGCTGCAGGCCTTTGTCCTCGACGATCGCCTCGACCGTGCCGCCCGACGCCACGACGACCTCGAGCACCTGCTTGGCTGCTGCCGGGGAGATCGTCCGGTCATCGACCAGCCGCACCAAATCGGCGATGTGGCGGGGCTCCACTCGGCTGCCGAGCAGCTGCGAGCCGTCCTTGTTCAGTGCCCCGGCGAGATCCTGCGTCACCCAGTTGGCCGCCGCTCCGGGATCGGCCCCGAGGGCGAGAACCGCCTCGAAGAACTCCGCCCACCCGCTCGACCCGGCAAGGATCCGGGCAGGATCCGGTTTGAGCCCGAGCTCGTCCTCGTACCGAGCGCGACGCGCCGCGGGGAGCTCGGGGAGCCCCTCCCGGACCCGGCCGACCCAATCGCTCGACGGGGCCAGCGGCGGGATGTCCGGCTCGGGGAAGTAGCGGTAGTCGAAGGCTTCCTCCTTCGAGCGCATCGACGTGGTCACCCCCGTGTCCTCGTTCCAGTGACGGGTCTCCTGCACGATCGCCTCCCCCGCATCGAGGGCCGCGCCCTGCCGCTGGATCTCGTAGCGGATCGCCCGTTCGAGGGAACGCACCGAGTTCATGTTCTTGATCTCGACCTTCGTCCCCAACGCCTCGGTCCCGACATCCCGGAGCGAGACGTTCGCATCGCATCGCAGCGACCCCTCTTCCATCCGAACATCGGATACCTCGAGCGATTCGAGCGTGGCCCGGAGCTCGCGCAGGTACGCACCCGCTTCCTCGGCCGAACGCAGATCGGGCTCGGACACGCACTCGACGAGCGGGACGCCCGCCCGGTTGTAGTCCACCAGCGCGTACTCGGCCTCGGCGATCCGACCCGTTGCCCCGGCATGGGTCGTCTTGCCCGTGTCCTCCTCCATGTGAACGCGGGTAATCCCGATGCGGCGGGATCCGCTCGCGAGCTCGATGTCCAGATGCCCGCCGACGCACGTCGGGAGGTCGTACTGGGAGATCTGGAAGTTCTTCGGCATGTCCGGATAGAAGTAGTTCTTCCGGGCGAAGACCGACCTGGGCGCGATCTCGCTGCCGAGAGCCAGGCCGATCTTCACGATCGAGGCGATCGCCGCCTCGTTCGGGACCGGCAGCGTTCCCGGATGGCCGAGGCAGACCGGACAGGTGTTCGTGTTCGGTGGGTCGCCGAAGCCGTTGCGGCACCCGCAGAACATCTTCGTGGCCGTCGACAGTTCGACGTGGCACTCGAGCCCGATCACCGCCTCGCGCTCGGTCACGTTCCAGCAGCCTCCCGAACGATCGGAGGGGTCGGGTCGAACGCCAGTGCGCTCTCCACCGCATGCGCCGCGCGAAGCAGGTCGGACTCGGCCAGCACGGGAGCGGTGAGCTGGAGCCCGACCGGCAACCCGTCGTCGAGTCCGCACGGCAGCGAGATCGCCGGAACACCCGCGAGGTTCGCCGGGATCGTGAAGACGTCGTTCAGGTACATCGCGAACGGATCGTCGACCTTCTCGCCGAGCGCGAACGCCGTCGTTGGCGAGGTGGGCGACACGAGGACGTCGTGATCGGCGAACGCCGCCTCGTAGTCGCGGATGATCAGCGTGCGAACCTTCTGCGCCTGGCCATAGTAGGCCTCGTAGTACCCGGCCGACAGGGCATACGTGCCGAGCATGATCCGCCGCTTGACCTCCGCACCGAACCCTGCCCCACGGGTCTGCGTCATCATCGCGATCGAATCGGTCGCACCTTCGACGCGGTAGCCGTAGCGGACGCCGTCGTAGCGAGCGAGGTTCGACGACGCCTCCGACGGCGCGATCAGGTAGTACGCCGACAACGCCGAGGCGGCATGGGGCAGCGACACCTCGTCCACGCGTGCACCGAGTCGCTCGAACGCATCGACGGCCGTTCGCACCCTATCCCGGACCCCCGGTTGCACGCCCTCGCCGAACGTGTCCGCCAGGACGCCGACGCGGAGCCCCTCGACTCCGCCCTCGATCCCCTCGGCGAAGTCACGGCGCGGCTCGTCCAGGCTCGTCGCGTCGCGCGGGTCCCGTCCCGCGATCGAGGACAGCAACACCGCGGCGTCGCGGACGTTGCGGGTGAAGGTGCCGACCGTGTCGAGCGACGAGGCGAACGCGATCAACCCCGAGCGGGACACCCTCCCGTACGTCGGCTTGAGTCCGACGACCCCGCACAGGGCCGAGGGTTGACGGACCGACCCTCCGGTGTCGGAGCCGAGCGCCCACACGGCCTCTCCCGCGGCGACCGAGGCGGCCGATCCGCCCGAGGATCCTCCCGGGACCGTCTCCAGGTCCCACGGGTTGTGGACCGGACCGAAGGCCGAGTTCTCGTTCGACGAACCCATCGCGAACTCGTCACAGTTCGTCTTGCCGACGAGCACCGCGCCGTCGCCCGAGGCTCGGGACCACGCGGTGGCGTCGTAGGGAGGAACGTAGGACTCGAGGATCTTCGAAGCGGCGGTCGTACGGATCCCCTGGGTCGTGAAGACGTCCTTGACCGCCAGGGGGATCCCCGCGAGCGCGGTCTGGTCGGCACCGATCGACCGGTACTCGTCGAGGGCCGCGGCGCGTTCGCGGGCCACATCGGGAGTCACGGTCAGGAACGCCTTCACCCGCTCCTCGACCGCGTCGATGCGAGCGAGGCACGACTCGGTGATCTCGACGGCGGTGAGCTCTCCGCTCGCCAGCGCCGGCGCGAGCTCGGAAGCGGTTCGGTCGCAGAGTTCGGTCACGGCCTCACTCGATCTCCGCAACGCGGGGAACCTTGAAGCGGTCGCCCTCGCGCTCAGGGGCGTTGGACAGGGCCTCCTCCACCGGCAGCGAGGGCTCCAGCTCGTCCGTACGCATCACGTTCGAACGCGGGATCGCCGACGAGGTCGGCGAAACGGCATCGGTGGCGACCTCGCCGACCTTCGCCGCGTGCTCGAGGATCTGGCCGAGCTGCGCGGTGAGCTGGAGCCTCTCCTCCTCGGTCAGCGCCACCCGCGCGAGCTTCGCGACGTGCTCGATATCGATCTCGACCGGCATGAACGCAGAGTCTAGTTGCCCGGCGCGAGGGCCCCCAGGCCGGATCAGCCGCCGATCCGCTTACGGAACTCGGCCTCGTCGATCACCTCGACGCCGAGCTCGACCGCCTTGTCGTACTTGGAGCCGGGGTTCTCCCCCGCCACGACGAAGTCGGTCTTCTTCGACACGCTCGACGAGACGCGCGCGCCCGCCTGCTTCGCGGCCGCAGCGGCCTCGTCACGGGAGAGTGAGGCGAGACCCCCGGTGAGCACGACCGTCGTGCCGGCCAGCGGCCCGTCCTTCGGGAGCGCCTTCCGCTGCTCGGACAGTCGAACCCCGGCGTCTCGGAACTTCTCGATCAACGCCAGGTTCTGGTCGTCGTCGAACCAGGCACGCACGCTGCGAGCGATCTCGGGTCCGATGCCTTCGACGTCGTCGATCTCCTGCTCGCCGGCGGACGCGAGAGCGTCGATCGAGCCGAAGGCGTCGGACAGCAGCTGCGCGACGTGTTCTCCGACGTGCCGGACGTTGAGGCCGACGAGCAAGCGCCAGATCGGCTGCTGCTTGGAACCTTCGATCGACGACCGCAGGTTCGCGACCTTCTTGTCCTTGAACCCGGGGAGCTCGGTGAGCTGGTCCTCCGTGAGGGCGTAGACATCCGCCGGATCGGTCACCAGTCCCCGATCCATGAGCAGGATGCCCGTCTCGTAGCCGAGACCCTCGATGTCCATCGCCCCGCGCCCCGCGAAGTGGAACAACCACTCCACGTTCTGGGATGGGCACGCGGCCTTGTTCGGACACCGATGGTCTGCTTCTCCCTCGGGACGGACGAGGGGCGTACCGCACGAAGAACAGTTCTTGGGCATCCTCCACTTCCGCGCGCCCTTGGGACGCAGCGAGAGCACCGGACCGACGATCTCGGGGATCACGTCCCCGGCACGGCGCACGATCACCGTGTCCCCCGTGCGCACATCCTTGCGCCGGACCTCGTCCTCGTTGTGCAGAGTGGCGTAGGTGATCGTCACACCACCGACGAACACGGGCTCGAGGACCGCGAACGGGGTGACCTTGCCCGTCCGTCCCGTGTGCACCTCGATCTTCCTCAGCTTCGTCGTGCGCTCTTCGGGGGGGAACTTGTGCGCGGTGGCCCACCGAGGAGCCTTCGAGGTGGCGCCGAGCTGGCGCTGGAGCGCGAGCTGGTCGACCTTGACGACGACCCCGTCGATCTCCCAGTCCACGGAGTGCCGATCGCGTTCCCAGCGCTCCGTGTACACCTGGACCTCCTCCAGCGTCTCGAACACCTCCGAGGTGGGTTGCACCGGAAGCCCGGCCTCGCGGCACCACGCCAGGAACCCCGAATGGGTCTCGAAGGAGATCCCCTCGGCGTAGCCGAAGCTGTGGCACCACAGCTTCAGCGGGCGGCTCGCCGTGACCTTCGGGTCCTTCTGGCGCAGCGACCCGGCGGCGGCATTCCGCGGGTTCGCGAACGGACGCTGCTCGCGCTCGGTCAGATCGCGGTTCAGCCGTTCGAAGACGGGGACCGGCAAGTAGATCTCGCCGCGCACCTCGAGCAGTACGGGGGGATCGTCCAACCGGAGCCGTGTGGGGATCGAACGAACCGTTCGCACGTTCGCGGTGACGTCCTCCCCCGTCGTCCCGTCGCCGCGGGTGGCGGCCTGGACGAGCACGCCGCGCTCGTAGGTGAGCGCTACCGCGACCCCGTCGATCTTGAGCTCGCAGCTGAACCGCGCCACGTCCCCGACCGCCTTCTCGACCCGCGCCGCCCAGGCCACGAGATCCTCGGGAGAGAACACGTTGTCGAGCGACAACATCCGAGCTCGATGCCGGACGGGCTTGAACAGATCCGTGGGCGTCGCTCCGACCCGCTGCGTGGGACTGTCGGGAGTGATCAGCTCGGGGAACCGCTCTTCGAGCTCCGCGAGCTCTCGGACCAAGGCGTCGTAGTCCGCGTCGGCAACCTCGGGATCGTCGAGCACGTGATAGCGGTAGCTGTGGTGGTTGATCTGCTCGCGCAGCTCTTCGACCCGCAGCTTCGCTGCCGCGAGCGCGCGCCGGTCGCTCTTGGTCCCGGTGGCCACCGCGTCCCCCCTAGGAGGCGATCTCCAGACCGCCCGCGACGCCGATCCGACCCCGGTGCACGACGAGTCCACCGATCACGTCGGGAAGCTCCTCCAGGTACCGGAGGGCCTGGCGCAGTCCGTCGGTCTTCGGCAGCAGCGCCTGGACCCCCGCCGCGGCGGCATCCGCGAGCATGCACGAGGGCGCCACGACCGCGAGCGCATCCGCCCCTTCGGTGTCACGCCGGCCGCGCCCCGTGGTCGTGGAGACACCGACCCCGCCGGAACGTGGCTCGAGGACGACCCCGAGGGATGTTCCCTCGTCACGCTGGGCCACCGTGATCTTCGAGCGCTTGCGCGCCCGCAGGAACAGGTCGCCCCCGCACTCGACCGTGACCTCTCCCGTCTGGCGGAGCAGCAGCCGGCCGACGAAATCGACGACGGCACCGCGCGCGGAGAACATCGGACCCACTCCCGCGGCCGCAGAGGCCGCGACCATCTCCCGGATCAGCTCCGGCGCCGACTCGGGAACCGCGATCGGGCGCTTGCTCGAGAAGCTGGGGTGCTGCAGGGAATACGCCTGGAGCTGTTCCCAGAAGGTCAGGGTCGCCGCCCGGGACTCCTCGACGAGGTCGGGCGGCGCGGTCACGCGGACAGAAAACTCCTGGACCCGGATCTCGAAGGTCTCCTGCCGCTTGCGGAGCAGCTTCACCCCGTCCGCACCTCCGCACCCGGGACCGGCGCGTCGTCCCCGGGACCGTCCGAGGCGTGGCGATCGACCGGGAGGGCCTCCACGATCCGCGCGCCCCCGAGGAGCTCGTCACCCCGGTACACCACGACGCTCTGCCCCGGTGCCACCCCTCGCTGCGGGGTCGCGAATCGGACGAGGACCGAGTCGCGCTCGGGTGAGATCCGCGCCGGGATCGGATCACCCCGGTAGCGCAACTGCACCTCGGCCCGGAACGCGGCGGTCGACGGAGCCTCCCCCGCCACCCACGAGACACGATCGGCGACCAGGCCGCCCCGAGAGAGCAACTCGGAGGAGCCGACGAGGACGCGGTCGGTCGCGGTGTCAACATCGACCACGTAGGTCGGCTCCGGCCGGGAGACACCGAGGCCGCGGCGCTGCCCGACGGTGTAGCGGAAGGTTCCCCGATGCACACCGAGGACCGCTCCCGTCGACGCATCGACCACCTCGCCCTCGCGGATGAGATCGGGTGCATGCGTCTCGAGGAACGCCGCGTGGTCGGCCCCCGGCACGAAGCAGACCTCCTGGGAGTCCGGCTTGCCCGCGACCGGAAGTCCGAAACGCTCGGCGAGGCGCCGGGTCGTGGCCTTCGGCATCCCCCCGACCGGGAACAACGACCGTTCGAGCTCGCGCTGCCCGAGCATGTGGAGCATGTACGACTGATCCTTGCCCGCGTCGAGCCCTCGGCGGAGACCACGCAGGCCGCCCGCCTCACGCACGTTGCGGACGTAGTGGCCCGTCGCCACGAAGTCGACTCCCAGCTCGTCGGCGCGTTCGAGGAACGCCCCGAACTTGATCTGTTCGTTGCAGCGGGCACAGGGGTTGGGCGTCCGCCCGGCCGCATGCTCGGCGAAGAAATCGGCGAGGACCGTTCGCGAGAAGCGCTCGCTCATGTCCACGACCTCGAATCCGAACCCCGCGATGCGAGCGACCTCGGCCGCGTCCGTCCTCGCCGTGGGCCCGCAGCACCCGTGATCGACCCCGTCGAGGTGAACCAGGGACAGGTGCGACCCCAGCACCTCGTAGCCCTGCTCGTGGAGCAGGCACGCTGCGACGGACGAGTCGACGCCGCCCGACATCGCCACGAGCACCTTCGGAGTCCCGGCCATCGGACAAGTGTAGTCGCGCGTTGCGACCCGCCCTGCCCGGCGTTTCAGGCGTCGGCGGCACATCTGCCACCATTGCCGGGCATGGCCCCATCCACGCAGCCGGCGAGGCCCCAGCCGTGATCGAAGCACGGTTCGACGACCTCGGTCCCACCCCTCGCTCGTTCCGCCTCGAGGAGCCCGTCGGTGTGATCGAAGCCCATCGGCCGGACGAGGTGAGGGACGCACTCGCCGCGGTCGAGGCCGCCACCGCGCGAGGGCTGTGGGCGGGAGGTTTCGTGAGCTATGAGGCGGCCCCAGGATTCGACCGCGCGCTCGTGGTGGCCTCGCGCCCTCCCGGCGACCCGTTCACCGAGCTTCCCCTGCTGTGGTTCGCCTTGTTCGACAGGGTCGAACCGACGGAGCTCCCGGAGGGCCCCGACGTCGACGAACCCGACGGGTCCGCGGACGCCCTCGGACAGACGTGGGTTCCGTCGATCGATCGAGCACGCTTCGATGCGTCCGTGGGATCGATCCAGGAGCGGATCGAGGCGGGTGACACCTATCAGGTGAACTACACGCTGCGGCTACGCGCCGGACTCGCCGGCGACGAGCGTGGTCTGTACCGAGACCTGTGTCTCGCGCAGCGGGGAGCGTACGGTGCCTACCTGAACCTCGGCCGCTATCGCATCGTCTCCGCCTCTCCCGAGCTCTTCTTCCGGATCGAGGACGGACCCGAGGGCGAGCGGATCGTGACCCGTCCGATGAAGGGAACCGCCGCGCGCGGACGCTGGGCCGAAGAGGACCTCGAGGCGGCCTCGCGGCTCGGCGCATCGGCGAAGGACCGAGCCGAGAACGCGATGATCGTCGACCTGGTGCGCAACGATCTCGGCAGGATCGCCCGGCCGGGCTCGGTCACGGTTCCCGACCTGTTCACCACCGAGCGGTACGAGACCGTGTGGCAGATGACCTCCAGGATCGAGGCCGACCTGGAACCGGGAACGAGCGTGACCGATGTGTTCGGTGCGCTGTTCCCGAGCGGATCGGTCACGGGTGCCCCGAAGATCGCCACGATGGAGCTGATCGCCACTCTCGAGGACTCGCCGCGGGGCGTGTACTGCGGAGCCGTCGGTCTGCTCGCACCGCCCGGGAGCCGCGAACCCCGGGCCGTGTTCAACGTCGCGATCCGGACCGTGATGCTCGACACGCGGACCGGCACGGCGGAGTACGGGGTCGGAGGCGGGATCACCCACGATTCCCGCGCGGCGGCCGAGTACGACGAGGTCCTGGCAAAGGCACGGGTCCTGGCGGTACGTCGCCCTCCCTTCGATCTGATCGAGACGATGCGCCGGCACCCCGGCGGCGGCGTCCACGGGTTCGAACGGCACCTCCGACGGCTGTCGTCCTCGGCCGCGTACTTCGGATTCGCGTTCGACGAGAGCCGTGTCCGCGAGGCGATCGAGGCGGCGACCGTCGGAGTGGACGAGGCAGTCCGCGTGCGGTTGCTCCTCGCCCGGGACGGAACCGTGACCACCGAATCGATGCCCATGGTTCCTCCGCGCACCGAGCCGGTCCGCATCGCGATCGACGACGTCGCGGTCCCCGTCGACGACGCGCTGCTGTTCCACAAGACCACCCGCCGTTCCCGCTTCGAGGAGGCCCGCGCCCGGCACCCCGAGGCCGAGGACGTTCTCCTGGTCAACGGTCGCGGGCAGATCACCGAGTCGACGATCGCGAACGTCGCCGTGCGGATCGACGGGATCTGGTACACACCCCCGCTCGGAGCCGGATGCCTGCCCGGAACGCGCCGGTCCGAGCTGCTCGAGGACGGCACACTGCACGAGCGAGCGATCATGGTCGACGAAGCGCGCGGTGCTCAGGAGATCGCGCTGATCAACGCGACGCGGGGATGGAGACCTGCCGTCCTTATCGACGCGTGAGTTCGCCTCGAGCGCGAACTGCGCACCGCAGGGGCGTCAGTCGGCGTCCTTCCCGCGGGGCGCGGCCGGCGGTGACGGAGGCGGGAACTCGTACGGATGGGTCCGCTCGTCGTCGAGCGGGCAGTCACATAGCGGGCAGCGCGGAGGCTCCTGGTACACGAGCACGGTTCGCTCGCAGTACGGACACTCCGCCTCTCGCATCGAGGGGTCGTCTGTGCTGTTCGGCATCCGGTTGGGAACGCCCCGGGGGGAGCGATCCCTACAGTTGTCGGTCGACCGGGTGCTCGGCTTTACCGTTCGGGTGACCGACGCCTCCCCCACGGGAACCGATCAGGGTGATGCGGCCGATGCGGGACTGGCCACCTCGCACCCGCTCCCCCCTCGCACCGTGCGACATCACCCACGAACACGCGAACCCTCTCCGGCCCCGAGCCGGAGAGGGTTCGGACGGATCTGTCTGGGGAGAGGGCTGGGTTCAGGCCGCCTCGGCCTTGCGTCGCCGCTTGCCTCGGGGGACGTAGCTGTGCACGGGTTCGTGCTGCCAGCAGAATTCCCACTTGTTGTAGATCGAGAGCTTCGTGACGCATCCATCGGCGGCGCACTCGCGTCCTGCCTGGTAGGTGCGGTTGGGCTTGTTCAGCTGCCGGACCCTCGCTCCTCTGTAGCTCTGTTCGGCCACGTCGGTTCCTCCCTTTGGTGACGAGCCTCGGGTATGTGCCATTGCTACCCACGCTGCAGCCTCGTCAAGCATTCGAACCGTCGGAAGGGTCGGTTCATTCCCCGTCACGGGGGATCGAACGGGGGCCGCCGGAACCGGGATCCCGAGGGGCGGAGCGGCCGATCAGGCCTGGTCGTCGCCGATCCGGCGTTCGAGGGCATCGGTCGAGGACGTGAGCTGCACCACCCGCGGCGTGAACCCGAGCTGCTCCCAGAACGTCATCGATCCTTCGTTCGGAGAGAAGGTCTTCAGGGTCACCCACGGGACGTTCCGCGCGGCAGCGAACCGCGTGGCCTCGCGCACGAGCGCTCGGCCCACACCCCTGCCTCGGTGGCCCGCGCGCACGACCACCCCCGAGAGCTCGAGCGCGCGCTCGTCGGAGAAACGCGAGGGGACGTTCACCTCGCCGTAGGCCATGCCCACGACTTCGCCGTCGTGCTCGGCCACCAGCACGACCTCGTCCGGCCTTCCCATCGCCGCTCGGTACTTGGCACCGACCTGATCGTAGAAGCCCGGGCGCGGGGTGAACACCCGCCAGTCACGCTGCATCGAGTCCAGCTCCTGGAACAATGCGACGAGCGACGGAACGTCGGGCGGCGTCGCCTGGCGAACCTGCATCCAGATGCCCCTCTCCTTGCCTCTCGCACGCCGACCTCTGGGGAGATCCCCACGATCGCTGCGGTCCCCCGGGCCGGTCAGCTCCCCTGGAACCGAGGGTCGCGCTTGTCCAGGAACGCGCGCATCCCCTCTCGTTGGTCGCCCGTCGCGAACAATCCGATGAAGGCCTCACGTTCGGCCGCCAGGCGCCGGGACGCCTCCGGGTCGGCGGCGACAGAGCCCTTGATCGCCGCGATCGCCTGCCGGGGTCCCTCGGCGAGCCGTCGAGCACGTTCGACCGCGGCCTGATAGGTCCGGGTGGGAGACACGACCTCGCTCACCAGGCCGATCGAGAGCGCTTCGGCCGCGTCGACGCGACGGCCCGAGAGCATGAGGTCGGTCGCCCGCGCGACCCCAACGACCCGCGGCAGCCGCACCGTGCCTCCCGCCCCGGGCATCACGCCGATCAGCACCTCGGGCTGGCCGAACATCGCGTCGCTCGCCGCGATCCGAAGGTCACACGCCAGAGCGATCTCGCATCCTCCACCCAGGGCGAACCCGTTCACCGAGGCGATCGTTACGACGGCCGACGCCTCGAGGCGGATCAGTGCGTCGCCAAGCGCCGAGACGACGGGACGAACGCCGTCGGGGTCCAGCGATGCCATCGACTTGATGTCCGCGCCCGCTGCGAACAGGCTCGGACCACCCCAGACGACGATCGCTCCTACGTCCGCGTGTGCGCCAGCCTCGCGAACCGCCTCGTCGAGCTCCCTGCCGACCTGTTCGTCGATCGCGTTCGCGGGAGGCCGATCGAGTCGGATCGTCCCGACCCCCCGGTCGACTTCCAGGTGCACGTACTCCCCCACGGACGCAGAGCCTACCCCGCGTGGGGGCCGATGTGGGAGGCCACCCGCGCGAGCCCCTCCCGCAACGGCGTCATCGCGATCCCCAGCAGTTCGGCGGCATCCCGGAGTCGCGGGTCGGGCACCACCGGAGCGGCCAGGAGCTCGAGCGCGGCGGGAGCGACCGGGCGGCCGAGGAGGTCGGACAAGGTGGTGCGGGCCTGCATCGGGTCGAGTGAGCGCACGTCCGGCCGGCCCGAGATCATCCTCCCCAGCTCCGCGGCCGTGACGCGGTGGGGACCGGACAGGGTCAGCGGCCCCTCGACCGGCGTCTGCCGGTCGTCCATCGCCGCCAAGGCCGCTGCGACGTCATCGACGAACACGGGAGTGACCGGTCGTGACGGCTCACCCACGATCGCGGGTGGGTCGAGCTCGGCCAGGAGCACCGTCGCCGTGAACCAGAATCCGCCGGGCCCGTAGATCGGCGCCGTTCGGAGCACCGAGTACTCCAACCCCGACGTCGCCACGAGGTGTTCGGCTCGTCCCTTCGCCCGGAGGAACGGATTGGGGGATTCGGGGGCGGCGCCGAACGCCGAGAGCAGCAGGATCCGGCGAACGCCGACCCTCGTGGCGACCTGCACCACACGCTCGGCGGATGCCCGGCTCGAGGCATCGTAGGCGTGCTCATCGGGCTCGTTGACCCCTCCCACCAGGTGACACACCGTTTCGGAACCGCGCAGCACGGCCTCGAGGGTCGCGACGTCGTCGAGCTCGCCGACGGCCACTTTCGCCCCCGCGGCCCGCGCGGCATCAACGGCCTCGGGCCGGCGCACGAGGGCCTTCACGGACGGGTCACGAGCGGCCACGCTCGCCACCACGGCCGGGCCCACCACCCCCGATGCCCCCACCACCGCAACGCTCATCGCGGCAGATGGTACGCGCGCCCGGAGCCCGTCCCGCGGATCCCTCGCATCTGCGGGAAGCACTTGCAGATGCAAGGGCGCTGGTAGCATCGCCGCCATGGCCACGACCACGATGCCGCCCGGAGACGTGATGGACCTGCTGCGCAGCCGCGGACTCCGCATGACCCCCCAGCGCCGCGCGATCGTCGCCGAGGTGATGCGTACCCAGGGCCACATCTCACCGACCGCGATCGCCCGGAAGGTCCAGGGCGAGATGCCCGGCGTCAACGCCTCGACCGTCTACCGGACACTGTCGCTGCTCGAGGAGATCGGCGTGCTGTCGCATTCCCACCTCGAGAGCGGAGCCGAGTACCACCGCGCCGAGGAAGCCGAGCATGTGCATCTGACGTGCTCGAGGTGCGGTGCCGAGGACGACCTCTCGATCGACGAGGCCCGCGCCCTCCACGAGGTGATCGAGCGCCACCACGGGTTCTCACCCGACCTGACGCACTTCGCGATCAGCGGACTGTGCGCCACCTGCCGCACCCGCTCCCAAGAGCGAGCGGCGGCGGGCGCCTGACCCGCGTCGTTACGGGGCCGGCGGGGTCGCGATCCGGCTGTCGGCCCAGGGCGTGCTGGTCAGCTGCTTCTTGTGCTTGCCCTTCTGCACGTCCATCGCGAACAGTTGCACCCGGCCCTCGGAGAGCCCCTCGAACACGACCCGGTGACCCCCGGGCGAGAACCGTCCGAAGATCTCGTCACGCGAGGTGTTGTCGACGATCTTCTGATCGAGCCCCTGCGGCGAGACCGTGTAGAGATGCGCCTTGCCGTCCTTCTCCTTGATGAAGAGGATCCGCGAGCCGTCGGGGGACCAGTCGCAACCCGTCTCGGCTGCCGGCGCGGCGACGATCGGACGCCGGTTCTTGCCGTTGGGTTCACTGACGAACACGTCGCTCTCGGTCGGCGTAACGCGAGTGAACATGATCTGGGTACCACCCGGGCTGAAGACCGGGTAGCGCTCGTCGACGCTGTTGTTCGTCACGCGCCGCTGCTGCTTCCCATCGACGCGGATCGTGAACAGCTCCGAGCCCTTCGGAAGATCGCGTGCGAAGATCAACCGGCCGCTGCTGGGTCCCCAGGCCGGCCACAGCTCGTCGTGTGGTGTGTTCGTGATGCGCTTCGGCTTCGAGCCATCGGCGTTCGACACGAACAGCTCGAGGTTGCCTTCCTTGCGAGCGACGTACGCGAGCTTCTTGCGACTCGGTGACAGCCGTCCCGCATACGCGGCCGGAGGCTTGCCATCGGTGATGTTCGTCCGCTTCTTCCCCTCGAAGTTGACCGTGAAGATGTCGGAGACCTCTCGGCCTTCCCTCATCGCGATCCTCGAATACGGCACCTTGTTCGGTTCGCGCGGATAGGTCGCACCCGCCGGAGCGGCGGCGGCGATCAGCCCCGTCACGAGGATGCCACCGAGAACGGCCCTGCGGAGGAACGGTCTGCCCACGTGCATCACAGCACCTTCCAGAACTCTGCGGACCGGGCTGCCCCGGCCGGGTTTCGCTCTTCGGGAACGATACCTTCCGGCGCGCGGAAGCGCCAGCGGACGAAGGGCTGATGCGCGTCGCGGCACGCGCTCAGGACGAGCGCGGGATCCCACCGAGGCGATCGGAAACCGACGAGGGAACGAAACCGAACGGCAGCTCCAGGCGGTTGGCCGCCATGAGGGCCTCGTCGCCCAGGATGTCGATCGTGCTGCCGTCGGCCACGATCCGCCCGGCGTTCATCACGACCGACCGAGGACAGAGCTCGAGCGCGTATGGCAGGTCGTGGGTCACCATGAGCATCGTGATCCCGAGCGACAAAAGGATGTCCGCGAGCTCGCGCCTGCCGGCCGGGTCCAGGTTCGAGGACGGCTCGTCGAGCACGAGGATCTCCGGGCGCATCGCGAGGACAGTGGCGACCGCCACGCGACGTCGCTGTCCGAAGCTGAGGTGGTGGGGGGCACGATCCACATGTTCTTCCATCCCGACCGCAGCCAGGGCCTCGAGGACGCGTTCCTGGAGATCGTCGCCGCGCAGTCCCAGGTTCGCCGGACCGAAGGCGACGTCCTCCCGGACGGTCGGCATGAAGAGCTGATCGTCCGGATCCTGGAACACGATCCCGACGCGCCGACGGATCTCCACCAGGTGTTCGCGCTCCACGGAGAGCCCTCCGACCTCGACGCGGCCCGCCTGGGTCGCGTGCACGCCGTTGAGATGGAGCACCAGCGTGGTCTTGCCCGCACCGTTGGGACCGAGCACGGCGACGCGTTCCCCCGCATCGACGTGCAGGTCGACGCCGAACAGAGCCTGGTGCCCGTCCGGGTAGGCGAAAGCGAGTCCGGACACCTCGAGTGCGGCGGCGGTCATCGGGTCCCCCACCAGGCGACGAGGGCAACGAGAGCGGCCATCCCGGGCAGGCTCAACGACACGACCCAGGCGGACGTGTTCGCACCGTCCGCCCGGCCGCCGGGCATCGACCCCGTGTATCCGCGCGAGAGCATCGCGAGGTACACACGCTCCCCGCGCTCGTACGAACGGATGAACAGGGTGCCCGCGGACGACGCGACGGCCCGCGCCTGCCAGATCCATCGCCCACGGAACCCGCGCGATTCACGGGCGACGCGCATCCTGCGCATCTCGTCGCTGATCACGTCCCCGTAGCGGATCATGAACGACGCGATCGAGGTGAACGCGCGCGGAACGTGGAGCCGGTCGAACCCTCGGAGGAACTCCGGCATCGTCGTGGTCGACGCCACGACGATCGAGATACCGAGCCCCAGCGTCGCCTTCGCGGTGATGTTCCACAGCCCCCACAAGCCCTCCACCGAGAGGGACATCCCCGCGACGTCGACGCGCTCGCCTTGTCCCACCAGTGGCAGGAACAGTGCGAACGCGATGAACGGCAGCTCGAACGCCAACCGCCGCAGCACGAACGTCACCGGGAGGCGAGCAACCGCCATCAGAGCGACCACCGCCACCGCGTACAGACCGAACGCCCAGAACGCCTCGCGCGGTGTGGCGACGACCGCGACCACGAACAGGAACTGCGCGGCGAGCTTGCACTCGGGCGGGAGTCGGTGAAGCGGGGTGTGCCCGTGGACGTAGAGCGCGTGGGTGTGCGCTCCGCTCATCCGAACCTCCTCACCTATACGGTCGGAGCGCGCGACGGCGGAGGGAGATCGCCCCGACGACCGCGGATCGCGCGCAGGGTCCCGAACAGCAGCAACCCGACACCGAACGTGATCGCCACACCGATGATCCCGGACAGGCCTGTGCTCAGCGACTCGTCCTCGACGCCCTCGACGGCGTAGTCCGCGAGCGGCCCCTCCCCTCGGTCGTGCTCCTCGGCGGTATCGTCGAAGCCCTCGTCGATCGCGACCTTCTCGAGCCCGTCGGGAGACCCGCTGGCGCGCGGGCTCACGAAGAACGCCAGTCCGAGGGCGACGAGCACACCACCCGCGACGAACAGCGCCAGGTTCTTGCGATCCATGGTCAGTTCCCTCTCTGACTCGCAGGGTGCATCGCAGGGTCGAGGGTGAGCGGTTTCAGCAGATCCCGGGCGCCGTACACGAGATCGGGCCGGACGGCGAGCACGGCACCGACGGTGAGCGCGGTGATGATGCCCTCGCCCACCCCGATCAGGGAGTGCACACCGATCATCGCGACGAACACGGCCGACAGAGGGGCCGCGCCCACGCCACCGAGCGCGTACTCGATCCAGAATCCGGTCGCGGCGAACACGACCGAGAGCGCGGCGGCGATCCCGGCCGCGCCGACGACCATCGGGCGCGTGGACGGCAGGAGTCTGCGCAACCACGCGAACACGACGTACCCGCCGAGCGTTCCGATCAGCGTCATGTTCAACACGTTCAGCCCCAGGGCGGACAGCCCCCCGTCGGCGAAGAAGAGCGCCTGCACGAAAAGGACGAGCGCGACGCAGAGCGCGCCGGTCCACGGACCGACCAGCACCGCCGCCAGAACGCCGCCCAGCAGGTGTCCGCTGGTCCCCGCGGCCACAGGGAAGTTCAGCATCTGGACCGCGAAGATGAACGCCGCGACCAGGCCGGCCATCGGGGCCTGTCGGTCGTCGAGCTCCTCGCCCGCCTTCTTCAGGCAGACACCGACTCCGCACGCGGCGACCACCCCCGCGCCCACGGACACCCCCGCGTTGATGAAGCCGTCAGGGATGTGCACCGGTACCTCCTCGTTCGCGTCGACTTGCAGATGCAACGACATGCAGGACGTGCTCGAAGGAACGGTATCGGGGCGATCCGGGAGCGTCAAGGGAGCCGAGCGCGGAGCCTGGACGCGGCCCCGTACGGATCGACCGCGCGCGCGCGGAGATCCTCGAGCAGACCCGGATCCTCATCGAGCAGCCGCTCGACCTGCGGGCGAACCGATCCCGCCACGAGGTTCTCGACCTCACGCCGGAGGCGGAGCACCCGCGCCGGTTCGACGGCGTCGTGCTCCTCCAGATGCGCCCGGTGGAGCCCGATCGTGTCCCAGAGCGAGTCCATGCCGTCGCCCGCGTGGCTCGAGACCTCGAGCACCGGGGGCATCCATGCGGGACGCCCTCCGAGACGCAGCATCGCCTCCAGGTCGCGCACGGTCTGATGCGCTCCCTCGAGGTCCGCCTTGTTGACGACGAAGACGTCGGCGATCTCGAGGATCCCCGCCTTGGCCACCTGGACGGCATCCCCCCACGCCGGCTGGACGACCACGATCGTCGTGTCCGTGGCCGTCGCGACATCGAGCTCCGCCTGGCCGACCCCCACCGTCTCCACGACGAGCAGCTCGGCGCCCGCCGCATCGAGGATGCGTACGGCCTCCGGTGCCGCGAGGGCCATCCCGCCGAGGTGTCCCCGCGCGGCCATCGATCGGATGAACACCTCGGGGTCGGTCGCGTGCTCCTGCATCCGGACGCGGTCCCCCAGTAACGCCCCTCCGGAGAACGGAGAGGAGGGATCGACGGCGAGCACCGACACCCGTCGCCCACGTCCGCGACCGGCGCCGACGAGTCCGTTGGCCAGGCTCGACTTGCCGACCCCCGGCGCACCGGTCAGGCCCACGGTCCAGGCCGAGCCGGTGTGCGGGAACAAGGCGGCGGAAAGCGCCGGGAGCTCCACCGCGCCGTCCTCGACGAGCGACACGGCACGGGCGATCGCCCGCGGCTGCCCGGAGAGAACCCCTTCGACCAACGCGTCCAGGTCCACGACGGGCGACAGCCTACCCGCCGCCCGGTGCGGCTCCGGGAACCGCGGCGAGGGCGTCGCGCAACGATCGGCACACGTCTCGTTGCGCCGCGACCTCGGGCGGCTCCGTACTCCCCTCGGCCTCGCCCGAGTGCACGATCCCCGACCGCGTCCGAACGACCGCGAGGTGGAGCTGCTCGCGATGGAGCCGGTGCAGGATCGCCGCGGCGCGATCTCCGGCGCGTGCCCGCATCCGGCGCCGCGTACGCCGGCGCCTGCGCGGGTCCTCGATCGTGGCGAGCTCCGCGGCCGACAGCGCCGGTCCGCCGACCTCGGGTCCGAGGGCCTCCCGCAACCACCGCCGCTCCCTGCCGAGCGCCAGCACGACCGCCACCACGACGAAGGCGAGCAGCGGAACACCTTTGACCGCCGTCGCGATCGGTACCAGGAGCCAGCCCGCCCCGGACGGTTCGGCCGGCAACAGGTCGAGCCACGGCGAGTTCCACGCGACGTGGCCGAGGATCCCCACCGCCGTGAGGCCGGCGAGCACCGCCACCCGCCGGCCGAGCGGGGCGTCGCGGCGGTGCGAGACGAAGTAGCCGATGCCCATCCCGACGAGTCCCGTGTACAGGACGTGCCCGTAGAGCCCGCTGGAGATGACCCGAACGAAGAAGCCCTGGAGCACGCCTTCGGTGGTTCCACCGAAGACGCCGACGAAATAGAACACGTCCTCGACGATCGCGAAGCCGAGGCCGCAGACGGCCCCGTACACGAACCCGTCGAGCACGTCATCGATCTGCTCGCGCGCGATCAGGAACACGAGCACCACGCCGGCGCCCTTGATCGCCTCCTCGACGAACGGCGCGGTGAGTGCGGCCGTCCAGTCGGCCGCGAACTCGGGACCACCGGCCCGGGCGACGACGAGTCCCCAGCCCGCATTCGCGATCCCCGACAGCTGGGTGGCGATGACGGCGCCCCACACGAACGCGGCGACGAGGTAGCGCGGCGGTTCCCGCTCATAGAGATCGAGCGCGTAGAGGACGAGCCCCACCGGCAACGCGTACAGGACCAGCAACCCCCAGGACAGGGCCCAGCCGCCCGGCGACAACTGCGAGATCGCGCTCTGATCGCGAACGGCGAGCACCCCGGTGACAACGAGCAGCCCGAGGAACACGAGCAGCGCCGGCCCCCGGGTTCCCCGGTCGACGGCGCGGACGAACGCGGATCCTCGGGTCGTGGTCGCCCCCGGCATCTCAGACGATCTCCGCGGCGTCTTCCATCGTGTGCGCGTCGACGAGGCTGAACCCGAGCTGGCCTTGCGGAGCCCACGCGTCGAACACCACACCGGCGCCGCTCCCGGCGACGGTCACGGTGACCTCACCCTCGATCGGTGACCCGCCGCGCGAGAACACGCCGACGTAGGAGAACCGTGCGGCGTCCCGCCCGCCGGCGAGCGCGACGAGCTCGAGGCCGGACGAGACCGAGAGTCGCTGTGCCTGCGGCTCGAGGACCTGTTCGACGAACGTCGCACCGAGCTCGACGAGCCCTCCCGGGACCGGATCGATCACCACGACGTCGAGGTTGCCGGTCCCTCGTGTCAGGCTCACACCCTCGGCCCGCCCGGATCCCACATCACCGGAGAACGTGTGTGCGACCTCCCACCCGGACAGCGGCTGCACGGCGACGGTGCCGGCGACCGCGATCGGAGGACCCGCCGGCCTCTGGAGAGCGGCGGCGACGAGGTACCCGCCGAACACCGTGAAGGCGAGGATCGCCACGACCACGATCGAGGGCCACCATCGACGACGACCTGCCGCACGCTGAGGACCGGGGCCGGTCGTGGAAGGCGGCTCGGTTCCCGTTCCGTTGACCGGCGTGCTGCCGGCGCTCACGGGCGCAGCACGACCTTCGTCGCCTCGTGTGCGTCGAACGCCTCGTACCCGCGACCCGCGTCGTCGAGCCGAAACCGGTGGGACACGAGCGGTCGCGGATCGACGGCGCCGTCGACGAGGTTCCCGAGTGCGCGTTCCCACCAGGCGTGCACGGGGCACGGTCCCATGAACCGGAGGTCCAAGGCTCGGGCCCACCAGGCTCCGAGCTGGGCGTCGATCGTCTCGCCCGCATACATCCCCGCGACCACGACCCGTCCCCCGCGCCGCACGACGTCGAGCGCCGTCTCGAACGCATCCGGGTGCCCGACGCACTCGATCCCGACATCGACACCCCGATCACCGGTCGCGGCGGCGGCGGCCATGTGCGGATTACGGGCACGTACGTCGACCGGTTCGGCACCGGCTGCGGCGGCCAAGTCGAGCCTGCCGGACACCCGGTCGAAGGCGAGGATCCGCTCCGCCCCGCGCAGCCGCAGACTCTGCACCACGAGCACACCGACAGGTCCGCACCCGACCACCGCCACAACCTCGCCGTTCGCGGGATCCGCGATCGCAGCGGCACCGGTGGCCGTCGCGAGCACGTCTCCGACGAACACCCCCGCCTCGTCATCGATCTCGACCGGGAGCGCCAACAGGTTCACGTCGGCGACGGGCACACGGACCCGCTCCGCCTGGGTTCCCGGGAGGCTGCCGCCGAAGGCGCCCGCCCCGAGGATCCGGCTCTGCTCACACAGCTGCGTCTGCCCCCGCCGACAGAACCAGCACGACCCGCACGCGATCGCGAACGACACGGCGACCCGGTCTCCCGTCCCGAACCGCCGGACGTCGGGTCCGACCTCTTCGACGATACCCACCGCCTCGTGCCCCATGACGTCGCCGTCCTCGAGCGGCGCCTTCCCGTTGAAGAAGTGCAGGTCGCTGCCGCAGATGCCCGTCGCCTCGACCCGGATCACCGCGTCGCCCGGATCGAGGAGCTCGGGCGCGGGAACGTCACGCAGCTCGACCCGCCCCGTTCCCGCGAAGACCACCGCTCGCACCGTCCTGGCTCCTCGCTTCCTCAGGCCGGGTCGCCCAGGAACTCTGTCGGAACGGTTCCGGTGAGCCGGACGAGCTCGTTCGCGGCCCGCACGTAGCGGACGATCGTCGCGAGGTTCCCCCGGACCTTCAACTTGCCTTGCATCATGGCCTTGATCGGATCGAGGTCGCCCTCGAGGATCGATCGCCACCGGGAATAGGGAGCGCGGATCACATAGGGCGCTCGCCCGCCCTCCTCGGCGTCGACGATCCGAGCCTCGCGACACGCCCCGTGCCACAGGTCGAGCAGCGCCCACACGTCATCGGGAACACCGCGGTCGGGCTCGGCCTCGAACACGAACGCGATCGCCCCCTCCCACGTCGCGGCCGCCGAGCGATAGGCCTCGGAGGCGTTGATCGCGTCGGCGAACCCGTCGATCCACGCGGCCGATGGGAAGATCGCCATCCCGTCGTCTCCTTCCCGCGCTCGCTCGCGATCGCCCGTCGTGGCTCAGAGCTCGGCCAGGATCACGATGATCCCGATCAGGTTGAACATCACGTGGGCGGCGATCGGCGCCACCAGGTTCCTGCGCATCTCGTAGACGATCGCGAACCCCATCCCCACGACGGTGAGCGGGATCTGCAGGACCAGGTTGTCCAGGACGTTTCCTTCGACCCCGAAATGCACCAGGCCGAAGGCCAGCCCCGAGAGCACGACGCCGAGGACGAGCCCATATCGGTCGCGGATCGATCGGAACAGCAGGCCACGGAAGACGAACTCCTCCACGACGGGCGCGACGATGCACACGAACACCACCGCGAGCACGGTGCCGCTCGAACCCAGATCGGATGGAAGTTGATCGGGCTGAACCACCTCGTCACCCGAGACCATCGACAGGAGCTTCTGCACGACCACGCCGACGATTCCTCCCACGAACAGGATCACGAGAGCGGAGACGAAGCCGGCGGTGGTCTCCTTCGCGAGAGCGTCCCGCCTCGGGAACCCCATGATCCGGCGCCAGGTCGGGTGGGCTCGTTGGAGCCACACGAGCAGCGTCGCGAGCAGCACGAGATCGATCACGATGCTGGCCGCGATCAGGGCGACACCCTCGCTGCCGGACAGGGCGATGATCGGCAGGCTGGCGATCGACCCGAGCACGAAGGCGCCGATCAGGTAGGCGAGCACGACCTCCCACCACCGCCATGTGGCCGCCGGCCAGTCCAGGTCGGGTCGTTCGGGCGATCTGCCGGGATCCGGATCGGATCCTCGCGGGGGACGGCGAGGAGGAAGGCCGGGAGCGGGCGGCGTGGGCTCGGGGGGCACGGGAGGCAGATCACTCATGGGCTGGCCCTATCTTGGCTGCCCGCGAGGGGAAGCGACACGTAGAACAGCGCCCCGAGCCCCAGCGCGAAGAACATCCCTGAAGCACCCGCGCCCGAGTCCTCGACCACGTAGGCGACGACCCCCGTCAGGGCCAGGGTCAGGACGAGACAGCGAAGGAGGGGCTCGGCCCAAAAGGCGGGCGCGATCGAGCGGGTCGGCCGCGCGGCGAGCACCGCCAGCACGACGGGACCGACCGCGGGGATCCAGGCGGCCGGCGACGCGAGGAGCAGCTCGAACCCGACCTCGAGACGGTCGGCAACGACATCGAGCGGACCCCCGAGACTCCCTTCCGCGAACCGGGTCCCATGGGTGGGTGTGCCGGGGGCGAAGCGGTGGATCGCGAGGAGCAGCGCCGTTCCCGCGATCGTCACCCCCGCCACGATCGCCAACCCCCGCAGATCGAGTCGTCCCCGGAGGCGGAGCACCACCCAGAGCCCCAGGGCAGCCGAACCAGCCACGGCCGCGCCGATGTTCGCGCCCGTCCACGGGAGACCCACCAAAAGGATCGCACCCACCAACACCGTCGCTCCCCACCGGATCGACAGACGAGTCGCGGCGTACCCGCCGGCTCCGATCACGACACCGATCAGCACGTTCGGCATCCCGAAGAAGCGCCCTCCATCGAGCTGGGATCCACCGACCAGGGGCGTGAGCGCTGCGCTCCATCCGAGTGCCGCCTCCACGAGCGCCAGGACCAGGACCCCTGCGCCGAGCGCCGCGATCGGGGCGAAGGCGCCCCGCCGGGCGAGCGGCACGAGCGCAGCCGTCCCGACGATCGTCACCACGGCGAGGAACGGCACGACGGTCGCGTACGTGAGCGTGGACAGGTGCCCGGCGGCGTACATGCCGACAACGAGCGGGACGACCGCCAGGCCCAACCACCGGAAGCGACCGACGACAGCGTCGGGAACCCGGTCGGGACGGCGAGCCCGTAGGAACATCAGCGCCGCCAGGAGCAGCCCGGCGATCAGCACGCCGGCCCACGCCGCGGCCTGGACGGGCACGCTCAATCGGCGCATCTGGAGGTACCGCTGGTGCAGCGCGATCGGGGCACCCTCATCGGTTTCCTCCACCGGCGATCCTGGAAGGCTCGGGGAGAACGAGAGCGCATCCTCGATCGTCGGCACCAGATCCAGGCTCGAAACGACACCGACCCTGCGGGTGGAATCGGAGGTCAACGCCCGCGGGTTCCCGCTCCCCCACCGGTTCCCCGAGAGTCCGACGACGAGGGGGAGGATCGCATCCTTCCGCTCGCTCATCGCCGGCGACGGCGCCGCCCCCACGACGACGACGAACTCGGTCTGGATGTCGTCGGTCGCTCGGCCGATCGTGGCTCCCACCGTTCCCACGGAGCCGCCGTGCTCCACCACGACCACCTGATCGCCCACGGGGGAACGGACCAACCGCTCGAGCTGTTCGTCGAGCGGCTCCTGCGGAACGAGGAGCGCCGCTCCCGAGGGCTCGGCCAGGGTCGGTTGCTGTGAGGCGAGCTGACGCAATCGGGGAACCTGGATCGCATCGGAGAAGCTCACACCCCGGACGACAACCACGACGGCCTCCGTGACCGGCTCGCCGGCTCGTGCGGGTGCCGCGGTGAGGAGGATCAGGCTCGACGCGACGACGAGGGCTCGGAACGCCCCCCGGGTCACGACAACGCGGGGACGGCCGATCGCTCGCGCCGGACCTCGGCGCCGAGGGCGGACAGCTTGTCCTCGAACCCTTCGTAGCCGCGGTCGACGTGATACACGTCCGAGATCTCGGTCGTGCCGTCCGCGCCGAGTGCGGCCAGAACCATGGCGGCTCCCGCGCGCAGATCGAGCGCGCGGACGGGCGCGGCGGACAGCCGATCGATGCCCTTGATCACCGCATGATGACCCTCGGTTCGGATGTCGGCGCCCATCCGGGAGAGCTCGTCGACGAACATGAACCGACGCTCGAACACGTTCTCGGTCGCGATGCTCGTCCCCTCGGCGGTCGCGAGCATCGCCATCAACTGCGGTTGCAGGTCGGTGGCGAACCCCGGGTACGGGAGGGTCACGAAGTCGACGTGGCGAGGTCGGTCGTCGATCGCGACGCCGACGCCGTCGGGGGTTGCGAGGATGTCGGCTCCCGCGTCCGACAGCTTGGAGAGCACGAGGTCGAGGTGGTCGCTGCGCGCACCCTCGAGCAGCACCTCGCCGCCGGTGATGCACGCCGCGATCGCGAAGGTTCCGGCTTCGATCCGATCCGGGATCACCCTATGATCCACGGGGCGCAACGCGTCGGTCGATCCCGTTCCCTCGATCTCGATCGTGGTGGTGCCCGCACCGTCGATCTTCGCCCCCATCGTGCTCAGGAACGACGCGAGATCGACGAGCTCCGGCTCGCGCGCCGCGTTGTCGATCACCGTCGTCCCCCTCGCGGTGACCGCGGCCATCAACAGGTTCTCGGTCGCGCCGACGCTGGGGAAGTCGAGCGTGATCATCGCCCCGCGCAGCCCGTCGGTGCGACCCTCGAGGAAGCCGTGTTCCTGGGAGAAACTTGCTCCCATCCGCTGGAGCCCCTTCAGATGCAGGTCGATCGCGCGGGAGCCGATGTTGCAGCCGCCGGGCATCGCGACCCGTGCGCGGCCGCGGCGCGCCAGCAACGGACCGAGCACGAGGATCGAGGCGCGCATCCGGCGAACCAGCTCGTAAGAGGTCTCCACCGTGGTCAGCGTCGAGGTATCGACGGTCACGGTCATGCCGTCCCACGCGAGCCGCGCGCCCAGGTGCTCGAGCACCTCACCCATCGTTGCGCAGTCCTGGATCCTCGGGACGTTGCGCACGACGGATCTGCCCTCGGTCAGCAGCGACGCCGCGAGCAGTTTCAGCGCGGAGTTCTTGGCGCCGGAGATCGAGACGGAACCGGTCAGCCGGGCCCCGCCGGTGACGAAGAGTCGGTCCATATCCTCAGGATTGTAGGCGGGCGGAGCAGCTCCGGGCCGCAGGTCGGCGTGGTGTTCCGGTGACCTCACGCTGGGGTGGCGGAACGCCCGGAAGCGGCGGCGAGCTGCGCACGGGCTCGGGCAAGCCGGGCTCGGGCGGCCTCGTCGCCGTCCTCGGCCGCCCGTTCGAGCTCCGGGAGGGCGGCCTGGATCGGCACAGGATCGATCTCATCGGAGGCCACCGCCTGCTCGGCGAGCACGTCCACGCGGGTCGCGTCACCCTCGCTCGTCACGTGCATGAAGCCGCCATCCACGACGACCACGTTCTCCGGCGCGCCCTCGCGTTGGATCCGGAGCGGGCCGACGGCGAGCGAGACGAGCATCGGGATGTGGCCCGCGAGGATGCCCACTTCGCCCTCGACCCCGCGAGCGATCACCATCGAGGCCTCGCCCGACCACAGCTCCCGCTCGGGAGTGACGACGCGGACGGTGAGCGCCACCTACTCCGCGCCCACCTTCGCCAGCTCCTTCGCCGCAGCCTCGGCCTCCTCGATCCCACCGACGAGGAGGAATGCTTGCTCGGGCAGGTGATCGTACTCACCGTCGCACAGCGCCTTGAACGAGGAGATCGTCTCGTCGAGGGGAACGTACTTGCCGGGGATCCCGGTGAACTGCTCGGCCACGAAGAACGGCTGCGACAGGAACCGCTGTATCCGCCGCGCGCGGCCGACGATCACCTTGTCCTCCTCCGACAGTTCGTCGACCCCGAGGATCGCGATGATGTCCTGCAGGTCCTTGTTGCGCTGAAGGATCTCCTGCACCCGCCGGGCGACCGTGTAGTGCTCGTCGCCGACGTACCGTGCGTCGAGGATGCGCGAAGTGGAATCGAGCGGGTCGACCGCTGGGTAGATGCCGAGCGCTGAGATCTCGCGCGAGAGCACCGTCGTCGCGTCGAGGTGCGCGAACGCGGTGTGCGGCGCGGGGTCGGTGATGTCGTCGGCGGGCACGTAGATCGCCTGGAGCGAGGTGATCGAGCGGCCCTTCGTCGAGGTGATGCGCTCCTGGAGCTCGCCCATCTCGTCGGCGAGGGTCGGCTGATACCCGACCGCGCTCGGCATCCGGCCGAGCAAGGTGGAGACCTCCGACCCCGCCTGCGTGAACCGGAAGATGTTGTCGACGAACAGCAGGACGTCCTTGCGCTCGACGTCGCGGAAGTACTCCGCCATCGTGAGCGCGCTCAGCGCCACCCGCAGACGCACGCCCGGGGGTTCATCCATCTGTCCGAAGATCAGCGCCGTCTTGTCGATCACGCCGGACTCGGTCATCTCGAGGAACAGGTCGTTGCCTTCGCGGGTGCGCTCCCCCACCCCGGCGAACACCGACACACCGCCGTGTTGCTCGGCCTGCCGGCGGATCATCTCCTGGATGATGACCGTCTTGCCGACCCCCGCGCCGCCGAACATCCCGATCTTCCCGCCCTGCACGTACGGCTCGAGCAAGTCGATGACCTTGATCCCGGTTTCCAACATCACCGACTTCGGCTCAAGCTCGTCGAACGGCGGCGGCTCGCGGTGGATCGGCCAGTAGTCGCTCGGATGGATCTCGTCCATCGTCGTGTCGAGCGGCTGACCGAGGACGTTGTAGACGTGACCCAGGACACCCTCCCCCACCGGGACGGTGATCGGCTGGCCGAGGTCGAACACCGGCGATCCTCGGACCATCCCGTCCGTGGGCTTCAACGCCACCGTCCGAACGATCGAGTGGCCGAGGTGCTGCGCCACCTCGCAGGTGATCGTCGTCGTCTGATCGCCGATCGTGACGTCGACCGTGAGCGCGTTGTTCAGCTCGGGGAGCTCGTTCGGGGGGAACTCGACGTCCACCACCGGCCCGATCACGCGGACCACACGGCCCTGGGCGGTTGCGTTGCCGTTGTCGCTCATCGGTGTCTCCTCACTCCCCGGATGCTTGCTTGAGGGCCTCGGCCCCGCCGACGATCTCCATGATCTCGGTCGTGATCTCCGCCTGGCGCGCCTGGTTGGCTTCGCGGGTGAGCGACTTGATCAGCTCTTCCGCGTTCTCGGTCGCGGCCTTCATCGCCCTGCGGCGTGCGGCGTTCTCCGACGCCGCGGACTCGAGCATCGCGGCGAAGACCTTCGTGATCACGTAAGCGGGAAGCAGGCGTTCGAGGATCTGCGCCGGCGCAGGCTCGAACTCGTACTCGGCATGCGGCTGCCCGCCTTCGCCGGAGACCTCCTCCGGAGCGATCGGCAGGAATCGGGCGTCGGTCGCCCGCAGCGTGAACATCGACCGGAAATCGGTGTACACGACGTGGAGCTCGTCGATCGTCCGATCGGCGAACGCCTCGATCGTCGCGCGGCCGATCTCCTGGGCCGCCTCGTAGGGCGGAACCTCGCTCACGTCGAGCCAGGTGCGCTCGATCGGCTGTCCCTGGAACCGGAAGTAGGCCTGTCCCTTCTTGCCCACGACGTAGAGGACAGGCCGCAGGCCGCGGCTCTTGATCCCCCGGATCCGGTCCTCGGCGCGTCGGAGCACGTTCGTGTTGTACGAGCCGGCCAGGCCCCGATCGGAGGTCAGCACCAGGACGGCCGCCGCCTTCGGATCCGGACGTTCCTCGAGGAGGGGGTGGGCGACCGAACCGGTCTGGCGAGCGACGTCCTCCATCGCTTGGGTGAGCAGCTCCGCGTACGGGCGCGCCGCCTCGACCCGCTGCTGAGCCTTGGCGATCCGAGAGGTCGCGATCAGCTCCATCGCGCGCGTGATCTTCATCGTCGACTGGAACGAACGGATCCGTCGCTGGACGACACGGAGCTTGGCCCCCACTACGTCGCCGTTCCGTCTTCGTCGTCGGCCGAGGACATCCGATCCCACCCGACGTCGGGCTTGACCTCGTCCGGAGCGGTCCCCGCCGCCAGGGCCGCCTCGGTCGCCGAGGAGTCGTCGCTCGGGGAGAACAGCGCGGTGAACTCGCCG
The DNA here is from genome assembly GCA_040881665.1 of Actinomycetota bacterium. Taxonomy (NCBI): domain Bacteria; kingdom Bacillati; phylum Actinomycetota; species Actinomycetota bacterium. The sequence continues at coordinate 462,859 of JBBECT010000005.1, forward strand.
GCCGCCTTCGTGAGCGCCTCGACGACGGCGTCGTCGAACTTCCCCTCCGCGAGGGTGGCGAGCGTCTCTGTGTACCGATTCTCGACGTACGAGGTGAACTCGTCGACGAAGCGCCGGGCGTCCTCGACGGGAAGGTCGTCGAGGTGTCCTTCGGTCGCGGTCCACACGTGGACGATCTGGTGGGCGGGCGTGACCGGGGCGTACTGCGGCTGCTTCAAGATCTCGACCACACGCGCACCGCGGGTCAGCTGTTGCTGCGACGCTCTGTCGAGCTCGGACCCGAGCTGGGCGAACGCTTCGAGCGCTCGGTACTGCGCGAGGTCGATCCGCAGGCGGCCCGCGACCTTCTTCATCGCCTTGGTCTGTGCGTTTCCACCGACGCGCGAGACCGAGATCCCGACGTTGATCGCCGGACGCGTTCCGGCGAAGAACAGGTCCGGCTCGAGGTAGATCTGTCCGTCCGTGATCGAGATGACGTTCGTCGGGATGTACGCGGAGACGTCGTTCCCCTTCGTCTCGATGATCGGCAGTGCCGTCATCGATCCGCCACCGAGGTCCTCGGATAGCTTGGCCGCCCGCTCCAGCAGACGAGAGTGCAGGTAGAACACGTCGCCCGGGTAGGCCTCGCGGCCTGGAGGACGACGGAGCAGCAGCGACAAGGTGCGATACGCGGTCGCCTGTTTGGACAGGTCGTCGTAGACGATCAGGGCCGCGTCGCCCTCGTACATCCAGTGGGCCCCGATCGCCGCGCCCGCGTACGGCGCGATGTACTGGAACGGAGCTGGGTCAGAAGCCGACGCGTTCACGATGGTCGTGTACTCGAGCGCGCCGTTCTCACGCAGCGCCTCGACGACCTCCGCGACCGTTGAGGCCTTCTGCCCGACGGCCACGTAGATGCACTTGACCTGGCGGTCCGTGCCCCACAGCTCGCGCTGGGCGATGATCGCATCAATCGCGATCGCGGTCTTCCCCGTCTGCCGGTCACCGATCAGCAGCTGCCGTTGCCCACGACCGATCGGGGTCATCGCGTCGATCGCCGTGATGCCGGTCTGCAGGGGCTCGAACACGGGCTGGCGCTGGACTACCGTTGCCGCCTGGATCTCGAGGTTGCGAGTCTGCGTCGCGTCGATCGGTCCCTTGCCGTCGAGCGGCCGGCCGAGCGCGTCCACCACCCGTCCCAGGAAGCCGTCCCCGACCGGCACCGAGAGGATCCGCCCCGTCGACTTGACGGGATCTCCCTCCTCGAGGTGATCGGCCTCGCCGAGGATCACGCATCCGATCTCGTGCTCCTCGAGGTTGAGCGCGAGCCCGAGCAGGCCACCGGGGAACTCCAGCAGCTCGTTGGCCATCGCGCGCGGCAGGCCGGACACACGGGCGATCCCGTCGCCCGTCTCCATCACGCGGCCCACCTCTTCGCGTTCGACCGAGGGCTCGAAGCTCTCGACGTTCTCGCGCAGGGCGTCGGCGATGCTTGCGGGGTCGATGTTCAGGGCCATGGGGTCATCTGCTCCTTAGGGCGTCCTTGGCGTCCGCCAGACGCGTGCGCACGGTGCCGTCGATCACCTCGTCGCCGATCCGTACCACGGCGCCGCCGAGGACGGAGGGGTCGACCACGTTCTTCAGCTCGACCTGCTTGCCCGTCGAGGTGCCGAGCGCCTCGGCGAGCCGCTGCTGTCGCGCTGCATCGAGCGGCACCGCCGTGCGAACCTCCGCCACCACATGGCTGCGACGCTCGGCGCCGAGCTCGTTGGCCCGCTCGACGATCCGGGCAAGGTCGCGTCCCCGGCCCTGCTCCACGATCAATCCGAGGCCGCTGCGAGTCGCCTGGGACGCGTGATCGCCGAGGATCTCGTCGATCGTGGCGCGCTTGCGGTCGACCGGCAGGCCGGGATCGGTCATCGCCTCCCGGAGCTGGCCGTTGGACTCGACTGCCTTCGCGAACGCGAACAGCTCGTCCTCGACGCGCTCGGGATCCCCCTCGGTCTCCGCCAGCGCGACCAGCGCCTGCGCGTACCCCTGGATCACGTCGTCCTCCGCCACGGTCAGTTCCCGCTCCCGTTGCCGTTCCCACTGCGGGCGACCTGCTCGATGTAGTCGTCGATCAAGCGCTCGTGCGTGCTCCTGTCGAGGGTCTCGCCGACGACACGGCCCGCCAGCTCGACGGCGATGTCGCCTACCTGCGCCTTGAGCTCGGCGAACACCCGGTCGCGCTCGGCGCGGATCTCCTCGTTCGCCCGGTCCACGATCCCCTGCGCCTCTCCCTCGGCCTTGGTGTTGAGGTCCTTGCGCATCTGTTCGGCCGTGGCTCGGGCCTCCTCGATGATGCGGTTGGCTTCCTCACGGGCGTTGGCGAGCTGCTCGCGGTACTCGGCCAGCATCGTCTCGGCTTCGGTCTTCGTCGACTCGGCCTCTTCCATCTGGCCTTGGATCTTCTCCGCGCGGGCGGCCAGCATCGTGTTGATCTGCGGGAAGGCGAACTTCCACAGCACCGTGAACACGATCACGAACGCGATGCTTCCCCAGATCAGCTCTGGGATCTCAGGCAGGATCGGGTTGTGCTCCTCGGCGCCCGCCTCGGTGGCGATCAGGATCAGGGACAGCATGGGCAGCCCCTCCAGCTAGATGATGAACGAGAGGACGAAGCCGAACAGCGCGAGCGCTTCGACGAACGCGATCCCCAGGAACATCGTCGTGCGGACCATGCCGGCGGCCTCCGGCTGGCGTGCCATGGCCTCGACGGCCTTCCCGACGAGGAAGCCGATGCCGATGCCCGGGCCGATCGCGGCCAGTCCGTAGACCAAACCCTTGCCGATCACGCCCACATCGCCTTCCACGGCGGCGATCAGTCCCAACAGTTGCATCCGTTTCTCCTTTTTCTCCGGTAGCCCTCGGATCAGTGCTCGGGGTGCTCCGACCCCGCGATGTAGACGGCGGTGAGGATCGTGAAGATGTAGGCCTGCAGCACGGCCACGAGGATCTCGAATGCCACGAGCGCGGTCCCGAGCGCGAACGAGAGCGCCGCGAACGGGATCGTGATGAGCTTCCACTGCAGGTACCAGGTCCCGACGAAGAAGATCGTCAGGATCAGGTGACCGGCGATCATGTTCGCCGCGAGCCGGACTGCCAGCGTCAGAGGCCGGACGAGGAACGTCGACACGAGCTCGATCGGCGTCACGAGGATGTAGATCAGCGTCGGAACCCCGGGCGGGAACAAGGAGCTCTTCAGGTAGCCACCGAACCCCTGCGCCCGGATGCCCGCGATGTTGTACACGAACCACACCAGCACGGCGAGGAAGGCCGGGATCGCCATCCGGGAGTTCACGGGGAACTGGATGAACGGCAGGATCCCGAAGATGTTGTTGACGAAGATGAAGAAGAACAGGGACGTCAGGAACGGCAGGTACTTCAACCCGCTGGGGCCCATCACCTCGAGCACGATCCCATTGCGGATGAACTCGACGACCGACTCCATCCCGTTCTGCAAGCCGGACGGGACGAGCTTGGGGCGACGGAAGGCGACGAAGAACAGCCCGACGACGATGATCGCCGACAGGACCATGTAGAGCATCACCCGGTTCGCGCAGTACGTGCCCTCGCCGATCAGGCACGGCGTCTCGAAGATCTCGGTTCCCGGCGGGCGGAACCCCTCGGGGGGGCGGACGTCGGTGGCGACCAGGCCGAAGAGCGACGTCAGCATCAACCGGCCTCCCGGGCAAGCCATCGAAGCGGCCGCCCGATCCGCCGCAGGGTCGGCGGGGATCTGCAACTGGGCGCCGACACCCCGGAGCATCAATCGGGCCTCGAAGGCCAGGAGCAGCAGGGTCGCGGGAACGGCCGCGAGACCGAAGGCGAGCGGTGAGAACCACGAGAAGAGCGTGAGGACGAACAGCACGCCCACCACGATCGCGAGCCGGACGACGAAACCTGCGAGAGCGACGACCTGTACGGTGGTGATCGAGATCGTCGATGCCCACGCAAGCGACCAGCCGTGGGCGGCGAAGTTCGCGAGGACCACGAGGATCCCGATCGCGGCCGATGCTCCGGCCCCGACGCGATCGCCCGGCGCGGCGATCAACCAGGCGAGTCCCGCGGCGAGGGGGACGGCGATCGCCCCGGGCACCATGGCCCGGCGCACCATCTCCCGTTCCGGTCGATCGGTCACTCGGTCGCCTTACTCACGTCCGTACCGCATGTACACGATGTAGATCGCGGTGCCCATCCCGAGCACCATCCCGATCGGCAGGAACAACCAGCGGAGGTCGAGCCAGAGGTCGAGCAGGAGCCCGATCCCGCCCCAGGCAGCGAGCCCGGCGATCAAGGTCCCGAGGATCCCCCACGCCTGATCGGCGCCCCGCCAAGCATCGCCTCGTTGCGTCTGTGCGGGCATCGGGCGGGAAGTATAGCGATGGCTCGAACATCCCGTCAAAGATCGAGGAGGGTTATCTCTGCAGGTCAGAGCCCATTTCGGACCGAGCTTGTGAAACGATTCACGAATAGGACGGAGCGAAGGACGGTTCCCCTCCGGAGGTGCCCGTCGTGGTCGGGTCGGTCAGGAGACGGGCCGCCTGCGCGAGGCGATCACCTGGAGCAGCGCGAGCAGGAGGCCCGCGGCGAACAGCAGCGTCCCCATCACGTTGACGGTCGGCGGCAACCCGATCTTCTGGGCTCCGAACACCCAGAGCGGGAACGTCGTATAGGTGCCCGAGACGAAGTTGGTGATCACGAAGTCGTCCAAGGACAGGACGAAGGCGAGCAGGAACCCGGCGATGATCCCCGGTGCGATCAGAGGCAGGGTCACCTTGAAGAACGCCGTCACCGGCGTCGCATACAGATCCTGCGCCGCGCTCTCGAGCGCGCGATCCAAGCCTTCGACCCGCGCACGAACCGTGACCGCGACGAATGCGATGCTGAACCCCACATGCGACACGAGTGTGCTCCCGAATCCGAGTGGCGCCCCGGACTGGACGAACATCGACAGCAGGGACGCGCCAAGAACGATCTCGGGCACCGCGATCGCGAGGAAGATCACGAACATCGTCAACGCACGACCACGGAAGGCATACCGACCCAGCGCCAGTCCGAACAGCGTCCCGAGGGCAGTGGCGATCAGGGCGGAGATCGGCGCGAGCTTCAACGAGTTCAGGAACGCGCTCTCCAGGGTGGGATCGGAGAAGACGTTCTTGTACCAATCGAGCGTGAACCCTTGGAAGTCCGCCGTCTGCCGCTCACCCGCGATGTTGTTGAACCCGTAGACGACCATCACGAGCACCGGCAACGTGAGATAGACGATCACCAGGGTCGTGTAGGTCGGCAGGACGAACCGCGTCCAGCGCTTCCGGGGAGCGCGCGCCGGCGGCGACTCACGCACCACGACGGTCGGAGCCTCGGCGACCGCGCTCATCCGACCGCACCCGCGAGCGAGGCGTCGTCGGTCCCGAGGATCCTCGCGTAGATGCTGGCGAGGATCAGCATCCCCAGCATCAGGATCGCGGACAGAGCGGCCGCCTCCGGATAGTCACGCTGGACGAGGAACTGATCCTGGATGATGTTCCCGATCATCGTCGTTCCCGGGCCACCGAGCACGGTCGAGTTGATGTAGTCGCCGGTCGCCGGAACGAAGGTGAGCAGGACGGCCGCGAAGATGCCGGGGATCGACAGGGGAAGCACGACCTTCCGGAACGCCGTCCACTTCGACGCGTAGAGATCCTTCGCGGCCTCGACGAGCCGCTTGTCGATCTGTTCGAGAGAGACGTACAGGGGCAAAGCGGTGAACGGCAGAAAGTTGTAGGTGATCCCGGCAACGACGGCCAGCGGTGTTGCCAATACCCGGAAGTCCTCGGGGATCCATCCGAGGTCCTTCAGCGGCCCGAAGATCAGCCCGGTGTCACCGAGTATGAACTTCCACTGCACGGTCCGGATCACGAACGAGACGAAGAAGGGCAAGAGGATCAGCAGCAGGATCGCGCCTTTGCGCCGCCCACCGTGGAACGCGATCCAGTACGTCATCGGATAGGCCACGAGCAACGCGATCGCCGTTGCGAGCCCGGCATAGGTCAGGGATCGGATGAACTGGGTGCTGTACTGGCTCAGGACCTCCGGATAGTTGCCCCAGTCACCGGGGAAGGTGTAGCTGTATCCACCCGACAGGGTCCCGCCCGTCTCGAGGGACGTGTACACCATGAGGGCGACCGGAAGCAGGAAGAACACGATGAGCCAGAACCCACCTGGCCCGAGCAGCCCGTACGCGACGGCGCGTTGACGACGGGCGAGGCGCCCGCCCCTGGTTCGGGCGAGCGCCTCGTCGGGCGCCGTGGATGTCGCCATCCGGACCCCGACCTAGCCCTCGGAGATGGGCAGGAAGATCGAATCCCACTCTTCCAGCTCTTCGTCCGTGGTCAGGTCGCGGGCGAACGAGGTCCGTTCGAGGAACTCGTCGCTCGGATACAGGTAGTTGCTCGTCCCGCTCTCCTCGAGTTGCCCCGCGTAGGCCTCGTCGCCGTCGGCGGCGACCTCTTCCGCGTGCTCGAGGATCAGATCCTGTGTCGCGGGAACCGGGGACATGTACAGCACCCATTCGGTCACCATCTGGGCGACCTCCGGCTGGTAGTAGAAATCCATCATCGTCATCGCGTCGAGAGGATTCGACGCGTTCGTCGGGATCAGCATGTTGTCGATCCAGAGCAGCGCCCCGCCCTCGGGGAAGACGAACTCCATCGGGTTGCCTTCCCAGATGTTGTAGTAGAGCACGTCGCCCGACCAGGCCATCGACGCGGCGAGGTTGCCCGCCTTGAGATCGTCCGCGTAGCCCTGATCGTAGTACTGACGCACCGTTCCCGAGTCGCGCTGCATCGTCAGCCAGTTGGCGGCCTCTTGCCACTCGGCCGGCGTCGAGCTGATCGGGTCGATCCCCAGGTTGATCATCACGAAGTCGGGCATGTCGGCTTTCAGCATGCCGACCGTTCCCTGACCGACCTTGGCGGGGTCGGCGAGATCGTCCATCTTGGTGATCGCGCCCCCCTTCACCTTGTCGGGGATGTACCCGATGCCGGTGAGCCCCGACTGCCACGCCATCGAGTACTTGTTGTCGGGGTCGAACGTCGGGTCCTTCGCCCATTTCGCGGCGTTCGCGTCGAAGTTCGGGCGCTTGCTCGGATCGAGCGGCCACACCCACTCGTTCTGCGTGAGCGCCGTGAACTCCCGGCCGTTCGTGATCACGATGATGTCGTACGCGGGGGTGTCGCCGTTGGCCAGGATCGGCTGGATCTCGCCGAAAAACGACGCGTTGTCGTTGATATCCACCGCGTAGGTCACGGCGATCCCCGTCTCCTCCTCGAACATCCGCAACGACGGGCTGTACCGCTCGCCCGTCTCCTGGTCCTTGGCGAAGTCCAGGTACAGCGGCCAGTTCGCGAACACGAGCTCGCCGTTCGGCTGCCCCGCGTAGATCGTCGCGGGATCGACACTCGTGTCGCCGCCGTTGCCGGCGGGGTCGCTCTCGTCTCCACCACACGCGGCGAGGACGGCGGCCATGCTGACGGCGCCGGCGCCGGCTCCTGCGTACTTGAACAGGTCGCGCCGGGACAGCGCGCGCGAACCCGTCCGCGGCAGGGTGAGTCCCCGCATCAGTGCGGGGTCGATGCGCGGTCGCTTGCTCTGGCTCATTCGTCCTCCTCCTCCGCCGTCAGCGGTGCCGACGGCTTGACCACGAACGTGTGCTCCGGTCGCCACGTGAGCTGCACGCGGTCCCCGGGCCGGGGAACGGTTTCGGACCCCAGGTTCTGGACGTAGACGGTCATCTCGGTGCCGCCCGCGACATCGACCTTGTACTGATTGCTGACGCCGATGTAGGTCGACATCCGCAGCAGACCGGTGATCCCGTTGAGCGACCCATCGATCGACGCGCCGTTCTCCGGTGCGATCGTGATCTTCTCGGGTCGGACCCCGACCTTGACCTGGCTGCCCGCATCGTCGGGGACCCGCTCGCTCGGCACCGTGAAGCGGGCGCCTCCCGTGGCGAGCACCGTCGCGGTGCCGCCCTGGTTCTCCTTCAGTTCCCCTTCGAGCATGTTCGACGCCCCGAGGAACCCGGCGACGAACTCGGTACCGGGGTTCTCGTACACGACCTCGGGTTCACCGAGTTGCTCGATCTCCCCCAAGCGCATCACGGCGAGACGGTTGGACATCGTCATCGCCTCCTCCTGATCGTGCGTCACGTAGATGAAGGTGATGCCGACCTCTTGCTGGATCCGCTTGAGCTCGAGCTGCATCTGCTTGCGCAACTTCAGATCGAGGGCACCGAGCGGCTCGTCGAGCAGGAGCACCTTCGGATGGTTCACCAGCGCACGCGCGAGCGCGACCCGCTGCTGCTGGCCGCCGGACATCTGGGGGGGACGACGCTTGTCGAAGCCCTCGAGGTCGACGAGCTTCATGACCTCGGGGACCCGCTTGTCGATCTCTCCCTTGTCGACCTTCTGACGGCGGAGACCGAACGCGACGTTCTCGTACACATCCAGATGCGGGAACAGCGCATACGACTGGAAGACCGTGTTGACGTGACGCTTGTAGGGCGGGTCGTCGGTGACGTCCCGCCCGCCGAGGTACACGGTGCCGGCGGTGGGGTCCTCGAATCCCCCGATCATCCGCAGCGTGGTCGTCTTGCCGCACCCCGACGGACCCAGCAGGCTGAAGAACTCCCCCTCGCTGATGTCCAGTGAGAGGTCGTCCACCGCGAGCGTGTCACCGAACGCTTTCGTGACTCGTTCGAGGCGTACATCGATCTCTGCCACACGTGCCCCCTTGCCGACCGTGGGCAGGATTATGCCCCACGCCGGCCGCGATTATCACCCCTCGCGGGGTGCCTGCGCGCGACCACGGAACGGCACATCCTGCTCCCGCTGTTGATACGCCGCGGAGTTGCCCCGCGGATGGGGCCCCGGATCGGGGAGCGGCCTCCGGCTGCCTAGCGCGCCCGATCGCTCGGCGATGCCCCCGCCGGCTCCTGGTGGTCATCGGGTCCGCCGGGGTCCTCCGGCCGGTCCCCCGGGGGATCGGCGCCACCTCGGTCCGGCACCGCTCGCACCTCTGCCCGCCGGGCGAGCAGGCCCGGGAGCAGCGTTGCCAAGAACACCGCCAGCGCGCACGCCGCCACGACGAGGACGACGCCCCGGCCGTCGACGAACGCGACCGTGAGGGCGACCGCGGACAGCAGGGCGCTCCACAGGTACATCAGGAGCACCGTCTTCCGGTAGCCGTGCCCGATGTCCATCAACCGATGATGGATGTGCTCCTTGTCGGCATGCGCGAAGCTCCGGCGACGGCGAACCCGCCGGCCGATCGCCAGCGCCACGTCCAGCAACGGGATCGCGATCACGAGCAGGAAGAGGAAGACGGGCAGACCGATGATCGCGAGGTCTCCGGTGCCGGGTGCATAGGCGTCGCGACCGATGCCGAAGATCGTCGATACGGCGAGGAGCGTGCCCAGAAGCATCGCTCCCGAGTCGCCCATGAAGATCTTCGCGGGATGGAAGTTCCATGGGAGGAACCCGACGCAGACGCCCGCGGTGATCGCCGCCACGAGCGCGGCAGCGGACACATCGCCCCCGAACGCCGCGCCGGGCGATCGATACATGAAGATGAACAGTGCGATGGCGGCGATCGCCACCATCCCCGCGGCCAGGCCGTCGAGACCGTCGATCAGGTTCACCGCGTTGACCAGCAGGAGGACCCAGAGCACCGTCAGCAGCACCTGCAGATCGAACGACAGCGCCAGGAGCCCCTGACCCGGGAACAGGAAGTACTGCAAGGTCATCCCACCCAGGGCGAGCAGGCCCGCAACCAACACCTGCCCGGTGAGCTTCGACAGCGCGGAGATGTCCTTCACGTCGTCGATCGCGCCCACGCCCGCCGAAACGGTCGCCGCTCCGACGACCGCGGTCCATTGCATCGTCGAGCCGGCCAACCCGTCGAACGCGGGGAGCGTCCGGGCGACGAGCAGGCCGACGAGCAGGCCAGCGAACATCGCGAGACCTCCCATCGAGGGTGTAGGGCGCTCGTGCACCATCCGGTCGGCCGGCATCGCGATCGCTCCCACCCGCTGCGCGAGGCGCCGGACGACGGGAGTACCGACGAAGCAGACGATCGCGCTCGCGGCGAAGACCACCAGGTACGGCGTCAAGGGCCGACCGGTCACGCGCGGACCCCGTGCGTGCTCATGCCCTCCAGTGTGCGGGCGCACGCGGCCGGGGACAACTTCCGACCTCCGGTGCCGGCCGCGCGGCGATCGCCGACCGGATCAGTTCGGGTAGGCGGGGAACCTGCCCGTGAGCTCGGCGACCCGCTTGCGCTGGGCGTCCTTCACCGCCTCGTCGTCGAGGTTGCGAACGGTCTCGCCGATCACGTTCGCGATCTCGCGCGCCTCCGCCTCGTCCATCCCGAGGGTGGAGATCCCCGGCGTTCCGACACGGACACCACTCGGTGTGCCGGGAGGCATCGGGTCGAAGGGGATCGCGTTCTTGTTCAGGGCGATCCCGACCTCGTCGCACGCCTTCTCGGCCTCCTTGCCCCCGACGTCCAGCGGCCGCAGGTCGATCAGCGACAGGTGCGAATCCGTGCCTCCCGAGACGACCCGCATGCCCTCCTCGCCGAGCCCGGCTGCCAGGGCACGGGAGGTCCTGACGGTGCGAGCCGCGTAGTCCTTGAAGTCCGGGGAGGCGGCCTCCTTGAGAGCGACCGCCTTCCCCGCGATGCAGTGCTCCAGCGGGCCGCCCTGCATCATCGGAAACACGCCCTTGTCGATCGCCTTGGCGTGCTCGGCCTTACACAGGATCATGGCGCCCCGTGGACCCCGCAGCGCCTTGTGCGTTGTGAACGTGACGACATCGGCGTACGGAACCGGGCTCGGATACGCCTGTCCCGCGGTCAGGCCGATGAAGTGGGAGGCATCCACCCAGAGGATCGCCCCGACGGAGTCGGCGATCTCGCGGAACTTCGCGAAGTCGATATCCCGTGGATAGGCGGTGAAGCCGGCGAGGATCACCTTCGGGCGGTGTTGCTCGGCCAGGTCCGAGATCGTGTCCATGTCGAGCTGTTCGGTCTCCCGATCGACCTCGTAGGCGACGAAGTTGAACCACATGCCGGACACGTTCACGGGCGAGCCGTGCGTCAGGTGCCCACCGTGCGGGAGCGAGAGCCCGAGTACCTTGTCGTCGGAACGCGGATCGAGGAACGCGCCGAATACGGCCATGTTCGCCTGCGCCCCGGCGTGCGGTTGCACGTTCGCGTGGTCTGCGCCGAACAGCGCTTTCGCGCGATCGATCGCCAGCTGCTCGGTGATGTCGACGTACTGACACCCGCCGTAGTAGCGGCGTCCGGGGTAACCCTCCGCATACTTGTTGTTCATCGACGACCCGACGGCTGCCAGCACCGCGGGACTCGCGAAGTTCTCGGATGCGATCAAACGGATCGTGCTTCGTTCCCGCTGAAGCTCACCCGCGATCGCGTCCGCGACCTCCGGATCCGTTTCCTTCAAGGCATCCCAACTTGCCGCGTAGTCCTTCATAGTTCCCCCCGCTCGATCGCGGCGATCTGTTCGATCCGCCGCTCGTGGCGTCCTCCGTCGAAGGACGTGGACAACCACACCTGGACGATCTCCTCGGCAAGGGTCGCCGCCACGATCCGGGCGCCGATCCCGAGCACGTTCGCGTCGTTATGTTGACGCGAGAGCCGCGCCGTATACAAATCGTTGCAGAGGCTCGCCCGGATCCCGGGCACCTTGTTGGCCACGATCTGCTCACCCTGCCCCGATCCCCCGAGCACGATCCCCCGGTCGGCCCCACCCTCGGCGACCTGCCGCGCCGTGCGGACGCAGTAGATCGGGTAGTCGGTCGTCTCCTCCGAGTTTGTGCCCTGGTCGAGCACCTCGTGATCCTCCGCTTCGAGGAAGGCCATCAGGTGCTGTTTCAAGGCGAAGCCCGCGTGGTCGGAGCCGAGCGCGATCTTCACGATGTCCCCTGCGTCAGGGATCCGGCGCCGCGTCCGGTTTCCGCGACGGCCCCGAACATCGCGTCGACGAGGCGCTGGGTCCAGTCGCGGAGCTCCCAGGCGATCGCGCGGTAGCTCTCGAGGGGCATCCCGAGTGGGTCGACGACGTCCTCATCGTGGGGGTTGCCCGCGAAGCCCGTCGCTCGGAGCCCCTCGGCGTCTTCGACCCGTCGCGAGAGGGCCTCGGCCCCCACCGGGCCGGGCAGGGGACGGAGTCCTTCGAGCAAGCGCACGAGCTCCTTCAGGGTGAACGTCTTTCCCTCCGCGTCCGGCATCGATCGCGCGATCGCCTCGACGTGCTCACGCGCCATGCCGATCACGAGATCCACCTCACCGACGTGCTCGGGCAAGAGCACCCGGCCTCGATGGGAAGAGATATCGACTCCGAGCTCCTTCGCCGCCTCCACCGACTCGGCCATCGCCCCGGAGTCCTCCCAGCCGGTCGTGCCGGCGGAGGAGACCTGCGGGGCGTCGTCGCCGAAGCGCTCCCGCAGCGCCGCGCGGAGGAAACCCTCGGCGACCGGGGATCGACAGACGTTGCCGGTGCAGATGACCAGGATCGAGGCCATGGGGACGGACCCGGAGTCTAGCAGCGGCGCCACACCCGACCGACCCGGGCCGAACCCGGCAGCGCCGGGATCAGCCGTTGAGCAGTGCGGCGAGGCGCTCGGGATCGAACGTGCCTGCGCGGAGCACCGTGGGCTTGCCGTGGGCGAGATCGACGACGGTCGAGGCCGACACCGCCGAGCGCCCCCGGTCGCACAGGTACGCGGCCACCTCGTCCCCGAAGACGTCGTGAACCTCCGAACACGTCCGGGGCGTGGGCCGCCCGGAACGGTTCGCACTGCTCACCGCGAGCGGCCCGCTCCGGTGGAGAACCGCCCGGCAGGCGGGATGATCGGGGATGCGCAGGCCCACGGTCTCGGCGTCGCCCCCCAGATCCCATCCGAGGGCCGCGGGCGATCGCCGCAGCACGAGGGTGACCGTTCCGGGCCACACGCTGCCCACGAGCCGCTCGGCCACGGCGTCGAACACGCCGACCCTCCGGGCTTGCTCCTCGGAGGCCACGAGCACCGGCAGCGTGCGGGCTCGGTCTCGCGCCTTCGCGGTGAAGATCTTGCCGGTCGCGCTCCCGTCATCGGGCCGGGCCGCGATCCCGTACACGGTGTCGGTCGCGAGCACGACGAGCTCTCCCGAGAGGGCGGCCCGCACCGATGCGGTGATCGCGTCCCAGTCGAGCCCGTCGGACGGCGTCGGCTCCCCCTCCCCCGAACCGGAGTCGAACGGATCCAACGGCGTGCTCACCGGCGCCGTCCGAGGACGAAGCGGGGACGCCCGGCGAGGTCGTCGCGGACGACCACGTCGGCGAAGTGTCGCTGCAGAGCGGTCGTCACCGTGTCGGCCTGCTCCTCCCCGATCTCGAGCGCGATCCCTCCTCCGGGGCGCAGCCACGCGGCTGCCTCGTCGGCAAGCGTCGCGATCTGATCCGGACCCCCGAGCAGCGCGAGGGGCGGATCCGCGCGCACCTCGACCGGGAGCTCGGTCACCGAGGCCGTCTCCACGTAGGGGGGATTGCTCACGACGAGGTCGACCCGGCCCTGCAGCGCCGGATCCACGGGTTCGAACCGATCGCCCCCGACCACCTCGAGCTCGAGCCCGAGCACTCGCGCGTTCTCCCTCGCCAGATCCACCGCCTCGGGGGCCAGGTCGGTAGCCACTATCCGCGCATCCGGGCGCTCCACCGCGATCGCGAGGGCGATCGCCCCGGTTCCCGTCCCGACGTCGACGGCGACGGGCGCCTCGACGCCCTCCACGAGGCTCAGCGCGTGGTCGACGAGCGACTCGGTCTCGGGTCGTGGGACGAACACACCGGCCCGGACCGCCAGGTCGAGCGACCGGAAACGCTGGCTCCCGATCAGGAGCTGGACCGGTGTCCCGTCCGTACGCCGCTCGAGGAGATCGGTGAGCCGCTCCTCCTCCTCGCGGGACATCGGGGCGGTGCGCGTGGCGATCGTCGCGCGGTCGGATCCGAGCGTGTGACAGACGAGGAGGTCTGCCGTCGCATCGGCCTGATCGACACCGGACCGCTCGAGCTCGTCACGGACCCAGCGGCGCACCTCGCTGGGTCGTGCTCGAGGCGGCCGCCCCTCGGGCATCAGCCGGTGGTGCCGTCCGCGAGGCGGCGTGTTCGATCGGCGGCGACCAGGGCGTCGGCGAACCCGTCCAGATCCCCACCGAGCACGTCCTGGAGCTGATGGGACGTGACCTTGATGCGATGGTCGGTCACCCGGCTCTCCGGGAAGTTGTAGGTGCGGATCTTCTCCGCGCGCTCCCCCGTGCCGACCATGGATCGGCGCGTCTCCGCCTCCTCCTTCTGTCGCTCTTCGATCGCCTGCTGATACAGGCGCGCCCGCAGGTAGCGCATCGCCTTCTCCCGGTTCTGCAGCTGGGAACGTTCCTCTTGACACGAAACGACGATCCCGGTCGGCAGGTGGGTGATCCGTACCGCCGAGTCGGTCGTGTTGACCCCCTGGCCACCCGGACCGCTGGCGCGATAGACGTCGACCTTCAGGTCTTCGGAACGCACCTCGACATCGACCTCCTCGGCGACCGGCATCACCGCGACCGTGGCGGTCGATGTGTGGATCCGCCCGGCCGACTCGGTCGCAGGGACGCGCTGAACCCGGTGGACGCCCGACTCCCACTTCAGATGGGAATTGGCGTCGGCTCCCCGAACCTCGAGAACCACTTCCTTGAACCCTCCGACGTCCGAAGGCGAGCTCGACAGCACTTCGGTCTTCCACTTGTGAAGCTCCGCGTACCGTCGATACATCTCGAACAGGTCCCCGGCCCACAACGCGGCCTCCTGCCCTCCGGCGCCGGCGCGGATCTCGAGCAGCAGATCCCTCCCGTCGTCGGGATCCTTCGGGATCAGCGCGAGCTCGAGCTCCTCTCGGAGCGCACGCGCGGTCTCGTCGGCCCGCTCGGCTTCCTCCTTGAGATAGGCGACCATCTCCCGGTCGGCGTCCGCCTCGGCCAGCTCCCGTGCCTCGCCGGCCTGCTCGAGCGCCGCCCGGTAGGCGCGGTAGGGCTCGACGACGTCGCGGAGCTCGGAGAAGGTGCGACCGAGGTTTCGGAGCCGATCGGGATCTGCGGCAACGTCGGGAGCGGACATCTGCCGCTGGACGTCCTCGAACCGCTGCTCGATCTCGAGCAGGCGATCTTCGAAGTCGGTCGCGGCGTCGGAGGCCATGGAACCAGTATCCCCGCGCGCGCCGGCGTCGCCCGCCCGCGGCCGACGATGTCCTAGGAGCGGCGTTGCTCGCCCGGCGAATCCTCACCGAGGTTCAGGTCGAGGTCGCCGAGGTCGGTCAGGTTGAGATCGACGGTCTCCCCACTGCCGGACGACCAGAGATCCTCGTAGCGCGGATCGATCGGATCCGCACCGGACCCCGGAGCCGCGGACGACCCCGGCGCCGGCGAGGTGTCGGCTGGGGCGTCGGTCGATCCGCTCACCGTCGTGCTGGACGACGGCGAACCGGGAGAGACCGACGGCACCTGCGGCAGATCGACGGGCTCGTTGCGATCGATCGCGGTCTCGAGCTCGCGGGCGACCTCCAGCAGGCGGCCTTGCATCTCCTGCAGCTGACCGATCATGACCTCGCGACGCGAGGCGAGTCCCGAAAGGGCGCGATCCGCCTCTTCGCGGGCCCTGCTGAGCGCCTGCTCTCCTTCGGAGCGCGCCTGCTCGGCGCGAGCCTGCGCATCGGTACGAACACGATCCGCTTCGCCCCTGGCCTGCGCGAGGACCTTGGCGGACTCCTCCTTCGACTCGCGAAGGATCCGTTGCGCTTGCTCGTCGGCCGATCGAAGCAGCCCCGCCATGCGGGCACTGAGGTCCTCGTACGGATCGGCGTCACGGGACACCGTCGCGGGCTGGGCAGACGCCTGCGCGGGCGAGGACACGTCGGCGGACGCGGTCTCGGCCTGCATCCTCGCGTCTTTCAGGTCTTTCTCGAGCTTCTCGACCTGCCCGGCGATCTGTTCGAGGTAGTCACGGACCTGCTCGGGGTCGAATCCCCGGCGGACCGAAGCGAACATCCGGCGGCGGATCTGCTCGGCGCTCGGCGAGAGCGGAACATCGAGTTCAGTGGGTGTCATGCGGTCTCACCCCTCCTGGGGAAACGGGTCCGATGGGGTTCGAGCTGCAACTCTAGCTCCGCCCTCGGGGAATGCAACGACCTGCACCGGAGCCCCTCCCAAGCGCGCTCGAGCGGCGCACCCGGCCCTCAGCCGCGGTCGGGCGACCCCGCCGGTCCGCTCGCGGCGCCATCCGGGTCCGGGGATTGCTCCGACGGGGGTGGGGCCAGGCCCGGGGGCGGGTCGGGCGAGATCGATCCTGGGACCGGCACGCGACCGTCGACGGGTTCGGCTCCGCCACCTTCGCGGCGCAGGACCTCGTTGAACGAAGCGATCGCGACGTCGATCTGGTCGATCGTCGGCGGCTTCGTCGTGATCTTCTGCAACCATAGACCCGGCGTCATCAGGGCCTTCATCACCCAGGAGTTCGGGAAGCGCGCGCCGAGCCGGAGCATCTCGTAGGCGAACCCTGCGATCAACGGGATCGCGACGATCCGGGACAGGATCCGCCAGGGGATCGGCGGGCTGCCGAAGAAGGCGAAGACCAGGATCGTCAGGACCATCACGATCAGCAGGAAGTTCGTGCCGCAACGGACATGGAGCGTCGAGTAGCGATCGACGCGCTCGGGTTCGAGCGGCTCATCGTGCTCGTAGGCCGCGATCGTCTTGTGTTCAGCGCCGTGGAACTGGAACACGCGCCGGATGTCCTTCGTCTGCCCGATGATCAGGAGGTACCCGAGGAACAGCAACACGCGGAACACGCCCTCGGCCACACTCGTCCATACCCCCGACCCCACGCGATCGCCGACCCAGCCGAACAGGGCCGCGGGGAACGCGATGAACAATCCGAGGAACAACAGGATCGCGATGACCATCGAAAAACCCATCGCGGTCGACGACAGCTGGACCTCTTCGGGTGAGGACACGCGCGCGCTGATCATGAGCGCCCGGAATCCGATCCGCAGCGACTGCACGAGGACGATGATGCCGCGGAAGAACGGCTTGCCGAGGATCGGGCGCTTGGCGACGACGGACTCGATCGCGTGCGACTCGATGTACAGATCGCCCTCGGGCTTGCGCACGGCGATGGCCCAGATGTCGCGGCCGCGCATCATGACACCCTCGATCAGGGCCTGCCCACCGTAGAAGTGATCCTTCGGGGGTGGCGCGGTCGTTCCACCGAGCGGCCGGTCGGGCGAGTCGGTCATCGTCTGCGGGTCAGCCCTGCTCGCCGCCGGGATCCCCATCGGCGGTGTCGACCGCCGCGGGAGCGGTAGACGCAGATGACTGTTGCGCCTGTTGCTTGGCGTAGCGGCGCTGGAAGCGCTCGACGCGCCCGCCGGTATCAACCAGCTTCTGCTTGCCGGTGTAGAAGGGATGGCACTGCGAGCACAACTCGACGCGCAGTTCCTTGCCTTCGACGGTCGACCGCGTCTCGAACGTGTTCCCGCACGAACAGTGGACGACCGTCACGTGGTACTCGGGATGGATGCCCTGCTTCATCTCGTCTCGCTTCCTTCCCCGAAGAACATCCCCGATCAGGGCGCCTTCGCGATCTCCTTGAGGAACTGTTCGTTCGACTTCGTGGCACGGATCTTGTCGGTGAGCAACTCGATCGCCGCGGCGGGGTCCAGCGCGTGGAGGACACGACGGAGTCGCCACACGAGCGCGAGCTCTTCGGTTGCCATCAGGAGGTCCTCCTTGCGCGTTCCGGAGGCCTCGACGTTGATCGCGGGGAACAGCCGCTTCTCCGACAAGCTGCGGTCGAGCCGCAGTTCCATGTTGCCGGTGCCCTTGAACTCCTCGAAGATCACCTCGTCCATCCGCGAGCCCGTCTCGACCAGCGCGCTCGCGATGATCGTCAGCGAGCCGCCCTGCTCGATGTTGCGCGCCGCACCGAAGAATCGCTTCGGCGGATACAGGGCCGTCGAGTCCACACCACCGGACAGGATCTTTCCCGACGCCGGTGCCGCGAGGTTGTAAGCGCGCGCGAGCCGGGTGACCGAGTCGAGCAGGATCGCGACGTCCTTGCCCATCTCGGCGAGGCGCTTGGCCCGCTCGAGGACCAGTTCCGTCACCTGGATGTGCTGATCGGCCGGCTTGTCGAAGGTGGAGTAGACGACCTCCGCGGCCTCGACGGTTCGCTGCCAGTCGGTGACCTCCTCGGGGCGCTCGTCCACGAGGAGGACGATCACGTGGGTCTCGGGGTCGGACTCGATGATCCCGTTCGCGATCTGCTTGAGCACGGTCGTCTTCCCCGCCTTCGGGGGCGAGACGACCATGCCGCGCTGGCCCTTCCCGATCGGCGCGACCATGTCCATGATGCGACCGGTCACCTCGGTCGGGCCCGTCTCGAGCCGGAATCGCTCCTCGGGGAACAGCGGCGTGAGCTTCTCGAACGCGGCACGCTGCTTCGCGGCCTCCGGCTCGAGCTCGTTCACGCTCTCGATCCGGAGCAGCGCCGAGTACTTCTCTCCGTCCTTCGGGCGCCGCACCGCGCCGACGACCGTGTCGCCCTTGCGGAGCGCGAATCGACGGACCTGCGAGACCGAGACGTAGATGTCCTCCGATCCCGGGAGGTACCCGGAGGTCCGCAGGAACCCGTACCCCTCGGGGAGGATGTCGAGCAGACCGGTCGCGATCGGTGCGTTCTGGAGCTCTTCCTCGCGGTCCTCTTGCTCACGGGCTCGCCGCTGCTCGCGCTGGCGCCGGCGATCCTCACGTGAGCGGCGTCGGCGCTCGTTCCCACCGCCCTGCCCGGCCTGCGCGCCTTGACCGCCGCCCTGGCCGCCCTGCTGGTTCCGGTCGCTGCCGCCTCGGTTGCGATCGCCGCGGTCGTTGCGGGTGCCACGATCACGATCACGGTCGCGTCCACCCCGCCCCCGGTCGTCGCCGCGATCGCCGTCTCGGTTCTCGCTCGTGTCCGACGGACCTTCGTCGATGTCCTCGGGCGGCCGGCGGCCGGCGTCCGACGTGTCGTTGTCGGTCTCGACCTCGCCGTTCGTGGACGCCGCGCGGGTCGTCGCCGGCCGCGAATCCGCGGTGGGCCCGTTGCCGGCAGCGTCGCTCGCACCGCCCCGTTCGGCGATGATCGCGTCGATCAGGCCCGCCTTGCGCAGCCGCTGATGCCCCTGGATGCCGAGGGTGCCGGCGATCTTCTGGAGCTCCGGAAGGACCTTGCCCTCCAGTGCTGCGCGATCGGTCGTTGCGTCCATCTCAGGACTCTCCCTTCAGTTCCTGCTGAAGCTTCGCCCAGTCCGACCCGAACCGCTGGAGTCCGATGTCGGTGAGCGGATGCTTCACCAGCTTGGTGAAGACGTCGTAGGGCATCGTCGCGATGTCGGCGCCCGCGCTCGCCGCATCGACGATGTGCATCGGATGGCGCAGGGACGCCGCGAGGACGTTCGTGTCGTAGCCCTGCACGGCGTAGATGTCGCAGATCTGGCGCAACGCGTGCATCCCGTCGCTGGCTGAATCGTCGATCCGGCCGAGGAACGGCGACACGATGTAGGCGCCGATCTCCGCCGCGAGGATCGCTTGCGCGGGCGAGAAGACGAGCGTCACGTTGACCCGGATCCCCCCGTCGGTGAGCCGGCGCCCGGCCTCGAGACCCGCGGGGGTCATCGGGACCTTCACGATCGCGTTGTCACCCTTCGCGGCGAGTTCGACACCCTGGTCGTACATCGGACCCGCCTCGGTCTCGGTGGTCTCGAGGGAGACGTCTCCCTTGACCTCCTCGAGGATCTGCTTCCAGACCGTGTCGGGATCCTCCTTCTCGGCCCCGACGAGGGTCGGGTTCGTCGTCACGCCGGAGAGCACTCCCCAGCGGTTGATCTCGCGGATCTCTTCGATCGACGCGGTGTCGAGGAACAGCCTCATGCCGGATCCCTTTCCTTGTGCCGGACCTGTGGTTCTCGGTTCCCATCCTCCGGTCGCTCCTGTGCCGGTTCCGGGGCCGGCGGACGGAACCGATCCTGCGGATCGGTTGTGCGACCTGCCGCTTCCTGCGACCCGGGGACTCCTCGTGTCGAGCTCGAGGTCTCGCCGGAGATCGCCCGAGGCTGCGCGGATCCCGCGTCGTCGCCTCGAACCTGTACCGCTCGCTCGGTTGTCCGACGCATGATGAGGTCGGTGACCGCCGCGAGGGACCGATCGAAATTGTAGTTGGGGATAACGGGAACCCCGTGCGAGAGTGCCTGGCTCTTCACGTACCGCTGGAGCCGGCGGATGTTCTCGAAGCTGGAAAGGTACCTGTTGGAGGGGCGCATCGTCACGTCCATCGACCGGGCGTCGAAGTGGCTCCTGTGCACCTCCTCGTCCTCGACCGTGATGATCACGGGCACGGCGAGGATCCGTTCGGTCCGGGATGCCAGGTCGAAGAAACCGGGTACGACGTGCGCTCCCTCGATCACGAGGCTCGTTCCCTCCACCGCGGCACGGTCGAGCAACGCCTCGATCCCGACCGACACCGCCGACGTCTGTTCGCGGAATCCGACCACCACCGCGTCCGAACCACCCTTGGGCGGCTCGCGGAGCGCCGCGTCCGCTTCGAAGGAGGACGTGTACAGCGTCGGCATCAGCTCGCGAGAGAACAAAGCCCGCATCACTTCGCGGATCGAGTCGGTGGCCTCCACGCGAACGATGCCGAGGCGCGCCGCCAGCTGCGTCGCGATCGTCGACTTGCCGACGCCGGTCGCCCCACCGATCAGCACGACGAGCGGGATGTCGAGGGCCTCGACCTGCCGCCAGCTGCGGTAGTTCGCGGCGTACCGCTCGCCCGCAACGTCCGAGATCACCTCGACGCAGACGGCGTCGAGCTCGTCACTCGTGACGGCGGGAACCCCCAGTCCGTGGAGCCGTTGCTCGACGGACTCGGCGACCTGGTAGGCGCGAACGGGCGACAACCCGGTCACCATGACCTGGGACGCCATCAGCCCCTTCGAGTAGGGCAGGCCGTGCTCCCGGTCGGAGATCAGGATGTGGGACGCGCGCCCTTCCGCCGGATGGTTCGCAGCCGACGTTCCCTGCGGTGTCGATCGTCCTTCGTTCATGAGCGTTGCTTCCTGTCCACAGCGCGCGATCCGGCGCTCTCGATCGTTTCGCGCAGCGCCGTCGTCACGTCCGAGTCTCCATCGACGGCGACCGCACGGTTGTCCACGAACTGGACCTCAGCCCCCCGTGCGCGTGCGTGCTCGCATGCAACGTCCACGGCGGCGGCTTTCAACTCGGTGAGTAGCACCTCGAAGTCTGATGCTCCGTCCAGGTCCTCCACCAGCCCGGCCCGATCGGCCAGACGAGCGCTGTATCCCACCACTCGGCATCCGTGCTCGGCACCGAGCCGTTCCGCTTGCCTGGCTGCCGCGGGCCCGGAGGCTGTGGTGGTGAGGAACACGTCCCGCCCCCGCACGTCGCCCAATGGGACCGGCCGGAAGTCGGTGACGATGATGGGAAGGTCGTCGCCACGGATCCGTCGGACATGGGAGCGCAGCGCGGAGAGGGAACCGAACCCGTCGTTCGGGTTCTCCACCATCGTAAAGAAAACGAGGTCCGACAACAAGAGGCGCAACGGCCCGAGATATCCTCCGAGCACCTCCTCGGGGGCCCCACCGGGCACGACGAGCACACCGGCATCCCAGGGCACCGGCGGCATCGCAGAGCCGCTGCCCTCGAGCACGAGCAGGTGGGGGTCCCGACGCATCGCGATCTCGACCGCGGGCCGTACGTTCGAGACGAAGGGACGTCCCCCGAGCCCTCCCCCGGCCCTGCGCGCCCCGACGGTGGTGACCCCCGAGGTCAACGCATCCTCGAGGTAGTCCGAGGCCGCGTGACGCCCGGACCGAACCAGGTCCAGGAGCAGCTCCACGGTGACCGATCCCCGCTCCGCGACCTGCGGGTCGGTGGGACCGCCCCGCCCCATCGCGATCACGACCGGATCCAGACCCAGCGCGTCGGCCTCCCGGGCCATCGCACCCGCGATCGCGGTCTTCCCGCTTCGCTTCCCGGTGCCGATCACCGCCACGCTCGCAACCGGCAGCGGCGGGCCCTCGATCGGAGGATCGAGCCGGAAATCCGCCCCGACGTAGGCAACACCCGCAGCGAGCGCGACCGCCGCCAGCTCCATCCGCTCTCGCGATCCGAGGACGGGCTCGTCGGACAGATCCAGGATCCCGTCGGGGCGATGCCGAGAGATCGCGGCGCGGAGCCCGTCGCCGAGCGGAGCTCCTGCGAGCACCTCGACCTCGACTTCGCCGAGATCGGGCACCTGGCCCGGCTGGACCTTCTCGGTGCCACCGAGCAGCAGCGCGGCGAGCACGTCGTAACCGAGGGCGCCGGCCGTGGCCAAGCCCCAACGGGTCACCGGCGGATAGTGCTCACCGTCAACGAGCGCGAGGACGCGCATGTTCTCTCCTCACGAGGCGTGGCCTGCCCGCGGGACGGATCAGTCGCCGGCGGGCTGGGTGGCGGCGCGCTGCACCGGAGCCTCGATCTCCCGGTGGAACTGGGCGCCGGTCGATGGCGAGAAGTGCGCGATCACGCGCCCGCCGCCGAACGGCTGTCGCCGCCAGATCTTGACCTCGTCCTCCTCGAACTCCAGGACGTTGTACGCCGGCTTGGTGTGGCCGCGCAGACGGAGCGATGCCACCGTGCCCGCGTTCGCGACGAACATGTCCTCCAGCTTCCAGACGTAGGGGACGTGCTTATGGCCCGAGAGAACGACCTGTACGCCTGAGGCGATCAGCACCTCCAGAAGATCCCCCGCATCGGCAACGGTGCTGCGCTCCCGTCCCGTGCCGGGGATCGGCAGCAGGTGGTGATGGAGCGCGAAGACCTTGAGCGCGGCCGGCGCGTCGAAACGCTCGCGGATCCACTCGTACCGCTCGCGCCCCACATGCCCCTCGTTCAGATCGGGTTCACTGGAGTCCACACCGACGATGCGCACCCCGGCCACGTCGACCCCCCAGTAGCGGGACCCCACGAGCTCCTCGAAGTGCAGGTACCCGACGTTGCGCGCATCGTGGTTGCCGAGGATCGTGTGGACCGGCGCCTCTATCCGCTCGCGGTACGCGAGCCAGCTCTTGTACTCCTGCCGATAGCCCTCGTTGGTCAGGTCGCCCGTGCAGACGACCGCCTCAGGCGCCAGCTCGTTGAGCTCGGCGATCACGCGGTTCATCAGGTTCGGCACGAAGTAGGGAGAGCCGACGTGCGGGTCGGAGATGTGGGCGATCGTGACCACGTCTCTAGTCTAGTCGGCCCATCCGAGCAGCCGGTTGAGGACTCGTGCGGGCCCGCGGCGCGGGCACGAGGCCCGTGCCGGATCAGACCCGAGGCCTGCCGGCGCCGTACCCGGCCCGCATCCCACCGTCGACGACGAGTTGAGTGCCGTTGACGAAGGCGGCCTCGTCACCGGCGAGGTAAACGGCGGCAGCGGCGACATCGCTGGCGGACCCGATCCGGCCCACGGGAGGGAGCGGCCAGGATGCGCTGTCTTCCTGCCCGTAGCGCTCGCCGGGAGGCGCCATGTGCCGCATCCCCGGTTCGATGTCGCCGGGACAGATCGCGTTGGACCGCACGCCCTCCGGACCGCCTTCGATCGCCAGGACGTTGGACAGCATGCTCACCGCAGCCTTCGAGATCGAATACACGCCGACCGCAGGCTCGCCGAGGATCGCCGCGTCCGAGGAGATGTGGATCATCGAGCCGCCACGATCACGCAGATGGGGGAACGCCGCCCGCGCGTAGAGGAAGCATCCCCGAACGTTCACGGCCATGACCGCATCGAAGTCGGCGACGGGCGTGTTCAGCGTCGAGGCGCCGACCCCGATCCCCGCATTGTTCACGAGGATGTCGAGGCCTCCGAGCGTTCGCACCGCGTCGGCAACCGACGCGTCGACGTCGGCCACCACCGCGGCATCCGCGCGCAGGAATCGCGCGAACCCGATCTTCGAGAACGCGGCCTCGGCGCGCTCGCCGAGCGCGGGGTCGCGGCCCGTGAACACGACCCGCGCCCCCTCGGTGAGGAATCGCTCGCAGATCGCAGCACCCAGGCCGGTCGTCCCGCCGGTCACGAGCGCGGTCTTGGCCTCCAAGCGTTCCATGCGTCGGTTCCTCCGTCTTCCTTCGCGTTGACCCTGCCGTGATCGTCCGACCGTGGGACGATACCGCCCTCGTGTCCTTCCTCGACCTCGCACTGCTCGGTGTGCTCCTGCTTGCGGCGCTGCTCGGGTTCCGTCGGGGAGCCGTCCTCCAACTCTTCACCTACGGCGGCCTGCTCCTCGGACTGATCGCCGGCGCGGCGCTCGCACCGCTGACCGCGGGGACCACGACCGACCCGGCCGGCGGCGCCGGGATCGCCGTCACGACGCTGCTGATCGCCGGGGCGATCGGCGACCTCGTCGGCTGGATCGTCGGTGGATGGGTGCGTTCGAAGGCGCACGGGACCGTGCTCGGTCGCGCGGATCGTGCCGGGGGGTCTTTCGTCGCGGTGATCGCCGTGGTTCTCGCGATCTGGGTCGTCGCACTGAACCTCGTGAACGGTCCCCTGCCGCTCGTGGCGAGTGAGATCCGTCGCTCGGCGGTCGTCCGATCGATCGACGAGTTGCTGCCCGATCCACCGTCGCTGCTGACCCAGACCCAGCGCTGGTTCAACTCCCTCGGTTTCCCGGACGTGTTCTCCGGGATCCCCCCGGTCCCCTCGGGGCCTGTCTCCGACCCTCCTCCCGGGGTCGCCGGTCGCGCGCTCCGTGCCGCCGACGAGAGCACCGTGCGCGTGGTCGGCGAAGCGTGTGAACTCGTGCTGTCCGGTTCCGGGTTCGTCGCAGGGGACGGCCTCGTGGTGACGAACGCTCACGTGGTCGCAGGAGAGCGCTCACCCCGCGTCGAGACCTCTGCGGGAACGCACGCGGCGACGCCCGTGGTGTTCGATCCACGGCTCGATCTCGCGATCCTCCGCGTCGCCTCCCGTCCGGGTCCCGTCCTCGACCTGACCACACGGGTCGCGCGCCGCTCGGACGGAGGCGCCGTCGTCGGCTATCCGGGCGGCGGAGACCTCCAGGCCGAACCGGCCGCGGTGCGCGGGTCGATCGAGGCCGTGGGCCCCGATCTGTACGGGCAGGGACGGGTACGGCGATCGCTCCTCGAGCTGCAGACCTCCGTGGTGCCGGGCAACTCCGGCGGTCCGTTCGTCCTTGGCGACGGGCAGGTGGCGGGCGTCGTGGTGTCGGCTTCGACGACCGACGAGGATCTCGGCTACGCGGTTGCCGCGGAGGAAGTCCGTCCGCTCGTGGAGCGCGCCGCCACCCGCACGGCGGCGGTCTCGACGGGTCCCTGCTTGCGGTGAGCCGGGGAGCTCACTCCTCCATCACGACGCGAACCGAGCCCTCACGGTTCAGCAACGAGAACGAGGTGATCTCCCCTTCGCGCCGGAACACCAGCGAGAGACGGCTGTCGCCGACCCGGAGGTTGCGCAGTTCCACCTGATTCAACCACGCCGGAAGGTGCGGCTGGTTCACGGTGAGGACGTTCCGGTCGGCTCGCGCGGAGATCCCGAGCATCGCCTGCAGCATCAGGAACGGCGAGCCCGCGGCCCAGGCTTGGGGCGAGCACGCCACGGGGTAGCTCACCGGGCGGTTCGGTGTTCGGCGGGTGAACCCGCAGAACAGCTCCGGCAGGCGCAGGTAGTCGGCATGGATCGCCGCGTCGAACAGCGCGGTCGCCACGCGGTTGGTCGAGCGCGCGAAGCCGTAGCGCTTCAACCCCGCGGCGATCAACGCGTTGTCGTGGGGCCAGACCGATCCGTTGTGGTAGCTCATCGGGTTGTAGGCGGCCGCCGCCTTGCTCATCGTGCGGATGCCCCATCCGGAGAACATGTCCGGTGCGAGCAGCCGCTTCGCCACAGCGGCCGCCTTGTCAGGTTCGATCACGTCGCAGTAGAGACCGTGGCCCGGGTTCGACAGGATCGTTCGAACGGGCCGCTTGTCACCGTCGAGGGCCCCGACGAAGAACCGCTCGTCCTCCATCCAGAACGCCTCGTTGAACCGCCGCTTCAGATCCATCGCCTGGGTGCGCATGCGCTCGGCCTTGTCGGGCTCACCCAGCGTGTCGTAGACATCGGCCATCCGCTGTTTCGCGAGGTAGACGTACCCCTGGACCTCGACGAGAGCGATCGGTGTCTCCGCGAGGCGTCCGTCGGCGTGGACGACCGCGTCGAACGAGTCCTTCCAGCCCTGATTCCGGATCCCCCGAGACGACCGCGTCCGGTACTCGACGAAACCGTCGCCGTCCAGGTCTCCGTAGTCGTCGATCCAAGCGAGAGCCGCCTCTGCCGCGGGAAGGAGCTCTTCGGCGAACGCGCGGTCTCCCGTCCATCGGAGGTGTTGGGCGTACACGATCAGGAACCACGGGGTGGAATCGACCGAGCCGAAGTACGGCGTGTGCGGGATCTGCCCCGATCGAGCGAGCTCCCCCTTGCGGACCTCGTGGAGGATCTTGCCCGGCTGTTCGTCGCGCCAGTCGTCGACGACGGTTCCCTGGTGCGCGGCGAGCTCGCGGAGCACCCGGCTCGCGAGTGATGGATTCACCATCAGCAGCTGGTGCGCGGTGATCAGCGAGTCCCGCCCGAAGAGCGAGACGTACCAGGGGATCCCGGCGGCGGGCGTGCCTCCCTCGTCTTCATCCGACAGCGAGCGCAGATCGCGCAGGCTCCGATCGAGGAGCTGGTCGAACAACTCGTTGTCCGTCACGATCTGCGTCGATTCCCGCTCCCAGTCCTCGTAGCTGCGCCGGAGCTCGTGCACCGCGACGTCGAACTCCATCGGTTCGGGCGCGGCCTCGCCGACGATCGGCTCCACGGTCATCCCGACGAGCTTGGTCTGGTACGGCCCGAGCTGGAGCCGGAACTCCACGTGCGCGACATCTCCCTCGATCTCGATCACGTCGGGAGGCGATGCGAAGGCGACGCGGGTTCGACGTTGGATGTCGTCGACGCCCAGGTACCGGAACTCCACGGCTCCGTCGTCGACGCGGACGGGCTCGTCGACGCCGCGGCGGTCCCGGGGGATGCCTCGGACGTCGAAGATGTCGGCGAAGTCGGCGGCGAAGTCGAATCGCAGATCGATCCGCACGGCGTGCGGGTTGTAGTTCTTCACCCGGACGCGCTCGTACAGGCGTCCGTTGATCGCGCGGATCCGGCGGATGTTCAGCGTTTGCTGGCGGACCGCGATCTCGTCGCCCTCGTACAGGTCCGGGTTCGTGAGATCCACGTAGGACATGTAGCCGCGCTCGGACGAGGACGACAGCAGCACCGGATCGCGTCCCGACAACGACATGTGGAACAGCGACAGGAACCGCGTGTCTCCGTCGTAGAGGCCGAGCCCGTAATCGTCGCCGTGATCGAGGTTCCCCTCGAGGTCGCAATAGAGGAAGGTATCGCCCTCCTTCACCGCGAGCGTCTTCGAGGCGAGGTCGGTGACCAGGATCGGGTGCGCGCTCGGTGAGGAGTCCGCCCGTTCGGCGGCGGTCTGCTCTCGGGGGGGCTCTGGCGCTGCGCTCATGGGGTTCGTCGTCGGGGCGCAGCAACGACATGTTCCTCGCGCCCCCGCGAGTCTAGGGAGCGATCCGGGCCTTGTTCAACGGCATCCGGAAAGCCCTTCGTTGCGTTCCTCCCACACCATCGACCGGTCTCGGCCGGACCTGACCTCAGTTCCGGTCGACCTCGTAGCCGATCGGCCGGACCTCGGGATCGAGGATCCGCCATCCCCCCGGTGGGTTCGGGACCGACCGCGCTTCGGATCGGAACGCCAGCAGGGCAGGACCGGCCCCTGAGACGCATACGGGAACGCCCGCCCTCTGCAGCGATCCGAACACCGCCGCAACCTCGGGCACGAGTTCGAGCCGTGCCTGCTGATGGAGCCGGTCCACGAGCGCCGCGCCGAGGAGCGACGGATCCCGGGTGAGCGCCACGACCGCGAGGGCCGTGTGCTGCAGGTTCGCGACGGCATCGCCTCGAGAGACCTCGGGAGACAGGGCGCGCCGGGCCCGATCGGTCGGCAGACGCTCGGTCTGCGGGATCAGGACGACCGGACGGAGGAACGGGTGCGGATCGAGCCGGACCACCGTGTGGGATCCCCCCTCGTCGCCGACCGCGATCGTCAGTCCACCGTGAACGGCGGCGGCGGCGTTGTCGGGATGACCTTCGAACGCGCTCGCCAGAGCGAAGACGCTGGCCGGGTCGGCCGGGACCGAGCCGCGGATCTCGTGGGCCAGCACGATGCCCGCGACCGCCGCTGCCGACGATGATCCGAGGCCCCGCTCGAGGGGGATCCGGTTCGTCCCGTGGAGGGAGAACCCGGGCGTCGTCCCGTCTCCGAGCTCTGCGGCGGCGAACGCGATCGCGCGGCTGACCATGTCCGAGCCGTCGGTGGGCAGCTCGCCGGCGCCCTCCCCCTCCCACGTGACGCTCGGATCCGAGCCCGCCGTGTCGAGCGTGACCTCGTTGCAGAGCTCGAGGGCCAGACCCAGGCAGTCGAAACCGGGACCGAGGTTCGCCGACGTCGCCGGGACCCGTACCGTGATCCGCATCGGGGCGAGCCTACAAGCCGAGTTCGGCGGCGACGGCGGACGGGTCGGGCTCGACCACGGCCGGATGGCTCGCACCGGAGATCGCCCACTCCGGATCCTTCAACCCATGACCGGTCAGGACGCACACGACGACCGCCGCGCGCGGCAAGCGCCCCTCCGCCGACAGGTGCAACAGACCCGCGACCGACGCCGCGGAGGCCGGCTCGGCGAACAGCCCCTCGCGGGCGACACGTCGATACGCGGCGAGGATCTCACGGTCGGTCACCGCCTCGATCGATCCCTCCGACTCGCTGGCGGCGGCGACGGCCTTCTCCCAGGATGCGGGGTTGCCGATCCGGATGGCCGTCGCGATCGTTCGCGGATCCTTCACGGGCCGGCCCTCCACGATCGGAGCGGCCCCCTTCGCCTGGAACCCGAACAGCCGTGGCGGCTCGTGGATCAACCCGTCGCGCAGGTACTCGGTGTATCCGCGCCAGTGGCTGGTGATGTTGCCCGCGTTCCCGACCGGAACGAGGTGCAGATCGGGCGCGGTCCCGAGCGCGTCGACCACCTCGAAGGCCAGCGTCTTCTGCCCCTCGATGCGGAACGGGTTCACGGAGTTCACGAGCGTGACCGGGAAGTGCTCCGAGAGGTCCTTCGCGAGCTCGAGGGACGCGTCGAAGTTGCCTTCGACCTCGAGCACACGCGCGCCGTGCACGAGCGTCTGTGCCATCTTGCCGAGCGCGATCTTCCCCTTCGGGACGAGGACGGCGCAGGTGAGTCCCGCCTTCGCCGCGTACGCCGCCGCGGAGGCGCTCGTGTTCCCGGTGGAGGCGCAGACCACGGCCTTGGACCCCTCCTCGACGGCTCTGGAGATCGCCATCGTCATGCCCCGGTCTTTGAACGATCCCGTGGGATTGGATCCCTCGTACTTCAGCCAGACCTCGCACCCGGTCTCAGCCGACAGCGGGTCGGATCGAACCAGCGGCGTCCCTCCTTCACGGAGGGTGACCACCGGGGTCGCGTCGGTGACCGGGAGCCGGTCCCGGTACTCCTCGATGACCCCACGCCACTGCGGCGCGCCCGCCGGCGGGTCGCCCGCGACGGCCCCGGCCGGTGTGGAACGGCCCCGGCTCACTCCTCCCCCTCCACCCGCAGGATGCTTCGCACGTCCTCGACCACGGAGAGGGTCTCCAACTCACGCACCGCGGTGCGGAACTTCGCCTCTCGGGCCCGATGGGTGACGAACACGAGCTGCGCGTCGCGACCGGCTCCCTCTTGCCACACGCTGCGGATCGATACGTCATTGCCGCCGAGGACCGCTGCGATCTCGGCGAGGACGCCCGGGCGGTCCTCCACCTCGAGCCGGAGGTAGTACTGATCGTCGTTGTCCTCGATCGGGCGGACGGCACGCTCCACGATGCGGGAGAACACCGGACCGCGACCGCCCGAATGCAGGTGGCGTGCCACCGTGGCGAGGTCGCCGACCACCGCCATCGCCGTCGGATCGCCGCCGGCGCCGGGCCCGTAGAACATCAACTCTCCCGCTTTCTCCCCCTCGACGAAAACCGCGTTGAACGACCCACGGACGGCCGCGAGGGGGTGAGCCTGCGGCACCATTGCGGGATGGACGCGCACGGCGATCGCATCACCGTCCAGTTCCGCGATCGCGAGCAGTTTGACGACGTAGCCGAGACGCCGGGCGAACTCGATGTCCTGCGCGGTCACGCGCTCGATCCCCTCGGTGTAGACGTCGGAGCTCGTCACATGGGCGTCGAAGGCGATCGACGCGATGATCGCGCACTTGGCCGCCGCGTCGTGTCCGCCGACGTCCGCGCTCGGATCGGCCTCCGCGTAGCCGAGCCGTTGCGCCTCCGCCAAGGCGTCGTCGAAGCTCATCTGATCGTCGCTCATCCGGGAGAGGATGTAGTTCGTCGTCCCGTTGACGATCCCGAGCACGCGCCGGACACGCTCCCCCGCCAGCGACTCCTTGAGAGGTCGGATCAAGGGGATCCCGCCACCGACGGCCGCCTCGAAGTACAGGTCGAGACCTTTCGCGTCCGCGAGATCGAACAGCTCCCGGCCCCGGGTCGCGAGCAGTTCCTTGTTCCCGGTCACGACGGGCTTTCCGGCCTCGAGCGCCGACAGCAGCAGCTCGCGCGCAGGCTCGACCCCGCCGAGGAGTTCGCAGACGACGTCCACGTCGGGATCGTCGATGACCGCCTGCGGATCGGCGGTGAATAGATCGGCGGGCAGCGGGACGTTCCGATCCTTCGCCAGGTCGCGAACCGCGACGCGAACCACCTCGACCCGGCAGCCCGCGCGCAGCGCGATCTCGCCGGCGTGTTCGTGCAGCAAACGGAGCACGGCGGCGCCGACCGTGCCGCTTCCGAGCAGGCCGACGCGCACGACATCGCTCACCGGCTCACCCTCGCCCCATTCGGTTCGCCTCCCGGTCAGTCCCGCTCGATCCAGCGGGCCATCAGTATCTCGTCCTCGTAACCGTAGGACTTGCGGGATCGCTTGACGAGTCTGCCCTCATCGACGAACCCGAACCGCCGGTACAGCGCGATCGCCGCCGCGTTCGTGGGGAAAACAGAGAGTTCGACCTTCTCGACCCCGACCCGTTGTGCCCACCGGAGGGCCTCGGCCAAGAGCGCCGCCCCGATCCCGCGGCTGCGGAACGCCGCGTCGACGGCGAGACCGAGCGTGGCCACGTGGCGGGTCACGGGGTGTTCCTCCCGCTGGATGTGCAGGTTGCCGACCACCCGTCCGCCCTCGACGGCGACGACCCAGGCCTCGCGATCGCTCCAGGGCTCACGGAACCGGCGCCGGTAGGAGCGGACCGTGCCCCGGACCTGCTCGGTCCGCACGTGCACGCCTTCGGCGACAACCGCCTTCCACATCCGCAGGAACGACGCGGCGTCCTGAGGTCGAGCGGCACGGATCGCGATCCCCTCGGGCGGCTGCACCTGGGGGATCGCACCCGCAGGCGGCACCTCGAGCCGGTCGAGGTCGGCCGGGTCCTCCCGCCGCACCCACATGCGGCTCCGGCCCCCGACCACCGACACCACCGCCGGGCGGCCGACGCGGTTGTAGGTGCTGGCCATCGAGTACGTATAGGCGCCGGTGGACGCGACCGCGATCAACGATCCCGGCGCGAGGTGGGCCGGCACCGTGACGTCGTCGGCGAGGACGTCGCCCGATTCGCAGTGTCGCCCGACGAGGGTGACCCGCTCGGTCTGCTCACTCATTAACGGGCCGGCCGCGGCGATCGTGAAGCGCGCACCGTAGAGCATCGGCCGGATGTTGTCGGCCATGCCGCCGTCGATCGCGAGGAGCGTCGGTGATCCGGCGACGTGTTTGCGTGCGCCGGTGCGGTACAAGGTGATCGTGGTGTTGGCCACCAGCGAACGACCGGGTTCGACGACGACCTGCGGGGCGTCGAGGCCGCGCTCGGCGGCGCCCGCACGCACGCGAGCCAGGACCGTCGACGCGAGCTCGGCCAGACCGAGCGGCGTCTCATCCGCGTACGTGACGCCGAACCCACCCCCGATGTCGAGGATGCGAGCGGTGACCCCGAGGTCCCGGCGCAGATCCCGGAGGAGATCGATCAACGTGTCCACCGTCCGCAGGTAGGGCTCGGCGGCGAGCACCTGCGATCCGATGTGCGCGTGAAGCCCCTCGAACCGGAGCGAGGTCGCCGCGCGGACCGCCCGAACCGCCTCGAGCGCGTCGCTCAGCGGGATCCCGAACTTCGAACCTTTCGCCCCCGTCTCGATCGCCGGATGGGTCCGGGCCTCGACCTCCGGGAGCACCCGCAGCAGCACGGGGAGCTCGATCCCCTGCACCGTCGCCTCGCGCGTGAGCCGCTCGATCTCATCGACGTTGTCGACGATGACCGCACCCACCCGGCGCTCGGCGGCCAGCGCGAGTTCGCGATCCGATTTGTTGTTGCCGTGGAACCAGATCCGATCACCGCGGATCCCCGCGCGGGTGCAGGCCTCCAGCTCTCCCTCGCTCGACACGAGCAGGTCGAGGCCCTCTTCGGCAACGACGCGCAGCAGCGCCTGCGCGGTGAAGGCTTTCACGGCGTAGTGCACGCGGGAGAACACCTCGCGGACCTGTCTGCATCGAGCGCGCAGATCGTCCTCGTCGACGATCAGCAACGGCGTTCCGTGCCGTGCCGCGAGTTCCTCCGCGGACACCCCGGCGATCTCGAGCCCGCGCGGCGTGAACGTCGCGTTCCGTGGCCACGGTGTCCGGGACCCGGGGCCGGCATCGTCGAGCCGGAGCGACGGTCGCTCAGGCATCGTCGCGTCCCATCGACTCCGGGGCCTGGACACCGAGGAGATCGAGGACATTCGCGATCGTCGTGCCCGATACGCGCGAGAGCCACAGGCGCGCCTGTGTCAGTTCCACGTCGTCGGTGAGGACCCGGTAGTCGGTGTAGAAGCGGTGGAAGCGTGCCGCGAGGTCGTAGGCGTAGTGCGTGAGCTTGTACGGAGCTCGGAGCTGGGCGGCGGGCGCGTCCAGCTCGGGCCAGGTCGCGACCGCCTTCAGCAGATCGGTCTCCGCGTCCTCGGCGAGCAGCGACAGATCCACCGCGTCGACCGGACGCAACGTGACGCCCTGCGCCTCGGCTCGACGAAGGATGCTCGAGATCCGCGCGTGTCCGTATTGCACGTAGTAGACGGGATTGTCCATCGAGCGGCGCTTCGCCTCGTCGATGTCGAAGGCGATCGTCGAGTCGCTCGAATGCGACAGCAGGGTGAAGCGCACGGCGTCGGGGCCGACCTCGTCGAGCAGCTCGTCAAGGGTCACGATCACGCCCGCGCGCTTGCTGAACGACAGCTCTTCCCCCCCGCGCAGCAACGTGACCCACTGGTAGAGGATGATCTCGACCGCCTCGGGGTCGAATCCGAGGGCCTCCGCGGCCCCGCGCAGACGCTTCACGGTGCCGTGATGGTCCGCGCCCCAGACGTAGATCAGATGGTCGAACCCACGGGAGAACTTGTCGACGATATAGGCGCAGTCGGCGCCGAAGTAGGTCGGCTCGCCGTTGCTCCGGATCAACACCCGATCCTTCTCGTCACCGAACTCGGTCGAGCGGAAGAACACGGCGCCGTCCTCGTCGTAGGCATGGCCACGCGCACGGAGCCGAGAGATCGCCTCGTCGATCTCCCCGTTCTCGTGCAACGTTCGCTCGGAGAAGAAGACGTCGAAGTGGATGCCGAACCGATCGAGGGTGCGCTTGATCTGGCCGAGCATCCGGCGCGCACCCTCGGCCAGCAGCCGCTCCCCGCGCTCGGCCTCGGGAACCTCGAGGAACGCGTCGCCGTGCTCGGTGACGATGTCGGCGACGATGTCGGCGACATACTCGCCCCGGTACCCGTCCTCGGGAAGCTCGGCGTCGCGCCCGAACGCCTGGAGGTAGCGCACCTCGAGCGAGGCGCCGAACAGATCCATCTGGCGGCCGGCGTCGTTGAAGTAGTACTCGCGCTCCACCCGCCAACCGGCCGCGTCGAGCAGCCGCGCGATCGCGTCGCCGAGCACCGCGTTCCGCGTGGTGCCGATGTGGACGGGACCGGTGGGATTCGCGGAGACGAACTCGACCTGGACCGAGCGGCCGCTCGACGGCGCTCGTCCGAAGCTCGCACCCTCGGCCGCGACGGTGCGCAGCACGTCGTAGAGCCACTCGTCGGTCACGTGGAAGTTCAGGAAACCCGGTCCGGCGATCTCGGCCCGTTCGACGAACGCTGCGTGCGGCAGCGCATCGAGCAGCCGCTGCGCCACCTCGCGCGGGGGTGCGTCCAGTCGGGAGGCGAGCACGAGCGCGAGGTTCGTCGAGAAGTCCCCGAACTCCTTGCGCTTGGGACGGTCGAGCTCGATCTCGGCGGGAGGCTCCGCCTCGGGGATCGCCGCCGCGGCGGCGTCGCGGAGCAGCGAACGCAGTCGGTCGTCGATCACCGTCGTGCTCCTAGCCGGCACGTCCGGCCAGCGTACGCCGAACGATCTCGACGAGCGAGGCCGGGTCGAAGGGTTTCGTCACGTACTCCACAACGCCGAGAGCGTAGCCGCGTGCACGGTCCTCGTCCTGGGCGCGGGCCGAGAGGAAGACGACCGGCACGTCCCGGGTCTCGTCCCGCTCCCGCAACCGGCGGCAGACCTCCCACCCGTCGTAGACCGGCATCATCACGTCGAGCAGCATGATGTCCGGCGGGTCCGCGAGTGCGCGCTCGAGCGCCTCGTCCCCCTTCGACGCCGTCTCGACGGAGAAGCCCTCGAGCCGGAAGTTGACCTGGAGCAGCCGGACGATCACCGGGTCGTCGTCCACGATCAGCACGCTCCCCCGGCCCTCGTCCGAAGCAGCGCGGCGGTCGTGCGCCACCGGATCGCTCGCGCCCTGGGGCGCCATCTCGCTCATCCATCCAGGATAGTCCGCGCACCCTGAGCGCCTCGCATCGCCACTTGACAGCGTTCGCCCAGCGCCCCTCGCAGCGGGGACCGGAGAGGCCGTTGCTAGACTCGCCCTGGTCCGCCCCCGTAGCTCAGCGGATAGAGCACCGGCCTCCGGAGCCGGGTGCGCAGGTTCGAGTCCTGCCGGGGGCACCGCGGTCGCTTAGCATCCGGTGCGATGACCGACCCACGCGACATGCGAGCTCCCAGCGGCTTCCACGAGAGGGAACTGCGCCGGCGAGACCTGGACCCCGACCCGATCGCGCAGTTCCGGACCTGGCTGGCCGACGCCGAGGGGGCGGGTGCCACACTGCCGAACGCGATGGGCCTGGCCACCGCCGACGCCTCGGGACGTCCTTCCGCCCGCCACGTGTTGCTGCGTGGCCTGGACGAGCGGGGCTTCACCTTCTACACGAACCACGACAGTCGCAAGGGCCGCCAGCTCGCCGAGAACCCCAACGCCGCGATCGTCTTCCTGTGGAAGGAACTGGATCGGCAGGTCACCTCCACGGGAACGGTCCGAACACTCTCACGGGAGGAGTCCGAGGCCTACTTCCGGGGACGGCCACGCACCGCGCAGCTGGGAGCGTGGGCCTCGCATCAGAGTGCGGTGTTGCCCGACCGCTCCCTGTTGGAGGATCGGGCCCGGGAGGCGGAACGACGCTTCGTCGACGGCGACGTCCCCCTGCCCGATTTCTGGGGCGGTTTCGTGCTGTCTCCAGAGACGATCGAGTTCTGGCAGGGCCGGAACGACCGGTTGCACGACCGCTTCCGGTACACGAGCTCTGCATCCGGGTGGGAGATCGACCGGCTGTCCCCCTAGACGAGCCGTTCGGCCCAGCAGCTAGGCTTGCCGTTCATGGACACCGTCTCCCTCACGTCGACGATCCGCGGTCTGGCTCCGACGATGCGCGCCGATCTCGAGCGGCTCGTCCGGATCCCTTCCGTCGCCTTCCCGGGATTCCCGCCCGAGCCCGTCCGCGCAGCAGCCGAGGTCACCGCGGAGGTGCTCCGCGACGCCGGGCTCGGAGGGGCGGGCCTGCTCGAGCTGGAAGGCGGCTACCCCGCGGTGTTCGGTGAGCTCCCCGCTCCTCCCGGTGCCCCCACGATCCTGCTGTACGCGCACTACGACGTGCAGCCGGCGGGTCCCGAGGACCTCTGGTCGACCCCAGCGTTCGAACCGGTGCTGAGGGACGGACGGCTGTACGGGCGAGGAACGTCGGATGACAAGTCGGGGATCGTGCTCCACGCGGCGACGGTTCGTGCCTTCTCGGGCCGGCCTCCGGTCGGGCTCAAGGTGCTCGTCGAGGGCGAAGAGGAAGCGACGACCGAACATCTCCCGCAGCTGATCGCCGGGAACCGCGGTCGGCTCTCGGCGGACGTGATCGTCGTCGCCGACTCGGGCAACGTCGCCACGGGCGTCCCAACGCTGACGACCACCCTGCGCGGCGTGATCGACCTGCAGCTCGAGGTTCGAACGCTCGCCGTTCCGGTCCACAGTGGGTCCTATGGGGGTGCGGCCCCCGATGCCCTCCTGGCCCTGATCCGGATGCTCGCGACCCTGCACGACGACCGTGGCGTCGTGGCGGTCGAAGGCCTGGGAACGGCGCAGGCCGCCAAGCTCGACTGGCCCGACGACGAGTTCCGGGCCGAGGCACAGGTGCTCGACGGCGTGGAGCTGGTCGGCGACGGGTCGATCGCCGAACGCACTTCGGTGCGTCCGGCTATCAACGTGATCGGCCTCGACGCGCCGACCGTCCACGGCGCTCGGAACATCCTCGTCGACCGTGCCGCCGCTCAGGTCAGCCTGCGGGTCCCACCGGACCGCGATCCCGTCGAAGCGATCGAGGCGGTCGCCCGCCACCTCGAGCGGGCGGCACCATGGGGGGTCCGGACCGAGATCTCCTTCGGCGAACCGGGCGAGGGCTTCGCCGCCGCCACCGACGGGCCCGCATACGCGGCGGCCCGGCGCGCACTCACCGACGCCTACGGCGCCGAGCCCGTGACGACGGGCAGCGGTGGCTCGGTCCCGCTGATCCCGGCCCTTTCGCGGACGTTCCCCGACGCAGAGATCCTGATCATGGGGGCGATGGACGATCGATCCAACACCCACGCTCAGGACGAGAGCGTCGATCTCGCGGAGGTAGAGCGGGCGGCGCTCGCCCAAGCCCTCCTGGTCGCCGAGCTCACTCCGGACCGCTGACCGGCGGACCGCACATCCCCGTCGGTCGCTGTTAGGTTGTCGCGGTGAGCGACGAACCCACGACCCCCGCCGAGGTCGTCCAGGCCGACGAGCCTTCGAACGGGACCACTCCGGCCCCCGAGGCACCGCAACCCCCCGGCCAGGAGGTGATCACCGAGCCCGCGAAGCTGCTGCGCATCGCGAGCATGGTGCGCGAGCTGCTGGACGAAACCCGCCAGACATCGCTCGACGAGGCCGGACGGGCTCGGATCCGTCAGATCTACGATCGCGCCGTCGGTGAGTTGCGCGAGGTGCTCTCCTCGGATCTCCAGCAGGAGCTCGCCGCTCTCGCGCCGCCGATGGAGGGAGTCCCGACCGAGTCCGAGATCCGGGTCGCGCAGGCGCAGCTCGTCGGCTGGCTCGAGGGCCTGTTCCATGGGATCCAAGCCGCGATGTTCTCCCAACAGGCCGCGGCGCGCGCACAGTTCGAAGAGCTGCGCAAGCGGGGGCTGCCGGGGCGGCAGGGACCGGAGGCAACCCCCGGCGGTCCCGGTCAGTACCTCTAAGCGGACGAGCCCGACGCCTCGGATCCACGGACCGGGACGGCACCCGACGCCGCACCATATGAGAACAACTCGAGCACGTCCTCGATGAGTCCCTCGCGGCCGCCGCTCCAACGGGAACGCGCACGGACCAACCCGGCGTCGAAGTCCTCGTTGGCGAGCGACATCGCGAAATCGATCATCGTCCAGTCGAGGACCGAGGCGATCGTCTCCACGTCGACGTCGTCGCGAAGGTCCCCACGCTCGACGCCGAACTCCCGCCGTGCGCAACACACGGCGGCGCGCCTCGCGCAACGTCAGGAGGGAGGCATCGGAGCCGAGGCGGCGGGGGTCGTCTCGAGCAGGCCCCGGCAAAGATCCCGGACGATCCGGGGACCGCGATAGATCAGCGCGGAGTAGACCTGGACGGCGTTCGCCCCGGCGTCGAGACACGCTCGCAGATCCGACGCGGTCGTGATCCCGCCGCATCCCTGTACCACCGCCTGCGGACCCACCTCGGCGCGAACGGCCGCGACCGCACCCAGCGTCCCGGCAAGAAGGGGCCGCCCCGACAGCCCCCCGCGGCCGACCGACAAGGCAGGTTCCTCGACCGGCCGCGTGTTCCCGCAGGTGAGACCGGCGGCTCCCGCGTCCCGGGCGATCGAGGCAAGCGCCCGGACGGCGTCGAGCTCGGTCTGGGTTCGCACCGGAGGAAGCTTGACGAACAGGGGCTCGTCGGATCGCTCCACGAGCGCCGCGACGAGCGCTCGGAGGTGCTCCTCGGTATCACGATCGCGTCCCCACGCCACGTTCGGGCAGCTCGCGTTGAGCTCGAACGCGTCTACCTGCGGCGCGAGCAGTCGGTGCACCTCCAGGGCATCCTCGACCGACTCGTCTGCGATGCTCGCGAAACGCGGACCGTTCCGCCGTAGACGCACGAGCCTGGCCGCCGCGACGGCGGCGCCGGGGTTCGGCAACCCCATCGCGTTCACGAGCGCCTCGTCGACGGGATGTCGGACGATGCGCGGCGACGGATTGCCCGCTCGGGTCCTGCGGGTGAACGTGCCGGCGACGGCGAAGCCGAAGCCGAGATCCGCCAGGTGCGGCAGCATCCTGGCCTGTTTGTCGAACCCCGCCGCAAGACCCACCGGATTGGCAACGACCACGCCACCGAGATCGACCTGCAACCGCGGATCGCGTGGCACACCGCCGATCGCCCGCCACGGCAGAGGCACCCGCAGGAGGGTCTCGACGACGCGATGGCCGGATTCGGGCGGGAGGGAGAACACCGCGGGGCGAACGAGCGTCCGGTACAGACCCATGCGGACCTCTATGCTACCGGCTGATGCGCGAACCCACGACCGGTCCCGATCGGAGTTCCTCCGACCCCGCCGCGAACGCCGGGCTCGTCGAGCGCATGGTCGCAGCCTCCGAGCTGCATGGTGACTTCGTCCTCTCCTCCGGGAAACGCTCCGGGGTCTACTTCGACAAGTTCTTGTTCCTGTCCGACCCGGTGTTGCTGCGCGACCTCGCCGACGCGGTTCGCGCCCTGCTGCCGGAGGGTGTCACGCACATCGCCGCACCGGAGGGTGCCGCGACCTTGTTGCTCTCGGCCGTGGCGCTCGAGACGGGGCTGCCGATGGCCGTGGTGCGTAGGCAGCCGAAGGGGTACGGCACCCGCGCCAGGGTGGAAGGCTACGCCCCGCCCGGGGCGACGATCGCGCTGCTGGAAGACGTGAGCACGACCGGCGACCAGGTCGCCGCGGCCGCACGCGAACTCGAGGCCACGGGCGCGACGATCGCGTGCATCGTGCTCGCGCTGGATCGGGGTGGTGCGGACACGCTGCGGCGCGAAGGATATGAGACGCGCGCGGTTGCGGTGCTGCGACCGGACGGAACCGCCGGGAACGATGAGGGATCCTAGGTGCTGCCGAGCGCGCCCGAGCGGGTCGGCTCGTAGTCGCAACGCCAGATCTGCAGACGCCACAGCAGACGACTGCCGCGAGCGGTGAAGCTGACGAGGCCCTCTTGCATCATGCGCGCGGCCTCCTTCGACTTGGCGACCACGTCGGGCAGCGGGAACTCTCGCTGGATCAGGCTCTTGAGGTTGGCTTGCCCGAAGACCTGTCGCGCCACGTCGAGCAACGGGCGCTCGTTCTGGATCGTTCCCGTCGGCAGGTAGAGACGTCCGCCGGCCGCGAGGCAGCCCGTGTCCTCGATGCTTCGCAACATCGCGGCCGGGAGCTCCGCGCCCGTCGGTCCACCGGCCTTCCCTTCCGGGAACCATCCGGCGACCCGGGCGATGTCATCGGGGATGCCCGAGACGTCACCGATCACCACGGTCGCCTGTTGGCCCCGGCAGGGTTCGAGGAGGTCGCCGACGCGGAACTCGACCCGGTCGTCGAGTCCGAGGTCGATCGCGTTCTGGCGAGCCATCTCGATGGCCGCTTCGGACAGGTCGCATCCGATCACGCGCTTGGCACCCAGCTTGGCGGCCACGAACGACAGCACGCCGCTGCCGCACCCAACGTCGATCACGACGTCGTCGGGTCCGATCTCGAGCGCCTCGGCGATCGTCTTGCTCGTGTGCGTGGGATGGAACACCCCATCGCCGAGCGAGATCGTGAAGGGGCCTGTGCGGCCCTTCCAGGCCAGCTCATTGGGCGTGGCGTCGCTCATCAGGACCTCAATGCTCCCTGGCCGGGGAGCAACAGTCAACCGCCCGGACGACCGAGGGTGCGATGCCGCGGCCGAGGTCAGACGACCGGGGTGTCCGCGGGGGGGCCCTGGCCGGGCACGAGGCTGCCCTCGTCGACGCCGGCGGCGTGGGCATGGGCCCGGTCGGCCACCGTGGCGGTGGCGACGCCGTGGCGACCTGGCGGGTAGCGACGGATCCGACCCGAGGCCCGGCGCATCAAGGTCGCGGCACCATGGGCGTTGCCTCGAAGCAGATGGGTGTACCCGGCTCCGAGCTGGGACAGGCCCTTGAAGAACTCTTCGTCTCCGCTTCCCCGAGCCTGCTTCCATGCCGCCTCCCAGGCCTCGTGGGCCGGGAAGAAACGCCCGGCATTGAAGTGCTCCCGGCCGAGACGATGATTCTCCTCCAAGGCGAGCGCGTCGTAGTCCTCGAGGGTGAGCGAGTTCGGAGCGTCCCACGCTTGCGGCCGACCCAGATGGTCTCGTGGGCGTTCGGCCTTGTTGCGACCCGTGCTGGGGCGACCCGCCTTCCCACGCGCTTCCGATGGCATGGAGCCATGCTAGCCGCGCCGCGACCATCGGGCGTCGGCGGGATCGGTCGCGGCGCGACGGACGCGCCGGCCCCTCCCCATCCCGGCCGGGGGCCTGCAGTACGCTCGCCCCGAGCGACGAGCACCCCGAACCGGAGGAGCGATCGACCGTGAGCAGCCGAGCGGCAGACGGCAACGCCGGCGAGAACGACGGCGTGGAGGCCGATCCCCGGCAGCGGATGCCGCGGTGGATCCCTCGGCTGCTCGTCCTGATCGTCGTCACGCTCTACCTGTCGTACGGCGCCTTCCAGCTGCTGGGGAAGATCCGCGACCTCCTCGTCTGGATACTGATCGCCGCGTTCCTGTCGTTCGCGCTCGAACCGGCGGCCAATTGGCTCGTGAACCGCGGCTGGCGACGGGGCATCGCGACCTTCGCCGTGCTCGCCACGTTGTTCGTCCTGGGAGTGGTCATCATCAGCGCGATGATCCCCCTGGTGATCCGCCAGGTGCAGGACCTGATCCAGAGCGTCCCAGGATGGCTGGACACGATCAGCGTCACCACAGAGCGTTGGTTCGGCCTGAACGTGTCCTCCAGCCGCGTCCTCGACGAGCTCACGAACCTCGATGCGGACGTGCAGGACATCGCGACCAACGTCGCGGGGAACGTGCTCGGGTTCGGTGCGCGTGCGCTCTCCGCCGTCTTCCAGATGCTGACGATCGCGCTGTTCACCTTCT
The DNA here is from genome assembly GCA_040881665.1 of Actinomycetota bacterium. Lineage (NCBI taxonomy): Bacteria > Bacillati > Actinomycetota > Actinomycetota bacterium. The sequence continues at coordinate 504,738 of JBBECT010000005.1, forward strand.
ACGTCGTCGCCGACGGCCCTCGTCTGCGTCGAACGATCTGTTCGATGCTCCCCCCCGCCCATCAGAAGGAGGTCCTCCGAGCGTGGGAGATCGCCGTCGACAAGACCGGCGGCTACCTGTATTCGCGGCTGTTGCTCGCCGTGATCTCCGGTGTGTGCACGTTCGTCGTGTTGACGGCGCTCGGCGTTCCCTTCGCCGTTCCGCTCGCGCTCTGGATGGGACTGATCTCCCAGTTCATCCCGGTCGTCGGAACCTACATCGCGGCGGCCGTTCCGCTCCTCGTGGCCTTGCTCGAGGATCCCGTCGACGCGGCGATATTCCTCGTGTTCGTACTGATCTACCAGCAGGTCGAGAACTACCTGCTGAACCCTCGGATCTCTGCGAGAACGATGCAGCTGCACCCCGCGATCGCGTTCGGATCGGCGATCGCGGGAGGGATGATCCTCGGTCCGATCGGCGCCTTCCTCGCCCTGCCGGCCGCGGCGAGCATCCAGGCCTTCGGGTCCGCCTACGTCCATCGCCATGAAGTCGTCGACAGCGACCTGACGAAGCACGACGAGCCACCGCGGAGCGCACCGGGGCCCCGTGGAGACCGCAACTCCTCGTGGATCGGCGTCCGTGTTCGGCGCCTCTGGTCCCGGGCCGACCGCGAGGACTCCCCGGCCGGATGACCGGCCTGCTCCCGTGACGGCGGATCAGTGCGTGCCGGCGGAAGCGGCATCGGGCACCATGCGGTCGCGGGCGAAGCGATCGGGTGCGAACGGAGCTATCAGCTCCGGGGTCTGTCCCGTCGCGATCAGTTCGGCGGTCAGCTGACCGAAGACCGGTGAGCCCTTGAAGCCCCAGGTACCCATGCCGGCCATCAGGTAGAAGTTCGGGATCTCCGAGGCACCGAGCAGCGGACTCGAATCTGGTGACATGTCGCACAGGCCTGTCCACTGGCGCATCAGCCGCGCCTTCGCCATGAACGGCAGGATCTGGATCGCGCGCTTCGAGGTCTCCGCGACGAAGTCGAAGGTCGAGCGCGTCGAGTAGGTCGGGTACGGGAGGATCTCCGCGCCGACGAGCAACTCACCGCGTGCGGTCTGGGAGATGTAGATGTACAGATCCATCGACGACACGAGCCCGTCGAGCTCGTGGCGATACGGCTCGGTCACGAACGCCTGGAGCGGGTGGGTGCTGATCGGAAGCTGCAGGCCGGCCATCCCCGCCACGATGCTCGAATAGCCGGCGACCGCGCTCACGACGCACCCCGCCGAGACCGGTCCCGACTCGGTCACCACACCCGTGCACCGCCCGTCCGTCACGGTGACGCCGGTCACCGCCACCCCTTCGTGGATGTGGACGCCGAGCCTGCTCGCGGCCGTCGCGTACGCCCAGACCACCGAATCGTGCCGGGCGAACGATCCCGGCGCGTGGTAGGAAGCCCCCACCACCGGGAGCTCTCCGCCGGCGGTCAGATCGACGAGTGGACACAGCCGCTCGATCTCGCCCGTCGACAGGATCTTCGTGTCGACCCCGTACGCCTGGTTCAGCAGGGCCTTGTCCCGCTCGACCTCGAGGGCGTCGTCCGAGTGACACAGGTCGAGCTCGCCCTGGGTGGAGAACTGGACGTTGAAGTCCAGCTCCTGGGACAGGGTCCGCCAGATCTGCAGGCTCCGACGGTAGAGCGGCACCGTTTCGGGCGTGTTGTAGTTCGCTCGAACGACCTGGGTGTTGCGACCCGAGCCGCCCGAGCCGATGTAGGCCCGCTCGAACACTCCGATCCGACGGATCCCGTGTCGCTGAGCGAGGTTGTAGGCAAGGGCGAGCCCGTTCACCCCGCCCCCGACGATCACGACGTCGTAGTGCGGCGCCACCTCGTCCGAACGCAGGAACGTCCGCGACCGCAGCAGCCCGCTCACGACGTCTCCACAGGAGTGGTCCAGCTGCGGGCCTCGGCCTCCGACACCCCGAGCGATGCCCCCCGATCGAGGATCCGCTCGCGCAGGTAGGCACGCCACATCGAGGCGACGAGCAGGTGCGCTCCGTCGAGGTCGACGACGACCTTGACGGGCAGATGCGCGACATCGCCTTGCACGAAGCCACGTTCGGGCAGAGGCAACGCGGACAGCCGCTCGAAGAGCGCCGGCGTTCCCGTCCCCGTGAGGGTCCACATCGCCCAGCCGTCCGTCGCGTCGAGCACGAGCGCGTCCGGGTCGGAGTCGTCGATCCCGCGACGGGCCTGCGCTGCGACCTCCCCGGAAGCATCCGGCGAGGTCAGCAGAAGCGACTCGTCGGGCGCCACACGGAACGCGGCCGCCCCCGGGATCTCGAGTGCGTCGAGGGCGGCCGGTGTCGCGTGCACCGCCACGACGCCGACCTCGGTCGGGACCAGGTCAGGCATGCAGCCGCGCTCCCTCCGGATCGTAGAACGGGGTCGGCACGACCCGGGCGGTGATGCTCCCCCCCGTCCGGAGCGTCTCCGGGAACGCGCCGTCCACCGCCCGGATCCACCCGAGTCCGATCTGCCGGTCGAGGACGATCGAACGAGCGCACGAGGTGATCCGGCCGACGACGCGATCGCCCACGTACAACGGGGCGCCTCGCTGAGGCGTTCCTTCGAACGCGAGGCCGACGAGCCGTCGGTCGGGCTCGAAGGCCTCCATACGCTCGAGCGCCTGCCGTCCGAGGAACGCCGGCTTGTCGAGCGCGACCGCGAAATCGAGACCGAGCTTCCCGGGATGATCGTCGGGCAGGGTGTCCTGTCCGAGGAAGATGTGTCCCTTCTCCAGACGCAGCACGTCGAGCGCGTCGAGCCCGTGCGGGAGCAGGTCCATCCCCGCCCCCGCTTCGACGAGCGCGGTCCACAACCGCTCCCCCCGCGAACGGGCGTGATGCAGCTCGAACCCGAGCTCACCGACGAACCCGGTGCGGATCGCCCGTACGGGAACGCCGGCCACCGTCATGTCGGCGTGCGACATGTGCGGCACCGCCTCACGATCGAACGGATCGTCGGTCAGTTGATCGAGCAGGCCGCGGGTCAAGGGGCCCGCGACGAGGATCGCGCCGAGCATCGAGGTCTGGTTCACGACGTGCGCCCGCAGATCGAGCCGGTCGGCCCAGTTGCGGAGCCATGCCTCCATCCGGTCGGCACCACCCGAGGTGGTCGTCACGAAGAACCGTCCGCCATCGAGTCTGGACAGCACGCCGTCATCCATCACGTACCCGGCCTCGTCGAGGGCGAGCAGGTACCGCGAACGACCCTCGCGGAGGGTATCGACGCGGCACGGGAACACACGGTCGACCAGCGCCTGAGCATCCGGCCCGGCGATCAGGAACTTTCCCAGTGTTCCGACGTCCATCACGCTGACGCGCTCCCGAACGGCGAGGATCTCCTCACGCGCGTCGCCGTAGGTCGTCGGACGCTTCCAGCTCCCCGACCACCCGACCCGTGCGCCCATCCGCAGATGCACCTCGTGCAGAGCGGTGCGCCTCTCGATCACCTCGTTGACGCCCGCGGCGAGTTGCTCGAGCTTGATCGGCCGCGCCGGCGGGCGCGCCGTCGTCCGGCGCCCCGCGTGCTCGAGGTCACCTCCGGAGCGCTCCCGTGCGAAGCAGGCGAGATGTCGTCCGCACATGGCTCCCTGGCACGGCCCCATCGTCGCGGTCGTGTAGCGCTTGAGGATCTCGGCGTTGGTCCACCCCTCCCGCCAAGCCGCCTCGAGATCCTGAACGCCGACGTCCTCACACAGGCAGACCGTCCCGTCGGATCCGAGCGGCGGACAGGCAGCATCACGCCCGGCAACGGCTCCGCCCCTGCCGGCAACGACACCGCTCTCGATCGCCTCGTCGAGCGTGCAGCCGGGCCACACCACGTCGCCGGCCCCGACGACGGGAAGGCCGTCGGCCATCCGCAACAGATCGTCGCGCGGCGCGTGCCCGATCGAGACCACGATCGCGTCACACGCAACGACCCGCGCGCCGGTCGCGGTCGCGACGATCGCTCCGGACACGCTCTTGCGTCCGCGCGCCGACTCCAGGTGGGCGCCGCGGAGCACCGGCACCGAACGGTCCGTGATCTCGTCTGCGACCTCGTCCGGAGCCAAGACCGCGGCGATCTCGACGCCTGCGCCGCGGAGCACATCGAGATGCGCGAGGGCCTCGTGCGTGCCGGCGACGAGCACCGCCCGTGCCCCCGGCCGCACCCTGTGCGCCCCGGCCATCCGTGCCGCGCCGCGCCCGAGCCAGACCCCGGGAACGTCGTTGCCCGCGAACACGCCGTGGATCTCGACCGCGCCGGTCGCGATGACGATCCGCCCGGGGTCGGTGTGTACCGTCTCGTGTTCGCCCACGAGCGGAACCAACGGGCCCTCGAACAGCCCGACGGCCGTGTGCCGCTCCAGCAGGGTGATGCGCTCTTCCGCCTCGACCTCGGCGCGGAGGGCACGGACCCGGTCGGCAACCGCGCCGGGAGCCAAACGCTCCCCGGGGCGGCCCTCGTCCGCGAGGATCACGCGCTCGCCGGACGCTGCCGCGGACAGCGCCGCCGCCAACCCCGCCGGCCCCGCGCCGATCACCACGACGTCCGTGCGTACGTGGCGCACGTCGGAGACGATCGGGTTCGCTCCCACGGGGAGTCGCCCGACACCCGTCGCGCGACGGATCACTTTCTCCGCGAGCTCCCACGCGAACCGCGGACGGATGAAGGTCTTGTAGTAGAAGCCGACCGGCATCAGGGCGTGCAGGTGATCGGTGACGTGCAGCGCGTCACGTTCCGCGGACGGCCAACCGGTCTCCCGCCGGACCCGCTGACCTTCGGCAGCGGCAGTGCAGCACGAGCGCTGCCCCGGCTCCCCGTCGATGTTGACGAGGCAGTTCGGGCAATCCCCCGTCATGCAGTAGAGCCCCCGGCGACGGTGATACTTCAACGACCGATTGAACGTCCGGACCCCGGCGCGGAACACCGCCGACGCGACCGTGTCGCCGTCCTCGATCGGGATCGAGCGTCCCTCGAAGTCGAGTTCAGCCACCGGGTGCACCGGAGGCAGAGGGATCGGCCGTCTCGTCGTCGATGCGGTTCGTCACCGTGTCGCGGGTCAACGTCAACCACCGGCGGCACCCCGCGGCGTGGAACCACCGCTCGCGCTGGGGTCCGTCCGCGTTCTCCCGGAGATAGACGCGGCGGAAGTCCTCGTCGAGGCTGTCCGCGTCGATGGCACGCAGCTCGCCACCGTAGGAGTACTCCGTGTACGGCCGCGATCCGCAGTTCGGGCACGGGATCCGCATGCTCATCGTCGCAACACCCCCGGAAGGCGCCGGACACCCCCGGCTCCGACGAGTGAGGGTACCCGCCGCGGCCGAGCCCAGGAACCGCGGAACGTGACCGGCGGTACGTCGCAACGACCCCTCCGACGTGACCGACGACGGAGCGCCGATGCCCTACGCTGCCGGTCATGAGCGACGGCGCGCTGCCGCCCGAGGACCGCAAGACCAAGGAGAACCTCCCCGCCCTGACGGGCCTGCTGGGCCGGCTCCGCCGCCGGCGTCGGCGGCCATCCATGACCCCTCATCCCGGCTCGACCGACGGCGAGCAGGTCATGACCGGCAAGAGCGGCGCCCTCCGCGCGGCGATCTTCGGGATCAACGACGGTCTCGTGTCGAACGTTTCGCTGATCATGGGCGTCGCGGGGGCGGCTCAGAGCAACGACGTGATCCTGCTGTCGGGGATCGCCGGTTTGCTCGCCGGCGCGTTCTCGATGGGCGCCGGTGAGTACATCTCTATGAAGGTCCAGCGGGAGGTCTTCGAGCGGCTGATCCATCTCGAGGCGCATGAGATCGCCTCGATGCCGGAAGAGGAGACGATCGAGCTCGCCCATCTCTACGAACGCAAGGGGGTCCCTGCCGCCCTGGCGATGGAGCTCTCTCATACGCTGATGGCCGATCCGAAGGTCGCACTCGAGACGCACACGCGAGAGGAGCTGGGTCTCGATCCGGAGGCGGGTCTCGGGTCGCCCTGGGGCGCGGCGGTCTCTTCGTTCCTCACCTTCTCGTTCGGGGCCATCGTCCCGCTCGTGCCTTTCCTCTTCACCTCCGGCACTGCGGCCGTCGTCCTGGCCGGGGTGCTGTCGGCGATCATGCTCACGGCCGTGGGTGCGGCGATGTCGCTCGTGACGGGACGCAACCCCGTCGTCTCGGCACTGCGGCAGCTCGGCGTCGGCGTCCTCGCCGCCGGGATCACCTACGGGGTCGGCGTGTTCCTCGGCGTCACGGTGACCGGCTGAGGCCCGGCGGGCCGGGTCACGCCTCGTCCATCTCGAGCTCGAGCTCGAGGAGTTCCTCGAGGGCATCGCGCAGCTGTTCGTACCTGCGGGGTCCGAGCTGGCGGCGGACCCATCCTTCGACCGCGGCATTGGCGCGCCGAGCCTCCGCGGCGCATCTGCGGCCCCGAGCGGTGAGGCGGACGACCTTCGCGCGGCCGTCCTGCTCGTCGGGTACGCGACGGACGTAGCCACGCGATTCGAGGTCGTCGACGAGTTGCATCATGCCCTGCTTCGTGATCCGCGCCCGGCGCGCCAGCTCGGTCAGTCGCGTGCCGGAACGCCGATCGATGTGGAGGAACAGAGCGGCATGACTCGCACGGACATCCGGGTACCCGCGTTCGGTCAGCCACACGACCGACTCGGACGCGAGCGCACGATGCCCTTCGAGCAGCAACCGGCTGAGCTCGACGTCCGCCACACGCTCATCCTCCCGGCCGGATCGGGGCGGGTCAACATCCGAGACGCGCACGTCCGGCCTCTGGTGGCCGAGGCCCGACGGCGCGCAGCACAGAGCTAACCGGGGGCGGGTTCGGGCTCGACGGGTTCGGCCTCGGCCGGGACGACGTGCCCGTCAGCGAACACCACCCCGTCCTCGCACTCGGCCTCGACGAGCCCGCCGCGGAACTGCTGCTGGTAGAGGCGTGCGTAGATGCCGCCCCGCCCGAGCAACTCGTCGTGGGTCCCGCGTTCGACGATGCGACCTCGATCGACGACGAAGATCACGTCGGCCGACAGGATCGTGGAGAGCCGGTGCGCGATCGCGATCGTCGTCCGGCCGTGCATCAGCGGACGGAGAGCTTCCTGCACCAGGCGCTCGGAGGTCGTGTCCAGGCTCGACGTCGCCTCGTCGAGGATCAGGATCCGCGGGTCCTTGAGGAGGACCCGGGCGATCGCGAGACGTTGCTTCTCCCCCCCGGAGAGCTTGTACCCCCGCTCACCGACCACGGTGTCGTACCCCTCGGGAAGTTCGACGATCCGATCGTGGATGAACGCGGCCTTCGCGGCAGCAACGAGATCGTCATCGCTCGCATCCGGACGCCCGTAGAGGAGGTTGCGCCGGATCGTCGTGTGGAACAGGTAGGTCTCCTGGGTCACGACCCCGATCGCGTCGCCGAGCGAGCGGAGCGCCAGCGAGCGGACGTCGTGGTCGTCGATCCGCACCGATCCCCGACCCACGTCGTACAGGCGCGGGACGAGATAGGTGATCGTCGTCTTGCCGGCGCCGCTCGGCCCGACGAGCGCGGCCAGCTGCCCGGGTTCGATCTGCAGGTCGACGTCCTCGAGGGTCCACACCGGCCGTCCCTCCCCGGTGTCCGCGTCCGTCGCGTCGCCCGGAGAGGAAGACCCGTCCGGATCCTTCGGCTGCTCATACCGGAACCACACGTGGTCCAAGGCCACCCGACCCCGGACCTCGGAGGGAGCGAGGATGCGCGCGTCCGGGGGGTCGGTGATCTCGTGCTCGAGGTCGAGGTACTCGAAGATCCGGTCGAACAGTGCGAGCGAGGACTGCACCTCGGTGCTCACCTGCAGCATCTGCCCGATCGGGAAGAACAGCCGCGCCTGCAGCGTGGTGAACGCCACGATGACACCCACCGTTATGCCACCGGGCGTGCCGTCGTTCACCCACCCCGCGACCAGGTAGACGAGGGCAGGGGTGATCGAGAAGAACGTTCCGACGACCGCGAAGAACGACCGGCCGATCATCGTCTGGCGGATCTGCAGCCGGGTGAGGCGTTCGTTCTCGCCCTGGAACCGGTCGATCTCGTGCCGTTGGCGACCGAACGCCTTCGATAGCAGGATCCCCGATACCGACAGCGTCTCCTCGGTCACCGCGGTGAGATCCGCGAGGGTCTTCTGCGTGTTCACCGCGACCTCCCGTCGTGCCCTGCCCACCTTGTAGGTGAGCCACAAGAAGAACGGGAGCATGAACAGGGACAGCACGGTGAGCTGCCACGAGAGGACGAACATCGCGATCAACGTGCTGATGATGACGACGGTGTTCGACAGGATGCTCGAGGCGGTGTCGGTGACGACCGTCTGGACGCCGCCCACGTCGTTCGCCAGCCGTGACTGGATCTCGCCGGTGCGCGTCGTGGTGAAGAAGCGAAGCGGCATGAACTGCAGGTGCGAGTAGAGCGCGTTCCGCAGGTCCTGCATCACCTGCAGGCCGACGAGATTCGCCAGGTAGGTCTGGCCGATCCCGACGATGCCAGAGACGATCGGGATCGCGATCATCATCCCGACATAGACGTACAGCAGCGGCAGGTTCGGACACGACTCACCCGAGCAGTTGCCCACCGGATTGCCGAAGAGCGCCGTGTCGAAGATCCGCGCGATCAGGAGCGGGTTGATGACGCCCAGGACCGCGGTGACCAAGATCGTCGCCGAGACGAGCGCGACCTTGCGCCGGTACGGGCGGAAGGTCGCGACGACGCGCCCGACCGTTCCCTTGGGGATCGGACGGCTCGGTTCGTCGGAGGGCTGGCTCGACCACATCCGGTGGCCACGAGGAGGCATGCGTCCAGGATACGGCCGCGCGCCGTCACGCAGATCCGTGCGGCCGCCGCGAGTCTCGCCGCGGGGCTGCCGTCGACGCCGCGAGCTCCCGAGCCCGGGTGAACACGGCGTCGATCATCGGTTCGGTGAGGCGGCCGGTGAACGTGTTCTGCTGGCTCGGATGGAAACATCCGACCAGCGTGACGCCGCCGACGACGGCCTCCACGCCGTGCCCGAACCGAGGCTTCGGGCGGCTCGTCGCGCCGCGAGCGGCGAGCGCACGCAAGGCGCCGTCCCACGCGAAGGTTCCCAACGCGACCGCGACGCGAACGTCCTCCAGAGCATCGAGCTCGCGGCCGAGGAACGGAAGGCATCGATCACGCTCGGCGGGCGTGGGCTTGTTCGCCGGAGGGGCGCAGCGCACGACCGCCGCGATGTAGGCGTCCGTGAGCCGCAGGCCATCCCCTCGAGCCGTGGAGCCGGCCTGGTTCGCGAACCCGGTCCGGTGCAGCGATGCGAACAGGAAGTCACCCGAACGGTCTCCCGTGAAGATCCTGCCCGTCCGATTCCCTCCGTGCGCGGCCGGGGCGAGCCCGAGGATCACCACGCGCGCCGCCGGATCGCCGAACCCCGGCACGGGACTGCCCCAGTACGTCTCCTCGGCGAACCGCGCCACCCGATCTCGGGCCACCTGCTCGCGCCACCTCACCAGGCGAGGACACGCTCGGCACGCGACGACGTCGCGTTCGATCCGTTCCAGCGCAGCGCCACTCATCTCAGAGCGCGTCCTCGCAGGGCGCGGAGCTCCGCGGGTCGATCGGCCGTCCCCATGCACGGGATGCTACGGGCGCTTGCCACGAGGCGCCCCGCCCGGTAGGGATGTAGGGGCTCCAGCCCGCCCGGGGTGGGGCCGACAACTCCCACATGACCCGCCGCCCCCGACGCCTCGCTGCACGGCTGCCGCTCGTGATCGCCCTGGTCGCGACCGGGGTCGTCGGCGGCATCGCGGCCGCTCCCCCGAGCGTGGCACTGCCCGGAACCGTGGTCGAGCCGGTCGCGGTCGCATCCGAGCGGCTGCTGGCCGGCCGACCCGGCGAGGGCCTGCGGCTGCGCGGGAACCGGATCCTCGCCCGGCGGGATACCTCCAGCGCCCCGACCGTGGTCTGCGCCCCGATCTGGTTCACGGCGGTCGGCGTGACCTGGGACCAGCAGGCCGGAACCCCCTTGGAGCTCGAGATCGCCACCGGCGCCCGTCGCGGGGACTTCGGCGCGTCCCGAACCCTGGACGCCGAGAGCGGCGCCGATCCCGCCACCGAGGAGTACGTCCGGGGCGACGCCGCCAGCTCGCTGCTGTGGACCGGCGGATCGCGGTGCGTCCGCGTCACGATGCGGCTTCCCGAAGGCACGTCGATCTCGGCCCTCGAGCTGCAGTTCATCAACTCCTCGGGTTCGGCGGCCGGACCCGGTACGGCACCGCCGTACGTCGATCCCAGCGTGATTCCGATCGCGGACCCCGGCGCGTTCGCTCCCGCGGCCGCCTCGGCACTCGCGGCGCAGCCGAAGCTGATCAGTCGCCAACAGTGGGGAGCGCGCCCGAGCCTGATGAACTGCACACCCGACGTCGCGGACGAGGTGCGCGCGGGGTTCGTTCATCACACGGCGGGCACGAACCGCTACACCCGCAAACAGGCCGACGACATCGTGCGATCGATCTACGCGTACCACACGCGCGGACGCGGGTGGTGCGACATCGCCTACAACTTCCTGATCGATCGGTTCGGACGCGCGTACGAGGGTCGCTCGGGAGGGATCACCGAGCCGGTGGTCGGGGCGGCCCAGCAAGGCTTCAATACCCGTGCCTTCTCGGTCTCGCTGATGGGAACGTTCACGCGGAAGCGGCCGTCGTCATCCATGATGCGCTCACTGCGCAAGCTCCTTGCCTGGCGGCTCGACGTCGCGCATCTGAATCCGCGCGGGCGCGGAGTGCTGACGTCGGCGGGTGGCGACAACACCCGCTATGACGCGGGCGACCATGTCAGCGTCCCCGTGATCACCGCTCACCGGACCACCGGCTACACGGACTGCCCAGGCCGGAAGGTCGTGAGGCGGCTGAAGGACGTTCGGCGAACCGTCTCCCGGATGGGCCTGCCGAAGATCTACAAACCACGCGTCGAGCCGTCGGTCGTGAAGGCGGGCTCCCCTCCCCTCCGGATCCGGGCCGTCGGGTCTCGTTCGCTGGAGTGGAGCGTCTCGGTCCACGAGGCCGGAGGGGCCCAGCTGTTCGCCTTCCCACCGCGAACCGGTTCCGAGCTCGATCTCGTGTGGGAGGGATCGGACGCGACACCCTACCCACGGTCTTCCGGGACCTACGAGCTGGTGGTACGCGGCGAGAACGCGGACGGCGAGATCGCCCGTGCGGCGACGCTCCCCTTCAAGATCAAGCCCAGCGCGCTCTGAGCGCGTCCCGTCTATCCCCTCGCGGCGATCGCCGACGACGCGATCACGTCGAGGGCCTCATCCAGTTGCTCGTCGGTGATCACGAGCGGGACGAGGTGACGGAGCACGTTGTGGTAGATGCCGCACGAGACCGTGACCACGCCCCGACGCCGGGTCTCCGACATCAGCGCAGACAGGTAGTCACCGTTCGGCTCCTTGCTGCCCCGATCCGAGACGAACTCCACACCGACCATCGCCCCGACACCGCGGATCTCTCCGACCTCGGGCACCTCATGCGCGAGCTCCTCCCAGCGGGCGTGGATCGCCTTCCCCACGACGTCCGCGCGTTCGAGTAGCCCCTCGGCGTCGATCACATCAAGCACGGCGTTGGCCGCCGCGCATGCCACGGGATTGCCGACGTAGGTTCCCCCGATCGCCGACGGGCCGGGAGCGTCCATGATCTCGTCACGACCGACGACGGCCGACAGCGGGTACCCGTCTGCGAGAGCCTTCGCCAAGAGGACGAGATCGGGCTCGAACCCCCAGTGCTCCGAGGCGAGGAACGTCCCGGTGCGTCCGGTTCCGGACTGGATCTCGTCCGCGATCGTGAGGATCCCCCGTTCGCGGCACAGGGCCTGCAGACCGGGGAGGAAGTCGTCCGTCGGCACGACGAACCCGCCCTCACCCTGGATCGGCTCGACGATGACGGCCGCGACGCTGGCGGGGTCGACGACCGTGGTGAACGCTCGCTCGATCGCCTCGAGCGCGTCGCGCCCGGCCAACTCCGGGTCCCGGGACCGGTACGGATAGGGGAAGGGCAGCCGGTACACCTCGGGGGCGAACGGACCGAACCCCGCCTTGTAGGGGTGGTGACGGCTCGTGAGCGTCATCGTCATGAGGGTCCGGCCGTGGAACCCTCCCTCGAAGCACAGGATCGCCGGCCTGCCGGTCGCGGCGCGCGCGAACTTCACGGCGTTCTCGACCGCCTCCGCACCGGAGTTGAACAGCGCGACCTTGCGCTGCCCGCCCGCGGCCGCACCGACGCGCGCGGCAAGCTTCTCGGACAACTCGATGAAGGCCTCGTACGGGATCACGGAAAAGTCGGTGTGCGAGAAGCGGCGTGCCTGCGCCGTGACGGCCTCGATGACCGTCGGATGCGAGTAGCCCACGAGGTGGCACCCAAGGCCGGCGGAGAAGTCGTAGAAGGTGTTCCCGTCGACGTCGGTGACGGTCGCCCCGGCGCCCCGGTCGATGATCGTCTCGACGTGCAGATCGAGCGGTTCGCACACCACCCGCTGCTTGCGGGCGATCAGTTCCGCCGACCGTGGGCCCGGGAACCCAGTGACGAGATCGATGCTGGCCAACGGTCCTCCTTCGATCCGGTCCGGCGGCGGACCGTGCCCGCGGCCGGGTGCTTGCCGGCCGACAGGCTACACGCACATCGCGCGGCACCGGGCCGCGCAGAGCGGTCGCAGCGGAACGGGACGCCGGACGGGGCGAGGACAGGAACGAACGAGGGGGCGGCTCTCGCCGCCCCCTCGTCGTCGATCTGTGCTGCGGTGAACCTGATCAGGGAGTGCCCGACCCCACGCGCAGCTGGACCGAATACGCCGTGTAGGCGGCGTTGTGGCCGTTCCACAACACGTACGGCGAGCCCTCGTGGAAGATGGCCGAGCCGTAGTTGTTGATGTACGTGCCCTTGTTGTTCGTCACCGGCGCGACGATCGACGCGGCCGAGAAGTTGGCCCCGTTGTCGGAAGACTCACGCCACACGAGCGTCTCCCTCGTCGATCCGAGGCTCAACGCCGCGTTGTTGCAGATGTTCCCCTGCACCGTGTTGCACTCGGACAGGGACACGCCGACCATGTTGCCGGCGTCGAGAGCGACGACCGCACCCTCGCCACCGTCATCCAGCGTGTCCGGAACGGCCGGGTCCGGGTCGGGGAACGTCGTGATCGTGCGTTCGGCGAGCCAGGCATCCGTCCCCGTGTTGTAGATCCGCAGGAACGCTCCCGCCGCCGTCGTCCACGTCACCGCCAGCCGGGTGTCCCGGCCTGCGGCCTGGACGTACCCGTTGTTCGCGTTGCCGCCGGTGGCCTCGAGCTGCGTCGCAGCGCCGAAGCTGGCACCTGCGTCGTCCGAAACCGCCGCCAGCACCTCGCCGGCGTTGCTGTTGGTCCAGCTGACAACGACGTCCTCACCGGCGGCCGCCACCGCTGGCAGCCCCGAAAAGCCGCCGACGTAGCCCGTGGCGGTGTCCGTCGCCGTTGTCGTCCCGATCACGGTCGGACCCGTCCAGAGCCCGCCCGAGTTGGTGCTGCGCCACAACCAGATCTTTCCGTTCGCGGTGTTGGTCGTCACCAGGTAGAAGTTCGTCCCGGAGGCGCCCATGTACAGGTAGTCACCGCGGCTCTGCTTCGTCTGGCCCGGCAGCTTGACCGCCGCCTGCCAATCCGCCTTCACCCCGTTGTTCGTGTTGCGCCGGACGAAGATGTTCCTCGGCTTCGAGGGGTCGAAGGTCGCCGTATTGCCTTGGTAGTACTTCTGCTGGTCCATGTACGCGGCGACGACCACGTTGCCCTCGGCCTGGAGCGTGAGACGGTCGCCGTGCTTGCCCTTCGGGTTCAGGCGGAACGGCTTGGACCAGGTGCCGCCGTCGTTCGTGCTGCGGACGTAGTAGGTGCCCATGTACGGACCGTTGGTGTCGTGAGCGAACACGCCGTTGATCGTGTCGGTCACGTACCCGGTGCTGAGCAGACCGTTGCTCGTCCCGTGTTGGTCGAGGACCGGGTCGCCGTTGTCCCACGTGAAGTTCGGACCGACCCGGCCGGTCGCCGCGCCCGGAGCGTTGCCCCACGTGATCGCCGCGAGCGCAGAGCTCGCGAGCAGTGCCGTGAGCGCAAGCGCCGCCGCTGTTACCCAGCGGAAACGGTGTCGCATACCACCCTCCTTCCCCCAAGCGGCTGGGACCTCCGAGGCTCGAGCCCCGGAACGACCACGACCGCTTCCATGGGAGGACGTTGAGGTCGGGGGGATCCCGACTCGTGCGTGCCGAGTGAAGAACGGATGCGACCGCAGGTCATTGTCCGAGGCGGCCGTTGCTCGCAAGGGAGATAGTACGTTTTGGCTAGTTGTTTCCTCCCCCATTCCGACTAGGTATACGTAGCCCTGCGACCCCTGGGGGACCCGCTCATCGCCGCAGGTCGGAGAAGCGCTCGGCGGCATCCTCGAAGACCTCCAGAGGCGCGATCAGTGCGTCGATCGTTCCGATGATCGCCTCGAAACCGGCGATCGTGGGTGCCTGGAGCCGCAGACGCTCGGCGATCTCCGAGGCCTCGTCGATGCCTCGCCCGCAGGCGACCCACGCGTCCTCCAGCTCCTGAACCTCCCGACGCCGCCAGTCGGGCATGCGGTCACGCGCGATCTGGAGGCCCGACTCGAATCCCGCGAGAACCTCCCCCAGCGGACGCCCGTCGAAGCGCGTCGTCGGCGCCGCCTGCGTCAGGATGCCGATCGCCCGTTCGACATCGCCGAGGACGCCCCGGAACCCCTCGTGCGCTCGAGCGAGCTCCGGGGAAAGCCGCTTGCGTCGGAACGGGTTCACGCTCGCTCCGCACGATCGAGCGCACGCACGATCGCCGCCGGGTCGTTCGTCGCGATCGCATCCACGCCGAGCGAGACGACATCGGACACGGACCCGGGATCGTCGACGACCCAGACGCCGACCCCGATACCGTCCCGATGGGCCCGCGCGCACAGACCGGGCCCGGCCTCGATGGCGGCGGCCGTCGAGGGAAGCACGAACGTGTGCCCGTGATCGATCGCGAGCGCGAGCGCATCGTCGAGCGGGAACGAGCCGACGACGAGCAACCCGGTGGCGATCTCGGGCATCGCCCGCCTCGCGTGACCGATCGACGCCGGGTTGAACGATGAGACGAGGACCGGACCGGCGAACCCCGACGCCAGCTCGCCGAGCGTGGCGTCCACCGAGGGCTCCCCGTCCGGGATGTAATCCGGATCGCCGGGGAGGTTCTTGATCTCGATATCGGCCCCGGCTCGCCCGTCGAGCAGATCGAGTGCTTCCCGCAGGGTCGGGACCTCGGCGGCGTCTTGCGGACTCCCGGCTCGCAGACGCTTGAGCTCGGCGAGGTCCATGTTCCGAACGAGCCCGTGGCCGTCGGTGGTCCGTGCCACCGACGCGTCGTGCAGCACGACCGGCACCCCGTCCCGCGTCAGGCGGACGTCGAACTCGACGATCTCGGCCCCCGCCCCGATCGCTGCCTCGAAGGCAGGGAGCGTGTTCTCCGGATGCGTGGATGAGGCGCCGCGGTGGGCCACGACGAGTGGGCGGGAACCGGATCGCACGAAGTTGAATCCCGATTCAGTCTTGCGCATCGACCTTTTCCCAGGTTATAGTCCCCGCCAACCTGAGCTCCGCTGATGGGCGCAGCCCTGACCTGAATAGACATTCAAGACACCGGTCATCGAGGAACCCGACGGAGGTCACGGGAAGGATGGAGTGGCTCGAGCAGGCGCTATGCATCGACGAGGATCCCGAGCTGTTCTTTCCCGTCGGCACGACGGGCCCGGCGATCGGCCAGATCGCCGACGCCAAGCAGGTGTGCTTCCGGTGCCCGGTGCGAGCGACCTGCCTCGACTGGGCCCTCGACACCGCTCAGGACGCCGGCGTGTGGGGCGGCCTCGATGAGGAGGAGCGCCGAACGATCCGCCGGGCGCGCCGGCGCGAGGCGCGGCGGCTCGCCGAACTCGCAGCGACGGGCTGAGCGACCGGGCCCACGCACCCCGGGTACCGCTCGACGGCGCGCGGTCACGCTTGGCTCGAGGGGCAGAGGTCCTCGATCACGCACTCGCCGCACCGGGGCTTGCGCGCGACACACGTCGTGCGTCCGTGATCGATCAGCTTGTAGGTGAACGTGAACCACTGTTCCTTCGGGAGCAGGCGCATCAGGTCCTGTTCGATCTTCACGGGGTC
The DNA here is from genome assembly GCA_040881665.1 of Actinomycetota bacterium. Classification (NCBI taxonomy): domain Bacteria; kingdom Bacillati; phylum Actinomycetota; species Actinomycetota bacterium. The sequence goes on from JBBECT010000005.1 coordinate 520,965, forward strand.
CTTGTGCTCGGTGAACCCCAAACGTTGTGACAGACGCCGTACGTGAGTGTCGACGGCGATCCCCTCGACCTTCCCGTAGCTGTTGCCGAGGACGATGTTCGCCGTCTTCCGTGCCACACCGGGGAGGGTGAGCAGCTCCTCCATCGTGTCGGGGACACGCCCGCCGTACTCCTCGACGATGCGTCGCGAAGCGCCACGGATCGACCTCGTCTTCTGGTTGAAGAATCCCGTGGGCTTGATGTCCGCGGCGAGTTCGCTCTCGGGGACCCTCAGGTAGTCCTCCGCGCTGCGGTACTTCACGAACAGGGTCTCGGTGACCGCATTCACGCGCTCGTCGGTGCACTGCGCGGACAGGATCGTCGCCACGAGCATCTCCAGCGGGTTCGACGCGCGCAGCGCGACCGTCGCCTCCGGGTATTCCTCCGTCAGCCGTTCGATGATCACCGGTACGCGGTGCTCCACCGGGCTGTGCCGATCGAGTCGAGCGGATCCTTTCCCGGGCACAGCGCTCCTCTCATGCTCCGGCGCGCGGTTCCGGCTGCCGAGTTCGCGCGCGCGGAGGAAGCCTACCCGTCGTGCGGTCCGGTCCGGCGCCCGCGGTCGACCGACGTTCTACCCCGACGCTGGGATCAGCGCGAGCCGGAGGCGCCGGCCGGCTGCGAACGACCGCCATCGCGCCTGTTCGAACACGTGCACTCCCCCGCGACCCTGCACCGTCCAGGTCTCCCCGTCTCCGACGATCGCGGTCTCCTCGTCGATCGCGACGAGGCGCTCCCCCAGAGCGATCGTCCCGGTGATCGCGGCCGTCATCCCCGGCACGTACCCGTCGAGGGCATCCCAGTGGGGGCCGATCACGGCAGCGTCCGCGAACCCCAGCCCCGGCCGCCACAGCTCCGGGCCCAGGCCCGAGACGGCCGTGTCGGGAGCGCGCTCGGGCAGGGCTGCGGCGCCGGCGCTGCATCCCGCGATCGCGGTTCCGCTCGTGAACCGTTCGAGCAGCGCCGCCCACCACGCGGTGTCCCGGAGGGTGGACGCCAGGTAGGCGGGGTTTCCTCCCGAGAGGAAGACGAGCGAAGCGCGATCGAGCGCCGATACGAGCTCCGAGCGGTCCGCGTCCTCCCGCGTGCGCAGCGGAACCACCTCGGCCGGTACACCGAGCGAGGAGTAGTGCTCCACACCGCGGTCGCCCCAGCTTCCGAAGACGGCGTCCCCCTCGGGCGCACTCGCCGTCGGCACGATGAGCACGCGGTCGCCGCCGGTCGCCGCGTCCAGGAGCGTTCGATCGACCGGCTCGGTCCACGGGAGGAACTCGCCCGAGCCGAGGAGGGCGACCGGTCCGGGGCTCACGCCGTCCCGCCGAGCGAGGCGGGTCGCAGCTCGGCATCGAGGCGGGATCCGAGCTCGGCCGCGACCTCCAACAGGCGGTCGAGATGCTCCGCTTCGGTGCGGAAGTTGACGATGCAGGCGCGGAGCCAGAAGCGATCGCCCAGAACGGCGTTCGAGCAGTACGCACGTCCGTCACGCTGCAGGTCGGACATGATCCGTTCGTTGAGCTCACTCAGGTAGGCATCACGGACGCCGGTGTCCGCCGGTCCGCGCGTCAGATCCGGCGGGACGTACCGGAAGCAACAGATCGACAACGAGACGGGCGTGGCGAGCTCGAACATGTCGCTCGCCTCGACGAGGGCACCCAGGTAGCGCGCGAGCTCGGCGTCGTGGGAGATCCGGCGGGCATAGGCGTCTCGTCCGTGCGCGAGCAACGACACCCAGACCTTCAGCGCCCAGAAGCCGCGGCTGAACTGGGGCCCCATCCGTGCGAAGTCGATCCCCGCGCCGGTGCGTTCCTTGTCCTGTCGCACATACGACGCGTCGACCGCGAACGACGCCCCGAGCAACCCCTCGTCACGCAGCAGCACGCAGCCGCCCGAGTGGGGCGTGTACAGCCACTTGTGCGGATCGAACGCGATCGAGTCCGCGCGTTCGATGCCGGCGAACACCGGGCGCAGGTCGTCGGCGAGGACTGCGGGTCCTCCGTACGCCGCGTCCACGTGGAACCACAGATCCTCGGCGGCGCACAGGTCCGCGAGCTCGTCGAGCGGATCCACCGCGCCGGTGGCGACGGTGCCCGCCGAACCCACGATCGCGATCGGGCGCACGCCGTCGTTCCGGTCGGTGGCGATCGCCGAGCTGAGCGCGTCCGTATCGACCCGGTACCGGTCATCGACCGGGATCGAGCGCATCGCGTCCCACCCGAGCCCGAGCATGTCCGATGCCCGCTGGCTGACGACGTGGGTCTCGCTCGACAGGTACATCGCCAGGGGTGGCCGGCCGGGCCCGCCCACCCCCTCGCGGCGCACGTCCCAGCCCGCCTTGGCATCGCGCGCCGCCTTCAGCGCCACGAAGTTCGCCATCGCCCCGCCCGACACGAGCAGTCCCCCGGCCCCCTCCGGAAGCCCGAACACCCCGGTGAGCCAGTGGATCAGCTGCCGCTCGATCTCGGTCGCGGACGGGGAGAGCAGCCAGCCTCCGACGTTCATATTCACGCCCGCGGCGAGCAGGTCCGCCACCGCGCCGGGCACGGTCCCCGCCCCCGTCACGTACGCCATGAACCCGGGATGGCCCGCGTACACCGACCATTCGAGCACCGCCGCCCGCAGGAAGGCGAGCAGCTCCTCGTCGGGCATCGGGTCGTCGGGAACCTCCATCGCCATCGCCGCCCGGACCTCGTCCGCGGTGTGGCCCCGCGAGATCGGCAGGGACGGCAACCGTTCGAGGTACTCGCGCCAGATGCCGACCGCCTGATCCGCGAACGCCTCGGCCCGTTCGGCATCCCAGTCCAGGTCCGCAACCCGCCCCGGCGGCGTCGGTGAGGCGGCCGGGCTCACACCGGATCCTTACGAGCGGCGAGGCGGAAGTATTCGCCGTCTTGCGAGTCGAAGAGGACCCGCCGGCCGAGCATCGCGGTCATCGGCTCGACCTGACTGACGTGCTGCTCGACGGCGCGCACCTTGCGCTCGAGCGCGTCAGGAGACAGCCGAAGCTCGATCTCGAGGTCGGAGGCGGGCGTCACGGGCGGCGTTCCCGGTTCCATGAAGATCCTGTCGACGGCGGAGGATGCGTCCTCGGTCGGGAGGGTTCCATCGTGCATGTCGAGCCACCGATGGTCGGTTACCCCCAGGATCTCGAGGCAGCGGAGCAACTCGCCCTCGCGGATCCGTCCCATGCGGTCGGAAGGCCAGCGCTCTTCGTCGAAGGACCCTTCCTCACCTCGTGTCGCGGTCACGCAGACGACGCGTTCACCCGCGTCCACGGCCGAGGCCATGAGGCCGGCGGACAGATACGTCTCGTCGTCGGGATGTGCCCACACTCCCAGGTTCCGTTCCGTACTCCCCGGTCATCTGCCCGCCCCCTCGTGCGATCGGTCTCGGGCCGTTCGAGCCCGTGGCATCGGGGATGCTAGTGCGTCCGAGCCGTGGGGAGCCGCGAGGTCAGGCGCCGCCGGGTTCGGTGAACCGCTTGCCGCGGAACGTGGGGTAGGAGGCTTCGGTGTGGTGCCAGCACCGATCGGTCGCGTTGTACTGCGAGAGGCGGGTCGTGCAGGAGGATTCGGCGCAGACGCGCCCGTCGACGCCCTTCGGCTTGGACGGCGGTGGCAGCTTCTGGGGGCGGGTTCCCTTCACGGGCGGTCCTCCTCGCCCGTGATTCGCCGCGCGACAACCTCCGGTTCGGGGAGGCGACGCCAGGGTACATGCGCGTCAGTCGGCGGAGGGATCGGGGTGGAGGATCGTGTCGATCCGAGCCCGGAGCGACGCAGGGACCTGCGAGGGACCGGCGCACTTGCCGGCGATCAGCACCTTCAGCCGGCGCTGGAAATCGGCTCGACCCGAACACGGGGGGCAGTCCTCGAGATGGACCTCGAGCTGGACGATGCTGTCCGACGCGAGCTCCCCGTCGAGGTAGGCCTCGATCTCCCGCAGTGCCTGTTCGCAATCAGTCATCGACGATCCCGCGCTCCTTGGCTGTCTCCCACAACGCCTTCTCCAAGGCCTTTCTTCCCCGATGCAGGCGCGACATCACCGTGCCGATCGGGATCCCGAGCATCTCCGCGGCCTCCTTGTAGGAGAAGCCCTCCACGTCGACCAGGAGCACCGCGAGGCGGAACCCCTCCGGCAGCGCCTCGAGGGCGGCCTGCACGTCCTCGTCGGGCATGGCCTCGAGCACCTCGGCCTCGGCCGACGCCTCCGTGGACCGTGCAGCGAGGCGGTCGTAGAGGTACCAGTCCTCGACGTCCTCGTCGCTCTGCACCGTCTGCGGCTCGCGCTGCTTCTTCCGGTAGGTGTTGATGAACGTGTTCGTGAGGATCCGGTAGAGCCAGGCCTTGAGGTTCGTTCCCTCGGTGAATCCGGAGAAGCCCCGGTATGCGCGGAGCATCGTCTCCTGTACGAGGTCCTCGGCATCGGCCGGGTTCCGGGTCATCCGCAAGGCCGAGGAGTACAGGTTCGGCAGCAACGGCGTGACGTCGCGCTCGAAACGCGCGGTCAGCGCCGCCTCGTCGATCGCGTCGGTCTTGGTCGTTTCGCCCACCGGCCCAGTATCGCCGATGCCCCGCGCATGTCACCCGGGCGCCTGCGACCCATCGTCGGATCCGTGCTGGGGGCGGGTCCCGGCCACCGTCAGGTCGAACCGGCCGCGGAACCGTTCGAGGAACCGATAGAAGTTGCGCTTCGAGAGCTGGTCCCGACGCTCGGGCGGCGTCGCAGCCCACATCCGGTGCTCGTGCCGGCGCACCGGCACGGGAACGACGACGGCACGCCGGCCCGTGTCCTTCACCCGGAACGAGTAGTCGATGTCACAGCTGCGATAGAAGCGGAACCGCTCGTCGAGCGGACCGGCCTCCGCCAGCATCGAGCGATGCACGGCGAACAGGTAGCCCTCGATCGCGTCGACATCGGGACCGGTCTGCGGATCCGAGACCTCGTGGAACTCGTGCAGATCCTCCGTCACGATCCCGAACGGTCCACAGATCCCTATGCCCGGATCGGCGAGAGCGTCGATCAAGGGACCCAGCACGTCTCCCGTCGCCTCCACCGATCCGTCGAGCACGAGCACGACCTCACCGCGTGAGGTGCGCAACCCCGCGTTGCGAGCGGTCGCCCACCCGGTTCCTTCCACGAGCCGGATCGTCTCCACGTCGGCGGGCCACACCGACGGGTCGGTTCCGGCGACGTCAACGACGACCTGCTGAACACGCCGTGCCGGCTCGAACCGCCGCACGCTCTCGATCCCGCGCAGGACGTCCTCCGGCCAACCCTCCACGAGCCAGTGCACCGAGGCGTCGACGGTCGTGGGCTCGGACAACACCGATGCGATGTCCTCGGGGCGTCGCGGGGGGTCGGGCGTCGGAGCGACTCCGGCGGCTGATTCCAGTCGGGTGCCCTCCGGGGTGTCGACGACCCGCCAGCCGAGCGCCCCGAGCTCGTCCCGCAACCGATCGGCCTCCGCGAACTCCTTCGCCGCGCGATGTTCATCCCTGCGTCGCGCGAGCTCGAGGGCCGCCGCCGGAGGGGACGCGCCGGCGTCCTCAGGCATCGTCGTGGCTCCGGAGGAACGCGAGAACGAGCGCGTCCGATCGATCGGCCTGTTCCGAGTGGTACACGTGCCCCGCCCCTTCGAGGGTTTCGAGCCGCGCACCGGGGATCCGCTCGGCGAGCAGCCGCGCGTTCCTGGGATCGATCATGCGATCCTGCGCGCCGTGCAGCACGAGCGTCGGAGCGTGGATCGATCCGAGCCGGTCGAAGCTGTCGAAGGTCTGGATCGCCTCCCACTGTCGGCGACGGGCGACCGGCTCCTGCCCGGTCCCCGAGGCAAGGTCGCCGGCAACATGCTCGGGGTGCGCCTCCGGGAAGCCCGGCGCGTACAGCGTGATCCAGGGCCGGTCATTCGGTGCCGTCCGTCGGTTGGCGGGCACCGGGACGAGGTGCGCACGCCCCCCATGGGTCGCCGCGAGCACGAGCGCGCGAACACGGCCGGGATGGTTCAGAGCGAACTCCTGCGCGATCATGCCGCCGAACGACTGCCCGTACAGGTGCGCGCGCTCGATCCCGAGCTCGTCGAGGAGCGCGAGGGTGTCGTCGACGAAGGTCTCGATGCCCATCGGGACGTCCTCCGGAACGGTGCCGAGCAACGAGCGTCCGTTCCCGCGGAGGTCCCACGCGACGACGCGATGATCGACGGCCAGGTGGGGAACGTTGCGCCGCCAGCCCGCGATGTCGCCGCCCATACCCTCGAGCAACACCAGCGCGGAACGATCCGTCGGACCGTGCAGCTCGTGGTACAGGCGGGCGCCGTCGGGACGATCGAGGAACGGCACCCGGTCAGGCGATCGTGTCGTTCGTCGCGGAACGGACGCGTTCCGCAAGCACTTCGAGCGTCCTGATGGCCATCGTCGGATGCTGCCGCAGCAACCCGCGGAAGACCCACTCAGAGATCGCCGCCGTCCGCCCGTCCGAGGTCGCGATGACGCTCGCCGAACGAGGCCCGCGATCGAGCAGCGCGATCTCTCCGAAGAAATCTCCCGGGCCGAGCCTCGCGCGTGACAGACCGCCGATCGTCACGTCGGCCGTTCCCTCGAGGAGGACGAACAGCCCGACACCGGCGTCGCCTTCGCGTGCGAGGACCTTCCCATCGCGGTGGGACGAAACGTTCGCCGCGTTCGCGATGACGCCGATCTCGCGCTTGCTGAGGGCGCCGAACAGGGGGACGTTACCGAGCTTTTTCGCGAGGTCGCGATCGGCCATCTCGACTCCCCTCCTGGACGGGTTGTGCGTGCGAGCGCCGAGCGAATCCTACCCCGGGGGCTGCACGAGGGGTCGTCGACGCGCCACCAACGCGAACGGGCGACCCGTGAGGGGTCGCCCGTCGATCTCGTCGCGGGGACAGGATTTGAACCTGTGACCTCTGGGTTATGAGCCCAGCGAGCTACCAGACTGCTCCACCCCGCAGACCGAGGATAGCAAAGGCTCCTCCGCCGGCCGACGGTTAGGAGAAAGGGCACGGTGAAACCTCCCCCAGATCCCGCTCCCGGGGTCCGGAGCTCCGATCCAGGCCGCATCAAGTGTGGGATAGGGTGTCGCACGACAGAAGGCACCGACTGCGCTGCAGGGGTCGTCACGACGTGGGGATGGAGGATCTCGGGTGAGCGAGGGAACAGCTGGCGCCGCCGAAAAGGCCGTGTTCGACCAGCGGCTCGCGATGCTGCTCGCGATGGCGATGTTCGTGCTCGTCGTCGATACCTCGTTGATGAACGTGTCGATCGCGGCCGTGGTTCGCGACCTGGGCACGACCGTCAGCGGCGTCCAGTCGGCGATCGCGCTCGAGGCACTCGTCTCGGCGGCGTTCATCCTGATCGGCAGCAAGGTCGGCGACCTCATCGGCCGTAAGAGGGCGTACGTTCTCGGTCTGATCGCGTACGCCATCGGTGGGCTGGCGATGACGCTCGCTCAGGACGTGACCGCGATCATCGTCTTCTGGGCCGTGATCGGTGGGCTCGGTGCCTCGTTGCTGCTGCCCGCGATGCAATCCCTCATCCACGGGAACTTCGAAGGGCCGGCCCAGAAGCGGGTCTATGCCATGGTCGGTGCCTCGGCAGCGATCGCAGCGGCGGTCGGCCCCCTGCTCGGTGGCTTCATCACCACGTTCCTCTCGTGGCGCGTCGGGTTCCTGCTCGAAGTCGTGATCATCGCGGTCGTGCTCTCCGGGATCGGTCGCGTGCACGACGTTCCGTTCACAGGACTTCGGCGCATCGACGGGATCGGCGCAGTCCTCTCCGTGCTCGGCATGGGCGGCCTCGTTCTGGGCATCCTCGTGTGGCAGGAAGGCGGGGAGTCGGTCGCAGCACTCGTGGTGACCGGCGCGGTGGCATTGGGATCGTTCGGCTACTGGCTCGTCCGTCGCAAGCGTGTCGGTGAGCCGGCGTTGATCGACCCGGATCTGTTCAGATCGAAGATGTTCCGGTTGGGGGTCACCGGGCAGATGCTCCAGCAGATCGCGCTTGGCGGCGCGATGATCGCGATACCGATCTTCCTGCAGATGGTGCTCGAGTACAACGCGATGCAGACAGGTCTATCGATGGCTCCGCTCTCGCTCACGATGTTCGGGGTGGCACTGCTCGCCGGCAAGAGGTCTGGAGCACGGCGTCCGAGCAGCATCATCCGATCGGGCTTCGCGCTCCTTTCGATCGGCATCGTGTTGCTGATCGCGATCGTGCCTCGAGGCGTGTCAGGCTGGTCCCTTCTGGTCCCGTTGGTGATCGCCGGTGCCGGACTGGGCCTGCTGGTCTCCCAGCTCAACAACTACTCCTTGTCCCCGATCGATGAGGAGCGGGTGAGCGAGGCCGCAGGCGTGAACTCGGCGGGCGGCTCGTTCGGGCTCTCGTTTGGCCTGGCGTTCGCAGGAGCCATCATGCTGGGGACCCTCGCATTCACCTTCACGAACATGGCGGAGTCGAGCGACGTGTTCTCTCCCGCCGATCAGCAGCGCGTCGCGGACGGTCTCGAGGAGGACGCACAGATCTTAAGCAACACACAACTCGAGGAACTCCTCGTCGGTCAGCCCCAGGACGTCCAGACCGAGATCGTCCGGATCAACACGGACGCACGCCCGATCGCACTCCAGGTGGCGCTCCTCGTTCCGCTCCTGGCCGCGCTCCTCGGGTTGGCCAACGGGTTCCGGATGATGCGACTGCCCGATCCTTCGTCGTCGAACTCCGGCGAAGGCATGGCCTTGGGCTGACGCACGCTTTGACCGCGACTTCACACCGGCCCGGCGTCACCTGCAGGCGAACGACCCACGGTCGCGGAACACCCGATCGGTCGGTAGCCCGACCCACTCGTAGTCGTAGCCGCTCTCGTGCAGGGTCATCTGCAGCACCCCGAACGCCTTGTTCTGGACCGCCAGCAGGTTGGCCGGCCGCGGCTTCTTGCCCAGGGGATAGAGCGAGCGACCGCCGGTGCCGATCGTGAACTGACGGATGCCGTCCACATCGCGTGTACCGCTTGCCGACTGTGGCGCCCAGCGGTGATAGATGTGGTTGTGACCCGCGAGCATCACGTCCACGCCGGCTCCGTCCATCAGCCTCCACATGTCGAAGTACATCTCGTTCTCCGAACCACCGTTCGGTCGCGGGTCGTTCGGGTCGACGAACTTTTGCCACTGTCGCCAGTCGAACGTCGGATGATGCTGGAACGCCAAGGTGCATGCCGCATCGTCATTGGCGGCGAGGTCGTCCGCGAGCCACTCGTATTGAGGTGTGCCCGGACCGCAGCCCGGGTCGTCGCGGCAGATGTCGGAGTTCAGCGACACGATGTGCCAGGCGCCAACGTCGAGCGAGTAGTAGCCCTCGGGCCCATGTGCGCTGTCGCCGAAATAGTCGAAGTACCCTTGCGCACCCTCGGTGCCGTATTCGTGGTTCCCGGGCGTCGGCAGCGTGATGGAGTTCAGATGTCCGAACTGGAGGTCGTAGACCCGCTCGAACTCCGCCAGCTTGCCGTTGTTGTACTGGAGATCCCCCAGGGCGAGAAATGCGTCGGGCGCGAGGCCGGTGATCAGCCTCGCCACCTCGTCCGATCGGCAGGCTCCCTCGCCATCGCTCTGGCTGAACGACTGGCACGCGATGTCACCGACCGCTGTGATCACCGGATCGGCCTGGGGAGGCGCTGCGGCGCCCGATGTGGCGGGCCCGGCCAACGTTCCCCCGCCGATCAGCAGGATGGCCAGGGCGAGCATCACGCGACGGCCGGAACGCAGGGCCATACCGGACTCCTTGGGGGCGATGGTGTCGCGGAGTCAAGCACTGTCACGGGGACGATGGCAATAGGCCTGACGGCTGGCCAAGGTCACGGACCACGTCCGGGGCGGAGTTCGTTCTGCCCGAACTCCTATCCCCTCTCGCCCGTCAGGGACGGTCCCAGTCGAGCATCACGGTCTGAGGATCGTCGCGATCCACCTTCACGGGTAGGGTCGAACCGACGACCATCCGGGCGACGTGCGGCTCGGGGATCAACGCCATGTGCGTGACGACATACGGATCGCGTCCGGGGAGGTCAACCGTCATCGTGACCTGGAAGACCTTGTTGTCGGCCACTTCGAGCGCGGTGAGCTGACACCCGCTCAACACGGCGGTCCCGTCGATCCCGGTCGCGCGGAACCGGGTTCGTGCCCGCTCGATCTCGGCGGCGTCGGGGATCCCTCCGACCCCGGCCCCTCCCCCGAGCGTGAGCATCGGGCCCGGCTCGGCCGCGTCGGCGCCGGCCGCGGACGGCGATCCGGCGGTCGCTGACGTGGCGGCTGCGCGGGTGAGCTCCCATTCGATCGCCACCAGGGTCGGGTCGGTCGGGTCGACCTTGATCGGGAGCGGGGTCCCGCTCGTCAGGGTTCCGAGCAGCATCAGGGGGACGTACTCCTTGCGCGTCGTCGTGTGCGTTCCCTTTCCGGGGACGTCGTAGCGAAGCTCCAGCTCGATCTGCGGCTGGTCGTTCATCGACATCCCGGTCTGACGCATCGAGACGATCGCCGCACGGCTCGCGATGCCGGTCGTCCGGATCTGCTGCGCGCGCTCGTAGGTCAGGGACGCGGAGCGACCCCACGCGAACAAGCCGATGCCCGTGAGCACCAGGATCCCGGCGGTGATCAGCATCGAGGTCCGCGCCTCGGGGATCGAGAGTCCGATCGCGGCCACGAAGGCGGCGATCGCGAACTCGAACAGCGCCGTGTAACGGAGCCACTTCGCCGGACGCTTGCTCCAGGTCATCCCCGCCGACATCGCCGTCCCTCCCGTTCGACGACCAAGGCTACCCCGAGGCCGCGCTCCGCTCACGTTCCTTCGGGGGACGGTCCGGATCCGTGTACCTAGAGCAGACCCTCGACCACCAGCCCCGCGAAGCCGGCGGCCAGGACCACCGCAACCACCCCGACGTGGAACCGGCGCATCGCGACGAACGCCGCGACCGCGACGGCGACCGCGAACGGATCGACGCTCGACACCACGGGGATCGGAACCGGACCCCGAACGAGATCCACGGCTCGCACGCGATCGAACAGGGTCGTGAACGCGAAGGTCAGGGCGAGGCTCGCGATCACCCCGACGACCACGGCGGTCACCGTCTGCAGGGCCGCGCCCAACCTCCGGTTGCCGCGGAGGCGCTCGATGTAGGGAGCCCCGAGGAAGATCCATAGGAAGCACGGGACGAACGTGGCCCACACCACGACGAACGCTCCGAGGGCCCCCGCGACGACCGGATCGAGATCTCCCGGGTTCCGGTAGGCGCCGACGAAACCCACGAACTCCACGACCATGATCAGCGGACCGGGCGTGGATTCCGCGAGCCCGAGGCCCACGACCATCTGCCCGGGCAGCAGCCACCCGTACTGCAGCACGGCGGCCTGGTTGATGTAGCTGAGGACCGCGTACGCACCACCGAACGTGATCAACGAAGCCCGGCTGAAGAACCACGCCTGCTCGGTAAGGGTGTCGCCGGTCCCCCTCCACCACGCGACGGCGAGCAAGGGGAGGAACCACACGGCAAGTCCGACCACGAGCACCACGATCGACCGCCGGATGTTCGGTCGCGCGTGCACGCCCGCCTCGGCATCGTCGCGGATCGCCGCCTGCTCGTCATCTTCCAGCTCGCGCTCGACACCGACCTCGAACAGGTCCGGACGGACCCGGTCGCCGACGAGGCCGAGCGCGACGGCACCGATCACCACCAGCGGGAACGGCACGTGCAGAAGAAAGATCGCGATGAACGCCGCTCCCGCGACGGCGACCATGAGCGGGTTCGCGAGCGCTGTGGAGCCGATCCGGATCGTCGCCACGACGATGATCCCGACCACCGCCGCGGCCAGCCCCGAGAAGATGCCGGCGATCCACACGATGTCGCCGTGCACCGCATACACCCACGACAGCGCCAGCAGCAAGAAGAAGCTCGGGAGGACGAAGGCGATCCCCGCGACCAGACCTCCCTTCGCCCGATGCAGCAACCACCCGACGTAGATCGCGAGCTGCTGCGCCTCCGGACCGGGCAGGAGCATGCAGTAGTTCAGCGCGTGGAGGAACCGTCCCTCGCCGACCCAGCGGCGACGGTGCACGATCTCCTCGTGCATGATCGCGATCTGCCCGGTCGGGCCGCCGAAGTTGATGAATCCGAGCTTGATCCAGAATCGCGCCGCGTCGCGGAACGCGACGCCGTGTCCAGCGACCTCGCCGCCCGGCTCCACGGCGGAGACCTACGGCGTCGGGGTTTCCGTCGGGCTCGCCGTGACCGTCGGGGTCGCGGAGGGCTCCGGTGCCGGCGCGGGTTCGCCGAGTCCGCCGACGTCGACGCCGCGCTCACGCAGCCGCTGGGCGAGCTCGTCGGCATCCTGGACCAGGTCCTGGGCAGCGTCGATCTCGGACTCGTACGTAGCCAGGTCGCCCGCTTCGAGCGCCGCGTCGGCCGCCGCGAAGCGCGCGAGGGCCTCGGTGATCAGCTCGGCCAGCCGCTGCTGCCCGCCGCCCTCGGGAGCCTCACCCTCACCCTCGCTCCCGTCGGTCTGGCCGACGAAGGAATCGGTCAACGCCTCTTCGAGCGTGTCTCCGAATCCGATCCGGGTGCCGTTGCCGACGAGCACGAACGTCAGCTCGGGGATCGAGTTCTCCTGCCGGGCCTGCACGTAGACCGGCTGCACATAGAGGATCGAGTCCTCGATCGGGATCACGAGGAAGTCGCCGAAGAGCACGTCCGATCCTGCCGAGGTCAGCAACGTGCGCTGCGCGGAGAACCGCGGCTCGGCGTTGATCCGCGCGAAGATCTGCGTCGGTCCCTCCACGTTCCGGGTCGACGGGAACTCGTAGCTGATCAGCCCCCCGTAGTCGTCGGGGTCGGACCGCGCCGCCATCCAGGCCACCATGTTCTGTCGCCCTTCGGGCGTGAACGGCAGGATCAGCGCGAACTCCTCGGTCTCCTCGTCGGGAAGCGTCATGAGCACGTAGTAGGGATCCAGCGGGGGCCGGGCGGTCCCGGCGGCGTCGACCCCCGAGGGGTCCTGGGCGATCTGCCAGAAGTCCTGCTTCTGATAGAAGACGTCGGGGTCGTCGACGTGGTAGTCGGCGAACTGCTCGGCCTGGACCTGGAAGAGGTTCTCGGGATAGCGGAAGTGCTCGCGGAGCTCGGTGGGCGCCTCGGATCCCGGCGTGAACAGGTCGGGGAACGCACGGCCCCACACCTGGATCATCGGGTCCTCCGGGTCGACGACGTAGTAGGTCATCGTCCCGTCGTAGGCGTCGACGACGACCTTCACCGAGTTCCGGATGTAGTTGGCCGTGCCGCGCAGGGCGTCCTTGGTCGGACCCGCCAGGTCCATCCGCTGCGAGTAGGGATAGTCGGCGCTCGTCGTGTAGGCGTCCCAGATCCACTGCACGCGCCCGTCGATCACCGCGGCGTACGGATCGGCATCGAACTCGAGGAACGGAGCCGCGCGGCTCGCCCGCTCACGGATGTCGCGATACATCATGAGCCGGCTGTCGCCGTCGATCAGGCCCGACAGCACGAGGTTCACATCGCGGAAGTGGTAGGCGAACACGGCGCGCTGCAGCAGGTTCCCCATCTGGATGCCGCCGGTGCCGTCGTACCGGTAGGTGACCTGCTCGTCGGCTCCGTCGGTCGTTCCCTGGTAGTCGAGCTCGTCGGCTTGGGTGCCGACGACCACGAACGGGGCGGCGTCGTCGTTCTCGCCGTAGTAGATCCGTGGTTGCTCTTCGAGCGGAGGGTCACCGATCGGTGGGATGTCGCGGAGCGTGAACACGGGCAGACCCTCGCTGGTCGCCGAGTTCGGCAGGGACGCCACGGCCCCGAACCCGTGCGTGTAGACGAGGTGGGTGTTCTGCCAGGTACGTCCCCCTTCGGGGATCCCCGCCTGATCGATCTCGCGCACCGACAGCATCGTCATCCGGCGGTCGCCGTCGATCTCGTAGCGGTCCACGTCGACGTCGAGGAAGTCGTAGTACTGGCGGATCCGCTGGAGCGTTCCGTAGACCTCCTGGAGGGTCGGCTCGGGGCGCCACAACCGGATGTTCGAGACGGTCGTAGCGTTGCTCTCGATCTGCTCGGGTCGCACCTCGGACTCGACCGGGCGCTCCGACACCGCGATGTCACGGTCGGGCGAGATCTTGAACGCGCGCTGCGTGAACTCGATGTTGTCTTCGATGTACGGGCGCTCTCGTTGCAGCTCCTGGGGATCGACGCTGAAGCGTTGCACGGCGGCGGGGATCAGCGCCCCTGCGACGATCGACACGAGAGCGAGCAGACCGACGCCGATCACCGGCAACGCCCAGTTCTTCCTCCAGATGTTCGCGAAGAACAGGACCGCGCAGGCGAGCGCGATGAAGGTGAGCAATCGCAACGCCGGGAGCTGCGCCTTCACGTCGGTGTACGACGCGCCGGTCACCACCCCACGCGAGGACACGAGCAGATCGAACGTGCCGAGGTAGTAGCCCCACGCCTTCACGACCAGGATCAGACCGAGCAGCGTCGACAGATGCGCGCGCACCTGCGGCGTCGCCTTGTCCGCGAACGCAGGAGCCTGCGGACGGATCCCACCCCACAGGTAGTGGGCGACGGCCGTGATGACCGTGACGCCCGCGAGCGCGGAGAACAGCCACCCCTGGACGAACTTCCACCACGGGAGCGAGAAGATGTAGAAGGCCGGGTCACGCCCGAACAGCGGATCGGCGACCCCGAAGCTCGCATCGCCGGCGTTCCGCCACAGCAGGAACACCTCCCACCGGGTTGACGCCGCGACCCCGACGAACAGTGCGATCACGCCCGCGAGCGTGGGGAGGATCCATCGCAGCGACGGCTCGACCTGGAGGCGGTACCGCTCGAAGATCTCCTGCTCCGCGGTGATCGCTCGGAACGGCGGCTTCAAGCGGCGAACGATCAACAGGTTCGCGTAGAGCAGTCCGAAGAAGAGGAGACCGAACAGGACGGTGAGCGATCCGCGCGCCCGGATCGTCGTCCAGAACACCCGCGAGAGATCGACTTCCCGGTACCAGAGGATGTCGACCCACAGGCTCGAGAAGACCGTGAACAGCACGACTGTGATCGCCACAGCGGCGACGACGTACACACCGATCCGGCGTCGACGCGGCATCTGAGCTGCGATGCGAACCACGAGCCGGGGCAACCTCCGAACTTGTCGACGGGATGCCGGGCCGTCCGGACCCGGTGCGCGGCAGCCTAGCACCGGCGTGCGGAACAGGTGTCCGGTGGGAGCCACCGCGATCCGGCGGTCGCCCCGGGCCGATCAGGCGGCGGCGTCCTCCACTCGCGCTTGGCCGCCGGTCTCGAGCAGGTAGTCGAGCGCTCCGCGGAACGTCTCGATCTCGACGAGCTGGAGGCCGTCGGGGGCGACCTCCTGGGCAGCAGCGAAGTCGTCGGCCGGGACCAGGAGCGCCTCGGCGCCCGAGCGGTCGGCGGCCACGACCTTCTCCTCGATGCCACCGATCGGTCCGACACGTCCGCTCGGAACGATCGTGCCGGTCCCGGCGATCGTCCGACCGGCCGCCAGATCGCCGGGCGTCATCAGATCGTAGAGCGCGACGGCGAACATCAACCCCGCGGAGGAACCGCCGACGTCACCGCTGCGGATCTCCACGTCGATCGGAAAGACCTCGACCATCGAGACACCGACGATCGGATCCCGAGAGCCTCCGCAGCGCTCCCGGACGAGCCGGACGCGCTCGGGGACGTCGGTTCCCAGCGCACGCACCTCGAAGGTCAGGGCCTCGCCCGGACCCGCGGCATCGATCAGGGCGCCCGCCGCGCGGGGATCGGCGACCGTCCGGCCGTCGATCGCGGTCACGACGTCTCCGGGGAACAGCGCACCGTCCGCCGAGCAATCGGGGACGACCTGGCGGATCAACGCGCCGGTCCCGCGCTCTTCCGGGTAGTCGATCAACTCGCGCAGCACCACGTAGGTGGCGTCGATCTTGCTGGTGTCCATGTCGGAGATCGCGAGCCGCTCCTCTTCTTCAGCCGTGAGGCCCGGCGGGTAGAGCACCGATTCGTCGACGACGGCCAGGTTCGGATCGATCCACGCGAACAGCGAACCCATCGCCGTGAGCTGTTCGGCCTCGATCGTGGTCATCACGAACCGGCCCCGCGCGTCGTACACGGGGGCTCCTTCGACCGTGATCAGCGGGCGGACCTCGCGCGCCGGGCCGGGACCGATCGCGTAGTACGGAAGGCGGACCCACCCCGCGAGGAAGGCGGCGGCGAGCACGCCGACGACCCACAGGGCGGCGAGCATCGTTCGGAACCGGGAGGTCGGCATCGGCGTCCATCGTACGGGCCGGCCGCACCGATCCGTCCCGGTGCTTCTGGGCGGGAAGGGCTCCCGGGCCCGACCGTGCCGCTAGGCTTAGGGCCCGCACGAGGAGGGTGACGACGAGATGTGGGTAGGCGCTGTGCTCGCGGTCTCGCTGATCGCGGGTGCGCTCGTGTACGTCTTGGCCTTGAAGGTGACAGGCACCGACGTCCCGCGGGCCCCCGTGGCGGGGGGCACAGAGGCCGACCCGGGGGCGGTCCCCCGGACGGTTCGGCTCTCGGCGATCCCCGGCACGACGTTCCTGCCCGTCTCGGTCATCAGGACGCCGCTGCGCGCGCGACTGCTCGGGCTGCTGGGTCTCCTGCTGTTGGTCGCGATCTCGGCGATCGTGCTGATGCTCGTGGTCGTGGGCGGGGGACGACTGTTCGGATGGGCGCTCGAGAGCTACTTCGGGGGCTGAGCCCGGCCTCTCCCTACCGGGGCCGAACGAGTTGGAACGAGCTCTGGTAGTCCGACAGATGCTCGAGCATCACGCCGGCGCCGCG
Source organism: Actinomycetota bacterium (assembly GCA_040881665.1). Taxonomy (NCBI): domain Bacteria; kingdom Bacillati; phylum Actinomycetota; species Actinomycetota bacterium. The sequence continues at coordinate 537,872 of JBBECT010000005.1, forward strand.
AACGACGGTCTGCAACGGGTCCTCGGCCACGTGCACGGGGACCTCGCACTCCTGGGCGAGCAGCATGTCCATCCCACGCAGCAGCGCTCCCCCGCCCGCGAGGAAGATGCCGGTCTCGAGCACGTCGTGGGTCAGCTCGGCGGGCGCCGCGGCGAGGATCCCGCGAGCGGCCTCCACGATTCCGGCGATCGGCGGGCCCATCGCCTGGCGCACCTCGCGTTCGTTGATCTCCAGCTCGACGGTGCCGCCCGTTCCCAGGTCGCGGCCGGGAACGATCGCGGCCCGCTCCTGCGGCAAGGGGAACGCGGATCCGATCGCGATCTTCAGCTCCTCGGCCGTCTTCTCGCCGATCGCGATGTTGTACTCGGCGCGAAGGTGCTCCTGGATCGCCGAGTCGAGGTCGAACCCGCCGACGCGGACCGACGATCCGGCCACGATGCCACCCATCGAGATCACGGCCATCTCGGAGTTCCCGCCCCCGATGTCGACGATCAGGTTCCCGATCGGCTCGTGGATCGGCAGGTTCGATCCGATCGCGGCCGCGAGCGGTTCCTCGACGAGCACGACGTTGCGCCCACCGGCGCGCACGATCGCTTCTTCGACGGCTCGGCGCTCGACCGGTGAGCTCGACGACGGAACGCATACGAGGATCCGGGGCCGCGGGAACCGTGACAGTCCGATCCGACGCAGCATCGCGTTGACCATCTTCTCGGTGATGTCGTACTCGGTCATGACGCCGTGGCGCATCGGACGCATCGCGACGACGCTTCCGCGCGTCCCGCCGATCGCCTGCCACGCGGCCTCCCCGAGCGCCACGACCTCGCCGGTGTTGCCATCGAGCGCAACGACTGCGGGCTCGTTCAGCACGAGCCCGTCGCCCTGACGGTAGATCAGGGTGTTCGCCGTCCCGAGATCGATCGCGAGGTCGCGTCCCATCTACGACCCCATCACCCAATGCGCCTCGCCACCGGTGAGGGCCTCCTTCTTCCAGATCGGCACATCCTGCTTGATCCGTTCGATCCCGTGCCGACACGCCTCGAACGCCTCGGGCCGGTGCGGCGCCGAGGCGGCGATCACGACCGAGATCTCGCCGACCCCGAGCGAGCCCGTCCGATGCAGCAGCGCCGTCCCCGTGGTCGGCCAGCGATCGAGCATCTCCCGACCCACCGCTTCCAGGCGAGAGCGTGCCTCGTCCTCCCAGGCCTCGTAGGTAAGACCGGTGACCTCGCCAGCGTCGGATCGGTGCCGGACGGTTCCCAGGAACACGCAGGTCGCGCCCGCCGCGGGGTCGGAAACGAAGCGCACCGCCTCGTCGACGGAGAGCACCTCGGACGTGACACGGACCATGAGCAGGTCGGGCACGGCCGTCATGCTACGGGGTCTGTCCTAGCATGGCCGGTATGGGAGATGCGGACGGCGGCGGCGGCGGCTCGGGATCCGGTGGCTTCGGGTTCGGTGGCGGGGACCCGGACGCGTTCGCCGACACCCCCCTGTTCCGCGAGATCCAACGGGTCATGGCCGCATCGGACGGGCCGATCAACTGGGAGCTCGCCCGGCAGGTCGGCATCGCCACCGCGCAAGAAGGCAAGCCCGACCCCGAACCGACCGACGAAGACGGCGCCGGGTTCGTGAGCGCGGTCCGCGTGGCCGAGTTGCAGATCGCCGAGCTCACGGGACTCGACGCCCCCACCGACGTCGCGCAGGTGCGCGCGGTGCGCCGGGCGACGTGGGTCGAGGAGAACCTCACCGGCCTGCGGGAGCTCCTCGAGCCGGCCGCCGGCCGCGTCACCGAGACCCTCGCGTCGGCACAGGGCGGCGGCGATCTCGCCGCGCAACTCCCCGAGGAACTCCGGTCGCAACTGCCGCCGGGGTTCGAGCAGCAGTTGCAGCAAGCCGTGACGATGTTCTCCCCCCTGATGATGGGAACCCAGGTCGGCCAGACGCTCGGCTTCCTCGGACAGCATGTGCTCGGTCAGTACGACGTCGCCGTGCCGCGACCCGAGCCGGGAGCGCTGCTGTTCGTGGTTCCGAACATCGCGGCCTTCGAACAGGACTGGAGCCTGTCCCCCACCGATTTCCGAACCCTGATCGCGATCCACGAGGTCACGCACCGGTTCGAGTTCGCGCGGCCGTGGGCGGCGCCGCGTTTCCGCGAGCTGCTCGCCGACTTCCTCTCGACGATGGAGGTCGACGCGGATCAACTGCGCGAGCGCATGGCCGGCATCGACCCGGCCGACCCCGAGGCGATGCGGCGCGCGGTCGAGGAGGGCGACGGTCTGTTCGGCACCGTGCTCGACGACGAGCAACGTCTGAAGCTCGGCCGGATCCAGGCGTTCATGGCAGCGGCCGAAGGCTACGGCGACCACGTGATGCATGTGCTCGGGGCCAAGCTGCTCGCCGGCTACCCGCGGATCTCCGAGGCGATGCGGCGCTACCGGGAGACCGAGGTGCACGATCCGGTGTTCGAACGGCTGCTCGGTATCGAGATGAAACGCGACCAGTACCGGCAGGGCCGCGTCTTCTGCGACACCGTCGTGGAGCTCACCGACGAGCCGACGCTTACGACGATGTGGTCCTCGGGCGAGGCGCTGCCCTCGTTGCCGGAGATCGAAGAGCCGCGCCTCTGGCTCGCCCGCAGCGCGTAGCCGGGACCGGGGCTTCGCCGGGCGGGGCGGTCCCCACCCGCTATCATCAGCGCCCGAGATGGCCGCAGGGGAGCTCGTCGCCGCAGGAGTGATCGACCAGCGCGTCTTCGGCGTGTACGGGGAGAACGGTCCCGACGGCGTGTACCTGCTGAACCAACCGGGCCGCGCGCTCCCCTTCACGATCTACCGAGCCTGGAAGGTTCCGACGGGCTTCGTGAACGAGGAGGTTCGGTTCATCGGTCCGTCGGGACGGACGATCTGGCGTCACGGCCCTCACGCGCGCCGGATGGTCGGCTCGATGGACCTCACGGTCTATGGCGACACGATCGACGACGCCTTCTTCGACGAGACCGGCACCTACCTCGTGTCGTTCATGATCGACGACGAGATCGTGGGCGAGATCGATGTGCCGATCCATGTCCAGCAGGCCCCCACGAAACTCCCGAAAGAGGTCGAAGAGGGGCTGAAGAAGTCGGACGTGATCTGGGTCGGCGTCGAGGGCGACCCGCACCGGCAGGTGCCCGCCTGGTTCGCCTACAGGAACGGCAAGATCCTGCTGCTCTCGCAGAAGGAGAGCGGCCCGCAGGAACAGAGCATCCCCGGCATCCCCGGCGTGAAGGAGCTGCAGGTCGTGACCCGCCGGAAGGGTCGCGACACCTCCCTCGACGCGTTCCCGGCGTCTGTCCGGCTCCTGGTCGGTCCCGAGTGGGAGGAGGCTGCGAAGGCGCTCGTCGACCGGCGACGCAGCCGATTGGGCCCTCCCGCCGAGTCGCTGCAACGATGGCGTGGCTCGGTCGACATCGCCGAGCTCACACCGATCGTCGGGAACGCGTGACCTCGGTCAGCCCCAGGTCCGGCCGATCGCACCGCTGACCGCCCGGAGCTGATCGCCCAGTTCCTTCAACGCCTCGGACGTGAGCGCCTGGGGTCCGTCGCAGAGCGCCTTCGCGGGGTCGGGATGGGTGTCGATCATCACCGCGTCGGCCCCCGCCGCGGCGGCCGCGAGGGCGAGCGGCGCGACGAGCTCGCGGATGCCGCTCGCGTGCGACGGATCGACGATCACGGGCAGGTGGCTCTCGTTCTGCGCCACGAGCATCCCCCCGAGGTCGAGCGTGTTCCGCGTCGCTGTCTCGAAGGTGCGGATCCCGCGTTCGCACAGGATCACCTCCGAGTTGCCGCGCTGCGCGACGTACTCGGCGGCCATGAGCCACTCCTCGATCGTGCTCGAGAGGCCGCGCTTGACCATGACCGGCTTGCGCGCCTGCCCGACTTCCTTGAGCAGCTCGAAGTTCTGCATGTTCCGGGTCCCGATCTGGAGCGCATCCGCGTGTTGGGCGACGAGCTCGACGTGCCGCGCGTCGACGACCTCGGTGATGATCGGCAGGCCGAGCTCCTCGCGCACCTGCGTCAGGATCGCGAGCCCGCGTTCCCCCAGTCCCTGGAACGAGTACGGCGAGGTCCGCGGCTTGTAGGCACCACCCCGAAGGACTGTTGCCCCCGCGTCGGCGGCGGCGCGGCACGCGGCGAGAGCCTGCTCTTCGCTCTCGACCGCGCAGGGTCCGGCGATCAGCGTGAACGAGTCGCGGCCGATCGGCACGTGCCCGATCTTCACCGTCGTCGTGTCCGGGTGCAGGTCGCGCGCGACCATCTTGTAGGGCTTGCCGACCTGGATCACGTGGTCGACGCCCTCGAGCTGCTGCAGCTCGAGTCCCTGGAACCGCGCGGTGTCGCCGACGAGCCCGATGATCGTGTGCACGGTGCCCCGGGAGACGAACGCCTCGCCGCCCGCCTCGCGGACCATCTCTGCCACGGCGGCGATCTGCTCGTCCGTCGCCCCGAACTTCATCACCACGACCATCTGCCTGCTCCTCGTCTTCAGCTCCGATGGAACGTCCGGGGCTCAAGAAAGAACCCCGGGTCGGTCGGCCCGGGGTCCCCTGCGGTGTGGATGCGGCAGGCGCCTACCCCGGGCTGTGCCCGAAGTAGGGAAACCGGCGATCGTCGCGGGCGCCTCGCATCGCCTCTATTGTGCGGGCGAGCTGGGGCGATGGCAACCCTCGGGGCGTCCCGGCGACCGTCGCCCGACGGTGCCGACCCGGGCATCCGGCTCACGAGGGGGTGGCCACGGGGGCGTCCGAGGGTATCGGGCCCGTCGTCGGGTCGACAGCGCCGGGGACCTCCGGTTCGACGTCGGGCTCGAGCGGCACGACGATCTCGCCGGCCGCCACGCGTGCGGCGAGCTCGTCCAGCCGCAGGCGCATCGCATCCGAGAGCAGCCGCGGCGTCGCGTTCACCTCGTTCACCGCGTAGTCCACGCCTCCTTCGGCCAGGCCGAACGCGTGGAACCCACCGACGAAGGTGTCCGAAGCCGCCGCCCGTACGACATCCTCGACCGCGACGTCCACCCGGTCGACCGCGGAGGTGAGGATCACTTCCTGCTCGTCCTCCGGAACGAGCGCCGTCTCGTCGACGTCCGAGCCGATCGCGAGTCGTTGCAGCTCCGTGGCCGCGGCGAACAACCCCATGCCGGACGCCCCCGCGTAGTGGGCGATCACGTCCGCGCCGTTCGCGTACATCGATGCCGCGACCGCGCGCCCGGCATCCGGGTCCGCGAACGCCTCGGGATCGGTCCCCAGGTAGGAGACGAGGATGCCCACGTCGGGATCGACCTCACGCGCGCCCGCCTCGAACCCGGACTGCGCTCGCTCGACGAGCCCTGTGCCCGACTGTCCGCCGAGGAACCCCACGGTGCCCGTCTTCGATTTCATCGCGGCCGCCGCGCCCGCGAGGAACCCGGCCTCGTTCACCGCGAACCCGAGGTTGGCGACGTTCGGCGCGGGCACCGCGTCGCCCTGGACGACGGCGAACAGCTGTCGGCGATGGTCGCGGCGCACGCGGTCGACCGCGCGGGAGTACGCGGGACCGATCGCAACGACCAGACGCGCACCGCTGTCAGCGGCCCGGGCAAGTACCGCGCGGCGATCGGTACCGCGGACGTTCGGTTCGAACACCTCGGTGTCCGAACGTGCGACCGCGCCCGCATCCACGGCACGATCGAGCCCCTCGATCGCGGACGCGTTCACGCTTCCGGGATCCGTTCCGCCGGCGGCGAGCACGAGCGCCACCGTCAGGGTGCCGGGAGCGGCGGTGGAGTCCCCCGGTGGCGCCGAGGTCGCGGGCTCGGGGGCCGACCCTCGGGTACAGGCGGCGAGCATGAGCGTCGCGGCCGTCGCGAGAGCGGCCATCCGCCCGCGCGGTCGTGCCCGGGTCATCGTTCCTCCTCTCGGCGGCCGCGGCCGCGACCGCGTGCGAGACTACGCGCCGTATGCAGCAGGCGGCACGCGAGCGGCTCGAGGCGGCGATCCGGGAGATCGAGGACCGGATGGCACGTTCGGTGTTCCACGAGTGGGCGCAGATCTCCCTCGTCCGCGTCGAGGACGGCGAGGTCGAGATCGAGCTCGACACGCAGGAACATCACCTGAACCTGCTCGGCATCCTCCACGGCGGAATGATCGCGACGCTCGCGGATACCGCGATGGGACTGGCCGTTCGCACGCGCCACCGTCCGGGCAACAGCCACGTCACCGGCTCGCTCACCGTGAACTATCTGGCGCCCGGCAAAGCAGGGCCCGTACGGGCGATCGGTCGCGCGGTGAAGGCTGGCCGGCAGACGGGGTACGGAGAGGCGGACGTGCGAGACGGCGAGGGACGGCTGCTCGCTCGCGCGAGCGCGACGTTCATCGTGTTGCGCGCTCGTCCCGACCGGGAGGGAACGCCTCCCTCCTAGGCGGGCCGTCGCTCGATCAGTACTCGATGTCCATCGCGAGCATGTGCTCCGACAACAGGCCGAGGGCCGGCTGGAGTCCCATGAGCGTTCCCACGTTACCGTGCACCTTGATCCTGCCCATCATGAACGCGGTGACGGCATTCACCTCGCGCTTCGCGAGCCCGACCGCGGTTGCGTAGTCCTGGACGATCGTTGCGTCGGGTGCCTCGACCGATCCGATCCCGAGGTCGACAGCGCCGCCGGCGACCGACAGCCAGTACTCCACCGAGCCGTCGTTGGTTGCGATCGTCTGCTGGATCGTCACGGAGGCGTCACCGAGCGCCGCCGCGACGGCCGGATCCTCGTTCAGCCGGCGCTTGAGCTCGTCGGCCCATCCCGAGGAGAGGAACTTCACGGCCACGGACGGACCTCCTGTCGGCCTCTCGGCGATCTGTCGACGAACGAAGTGCGGCACCGGGCTGGCCCCGCGGGGCGAGCCGGGGCAGCATAACAACGCCTCCCGTGATGCCGGTCAGGGCGCGACCGTGGTCCTTGAGGGTGACCGATGTTGTTCCTGCCGGTTACTGACTACTTCTGATATCTATCGAGGTCGTGATCGGCTCTGTGCCTTCAAGATGCTTCACGAGTCAACGGCACCAATCGGGAGTTGCCTGTGCTCATCTCACGCCACGGTGACGACGACCTTGCCGCGCGCGTGGCCCTGCTCTACATAGCTCAAGCTCTCGGCCGTATCCGCAAGTGAGCAGGTTCGGTCGACGATCGGCGTGAGCTTCCCGTCGTCGACGAGCTCGGTCACGGCGAGCAGCTCCTCCCGATCCTGTTTCGACGGGAGCGGGCGCAACCGCTGCGAGACAAACAGGTTCGCCACGACCGCCTTGAGGATGGCGGCGATCGGTCCGAACACGTGACCGGGCGAACCGCCCCCGTTGAGCACCAGGGTCCCCTTCGGCGTGAGCGCCCTGCGCAGCTGGGCGAGGGGCAGGTTGCTCACGTTGTCGAGGATCATGTCGTAACGCGTCGGCCCGGCGGTGAAGTCTTCCATCGTGTAGTCGACGACGTGCGCGGCGCCGATCGAGCGCACCAGCTCGACGTTCCGCGTGCTGCACACCCCCGTGACCTCGGCGCCCAGCGCCGCCGCGATCTGCACCGCGAAGCTGCCCACCCCGCCGCCGGCCCCGTTGATGAGCACCGGCTGACCGGCCTTCACCGCGCCCACGTCGCGGATCCCGCGCAAGGCGGTCGTCGCCGCGATGGGGATCGCGGCCGCCTGCTCGAAGGTCAGGCTCGCCGGCTTCGGCACCACCATGTCCGCCGCGGCGCATGCGTACTCGGCGAACGCGCCCCGACAGAAGCCGAGCACCTCGTCGCCGATCCGCAGCCCGCGCACGTTCGCGCCGACCGCCTCGACCACGCCCGCCGCGTCGCTCCCCGCCACCCGGGCCTTCGGCTTGGTCAGCCCCACCCCCACCCCCATGAGGCGCGCGACGAGCGGATCGCCTCGCACGATGTGCCAGTCGGCCGGGTTGAGGGCAGCCGCGCGCACTCGGATCAGGACGTCATCTGCCCCGACCTCGGGCGGGTCGGTGTCCACGAGTTGCAGGACGTCCGGTGGACCGAACCGCTCTTGGACGATCGCCTTCATCGGTGCCCCCTGGATCGGATGTACGGGATCGGTGGAAGGCACCCGTGGCTCGAGCATGCCACACCCCGGCTGGAGCGGCAGCTCACGTGTCGTCGTCGTACAGACGCGGCTCCGTCACGTGTCGCACGTCGTTGAGGAACCGCACGATCCGATCCTCGCCGTCGAGGGTCACCGTGTTGACCGAGGTGTTCTCCGGCAGGAAGAACATCGCCTGCTCGGTCAGACCGAGCAGCGGACCGAGGTAGGCGTTGATGACCCCGCCGTGACACACGACGGCGACGTTCCCATCGGGGTGGGCGGCAACGATGCGATCGATCGCGTCGCCGACCCGCCTGCGGAGATCTCCGACCGGTTCCGAACCCGGGGCGGTGCTCCACATCGAGTCTTCCGTTCGGAACGCGTGCAACAGGGTCTCGTCCGACGCGAGCAGCTCCTCGAACCCGCGGTTCTCCCAATCCCCGACATGCGCCTCCGCGAGGTCGTCGAGATAGGTCGCCTCGCTCCCCGAGCGGGCCAGATACGGAGCGATCGTCTCGCGCGCCCGGCGCATCGTGGAGGAGTAAACGGCAACGGGGCGCGGGTTCATCAGGAGCAGGCGCCTGGCCAGCAGCTCCGCTTGCTCGCGTCCGCGTTCGCCGAGCGGCGGGTCCCATTGGGGTCCGCGCCCGACGTCGCCGAGATCGTTCGAATCGAAGTCCGACCGACCGTGCCGGATCAGGAACAGCAACCGCGGTTGGCTCACCCCCGCGCGCTCCCCGCGGGATGGTGACGGAGCGACGCGGCGACCGGATCGGGCTCACCCTTCCGGCGAGCCTGCTTCTCGTGCCACGCGTTCGCGAACGACTCGACGTCCTCGCGGAGCCAGATCCGTCCCGAGGCCAGCGCGATCAGCGGTTGCGGGAACGCGCCGCGGTCGAGGTAGGTGATCACCCGACGCTTGTCCCAGCCCAGGATCGCCGCGGCCTCGGCGACCCCGGCCAGCGGCGGGATCACCTCGACGAGCAGGATGGCCGCGCCCGCGACGGCGCGGAGCCGGCGGAGGCAGCCGGCCCGGGTGTCGGCCTCGACCTCGGTGAACGGCTCGTCCAGCAACGCGGCCCATCGCCCGCTGCGCTGCTCCCACATCGTCGCGTGGACCTCACGCGCCGCCGCGCCTCCTGCCTCGGTGCTCACGCTCGCGATGATAGCCGTGGCCAGGGGACCCCCCGGGGAGCCCGCTAGAGGGTGCCCGTGCGGCGCAGCTCCGAGCGCCAGCACTCGGTGTGCCAGTGACGCCGTGCGTCCGCATCCGCGGCAGGCACCACCACCAGGTGCCACAATCCCACGCGGATCTGGTGGTCGCACCCCGGACACCGGTACGGCTTGTCGCCGACGACCTGGCGCACGTCCTCGCCGGAGGCGAGCGTCCAGGACGGCGGATCCGAGCGGCGCTCCGGTCGTTGCGGCGGCGCGTCCGAGGAGCGGTCTCGCCGGTTGCGCCGCGGCATCAGATCGCGCGCCGGATGAAGGCGGCCGCGGGCTCGGCGAGGGAGGCTCCGATCTCCCGATCGTCGCGCTTGGCCCCCCGGACCCGGAACGAGTGATCGCCCCCGTCGATCTCCACGTGCTCGGCGCGACGACCCAGGCGTCTCAGCACCGGAGCGAGGATCGTTGGCTTGGCGAACGGGTCCTTGGTCCCTTGCAGGAACAACATCGGGACGCCGACCTCGCCCAGGTGCGCGTCGCGCAGCTTCTCCGGCTTTCCCGGCGGATGCAGCGGATACCCCAGGAACAGGAGCCCGGATGGTGAGATCTCGTCATCGGCGGTGCACATCGAAGCGATCCTTCCGCCGAGGGATTTCCCGCCGGCGAACACCGGGCGTCGCTTTGCGTGCCGCGTCGCCTCGTCGAACGCGGCGATCCACACCGCTCGCAGTGTCCGCTCCGGGTCCGGCGCGCGTCTGCCGATCTCGCTGTAGCGGAAATTGAAACGGAGCGTCCCGATCCCGTCGGCGTTCAGCGCCCGCGTGAACCCGGACAGGAACGGCCCGTCCATGTTCCCGCCCGCCCCGTGCGCGAGCACGACGAGGGCGACCGCGCCCCGCGGCAGGGCGAGGACCCCGGCTACGGTGCCTGCGGGGGTCTCGATCGAGATGCGCTGTTCGGGCGACGGCATGCCATCATGCTGCCATGTCCGGCACGCTCTATCTCGGTACCTCCGGGTACAGCTACGACGAGTGGAAGCACGACGTCTTCTACCCGGAGGGGCTGAAGAACCGGGAGATGCTCTCGTACTACGCGAGCAAACTGAACTCGGTCGAGATCAACTACACCTTCCGCCGGTTCCCCTCGGAGAAGACGGTGGCCAACTGGGTGGAGCTGACCCCACCGGAGTTCCGTTTCACGCTGAAGGCCAACCAGCGCATCACCCATTTCCGAAAGCTCCACGACGCGGACGAGGATGTCCGGGCGTTCCTCGAGGTGGCGGGCAAGCTTGGTGACCGACTCGGCTGCGTGCTGTTCCAGTGCCCGCCTAGCCTGCACTACGACCGCGCGCTGATCGAGTCCTTCGTCGGCTACCTGCCCCCCGCACCCCGCTGCGCGATCGAGTTCCGCCACCCCTCGTGGCGCGCGGCGCGCGAGCTGCTCCTCGACCAGGGTGTCGCCTGGTGCGTCGCGGAGACCGACGAACAGGATCCCGGTGAGGACGACCTCGCCTGGGAGCCGTTCGGGTTCCTGCGACTGCGCAAGACCGCCTACACCGACGAGGAGCTTGCGGCCTGGGCCGAGCGGATCGGCGAGACCCTCGCAAACGGCAATGATGTCTTCTGCTACTTCAAGCATGAGGATCTCGGGGCCAGTCCACAGATGGCGAAGCGTCTCGAAGACATCTTGCGCTCCAAAGCATGAAGCAGATGTGACCTCTTGCGGGACCGAGGACTGGGCAACAGTCTGGGCAACAACTTGCACCTGGCGTCCAGCGCGAACGAGACTGACGACGTGAAGAACCCAACGAGGTCCTCGTGTCGCAGACCGTGAAGGGCCTCGTCGCAGGCAGTGGTCTTTCGTTCGAAGGCGTAGGCGAGCACGCGCTGAAGGGCGTCCCCGACCGGGGCGGCTCTACCGGGTTGGTGACCTGACATCGACATCCCTGAGATCCGGTTCGCGAAGAGCGGGGACGTCCACATCGCCTATCAGGTCGTCGGCGACGGACCGGTCGATCTCGTCTTCATCTGCGACTGGATCTGGAACGTCGAGCTGCAATGGGAGAACCCCCTCTGCGCCCGATTCCTCGAGCGGCTCTCCGCGTTCTCGCGGCTGCTGCTCTTCGACAAGCGCGGGAGCGGCCTTTCCGACCGGACCGTCGATCTCGATCTCTTCACGCTCGAGGTGCGGATCGATGACGTCCGCGCCGTGATGGAGGCGGCGGGCTCGGAGCAGGCGGTCCTGTTCGGTCACGGCGACGATGGTGCGGCGCTCGCATCCGTTTTCGCGGCCGCGAACCCTGACAGCACCCGCGCGCTGATCTTGTACGCGACGCGGGCGAAGGTGCTGAGAGCGCCCGACTATCCGTGGGGGTACGAGCCGTCGGCCATGGATGTGTGGGCCTCCGAGCGCGAGAGCTTCTGGGGGACGGACGGATACGCACGCCGGTGGCTCCGGGAGCTGGCTCCTTCGGTGGCGAACGACGATCGCATGGTCCGCTGGTACTCGCGGCTCCTTCGGCAGAGCGCGAGTCCGGGAACCGAAGAGGCCTATTCACGATGGATGGCCACGCTCGACCTGCGCGGCATGCTCCCGGCGATCCATGTGCCGACGCTCGTGCTGCACCGGACAGGGGATCGAGACGTCCCGATCGAGGGAGGCCGCGACGTCGCCGACCGGATCGCCGGGGCGACGTTCGTCGAGCTCCCCGGCATCGACTCCTTCCCGTGGGCCGGAGACCAAGGGTCGGTCCTGGCTGAGATCGAGGCGTTCGTCACGGGCACTCGGGCAACCAAGGATGCCCACCGCGTGCTCGCCACGGTTCTCTTCACCGACATCGTTGGGTCGACCGAGAAGGCCGCCGAGCTCGGCGACGCCCGATGGAAGGAGCTGCTAGCGGTCCACGACGAGAAGGCGAAGGCAGAGATCGATAGGTTCCGCGGACGCTACGTAAACACAACCGGCGATGGACTTCTCGCTACTTTCGATGGCCCCGCGCGCGCGGTTCGATGCGCAGAGGCCATCGTGGAGGCGGTCATTTCGCTCGGGTTGGACATCCGAGCCGGCTGCCACACGGGCGAAGTGGAGCTGTCAGGCGATGACGTTCGAGGTATCGCCGTACACATCGGCGCGCGGGTCGCGGCGCTCGCCGGTCCGAACGAAGTGCTCGTCTCGCAGACGGTCAAGGACCTGGTCGCCGGATCCGGGCTGGCCTTCGAGGACGCTGGCGAGCACGAGCTGAAAGGCGTTCCGGACACCTGGCGCCTGTATCGGGCGGCGAACTGACTTCGGCGACACATCGTTCGGAGGACGAACTAAAGCCAATCAGGCAACACTTTGGGCAACATCAGCGCCGCGAGAAATGTGTAACCGCTGGTCGCGGGAGGCTTGATACGGAGCACTACCCAGTGCTAGAGTGCCGTTGTGCTGCAATGTATCTGGGCCATACCGCGATCACTTCAAGCACGAAGATCTCGGGGCCAGTCCACAGATGGCCAAGCGCCTCGAACACATCTTGCGCTCCAAGGAGTGACGCAAGGCGCGACTCGATGGTCGGTGGGTCGCCGGCTCAGGGCGCCGCGCGTTCGGCGAGGATCCGCTCGATCGCCGCGCGCTCGGCTTCCTCGACGATCTTGCGTCCGATCGTGTCGCGAACGTAGAAGGCGTCGATCACCCGCTCGCCGTAGGTAGCGACCTTGGCCAGGTGCACGTCGAGGCCGAGCTCGGCCAGGGTGCGGGTGATGTCGTAGAGCAGGCCGAGGCGATCGGGCGCGCCCACCTCGATCACGGTGAAGAAGTCCGAGGCCGCGTTGTCGACCGTGACCTCGACCGGCGTGCGCGGGCGGGGCACCGGGTAGTGCCGCCGCTTCTCCGCGACGCGGTGCTCGAGTGAAGTTCGTCCCTCGATCGCGGCGCGCAGGGTCGAGCGGAACTCGCGCCAACGTTCCTCCCCGAGGTCACCCTCGAACCGACCCTCGACCTCGAACAGATCGACGGCCACGTCGTCCTCGGTCGTGAAGACCTGGGCCGAGAGGATCGACAACCCGGCGAGCGAGAGCGCGCCCGCCACCAGCGAGAGCAGTCCGTGGCGATCCACCGCCATCACGGCGAGCCGGTGGATCTGCGGACGCGGACCGGGTTCGGCGTGCGTGCGGACCTCGTTCGCGCCCATCGGGGAGGCGAGCAACCGGAAGTGCGCAGCGGCGTGCTCCGGCTCGACGACGAGGAGGTAGGTCGGCGGCATGCGTTCCAGGAACGCTTCCACGCCTGCCGGGTCCTCGGCAGTGAGTAGGGAGCGGATCGCGTTCGAGCGGTCGACGAGCCGCTCGGCGGCGCCCGCGGTCATCTCGCCCCGCTCGAGCACGTGTCGGACCTTGCGGACGAGTTCACGCACGAGCGTCCGGCGCCAGGGGGTCCACGCGTGCGGGCCGGTCGCGCCGGCGTCGGCGATCGCGAGCAGGTAGAGCGCGGCGAGCCGGTTCGAACTCTCGACCGTGGCGGCGACCGACAGGATCAGGTCCTCGTCGCCCAGGTCTCGACGGGTGGCGGTGTCGGGGAGCAGCAGGTGCTGTTCGACCATGAACGTGGCGAGCGTTCGCGTCGGCTCGGCGATCTCCATCGACCGCAAGGCCTCCGCGGCGATCCGCGTTCCGACGGGAACGTGTCGTCCTTCCCCCGTCTTGCCGATGTCGTGCAGAAGCGCGCCGAGCAGCAACCCGTCGTGATCGGCGACCAGCGGCAGCAGCTCGGCGGCCAGTGAGTCCTCGGGCTCGGTGCCCTCGTCGGCCGCGTCCAGCATGCGCGCGATCCCCGAGAGCGCCTCGAGCAGGTGCACGTCCACGGTGTACCGGTGGTAGGGATCGCGCTGCGGGCGGCAGCGGACCGGTCCCCATGCGGGAACGAATCGCTCGAGGACCTCGACGCGGTCCATCGCCTCGAGCACAGCGACGCCCCCTCCCGGCGAGCGGAGGATCCGCAGGAACGCGTCGCGCACCGGTGGCGTCCACACGACGGGCTCGGGCAACGCGATCGCCTCGATCCGGTCGAGCAGGGTGGGTGAGAGCGCACCTGCTTGCTCGGCCGCCGAGGCGAACGCCTCGAGGACGCCCTCGGGCGTCGGTTCGGGGTCGCCGCCGGAAGCCTCCGTTCCCAGGAACCGCTCGAGCACGCACCCGACGACGTGCTCGACTTGCCGGGCATGGATGAACACCTGCCGCATAAGACCGTCGACCGCGGGAAGTCCCGGCCGACCGGTGAAGCCCATCTCGCGCGCGACGTCGGGCTGGCGATCGAGCAGCAGCCGGTCGGTCCGGGACCCGGTCTGAAGGTGCACGGCGCTCCGGACGCGCGTGAGGAACTCCGCGGCGGCCTCGATCTCCTCCCGCTCGGCTCCGCGGACCAGCCCGACCCCGTCGAGCGTCGGTTCGTCGGCCGACTCTCCCGCGACGGAGGCGAGCCAGCCGAGGGTCTGGATGTCTCGCAGCCCGCCGCTGCCCTCCTTCACGTCGGGCTCGAGGTGGGAGGAGACGGTGCCGTAGCGTTCGTGCCGTTCGAGCATCGCCTCCCGCAGACGCACCGCGAACCCGCGTGGATCCTCCCGGACCCAGCCGTAGACCAGCTCGCGCATCCGATCGACGAGCACCTCATCGCCGGCGAGCGTGCGGACGTCGAGCATCGCGGTCGCGGCGTCGATCCGGCCCACGGCGTAGACGAGGCAATCCTCCGGCGTGCGTACCGCGTGACCGACGACGAAACCGCTGTCCCACAACGGATACAGCAGAGCCTCGGCGAGCGCGGCCACCTGCTGGGGATGCTCCCCGTCGTGGAGCAGCAGCAGGTCGATGTCCGAGCCCGGGGTCAGCTCGCCGCGCCCGTATCCGCCGAGCGCCGCGAGGGCGACGGGGCCTGCGTCCACATGCCCGCCGAACAGCTCCCGAAGACACGTGTCGACGAGCTCCGCGCGACGTCGCGCCGACCAGCGACCGTGGTGTCCGGCGGAGTAGGCGCGATCGAGGGCCGCGATCTCGTCGAGGAGCCGGGCCACCGCGGGCGCCGGGACGGGGGCGGCGCCCGTGCTCATCCCGATTCCGCGGGCCGCGCCCTAGAGGGCGTCGGGGCCCATCTCTCCGGTGCGGATCCGGACGACCGTCTCGATCGGAACGACCCAGATCTTCCCGTCACCGATCTTCCCGGTGCGGGCGGCCTTCGTGATCGCATCGACCACGCCCTGGGTCTGATCGTCGTCGACCGCCACCTCGACCTTCACCTTGGGGACGAAGTCGACCTGGTACTCCGCGCCGCGATAGACCTCGGTGTGTCCGCGCTGGCGCCCGAACCCCTCGACGTCGGTCGTCGTCAACCCGTTGACCCCCACGTCCCGGAGGGCCTCCTTGACGGCGTCGAGCACGTGCGGTTTCACGATCGCGACGACGAGCTTCATCGGCGGGCTGCGTTCACTCGCCGACGGCCTTCTTTCGCGTCGCGGTGGTCTTCTTCGCGGTGGACTTCTTGGCCGCGGACTTCTTGGCGGCCGACTTCTTCGCTGAGGCCCTCTTCGCCGGCGGCTTCTTCGCACCGACCGCCTTCGCGGCCGAGCGCTTCGGCCCGGATGCCACCTCGTGGTCGTCATCCGCCGCGTCGCCTGAACCCGTCTTGGCCTTCGCGACCGAGGCCTTGAGCGCCTGCATCAGATCGACCACCTTGGCCGGCGCCTCGGACTCGACGACCTCGATCTCCTCGCCGGCGATCTTCTTCTCGACGATCTGGAGCATCGCCTCGCGGTACTCGTCGGTGAACTGCTCCGGGCTCCAGTCGCTCGTCAGGTTGTCGATCAGCTGCTTGGCCATCTCGAGCTCCTGCGTGCGCACCTTCTGATCGACGTTGACGCCGTCGAACTCGGCGGCCCGGATCTCGTCGGGCCAGTACATCGTCTCGAGCACGAAGGCGTCGTCGACGAAGCGGAGCGCGGCGAGGTGTTCCTTGTCGCGGAAGCTGACCTTCGCGATGCCGACCTTGCTCTCGGAGGCCATCGCCTCGCGGAGCAGGGCGTAGGCCTTCGCCCCGGTCTCCTCGGGAACGAGGTAGTAGGACTTCTTGTAGAGCATCGGATCGATCTCTTCGAGGTCGACGAACTGATGGATGTCGATCGCACGCGAGGACTCGACCGGGATCGCGTCGAAGTCATCGTCGGTCAGGGTGACGTAGTGGTCCTTCTCGTACTCGAACCCCTTCACGATCTCGTCGAAGGGCACCTCCTCACCGTCGACCGAACACACCCGCTTGTAGCGGATCCGTCCGAGGTCTTTCTCATGGAGCTGGTTGAACTTCAGCGACTTCTCCTCGGTCGCCGGGTACACGGCGACCGGGATCGTCACGAGGCCGAAAGAGATGGCCCCTTTCCACATCGATCTGGGCATGACGAGCCTCCCGGGGAAGCGGAACCCCCACGCCCGTGGGGGTCGTTCCCAGTCTATCCCCGAGCCCCGACGCGACGAAACACCAGGTCGTCGCCGGTGCCGTGCCCCGCTACCATCGCGCGCGATGGCAACCAAACGCGGCCGATCGGCCGGACGGCCCTTCACGATCGAGTTCCCCGAGCCGCTCGCGGCGGCCAAGGACGGCGACGCGTGGTGGCTCGAGGTCGGCGGTCGCGAGCTGCGTCTGTCGAACCTCGACAAGCTCTTCTGGCCGGACGAGGGCTACACGAAGGGCGACCTGCTCGCCTATTACCGCAACGTCGAGCCCCTGATCGTTCCGCACCTCGCCGGACGGCCCCTGACGATGAAGCGGATGCCCAACGGCATCGACGGTGACTTCTTCTACGAGAAATCGGCCCCGTCGCACACGCCGGAGTGGATCGAACGGTGCCCGGTCGAGAGCGAGGAGTCTCGCAAGGGCGTGATCGACTACCTGATGATCGCCGACGCGGCGGGACTGCTGTTCGTGACCAACCTCGGATGCATCGAGTTCCACCCGTTGCACTCGCACTGCGTCGACGTCGCACATCCCGACTACCTGTTCTTCGATCTCGACCCGTTCGAGCCCTATACCTTCGAGGACGTCCTCTCGGTCGCGCGCCACGTGAAGATCGTCCTCGATCAGCTCGGGATCGTGGGCTACCCGAAGACCTCCGGAGCGACGGGGGTGCAGATCTTCGTTCCGCTCGAGCCCGGCCGGTACACCTACGAACAAACGCGCGCGCTCGTCGGCGCCGCCGGACGCCTGATCGAGAAGGCAGATCCCCAGCACGTCACGATGGCGTGGAAGATCGAGAATCGCACCGGCAAGGTCTTCATCGACCACAACATGAACCGCTCGGGCGCCAATCTGTCCGCCGCCTACAGCCTGCGCCCCGAGCCTCGGGCGCCCGTGTCGACGCCGCTGACGTGGGACGAGGTCGAGGAGGGCGGGTTCGTTCCGCAGGACTTCCGGATCGACAACGTGTGGGAGCGGTTCACCCGCGTCGGGGATCTGTTCGAGGGCGTACGGACCTCGCCGCAGGTGATCGACGGCGCGTTCGAGGCACTCGGCGTCCCGCTCGATCCGGACGCGGATCCGGGAGCGCAACCCTCCGGACGCACCGGCTCATCGGTCGGAGGTCGCACGAGCGAGGAGGTGATCGCGGCCTCGAAGGATCCGAAGCTCGCGGAGTACCTGCGCAAGCGCGACTTCGATGCAACGCCCGAGCCCGCTCCGGGCGAGGCGACCGGCGAGGGGAACTCGTTCGTGATCCACAAGCATCGCGCGACACGGCTGCACTACGACGTCCGGCTGGAGCGCGACGGCGCGCTCCCCTCGTGGGCGGTTCCCCGAGGCCTCCCGATCGCGAGGGGCGACAAGCGGCTGGCGGTGCGCACCGAGGACCATCCCCTGGAGTACGGCTCGTTCGAGGGAACGATCCCGGAGGGTCACTACGGCGCCGGCGAGGTCCGCATCTTCGACGCCGGCTGGTACGAAACGATCGAGTGGGACGACAAGAAGGTGAGCTTCCGCCTGCACGGTCGCCGGTACCCCGGTCTGGAGTTCCACTTCGTGAAGACCCGCACCGACTGGCTCGCCCTGCTCGCGAGCGCCCAGGACGCTCCGCCGATCGCGTCACCCTCGGGGGGCATGCAGCCGATGCTCGCCGAGGGCGGGTGGCAGGCCTTCGACGACACCGCCTGGCGCTTCGAGCCGAAGTTCGACGGGATCCGCGCGCTCGCACGGATGGAGACCGGCGAGACCGCCCTGGTCACCCGCACCGGACGGACCGTCACCGAGCAGTATCCCGAGCTGCACATGATCCACGAGATGGTGAACCAGGTGAACGCGGTGCTCGACGGGGAGATCGTCGCGTTCGACGACGCCGGGAGGAACTCCTTCGAGGCGCTCCAGCAGCGGATGAACCTGCGGAACGAACGCGAGATAAAGCGGATGACGACGAAGATCCCGGTGGCGTATGCCGTGTTCGACCTGCTGTGGCTCGACGGTTACGACACGACCGAGCTCGCGCTCGAGCAGCGGCGCGAGCTGCTCGAGACGATCGTCGAGCAGGACGAGCGGATCCAGCTCGTTCCCTATGTCGAGGGCGACGGCAACGCGTTCACGACGACCGCCGAGGCGCAGGGCCTCGAGGGTGTGATCGCGAAGCGTCTCGGCTCTCGCTACCGTGCCGGCCGGCGCAGTCCCGACTGGCGCAAGATCAAGCTGCGCAACAGCCAGGACTGCGTGATCCTTGGCTGGACCCCCGGGCAGGGAGGGCGCACGGGCTCTTTCGGAGCATTGCTCGTCGGTGCCTTCGTCGACGGCGACCTGCGATGGGTGGGTCAGGTGGGCAGCGGCTTCACCGAACGGACCCTGGAGCTGTTGCTCGAGGAGCTGCGTCCCCTCGAACGCGCGACCGCCCCGATCGACGATGCGGAACTCAGCGCCGTGAAGGGCGCGACCTTCGTCGAGCCCGAACTCGTGTGCGAGGTGGAGTACCTGGAGATGACGGCCGGGGGCAAGAAGATGCGCGCTCCCAGCTTCAAGGGCATGCGCCCGGACGTGCGTCCCGAGGACTGTGTGCTGGAATCCGCTTTGAGCCGCTGACGACGGGGGTCAGAACGGTTCGAAGCCGGCCTTGACGAGGAGCGCGCGCACGTCGCGTTCCTCCATCCCGCGATCGAGCAGCTCGAGGTAGAGGCGGATCGCCGCGAGCTGGGCTCCGCACCGCGGGCAATACCGGAAATGTTCCTGGAACGGGGTCTCGCACCACGGGCAGCGCGTGATCTCGACGAGCTCCTTGACCTCGAGACCGCTGTCGGCGAGGGCGTCAATGTACCCCTTGCCGTAGTCCCACTGGATGTACTCCTCTTCGCGGACCTCGAACGCGGGCTCGTGCATACGGGGCTCGCCGAACTCGAGCATGTGGCGCAGGTTGTCCGAGAGCAGGTCCCACTCGTAGTAGTGGTTCGATCCGCAGTCGGGGCAGGCGATCACGACGCCCTTGACGCCCTGCGGCGCGAAGTTGTCCCACATCCCCTGCAGGTCGCCCAGATCGGCCTCGATGTCGGCGCGTTCCTGGGGATCGAGCTGCTGCGACTCCTCGTTCTCCATCTGCATCCCCTCGGATGAGGTGCTGCCGGGGCAGTCGCCCCCGGGCGCGGCACCTCTCGACCCTACTCCGGTTCGATCGCCTCCGGCTCGTCGTCGGTGAAACGGAACGCCTTGAAGGCCTCCGCGTAGGCGAACCCCCCCGCTTCGGCTCCCGTCACCTGCCCACGCTCGCGCACCCAGGGCTCGGCCTCGCCTCCGTCCTCGGACGCGTGCTGCGCCAGGGCCGCGATCTTCGTGTCGATCGTGTCCGTGATGTCCACATAGGTATCGGGCTCGCTCGTGGACAACCAAAGGTTCGCGATCTCGAAGGGCTCGAGCCCCTCGTCTAGCAGCTCGGGGAACTGGGCGCGTGTGGGCGCGTCGGGCATCACCGCACACAGGGCGAGCGTGCCCGCGACCTTGTGGTCCCAGTGATTGATGTAGCCGTTGCCGAACCACAATCGCTGGGGGTCGGGCGCGAGGATCACCTCGGGGCGCACCGTGCGAACCACACGGGTCACGTCGCGACGCAACTCGAAGGTGACGTCGATCATCCCGTCGGTGTAGCCGAGGAAATGCACCTTCTCGATCCCGAGCACATCGGCCGCGGCCTGCTGCTCGCGCATGCGCACGGGGGCGACCTGCTCGCGGGTCACGCCGGGCTCGTTGGACCCGGCGGAGCCATCGGTGATGCAGCAGTAATGAACCTCGGTGCCCTCGCGGACCCACTTCGCGGTGGTTCCGCCGGCCATGAACTCGGCGTCGTCGGGGTGGGCGAAGATCACGAGCGCGCTGGAGAACGCCATGGCGAACACTGTACGAGACGTCGGCGACATCCTGGACCACACTTGTCGCATGGACCGATCCCCCGATCCGCCGGTCGATCCGGGTGCAGACCCCAGCTCCGCGTCGGCACGTCGTGGCCTGCCCCGAGACGAACGGCCCGCGACGGCGATCGCGCTCGTCGTCGCCGCCGGGGGGATGTGGGGGTTCCTCGGCTACACGGTGCTGTGGGAGGGGCAGCCCTTCGCGGTGACCCGCGTCTTCGTGAGCAGCGTCCTGGGTGTGGTCCTGCTGCTGCCCGTCCGGATCGTGATCTGGGGGATCCGCGCGGCAGAGGAACTCGCGGGCAGAACCTTCGATCTGTCGAGCAACAACCTCTGGATCGCGTTCGTCGCGAGCGCACTCGGTGCCGCGATCGCTCTCGCCGCCTTCCTCGGCGGCAGGTGGGTGATCGGACGGCTCGTCCGTGCGCGTGCGCGCAGCGGTGGCCCCGTCTGATCGCCGATCATCGTGCGCGAGGTCAACGGGGGACCGGCACGACCCACCGGGAACCGCGGGGGCGGAGCGTGACGACGGCCTGCAACCGAAGAGGATCAGCCGACACCGGGCGCAAGCGCCATCGGCGCCCGATCGTCGCGAGCGCGAGCACGAGCTCGGCGTTCGCGAGCGGCGCTCCGATGCACGCTCGGGGACCGGCTCCGAACGGCAGGTAGGCGCCGCGCTCGGACGGCCGGTGGGCCCCGCGTTCGCGCACACCCCAACGCTCGGGAAGGAACGACGAGGCGTCGTTCCACCAGCGCGGGTCGCGATGCAGCAGCCACGGCGAAACGACGATCGTCGTCCCCTCGGGAACGGGGGTCCCCGCGAGCACCGATCGCTCGCGGCACCGTCGCGCGATCGCCCACGACGGGGGAAACAGACGCAGCGTCTCGTGCACGATCGCACCGGTGAACGGCAACTCCTCGAGGTCGGTGGGCGCGGGGTCCCGACCGGCGAGCACGTCGTCGAGCTCGGCGTGGAGCGCCGCTTCGGCCGGCGGCGAGGCGGCGATCGCCTCCCACGCGAACGCCAGTGCCGCCGCGGTTGTCTCGTGTCCGGCGACGAGCAGGGTCATGAGCTCGTCGCGGACCTGACGTGGGTCGCCGGCGGAACGCAGCGACCCGGCGAGCGAGGTGTCGTCCCTCCCCTCGGCGACGATCAGGGCCAGCTCGCGATCGAGGTCGTCTCGCGCACGTTCCACGCCTCGAACACCGGGCGTCCGCACACGCTCGAGGAGGCGGCCGCCCGGAAGGCGGAGCCGGCGCATGCCGTCCACCATGGTCCCGATCGCGTCCGCGACGGCCGCCGCTCGCCCGGCGTCAACGCCGGCACCGAAGAGCGCCCGGACCACGATCTCCAGAGCGAGGAACCGCATCTGCGCAACGAGGTCGATCGGCCGGCCCGGGATCCATCGATCGGCACGCCGGGCGGCGAGGTCTGCGGCGTGGATCGCGTACCCGGCGACCGCCTCGCGCGAGAACGCGGGCTGGAGCAACCGCCGCTGCCGTCGATGGACCGGATCCTCGGAGGTCAACAGACCGTCCCCGAGCACACGGCGCAGCACGTCGGCGGTCGGACCCTTCCGCATCCGCTTCGCGTTCGTGACGAGCACCTCCCACGCACCTTCGGGATGGTTCACCAGCACGGCGTCGACTCCCACGGCCCGGAGCCCGACGACATCGCCGAGGCGGGCGGCCCGCTCGAGCAGACCGAGCGGATCGGTGGCGAGCGCCAGCGAGGTCGCCGCACCGAACAGCGGAGCGGGTGGCCGATCGATCCCCGGCGGAGCGGTTCGCATGGTCCAAGGGTGCCCCACCGCTGCGCGGACGGGAAGGGATGCGGCCGGGGCTCGAATCCGCTCTCGACCCGTGGCGCATTCCCTCCGTGTCCGATCGAGCGTTCTCGTACGCTGTTTCCCCCGTGGACAGCGACACGCCCCCCCTCGATCCAACCTCCTCCCACGAGGGGACGAGCGCGGGGTCCGACCGGCCGGACGGCGGGGGGGGCGGGCCGGGCAGAACCGCTCGCGAGCGTGCGGCCAGAGGCTTCCGGCGTGCGGGCGCGGCCGCCGATCCCCGTACCTGGAACCGGACCCACGTCGCGATCGTCCTGGTTCCGCTGCTCGTGCTCGTGACGGGATTCCTCGTCGTCGACTCCCTCGTCTACGGCGGGCGGGTCTCCGGCGGGGTCGAGGTCGGAGGGATCGATATCGGCGGGCTCAGCCCCGAGGCCGCGACGAAGGCGCTCCGTGAACGTGCCCAGACCCTCGCCTCCGAACCGATCCGGTTCCGGCACGAGGGAGAGATCTTCGCGACCACCCCGGCCGAGCTCGGCTGGACTCCCGACGTGCCGGCGACCCGGCAGCGCGCGATGGAGGTGGGGCAAGAGGGGTTGCCGTGGACACGGGTCTGGGACCGGATCCGCGGCCTGTTCGGCTCCGTGGGGATCCCATGGCTCGGCGGGTTCGACGAAGGCGACGTCGCGGAAGTGACGATCGGCTGGGAGGAGCGGCTCGGCGCCGCTCCCCGAGAGGGCCTCGTTCGCGTGGTGGACGACGAGGTGCTCGCGCGCGATCCCGCGCCCGGGCTCGGCGTCGACCCGGCAGCTCTCGCCGAGCAGGCGACCGACGTCGTCAACGGGGACGCCGGTCCGACCGATCCCGTGCTCCCGGCGCATCGCCGCGATCCGTTCACCACTGCCGAGGACGTCGCGGCGGCGGTCCGCACGACCGAGGAGGTCATCTCGGCGCCGATCACCGCGGACTTCAAGGGCACCGAGATCACGCTGCAGCCCGAAGAGCTCGGTCCTCTGGTCCGCACCAGCATCGACCCCGCGGCCAAGCGCCCTCTCGTCCTCGGCTTCGCGCCGACGCGCGTCGGCGACCTGCTCGAGCCCAATCGCCGGCGGATCGAGATCCCCGCGCGCGACGCGGAGTTCATGGCGGGCAAAAGGGTGCGTATCCGGGACTCGCGTTCCGGCCGCACGATCGATCCCGCCCTCGCGGCCACCCGGCTGCTGCGCATCGCGACGAGCCCGTCCCGTCAGGGCCGGGTCGGCCTCGTTCCACTGGAGCCGGGGTTCTCGACCGAGGACGCCGAGGCACTCGGGATCCGGGAGCGTCTCGCGACGTTCACCACCTACTACCCGGCCGGCGAGTCACGGGTGATCAACATCCAGACCGCGGCCGCCGGCATCGACGGGACCGTGCTCGAGCCCGGAGAGCAGTTCTCGATGAACGGCGTCCTCGGCCAGCGCACCCTCGAGGGCGGCTACGTCGAAGCGCCCGCGATCGTCGACGGCAAGTTCAAGGAACAGATCGGCGGCGGCGTGTCACAGCTGGCGACGACCACGTTCAACGCGGCCTTCTTCTCCGGGCTCCCGTTCCAGGAGTATCAGGCGCACAGCTTCTACTTCGACCGCTACCCCCTCGGGCGGGAGGCCACGGTGTCATGGACGGCGCCCGATCTGAAGTTCACCAACGACACGAAGGATGCCGCCTTGATCCTCGCGAGCGCGGGATCGACCTCCGTGACAGTCTCGATCTACGGCACGAACCCGGGACGTGAGGTCGAGGCGACCGACCCCGAGCTCGTGAGCGAGACGAAGGCCGGCTTCACGGTGCTCGTCGAGCGCGTGATCTCCGACCGCAAAGGCGACGTGATCGATCGCGACACGTTCCGCACCTACTACAAGAATCAGTAGCCGTCGCCGGACTACGACTCGTAGATCGCCCAGAACTTGCGCACGGGGCGGAGGCTCTTCCAGTGGCCACGACTGCCCTTGGGGGTGATCACAACGTCGCGCGGCCCGGCCAGCAGCGTCCGGCCCTCGACCGTGGTGATCTCGATCTCCCCCTCCAGGATGACGGCGGCCTCGTCGAAGGGCCGCTCGAAGTCGCGGTCCTGCTGGTCGCGTTCCCACAACCCGCAGCTGAACGGCCCGCGCTCGAACGCGACGACCTCGCGACCGGCCTCGTAACCGTCGTCGGGCGGGATCGACGCCTCCTGCCAGCGCAGCCCTTCCTTCGGGTGGATCGTGGTGACGCGCGCGCCAGGCGAGGCCTCGCCCTGGAACACCGACCAGAACTTGAAGACGGGAGAGTGCGCATCCCAGATCGCGTCCGCGCCGTTCGGCGCGCTGAGGATGTCGCCGGCACCGAGGTGGACGGTGTCGTCGCCCTGGTGGATGTCGACCTCACCCTCGAGGATCTGCATGATCTCGTCGAACGGCGGCGCGAGGCGCCCACGCTCGGGGACGCGGCGCCAGAAGCCGCAGCTCATGTTCCCGTCGGCCGAACGGAACAGGACCGTCTCTTCGCCCGGCGGGTTCGTGTCCTCCGGCGGCGGAGGCAGCTGTTGCCAGTCGAACGCATCCGGCGCGTAGCGAACCACTTCGATGTCGACGGTCTGCTGACTCATCCGGCACTCCCCTCTCTCACGGCGCTCCTCGGGGCCGGGCGGACCCGGGTCGCCCAGCCTACCCCCGGTCGCCGCGAGGCGCGCGGGCGAGTTCCCCGAGCAGGATCGCTCCCCCGGCCAGCGCGAGGATCGAGGAGGCGAACACGAGCCAGGTTCCGGGTCCGAAGGACACATCCCCGAGGTCGCTGGCCGCGAGGGCGACCCCGTCGCGCAGGATCAGTACCCCCCGCCAGGCGACCGTGATCGAGAGCACGATCGCGAGGACCGCCGACAGGCGTCGCCGGATGCAGCCGAGCACCAGGAGAGCCGCCGCCTGGGACAACACGAGTACTTGCACCGACGTGGACGCATCGATCCCCCGCACGTCGATGTCCGCCCCCGGCACCCGGACCCAGGTCATCGTCATCCCGGCGGCGAGCACGACGCCGGCCGTGGCGATCAACACCGGACCGCGGATCGGTCCACGTTCCCGGTACGGCCGACCTTCGTAGGGATCGGAGCGGGTTCCCCGACTCACGAGCGTCGTTGTGCGAGCTCGCGCTCGATCTCGGCGATCTGCGCTCGGACCTGGTCCGGAGAGGGACCGCCGGGGGTCGTTCGTGCACGCACCGATCGGTCGGGGTCCAGCATCGCGGCGCCTTCGGGAACGCCGAACGCCTTCCATCCCTCGACGGAGAGGTCGCGCAGCGTCCGTCCCTCCTCGGCGAGCCGGCGCAGCAGCTCCCCGGTCCGACGGTGGGCCTCCCGGAACGCGACCCCGCCGGCGACGAGCGCCTCAGCGAGGTCGGTCGCGTACAGTCCGGCGGGCTCGCAGGCCGCGCGCATCGTCTCGGGGTGGAAGCGCACCGACCCGATCGCGCCGACGAGAGCCGGGAGCGACAGCTCGAGGGTGTCCGCGGCGTCGAACGCGGGTTCCTTGTCCTCCTGGAGATCGCGGTGGTAGCCGAGCGGCAGACCCTGGAGGAGAGCGGCGAGCGCGGTGAAGTCCCCGGCGATCCGGGCCGCCTTGCCGCGGACGAGCTCGGCCGTATCGGGGTTCCGTTTCTGGGGCATCATGCTCGACCCCGTCGAGTACGCCTCGTCGAGCTCGGCCCAGGCCAGGCTCTCGTCGGTCCAGCGGGCCAGGTCCGCCGCGATGCGGGACAGGTGCATGCCACAGATCGCCGCCGACGCGAGGAACTCCATCACGAAGTCGCGATCGCTCACCGCGTCGAGAGAGTTCCCGAACGCGCGCGCGAGCCCAAGCCGTTCCGCGGTCGCCGCCGGATCCAGCCCGAGGGTCGAGGTCGCGAGGGCTCCGGCGCCGAGAGGCGAGACGGCAGTACGACGCGCCCAGCCGTCGAACCGATCCAGGTCGCGGAGCAACGCCCACGCGTGCGCGAGCAGATGGTGGCCGAGCGTGACCGGCTGTGCCAGCCGCGCATGCGTGGTTCCGGGAACGACCGTCTCGGTGTGCTCCCGCGCCCGGTCGAGAAGGACGCGGATCAACATCGTCGTGAGGCCGCCGATGCGGTTCCGCGCGGCGAGCAGCCACAGACGCAGGTCGGTTACGACGAGGTCGTTGCGCGAGCGCCCGGCGTGCAGACGCGCGCCGAGGTCCCCCAGCCGATCGGTCACCCCGCGCTCCACGACCGAATGCACGTCCTCGTCCGCGGGCTCGGGCGTCAACGACCCGTCCGCGATCGCGGCGCCGACCTCGCGGAGCGCGTGTTCGAGGCGCGTCGCGTCGTCGGCCGTCAACAGACCGGCGGCCTCGAGGGCCCGGACGTGGGCGACGGAGGCCTCGACGTCCTGCGGTGCGAGCCGAACGTCGTAGCCGATGCTCACCCCGAGCGCATGCGCCTCGGGCGCCGGTGGCGTGGCGAACCGGCCGGACCACAGCGCGGCTCCGCGGGCGGGGTCCGCGCGATCGACCGGCGGATCCGGGTGCGTCCCGGCCGTCGACGGTGTCTCGCCCATGACGGGCGAGCCTAGTCGAGCCCCTGGCGGGCCGACCAGGTCTTCGTCGACAGACCCCACAGGCGCACGAAGCCCTCGGCGTGCGCGTGGTCGAACTGGTCCTCGGGTCCGTAGGTCGCCAGCTCCATGTCGTACAGCGCGTGGGGCGAACGCCGCCCGACCACGACGCACGAGCCGGCCGTGAACCGCAACCGGATCTCGCCACCGACGTGACGCTGGGTCTGCTCGACGAACGCATCGATGCTCCGGCGCAGCGGCGAGAACCACAGGCCGTCGTAGACCAGATCCGCCCAGCGCTGCTCGAGCAGCGGTTTGAAGTGGCCGACCTCGCGCTCGAGCGTCAGGTCCTCCAGGGCCTGGTGCGCGAGGATCAGCGCGAGCGCGCCGGGCACCTCGTACAGCTCGCGGCTCTTGATGCCCACGCGCCGGTTCTCGATCATGTCGACGCGGCCGAAGCCGTACCGCCCGCCGACCGCGTCGGTCCGGCGGATCACCTCGGCGAGGGAGGCCTCCTCCCCGTCGTAGGACATCGGGAGGCCGCGCTCGAACCCGACCACGATCTCGGTCGGCTCGGTGGGCCTGGATCCGGGTGCGGCGGTGCGCGCGAAGACGTCCTCGGGCGGCGCGACCCAAGGATCCTCGAGCGGACCGCACTCGGCGGTGCGGCCCCACAGGTTCTCGTCGATCGAATAGGCCGTGGCGACCTTCGAGATCGGGATCCCCATCTCCTCCGCGTACGCGATCGCCTTCTCGCGGGGGATCACCGACTCGCGGATCGGTGCGACGACCTGCAGGTCCGGCGCGAGCACCCCGAAGGCCGTCTCGAACCGAACCTGGTCGTTTCCCTTCCCGGTGCACCCGTGCGCCACGGCGTCGGCTCCGACGTCTCTCGCGACCTTCACGACCTCCTCGGCGATCAACGGCCGTGCGAGACCGGAGACCATCGGGTACTTCTGCTCGTAGAGCCCGTTCGCCGCGATCGCGGGCGCCAGGTAGTCGTCAGCGAACCGGTCGACGGCACGGACGACGCGAACCTGCGCGGCCCCGGCCCTCTCGCCGCGCTCCACGATCCGGTCGAAGTCCTCCTGCTGGCCGATGTCGATCGCGACCGGGAAGATCTCCGCTCCCTGATCCTGCATCCACTTGATCGCGATCGAGGTGTCCAATCCGCCGCTGTAGGCGAGCACTACGCGCTTCATCGGTGTCATGCCTCCATGATCTGGGTCAGCGCCCGTTCGAGGTCCCGGGCCTTCACACCCTCGCGGGCGACGAGCAGGATCGTGTTGTCGCCGGCGACGGTGCCGGCCACATCGGCGAGCCCGACGCGATCCAACCCTTCGGCGAGGGCGTTGGCCGCGCCGGGCGGGGTTCGGATCACGAGCAGGTTGTCGGCCGGCGTGAACGACAGGGCGAACTCGTCAAGCAGGTGCCGCAGCAACCGGATCGGCCCCGGCGCATCGCTCTCGCCCGGCACCACGTACCGCACCCCGTCGGAATCGTGGACACGAGCGAGCCCCAGCTCCTCGATGTCTCGGGAGATCGTCGACTGCGTCGCCTCCAGTCCGAGGGAACGCAGGCGCGCGCGGATCTCCTCTTGGCTCGAGAGGCGCTCACGGCCGACGAGGGACAGGATCGCGTGCTGACGCTTCGTCTTCAGTGCGGCGCTCGACCGACCGCGCCCGTTCGCCTTCGCGTCGGTCCGGCGTCCATCGGCGGCGCGAGGGCGCGCGCTCATGCCGGGCTCCCGACCACGGCGGCACCGACCTCCTCGAGCGCCCCCTCGAACGCCGTGACCGCTCGCTCCAGGTGCTCGCCCTGCACGATCAGGGGCGGCGACATCCGAACGACATCGGGACCGGCCTCGGTCACGAGCACGCCCCTGGCGAGCATCGCGAGCGCGACGTCGTGGGCTACGGGCCGGTGCAGGACCAGACCCACGAGCAACCCGCGTCCGCGCACCTGCGCGAGCAACGATCCACCGACCGACGCCTCGAGCCGAGCGCGCAGATCGGTTCCCTGCGAGCGCGCGTTCTCCAGCAGGCCGTCGTCGCGGATCGTCTCGATCACCGCGACCCCTGCGGCACAGGGAACCGGTCCGGCCCCGAAGGTCGAGGCGTGGTCTCCGGGAGCGAACGCGATGTCGGCGCGCGCGACGCAGGCGCCGATCGGGAGCCCGCCTCCGAGCCCCTTCGCGAGCGAGACGACATCGGGCACGACCCCGGACCGCGATGCGGCCAGCCAGTCGCCACAGCGCCCGATGCCCGACTGCACCTCATCGGCCACGAGGAGCGCGCCGCGCTCCGAGCACAGGTCGCGCACCACGCGGAGGTAGTCGTCGTCGAGCGGGATCACGCCGCCCTCGCCCATGACCGGTTCGAGCAGGACGGCCGCGACGTCGCCGCCCAGCGCCCCATCGAGGGCTGCGAGATCGTTCGGTGGTACGTGCACGAACCAATCGACCAATGGCTCGAACGCGGCGCGCTTCGCGGGCTGGCCGGTCGCCGCGAGCGTCGCGACGGATCGGCCGTGGAACGCGCCCTCGAGGGCCACGATCTTCGCACGACCCCGCGCGAGGCCGTGCTTGCGCACGAGCTTCAGGGACGCCTCGTTCGCCTCCGCACCGGAGTTGCAGAAGAACACCTGCGCGTCGGGGATCGGCAGGACGCCCGAGAGGAGGTCCGCCAGCTCCGCCTGCGGCTCGGTCGCGTACAGGTTGCTCACCATCGTCAACCGGTCGATCTGATCGTGCACCGCGCGGCGCCAGCGCGGATGCCCGTGTCCGAGCGAAACTGCGCCGAGCGCGCCGGCGAAGTCGACGTAGGCCCGGCCGTGGTCGTCCCATACCTGCATTCCCTCGCCCCGCGTGAGCGTGAGCGGGTACCGGGCGTAGGTCGGCATCACGGAGGCCTCGCCGAGCAGCGTCATCCCGATCCCTCCCGGGTCCCTGCGTCGGGGGTGATCATCGTGCCGACCCCCTCGGGCGTGAACAGTTCGAGCACGAGCGAATGCTCGACGCGGCCGTCGACCAGATGCACGCGGCGGACACCGGCCTTCACGGTGCGCACCGCACTCTCGAGCTTGGGGATCATCCCGCCGGCGATCACCCCGTCGGCCGCGAGCAGGTCGAGGCACTCCTGCGAACCGAGCTCGGAGAGCAGGTCGCCCTTCGGACCGATGATCCCCGGCACGTCGACCACGAACACGAGCTTCTCCGCGCCCAGCGCGACCGCGAGCTCGGCGGCGGCGACGTCCGCGTTGACGTTGAAGACCTGTCCGGCCTCGTCAGAGGCGATCGATGCGATCACCGGCACGAACTCGGCATCCAGGAGCGTGCCGGCGACCCGGCCGTGCACCTGCACGATCTCGCCCACGAACCCGAGATCGGGCGCCGTCTGCCGCCGCGCCTGCAACAGGCCTCCGTCCACGCCCGACAGTCCGACGGCGGGAACGCCGCCCGATCGCAACCCGGAAACCACGTCGGTGTTGAGCTTGCCGGCCAGCACCATCGTCGCGACGTCGAGCGTCGCCGCGTCGGTCACGCGTAGTCCGTCGACGAAGGTCGTCTCGATCCCGAGCTGCGAGGACACCTCGGTCACCTGCGGACCGCCTCCGTGCACGATCACGGGACGGATCCCCGAGTGCAGCAACAGCGCCACATCCTCCGCGAAGGGACGCACGAGCGGGGACCGGTCCATCGCGGCCCCGCCGTACTTGATCACGACCACCTTGCCTCGGTGATCCTGCATGAAGGGGAGCGCTTCGATCAGCGTTCGCGCCTTGGAGATCGTCCGCTCGCGGATCTGGGGTGGAAGGTCCTTCACCGGTGCTCCTCTAGGTCGTGTACTCGCCGTTGATCCGGACGTAGTCGTAGGACAGGTCGCAGCCGAAGGTTCTGCTCGTACCCGCGCCCTCTCCGAGCCGGATCCGGTAGCGGATCTCGGGCTCTTTCATCGCGGCGCGCGCGGCCTCGTCCCCCGACGGGTCGAAGTAGGCCGGTGGGATCACGCCCTCGCGCACGACCGGCACCTCACCGATCGCGATGTCGACCCGCCCGGGGTCGATCGCAACACCCGAGGCACCGACCGCTTGCAGGATCCGTCCGGGGTTGGGGTCGCCCCCGAACGCGGCGGTCTTGACGAGCGGCGAGTCCGCCACCGCCCTCGCCACCAGGCGTGCATCGCCGGTCGACGCCGCTCCGGAGACCTCCACGAGCAGGACGTGGGTCCCGCCCTCGGCGTCCGCGGCGAGCTGGTCGACGAGCGAGAGGGCCACCTCCTCGAGGGTCCGCGTGAGACCGGCCCATGCCGCCGTTCCCGGCGTCACGGCGGCTCCCCGCGCGGCACCCGAGGCGATCAGCAACACGGTGTCGTTCGTACTCGGGCTCGCATCGACGGTCAGCGATTCGAACACGGGCTCGAGCACCTCGGTCGTGAGCTCATGCACGGCGGCGGGTGGCACCGGCGCGTCGGTCGTGACGAACGCGAGCATCGTCGCGAGGCTCGGCGCGATCATGCCGACGCCCTTGGCAGCGCCGCCCACGCGATGGGATCCCGATGCTCCCTGCGCCTGCTTCGGAACGGTGTCGGTGGTCATGATCGCGGCGGCGAAATCCGGCCCTCCACGCCGCGAGAGCGCGCCCACGGCCGCGGGAACGCCCGCGAGGAGCGCGTCCATGTGCAGCGGCTCGCCGATCACACCGGTCGAACACCCCAACACGCGGTCGGGGTCGAGATGCATCCCCGAGGCGACGGCATCGGCGAGCCGCTCGGCGTCGCGCAGTCCCGCGGCGCCGGTCGCCGCGTTCGCCTGCCCGGAGTTCACGACGACGGCCTGCGCGGAGCCGTTCGCGAGGCGCCGCGCACACAGCTCCACCGGGGCCGCGCGGAACGCGTTCGTCGTGAACACGGCGGCCGCCGAGCACGGAGCATCGGCGACGAGCAGCCCGAGATCGGGAGCGCCCGAGGGCTTCACACCCGCGGTCACCCCCGCCGCGCGGAACCCGGCCGGGAACGTCACGCTCACGGGTACACCCCGAGCGTCGGGAGTCCCGCGGTCTCGTCGATCCCCGCGAGGAGGTTCATGTTCTGGATCGCCTGTCCGGCGGCGCCCTTCACGAGGTTGTCCTCGGTCGCGACGACGATCGCGGCACCGGTCCGCGGATCGGCGACGGCCTGGATCTCCACCACGTTCGTCCCCCGCACCCGCTTCGAATCCACCATCTGCCCCGCGGGGAGCACGCGCACGAACGGCTCGGAGGCGTAGGCGTCCATCAGCACCTGGCCGAGCGACTCGGTGGTCGCGTCGACCCGCATGCGGGCGTAGCTCGTCGTGAGAACGCCTCGGACCGTCGGCACGAGGTGCGGCACGAACAGCACGGAGGGCAACTGCCCGGTCGCGAGCGCGAGCGAGCGCTCCATCTCCGGAGTGTGCTGGTGGCGGGGGAACTTGTAGGGCCGGATGCTCTCCTCGGTGGAGGTGAACAGCTTCGACTCGTCGGCCGCGCGTCCCGCCCCCGACAGCCCGGTCTTCCCGTCGACGAGGATCCCTTCCGCGTCGATCAGGCCGGCCTCCAGCAGGGGCGCGAGCCCGATCGCAACCCCCGTGGGGTAGCAGCCGGGGTTGGCGACGAGCTGGGCCCCTTCGATCTCGGCACGGAACAGCTCGGGCAGACCGTAGACGGCCTTCTCCAGCCACTCGGGCGCCGGGTGTTCCCACCCGTACCACTCGGGGTAGGCCGCGGCGTCGAGCCGGAAGTCGCCGGCCAGGTCGACCACACGCAGGCCCGCATCGAGCAGCGCGGGGGCGATCTCAGCGCTCGTGCCGTGCGGCAATCCGAGCAACGCGACGTCGGCGCGCTCGACAATCGCGGCGGGCTCGATCCGCTCGAGGATCACCTCACCGAGCGACGCGAGGTGTGGCTGTACCTGCGCCAGCGACTTTCCCGCGGCGCTGTGCGCGCCGAGGTAGGTCAGTTCCGCCGACGGATGGTCGGCGAGCAGCCGGACGAGCTCGCCCCCCGTGTACCCGGAGGCGCCGAGGACCGCGACACGCAGCGTGTATGGATCGGCCATGAGATGCATAACTATGCACGGAGGGGCAGCGCAGCGTCAACCGGACGCTGCCGGTGATCGAGGAAGAGCGGCTGCGAGCAGGCGGCTCAGGCGGCCCAGGCGTGACAGTCCAGGAACGGCTCGGCCTTCAGCGCGTAGGCCTTCCTCAGCCAGTTGTAGCCGGAGGCGTTCGCCTTCGGACAGAACTTCGCCGGGACCAGCTCGTACTCGACCCCGAGCACGGCCTTGTCCGCGTCGACGAACAGGTCGTAGTTCCCGCACTCACGGTACTGGTAGCACTGCTCGTTCAGCGCCATGTCGAAGTAGTCGAGCATCTTCGGGATCTGCTTGATGTCGTTCTTCAGCACGGCGGCGAGCTCGCGGCGATGAGCCTCGTTCGCGAGCATCACGTTGTAACGGAGCTGGTCGGCTCCGGTGAGGGGGAACCCCGTTGGGTTCGTGTACGAGTCGACGTTGTCGAACTCGACCGCGTCGAACCCCTTGGTGGCACAACGATCCAAGCGGTCCTGCATGATCGGCTTGAGCACCTTGATCCGTCGGATGTCGAGCCATCGCTCCCCCGGCCAGCCGTCGAGCGGCTTGCCGAGCACGCGCTTGGGGAACCTGCCCTTGTCGGGCCGGAAGTTCTCGTAGGCCCCGGCGCTGATGTAGCAGATCGCCGCGGCTCCGCCGTCGTGGATCTGCGCCACCTGCTCCGCCGAGGTCTCGAACATGTCGACGTCGAACAGCTCGACGCCGTGGTCGTCGATGAACTCGTCGATCTCCAGCTCGCCCTGGAGCTGCCACTGCCAACGCACCTCGAGGTCATCCGGCGCGTAGCAGCCGGGACACGGGACCGGTGCCGGCAGATCGACCCCGCGGGCGAGACCGCCGACGGCGATGGGCTCGGAGCGATGCGCCCCCGCCGCGCCGGAGACGGAGGCGGACGCGGGAACCACCAAGCATGCGGAGGCCAGCGCGAGGACGAGCGAGAGACGTCGCAATCGGGTTGAGGTATCGGCATCCGGGCGCGAGCCACTGAAGCGCAGGTCACTGGACGATCTCGAGGACCCCCCCGGACGCGTCGTCGGGGACCGTCGCCTTCGCCCGTGCGAGGGAGCCGCGCGCCTTGCCGAGCTGCGAGCGGAACTCGTCCGCCCCGTTCGCGACCATCGTCGCGCCGCGGACGATCTTGTTCTCGAGCGACACCTCGAGGAGGTCGAACACCGCTCCGAGCTCGGCCAGACATCCCTGAACGTCGCCGGCGTCCCCGTAGCGCTGGACGAGCGAATAGCAGAACAACACGATGGGCAGCGCGGACGAATAGGGAACGATCACGACACCACGGGCGAACGCATCTGCGTGTGCGCGGCGAAGGACGTCGTAGGCTGCGTCGGGCACCGCCGCCACCGCGAGCGGGGCCGTCAGCGCCGGGTCGAGGTACTGGGCGACCTCGCGCGCGCGGGCGACGACCACTTTCTCGACCTCGCGAGCGAGCGCCTCACGCTGGGCCGGATCGGTGGCGGCCTCGAGCGCCTCGAGCTCGGCGAGGGCCGACCATTTCGAGTCGATCGGCAGGCGACGGCCGTCGGGCAACAGCAGCCCGAACTCGACGATCTTGCCGTTGACCCGGAACTCGTTGACGAGCATGCCGGGCGGCAGTTCCGACAGGTGCTGGCGCAGGACGTTCTCACCCGCGCGACCCTTCGAGGCGCCGCCGGCGAGCACCGTCGAGAGCCGGCGGATCACGTCGGAGTCGAGCTGCTGCTGCGCCCGGCGGTGCTCGTCACGGACGCCGAGCTCGTGCACGGCCTCCCGGGCACCCTCGACCGCGTCGCGCAGACGCTGCGCGGTGTCGTCCCGACCCCGGGCATCGTCGGCGAGCCGACGCAGCTCTGCCGACTGCACCTCGAGCCGGGCTTCGAGCCGCGCGGTGGAACCGGCGTCCGCGGCGGCGCCTCCCGAACGAACGCGAAGGACCGCGACGAGACCCGCACCGATCGCGGCCCCAACGGCAAGTGCTACCACTCCGATCGCGATCGGACCCATCGCCACGCTCCTTCCCAGGCACGCGCCCCGGTCCCGGTCCGGGACGTCGCCTCGACCGTAGCCCGGTGGACCGACATCCTCGTGCACGCCCGGCAGGGCGTCCGCGCGAGGTGCGTGGCTCGACTAGCCTTCGGTGGGCACACGCGTCGGACCCACGAACACGCCGCCGGTTTGTCGGGCAGCCACCGAGGGAAGGAGCGCACGATGAAGAGCACCCGGATCGTGGTCGCCGCGTTCGGCGTCCTCGTGTTGCTGTCGTTCCCCGCCGTCGCGACTGCACAGGTCTCACCCGAACCCCTTCCCTCCGACACCGACACCGACATCGCCTACGACGAGAACACCCAGGTCGTCCTGAACGGACGCGTCCTGGTCGGCCCGGACGACCTCGTCAGCGGCGTGGTGCTGTTCAACGGGACCGCCCAGATCGACGGGACGGTGAACGGCGATGTCGTCGTCTTCAACGGCGACACCCGGATCACCGGGCTCGTGGAGGGATCCGTCACCGTCTTCAGCGGTCGTGTACAGCTCACCGACGGGGCCCGCGTCACCGGCGACCTCGTCACCGGGGAGACGCCGGCCGTCGATCCCGGCGCGACCGTGGAAGGACGGACCACGGGCATCGACCTCGAGGGAACGCAGGTCGGGCTCGCGATCGCGTCGAAGATCGTGCTCTGGATCGCGGCCTCCGCCTCGATCCTGTTGGTCGGCATCCTGCTCTTGGCCTTCGTTCCTCGCGGGATGACACGCCTTCCCGCAGCGTTCCGTTCCACGACCGGCGCGACGTTCGCCTGGGGTGCGGCGCTGTTCGTGGGACTTCCGATCCTCGGCGGGTTGGCCGTCGTCACGCTCGTGGGCATCCCGTTCGCGGTCGGGTTGTTCCTCGCCCTCTTCGCGATCTACGCGATCGGCTACACCGTCGCCACCTACGTGGTGGGTCGCCTGTTCGTGAAGGAACCGCGCTCGCGGTTCCTCGCCTTGCTCGTCGGGTGGATCGTCGTGCGGCTGATCGCCTTGGTTCCCATCCTCGGCGGGATCGCGTGGCTCGTCCTGACGATCGTGGGGCTGGGGGTCATCGCGGTCGCGGCCCGCAACGCCGAGCGGGAGCCGGCCTCATCGACCGCCGATCTCGGCCCCGCTCCGCCACCGCCCCCGCCGTTGCCTACCTAGGAGCCGTCGTCGGGGATCGTTCGCCTGTAGCCTCGGTTCGATGCTCGACTATCACCTCCATCTTTGGGAACACGGCAGGCAACCGGCGAACGTGACGGCGGAACGGCTCGCCGCGTATTGGGAGCGAGCGCAGCAGGCCGGGGTGACCGAGATCGCGGTGACCGAGCACTCCTCCCGATTCGTCGAGATCAGCGACGCGGTGGGGCGGTTCTGGGAGGACGATCCCGACTCCCCGGCGGCGTTCCACGACCCCTTCGCCCGCGCGTGGGACGAGGAGGGGAAGATCTCGCTCGATACCTACGTCGAGGCGGCGCTGGAAGCCAAACGTGCCGGCGTGCCGATCGTTCTCGGGCTCGAGGTCGACCTGTTCGAGGGGAAGATGGACAGGGTCGCATCGGTGCTCGATCACTACCCGTTCGACGTGCTGCTCGGATCCGTCCACTGGCTCGGGGCGTGGTGCTATGACGACCCCGACCTCTCACCCGCCTATGAGCGGGAATGGAACGTCCGCGGGATCGAACGCGCGTGGGACGAGTACTCCCGCGGGATCGAAGAGATCGCCGCGTCGGGCGCGATCGACGTTCTCGCGCACGCGGACTACATCAAGACATCCGGCCACCCTCGCCCCGCGATCCCCGACGAGTTCTACGACCGGATCGCCGAGGCCGCGGCATCCTCGGGCATCGCCACGGAGGTGTCGTCGTCCGCCTACGAGTACGTGGACGAACCGTATCCGGCGCCACCGCTGCTCGCCCGATTCCGGGATCGCGGTGTGCCCGTCACCACCGCGTCGGACGCCCACGACCTCCCCGACGTCGCGCATCGCGCCGACGACCTTCGCAAGGTGCTCGATGACGCCGGCTATACGGAGCTCGTCGGGTTCCGGGAACGTCGGCCCCACCCCCATCCGATCTCTCGCTGAGCGGGGCCGAAGCGTGGCACGATGGCACTCGGAGGGCTCGGCGATCCGGTACGAACGGGGGCGCGCCTTGCTGCACGAGCGGCGCGGGGAGATCGACGTCGCGGCGATGCGGGAGCTCTTGTCGGACCACGAGACGTCGCCGTCCCTGTGCCGGCACGCGACCGAAAGCGACCGAACGAGCAAGACGGTGTTCTGGGTGGTCGCAGACATCACCGACCGCCGAGTCCGGTTCGGACGCGGCAATCCCTGCGACTCCCGCGAACAGACCTACGCGTTCGCCTGAACGGCTCCCACGCCTAAGAACGAGCTCACCCGCGGCCGAGCTCTCCCGCGACGACCCGCCCGGCCTGCAGGACCAGGGCAGGCTGGAGGATCGTCGTGACCTCCTCCAGCGGCTCACCCTCGTAGACGACGATGTCGGCGAGCATTCCCGGCGCGATCGAGCCGACACGATCGTCGATCCGCAGCAGCTTCGCGGCGGCCGACGTCGCCGCCCGCATCGCCTTCAGAGGCGTCATCCCCCACTCCACCATCCGCACGATCTCGTGAGGTGCGTTGCCGTGGGGATTGTGCGGGGTGCCCGCATCGGTCCCGAGGGCCACCCGCACTCCCGCGCGCATCACGCGACGGAATGACTCCTGCGCCTGATCGACGACCGACCGGGCTTTCTCGACGGCATACGCGGGAACCGACTCCGGGTGCGTCGCGATGCCGAGCAACGCGGAGAGCGTCGGGACCGTGAAGGTGCCGGCCTCCTTCATGCGTTTCGCCGTGGCGGCGTCGATCAGCGCGCCGTGCTCGATCGAGTCCACACCCGCCTCGACCGCTCCCGCCGTTCCGTGGTAGCCGATCGAATGCGCCGCGACGACGCGCCCCCACTTGTGCGCCTCTTCGACGGCGGCCCGGAGCTCGTCGACGTCGAAGGCGGTGAACTCCAGGCCGATCCCCGGCGTGAGCACACCGCCCGTGGCGACCAGCTTGATCGCGGTGGCACCGGCACGGATCTCCTCGCGCACGGCCTTACGCAAGGCCTCGGGACCGTCGACCTCCCGGGCGAACGCGACGTTGTGCCCGTGTCCGCCGGTGACCGTGAGGGCGTGGCCGGCGGCCAGCGTGCGCGGCCCCGGAACGAGCCCGGCGGAGATCGCCTTCGCGAGGTCCGGCACGACGTTGTAGGGACCCCCGAGATCGCGGACCGTCGTGACCCCGTGCGCCAGCTGCCGCGCGGCGTTGTTGACCGCCTTGATCGTCGCGAGTGCCGGGGTGAGGTCGGCTGCTTCGCCCGCGAAATCCGGCGTGCCGTCGAAGGTCAGGTGCACGTGGCAGTCGATCAGCCCGGGTGTCAGGGTCCTTCCCTCGCCAGGTTCGGTGTGCGCCGCAGCCGCCGCTTTCGGAGCGCGGCCACGCGGACCGACCCACTCGATGCGATCCTCGGAGATCAGGACCCCGCAGTTGGATCTCAGCGTCCGCCCGTCGAAGAGCGTGACACCGTCCAGGAAGAGCTCCATCTAGCTCGCCCAGGGCGGAACGGCTTCGGTGCCGTCGAGGCGCTGCATCACCGTTCCCACCGGCATCGCGCAGTACAGCGCGGCCGTTCCGTCGGTCGCATAGCCATGGTGGAGCGCACCCGAGGGGATGATCGCGGTGTCTCCGGCCTGGAGCACGTGTTCTTCGTCGTCGATCACCTGGGTGAACGGCCCCGACAGCACATGGACGATCTCCTCGTGATCGTGCCGGTGCTTGGGCAGCTCGGCTCGCGGATGCAGGTCGAGCCGGTAGGTCGTCGAGTCCTTCGAGCCGCGTGCTGGCGCGGCGTAGCCGGTGACGTCGATGCCCGGCAGCTCGAACCCGGGAGCGTCGTCGGAGCGGATGATCGGCACGGGTGCGTCCTCCTCGGTGCTCGTCGATGTGGACGGGCATCTTCCCACGAGCGCCCGGAACGCCGCCGCCTCGCAGCGGGCTCACCCGGCGCGGTGTGTGGGCCGAACGACCGATGTGACGGTCGGCCGGATTCCCCACCCAAGCGCAGGTCAGAGCGCTGATACCCTTTCGCCCCACGTGTGCCGTTCGCGTCTGCGCGACGGCGAGGAGGAGCCCGTGCTCGACGTCGCGAAACGGGCGGTGGATGCTGCCACCGCCGCCGGAGCCGACTACGCCGACGCGCGCGCGGGACGCGACGAGACCGAATCCCTCACGGTCCGCAACCAAGAGATGGAGGGCATCGACCGGCTGACCTCCTCGGGCGTGGGGATCCGGGTGCTCGTCGCCGGACGCTGGGGATTCGCCGCGACCGCACGCACCGATGCCGAGGAGATCGAACGCGCGGCCGCCCTCGCCGTCGAGCAAGCGCGCGCGGCCTCGCTCCTCCCCGCCGATCCCGTCGAGCTGTCCCCCGTCGAACCGGTCACCGACCACTGGCACGGGCCGTGCCAGGAGGACCCGTTCGACGTCCCGCTCGAGGAGAAGGTGGCTCTCTTGATGGAGGCGAGCCGCCGGATGCAGCAGGTGCGCGGCACGACCTTCGCTTCGGGCGTCCTGGACTTCTACCGACGCCGTACGTGCTTCGCATCCACCGACGGAGCGGCGATCGATCAGACCGTGACGCATTCGGGGGGCGGCATCGAGGCCACGGCGATCGCCGACGGGCAGGTCCAGCGACGGTCGTTCCCGAACTCGTTCCGCGGCCATTTGGCCGGGGCGGGCTACGAGCACGTCCGTTCACTCGGGCTGCTCTCCGAATCGGAGCGCACGGCGCACGAGGCGGTCGACCTCCTGACGGCGCCCTCTTGTCCCGACGAGGTCACGACCCTCGTGCTCGACTCCGGCCAGATGGAGTTGCAGGTCCACGAGTCGGTCGGCCACGCCGTCGAGCTCGATCGGGTGCTCGGGATGGAGGCGGCCTACGCCGGCACCTCGTTCGTCTCTCCCGGCGACCGCGGGAGGCTTCGGTACGCGAGCCCGCTCGTGTCGATCACGGCGGACGCCTCGCTCCGCGGCGGGCTCGGATCGTTCGCCTACGACGACGAAGGCGTGGCGGCGCATCGCACGCCGATCCTGGTCGACGGTGTGTTCCAGGAGTTCATCTCGAGCCGAGAAACCGCTCCGGCGATCGGTGAGGCGTCGAACGGAACGATGCGGGCGGACGGGTGGTCGAACCTGCCGCTGATCCGGATGACGAACATCTCCCTCGAGCCGGGCCAGGGATCGCTCGCAGACATCATCGGGGACACGAAGGACGGGATCTACATGGCCACGAACAAGTCGTGGTCGATCGACGACAAGCGGGTGAACTTCCAATTCGGGTGTGAGATCGCCTGGCGGATCCGCAACGGCGTTATCGCCGAGCCGCTCCGCGATCCGACGTACGCGGGGATCACGACCGAGTTCTGGAACTCGTGTGACGCGGTGGCGGGACCGGAGGAATGGACTGTGTGGGGAACGCCGAACTGCGGGAAGGGACAACCCGGGCAGGTCGCGCGCGTCGGACACGGCACGAGCCCCGCCCGGTTCCGCAACGTGCGTGCAGGGGTCCGCTGATGCCGGGCGCGATCGGGCGCGATGCGTTCCTGGAGATCGTCGGTCCTGCGCTCGAACTCGATCGCGTCGACGGGGTCGAGGCCCTCCTGCTGCACAGCTGGTCGGCGAACACCCGGTTCGCCTCGTCGCAGATCCACCAGAGCACGGCGCGGGAGGACACGAGCCTGCGGATCCGTATCGTGCGGGACGGACGTATCGGTGTCGCGGAGACGAACGAGGTAACCCGCGACGGCGCGGTCGCCGCTGCGCGGAGCGCCCGAGAGATGACCGACGCGGTCGGTTCCGACCCCGCCTTCCCGGGGCTGGCCCCGGTGGCACCGATCCCCGAGCCCGCCCCGCTCGATACGACGACGGCGGAGGCGAGTCCCGCCTACCGAGCGGAAACCGTTGCCGCCGTCGTCGACCGGTGCGGAGCGGGGATGCACGCGGCCGGCGCCTACGAGACCGGGGCGATCGAGCTCGGACTCGCGAACACCGAGGGACAGGTGTGCTGGGCACCGCACACCCAGGCCGCACTCAACGTCGTCGTGACCGGTCCGAACGGCGGCAGCGGGTTCGCCGAGGCGATCGCACCGGGGATCGACGGGGTCGACGGCGCCGCGGCCGGTGCGCGAGCCGCGGGGAAGGCGGGCGCGAGCGCCGATCCGCAGCCGATCGATCCCGGCACCTACGAGGTCGTTCTCGAGCCGGCGGCCACCTCCACCCTCGTGGACTTCCTCGGCTTCATCGGGTTCGGTGGCCGGAGCCTGCTCGAGGGAGAGTCCTGCCTGTCGGGGAAAAAGGACACACAGGTCGCAGCCCCCTCGATCTCGATCGTCGACGATGCCACCGATCCCGGGACGATCGGAGCGCCGTTCGACTTCGAGGGCGTTCCGAAGCGAAAGCTCGACCTGATCCGGGACGGGGTGTTCCGCCAGGGCGCCTACGATCGGCGCACGGCGAAGCAGGCGGGAACGGTGTCGACCGGGCACGGCCTGCCGGCGCCGAACCCCGACGGCCCGCTCCCACTGCACCTGTGCCTCGAACCGGGTTCGTCGACCGTCGAGGAGATGATCGCCGCGACCGAGCGAGGCTTGCTCGTGACCAGGTTCCACTACACCAACGTCGTGAACGCGATCGCTTCGACGATCACCGGCATGACGCGCGACGGAACCTTCCTGATCGAGAACGGCCGCGTCGTGGGTCCGGTCGCCAACCTCCGCTTCACCCAGTCGATCCTCGAAGCTCTGAGGGACACGAGCCTCGTCGGCACGCGTGCCGAGCTGTCGGGGGAGTTCTTCTTCGGGGTCAGCCGCGTGCCCGCGCTCAAGATCGACCGCTTCACGTTTTCTTCTTAGCGCCCATCGAACGCGAACGAACCCGCATCGAGCTATGACCAGCATCGAGCCATGGGTCGTGGACACGATCGGCTCCCCGATTCGGAGGGTCCCGCTAACCCGATCTCGAGCCCTTCCGCTCCCCCTCCCTCGGCCGCACGCTGGGCCTGGGAAGCACCTGGCGGGACCTGGGGGCGGAGCGGTACGCTGAACTCCTCAACTTCCCCGTCTCCGAGGAGGAAAGATGCAGGTCGCAGAGGTCATGAAGGCGAACGTGGTTACGGCTCGCCCGGGAGATACCTTCGCCGACGTCGCCCGGCTGCTGCACGACAACCACATCTCGTCGGTCGTCGTTCTCGAGGGCGACGCGCTCGCCGGGATCGTGACCGAACGCGACCTGGTCAACGTCGTCTCCGAAGGCCTCGACCCGCGAACGATCGAGATCGGCAACCGCATGACGCGCGAGCTCGACACGGTGAACAGCAAGACCGACATCGGCGAGGTCGCGGAGCACATGGCGAGGCTCCAGATCCGCCACCTGCCGGTGCTCGACCGCGGCGCGCTCGTGGGGATCGTGTCGATCCGCGACCTCACCACCTGGGCCGTCGAGGAGATCTCCGGTGGCCACGAGCTCGCGGACCTGCACCGCAGCCACACGACCCTCTCGGCAGCGGCCAAGATCAACCGTTCGAGCGCCAGCTGACGCGGTAGCGTCACGCGGCCGCCCCTCTGCTCCCCGGGCTCAGTCCGGCACCCGCGCATGCCGATAGCCATGAAGTGGACGAGGAGCGAACCGACGCATCGAACGTGGTGGCCTTCCCCGTCGGTCGCAGCGGCACACGGGCGCGCCGACGACCGGGAACGCCCGCCTCCGAGCCGGTGCAGGCACCGCTGGGACCCGAGCGCCGGGTGAGCGTGGTGGAGGTCGAGATCCGGGGAGCGGAGCGTCTCGGATCCCGTGTCCCCCCCGAACGCGCGCGGCGGGCGGTCGAGACCGCCGTCGATCGGGCGGCAGCGGCGCTCTTGGCGCGAGGAGCCGAGGATCTTCGGGTCGAAGGAACGTCAACGGCCCCGGTGCTCCTCGCGACCTTCGCGCAGACCGACCACGCCCGTCGCGCCGTCGCGACCGCGGTCGAGATCCGCGACCTCGTGCGGGCATCGGATCCGGCCGACGCGCCGGTCCAAGCGGGACACGGCCACGGACGCGAGCGCGAAGGCTTGGATGCGGCAACCGGGGTCCATACCGGAAGCGTCGTCGACCTCGCCGTCGGGGGCGTCTCGCCGGTGCCGTTCCGCGCCGTCGGGATCCTCCACGCGCTCAGCTCACGCCTCGCGGCGGACGCCGGGCCCGGCCAGATCCTGCTCTCCGCGGACGCACTCGGCCACGTGACCCAAGACGCGTCCGTCCACGCCGAGGGAACGATCGAGCTGAACATCCACGGCGAGCGTCGCGAGACGTTCTGCCTACTGGGGTTCGCCGCGAGCGAGTGAGGAACGGCTCGCCGAGTCGTCCGCGTCATCCGCATCGCCCTCGCCGCGCGGCGCGAGTCGCGCATCTCCGACGGCACGCTCGAACGGCTCCCGGGGCGCCTGGAGCGAACCGAGCTGGGCGAGGTCGCGTGGGAAGAACAAGCCCACCGTCCAGTCGAACACGATGCGCACCTTGCGGTTGAACGTCGGAACCATCAGCAGGTGGTAGGAGCGCGCCACGAACCATGCCGGGAATCCACGCAGGCGGATCCCGAGGACGCGCGCGACACCCTTGTAACGACCGAGCGACGCGAGAGCGCCGAGCGTGCGGTAGCGGAACGGCGCGGGCTCGCGCCCGCTCAACACCGCGAGGACGTTCCTGCCGATCCGCTTGCCCTGTCGCGTCGCGTGCTGCGCCGTCGGCGGACTGATCCCGCTCGCCGTGTTCGGATCGGGGACGGCGGCGGCGTCGCCTGCGGCCCACACATCCGAAACGCCGCGCACGCGCAGCCGATCGTCGACGTCGAGCCGACCGTGCTCGTCGGTCGGCAACCCGGACACGATCGCGAGGGGCTCGGGCTTGACGCCGGCGGTCCACACGAGCGTTCCCGCGTCGAACGAGTGACCGTTCGAGAGCTCCATCCGTCCGTCGGTCGCCGATCCCAGGCGCGTGTCGGTGAACACCTCGATCCCCCGCCGACGCAGCGCGCGCGTCGTGTAGCCGGCCAGCGACGCGCCGATCTCCGGAAGGATCGTCGGCCCCGCCTCCACGAGGATCCACCGCATGTGGGCGCGCTCCACCGTCGGTACGTAGCGCGCGGCTGCGCGCGCGAGGTCCTCGAGCTCCGCGAGCGCTTCGACGCCGGCATATCCGGCTCCCACGAACACGAACGTGAGGGCGGCTCGACGTTCCTGCGGATCGGAGGTCTCGGCCGCGAGATCGAGGCACCCGAGGATGTGGTTGCGCAGGAAGATCGCTTCGGCCACGGTCTTGAACCCCACCGCCCGCTCGGCGAGCCCGGGAACCGGTAGCGTGCGCGACCGAGACCCCGGACCGAGGATCAGGATCTCGTAGGAGAGCTCGCGGGTGCTCCCGTCGATCAGGCGGATCCGCGCGAT
This sequence comes from Actinomycetota bacterium, assembly GCA_040881665.1. NCBI lineage: Bacteria > Bacillati > Actinomycetota > Actinomycetota bacterium. The sequence goes on from JBBECT010000005.1 coordinate 582,514, forward strand.
GCGGCGCTCGTGATCGATCCGCTGCACCTCACCGACGATCAGCCGCGTCCTGCGCAACGCCTGACGGAGCGGCACCACCACGTGTCGCGGTTCGATGTTCCCGGCGGCGGCCTCCGGAAGCAGGGACTGGTACTGCATGTAGTTCTCCGGATTCACGAGCACCAGCTCATGGCCCATCCGAGACAGCCGATCCTGGAGCGTGCGCGCAGCGAACACCCCCACCGATCCGCCGCCGACGATCAGGATCCGCATCGGCGGTCTCCCCGGACCGAAGCGCGGGCATTCACATCGACCCCAGCACGCCGGGCAGTTCGCGCAGGCTCGCGATGTGGGCCTCGGGAACGCCGAGCTGCTCGGCCGTCGGGTTCGCCGGCGCCTCCCCGCGCAGCAGCCAGACGGTGTGGATACCGACGTCCTTCGCCGGGCGAACGTCGTAGTCGAGACGATCGCCGACCATCGCGGTCCCGTCCGCGGGAACCCCGGCCTCCTCCAGCGCGATCGCGAAGATCCGCGGGTCCGGCTTCTCGATCCCGAGATCCTCGGAGACACCCCACAGATCGAAGAACCGGTCGATCCCGTCGCGCTGCATCGCGGAGCGAACGTGGCTCGGCTGATTCGCGACGATCCCCAGGCGATACCGGCCGTGAACGGACTCCAGGCAGGGCAGCACGTCGGGCTCGAGCGCCTCCGGCGGATACGCCCAATGGACGGCGGTCGCCCGTTGGAACGCGTCAACGTCCGGGTCGGGTCCGAGGAATGCCGCGGCGATCGATCGTCGGAACGATGCCGACTGGCCCGAACGCAGGTCCTCGTAGACGCGGTCGAAGTCCTCCTGCGACACGTCGGCACCGAGATCGTTCAGTCCCAGGAAGAGGGCACGCCGATACACGGCATCGCTGTAAAGCACCCCGCCGATATCGAAGAACACGACCTCGAGCGATCCGCCCACGAGCGTATCCTACGCAGCCCTCGCCCGGTCCGATGCGCCGGTCGGTGCGGGACCGCGGGTCAGCGTCCCGCCGCGCGACGCAGCGCGTCCAAGGCGCCGGGATCGGTCCGCTCGGAACCGAGCCGGAAGCCGTACCGCTCCCCGTGACAATCCGACGATCCGGTGATCACGAGCCCGAGCCGCTCGCCCATCTCCCGGTACCGGCGGCGCTTCTCCGCGTCGTGATCGGGGTGATCGACCTCGATCCCGACCATGCCACCCTCGGCCATGGCCTCGATCAGCTCGTCCGGAACCGACCCCTGTCCCTTCCACATGCCCGGGTGCGCGATCACGCACACGCCGCCGGCGTTGCGGATCAGCTCGAGGGCGGTCACTGGGTGCAACGCGTGCTTCGGAACCCAGGCCCGTCCACCGTCGGCGATGAACTCCTCGGTGAACGCCGCCTTCTCGTCGGGGACGATCCCGACCTCGACCATCGCCTGCGCCACATGGGGCCGAGCGATCAGTTTGTCCCCCGCGATCTCGCGCACCCGTTCGAACGTGATCGGGTAGCCCAGCTCTTGGAGCTTGGCAACCATCAGCTCTCCCCTGCGGAACCGGGAATCGTTGAGTCGGCGAAGCTCCTCCACGAGCTCGGGGGCCTCGGGATCGGCCCAGTACGCGAGCACGTGCAGGCTGCTCCCCTCGTACTCGGTGGAGAACTCGATCCCCGGGATGACCTCGACCCGGACCGCCGCCCCGGCGGTCGCCGCCTCGTCGAGTCCCTCGGTCGTGTCGTGGTCGGTGATCGCGATCGTGTCGAGGCCGCGCTCGGCCGCAAGGGCGACCACCTCGGTGGGCGTCAGCGTCCCGTCGGAGCAGTTCGTGTGCACGTGCAGATCGATCCCGGTCATGGCGCGGCATCCTCGCAGAGCCGCCGCGTGGACGTCACACCGTGCACAGGGGTAGCCGACAGCGAAACGACAGGGAGGCTTCTGACGGAACCCCTCAAGCTGCCGTTTCCTCCTACGGAACCCGTATCTGAGGCCCGCACACCTGATCCGTGCCTGAGTGGCCCGAAAGAACTAGGTCGCTGGATTGCAGAACGGCAGAACGGGTAGGGTCCCCCCTGGGTCCGATGACTTCGACCATCCAGCCTTCCGGATGGCCAGGGAACTCGGACCCCAAGGAGCAGATCGGGATCCACGTCGAGGCGGGGAGCCCACCGGTTCTCCGGGAAAGGGCCAGGGAATGGACGTGGCTCGACAACAGGGAGGAAGCCCATGAAGCATCGCCTTATCCGGCTGCTCGTATCCTCAGCAGCCGCAGCATTGGTTCTGACATCGCTACCCGCGGCCCAGGCCGCCACGACGATCGTCGTCGACGGCGACGGTTTCGCGTCATCCGGCGACTGCGATGACGCGGTCACGCCGGCCGAGGTCACGATCCAGGACGGCGTCGACGCGGCCGTGGCCGGCGACACGATCGAAGTGTGTCCCGGTCCCTATGCCGAGTCCGTCACGGTCTCGACCCCGAACCTGACGATCCTCGGCGCGCAGTCCGGGGTCGACGCCAGGACGAGGGCAGTGCCGCTGAGCCAGGAATCGCGGGTCAACCCACCGGCGACCCTGCCAGGGTTCTCGCTCCAGGCGAACAGGATCGTGCTGGACGGCTTCACGGTGCGGAACGCTACCGACAACGCGGGTATCTCCACGAGCCCCCTGTCGGACGGCTACCACGTGCAGAACAACATCGTCACGGAGAACACGTTCGGCCTGTACCTGCACTCCGCCGGCGACAGGAAAACGATCGTCCGGTTCAACAGGTTCACCGACAACAACGAGGCCGGGTCGGCATCCGGGAACGGGATCTACTCCGACCAAGGTGCCCAGGGCATCCTGGTCCGCGTCAACGCGTTCAGCGATCACCTCAATGGTGCCGTGCTGTTCGCGTTCTCAGGGCCGAGCGACAACTCGGACGTGATCATCGAAAACAATCGCAGCACGAACGACGCGAACTTCGTCAATCTGTTCGAGGCGTCCGACTTCTCGATCCTCGGGAACAGGACTGTCGACAACTTGAACGCAGATGACGGTTCGCAGGGTTCGGCGATCCGCGTGGGTGGCCAGTCCGATGGAGTCCTGATCGAGGACAACCGGCTTCAGAACCCGGCGTTCTCGGGCGTCTCGGTTCGCGACGACGGGTTCGGCACCGGTGTGTCGAATATCGACATCATCGCCAACACGGTGCTGAACGCTGAGGCGAACGGGATCGACGTGAGTTCGGCGGTTCCTGCTGTCGTGCAGGCGAGGGGAAACACACTGCGCGACAACGACGTCAACGGCATCCTCTTCGACGCCGCAACATCGGACAACTCGATCCGCCGCAACACGTCCCTGAACAACGGCGACTTCGATTGCCGCGACGCGTCCACCGGCCCGCACACGGCCGGAACCGCCAATTTCTGGCGGCGCAACGTCGGGGAGACCGCAAGCCCCGACGGCATCTGTGACCTGCCGGCGTAGCCGGAGGCCGATCGAACCGAGAGCCGCCGGGGTTTTCCCCGGCGGCTCTCGAACATCCGGGGCCGAAGGTATTCTTCTCACGCCCAGGACGCGGGCGCCACGTGCGACCGCGAGATCTCGCCGACCGAGCGACACCCGCACAACGCCATCGCGTTGTCGAACTCGTCGCGCAGGATCCGGAGCACATCCGCGACACCCTCCTCGCCCGCGACCGCCAACCCCCACGCCGCCGGGCGTCCGACGAGGACCGCGCGCGCACCCAGCGCGAGGGCCTTCACCACGTCGGTCCCGCGGCGCACGCCTCCGTCGACCAGCACGGGGATCCGGCCGGCCACCGCGTCGACGATCTCGGGGAGCACCGTGAGCCCGGCCGGCACACCGTCGAGCTGACGTCCACCGTGGTTCGACACGACGATCCCCTCGGCACCGGCCTCGACTGCGAGGGCCGCGTCCTCACCGGTGAGGATCCCCTTGAGGACGACAGGCAGCGCGGTGCGTTCCCTGATCCAGGCGACGTCGTCCCACGAGAGCGCCGGGTCGTACACGAGGGGATCGCCCGGGAGCCCGTAGGGCATATGGAACCCGCTGCGCGTGTCGCGGTGCCGCAGGCCGGCGACCGGGAAGTCGACCGTCAGGCAGATCGCCTCGTAGCCGGCTGCGACGACCCTGTCGAGCATCTCCTCCGTCTTGCCGCGGTCGGTGAACACGTACAGCTGGAACCACTTCGGCGCCGCGGCCGCGTTCGCCACCTCATCGAGGAACTCGACCGTCGTCGACGACACGACCATGATCGTCCCGGCCGCTGCGGCCGCACGAGCGGTCGCCTGTTCCCCCTCCTCGCGCGCCATCCACTGGTAGGCCCACGGAGCAACGAGCACCGGGAAGGCGATCGGCGCTCCGAGTACCTCCGTGGACAGATCCCGCTCGGTGACGCCGACGAGGAACCGGGGACGCAGCATCCAGCGCTCCCAGGCGGCGCGGTTCTCTCGGAGGGTCCACTCGTCTCCGGCCCCGCCCGCGTAGTAGTCGAACAGCTCGGGCTGCAACACGGCCCGGGCAGCCGCCTCGTAGTCGTCGACCGTCACGAACGGTCCGGTGGGCGATGCGGTCTCCCCCTCGCGGGGACCGTCGGCGCTCACCCTGCCTGCGAGGCGGGGACGGTCGATGCGGGAACGTCGACCGCCTCGGCGACGCGGAACAGACCGTCACCGAACGCGAACATCCGCTGCTCGAAGGTCGAGGGGCAGCAGGGCGCCTCTCCCGCGCCGAGCACCGCACCGTAGTCGGTCAGCCCCCCGTCGGCGGTCACCGACCCCGCGAGCAACGGTCCCGCGTGCGCGAGGACCTCGGCGACGCCGTCGGGCGTGATCGAGACCACGTCGTAGCCGAGCGCCTCCTCCGTTCCGGCGTTGCGGAAACCCACGACGAGCTCCTGACCGCCGTCACCGGTGAGGTCCGCGGACGCCACCCCGACATCGGACCAGCGCGTTCCCTCGGCGTCGCCCGCCTCGAGCCGAACGACCCAGCCACCGGCATCGGCAACGAAGGTGAGCACGCGGACCTGCCAGGCGATCCCTCCGTCCCCGACCGCACGCGATTCGACCACCCACACCACCCGTTCGTCGCCGGCCTGCACCTCGCCGCAGTCGCCTGTCGTCCCCGGTGTGACGAGGCTGGTGCACACCGCGGTTTCGGAGGCGGGGAGCACCTGCTGAGCACCCGGGGCGAGGATCCGGCCGCTGGTCGACAGGACGTCGCCCTCCGGAACCGCTGTCGGAGCCGGTGACACCGGATCGCCCGCGGGAGCGACCGGCGGGAGCGTGAGCGCCGGACTCGCCGTCACCCGCTCGGCGGGTTCGGGAGCACTCGATCGGCCGACCGCGAAGCCGATGCCGCCGGCGACGAGGGCGACACCCACCATGACGACGACGATCGTGTTGCGCTGGTTCGGGTCCACGGCGGGACACGCTACGCGCGAGGCAGCGACGGGGCAACCCAGAGCACTGCTACGATGCGGCGACCACCGTGAGGACCCCAGACGAGCGCGCCGCGGCATTCCTCAAGGCCATCACGATCCTTCGGGTGTTCCTGGTCCCTATCGTGATGTGGCTGATCCTCGCCGAAGACGACCCACAGTGGGCGACCGCCGTCGCGACAGGACTGTTCGCTTTCGCGGCGGTCACCGACTTCTTCGACGGCCTGCTCGCACGGCGCTGGGCGCAGACGAGCACGCTCGGTGCGTTCCTCGACACGACGGCCGACAAGCTGCTCGTGACGGGCGCGCTGTTCGCGCTCGTTGCGGTCGGCCGCGCCTCGATCTGGATCGCATCGATCATCGTCGCTCGCGAGCTCGTCGTACTCGGGCTCCGGGGCGTCGTCGCTGCCGGGGACGGCACGGTCGTCAAGCCCTCGATCTGGGGAAAGCTCAAGGCGAACGCGCAGTTCCTCGCGATCATCCTCGCAATCTGGCGACCCGACGTCGTGATCGGCGACCGCTACCTCGACCAGTGGGTGATGCTGGCGGCCGGGATCATCACGGTGTTGTCGGCCGTGGAGTACTTCACGCGGTTCGGTGCCGTCTTCCGCCGCGGACCCCGCGCCACCGCGCCATCCCGCCCGCCGGCACCTCGCGCGTGAACGCTCCGGTCTTCGTCACCGGCGGCTCCGGGTTCGTCGGGGGGGCGCTCGTCTCTCGCCTCGTCGCCGACGGAGCCACCGTCCGCGCGCTCGCGCGATCCGACGAGGCGGCCGCAGCGCTCGAGGCGCGAGGAGCCGAACCTGTCCGCGGCGCTCTCGAGGACGGCGAGGCGCTCGCCAACGGGATGCGAGGCACGGATCGCGTCTTCCACGTCGCCGGCGTCAACGCGATGTGTCTGCCCGACCCGACGCCGATGTACCGAGCGAATGTCGAGGGAACCGACCGCGTCGTCATCGCCGCTCACCGCGCCGGGGTGGAGCGCGTGATCCACACCTCGTCGGCCGCAACAATCGGCGAGCGCGCGGGCACGGTCGGCCGAGAGAACTCCGCCCACCGCGGCTCCTACCTCTCGCACTACGAACGCTCGAAGGCCCTGGGGGAGCGCCGGGTCCTGGCCCGCGCCCGCACGCTGGGGATCGAGCTCATCTGCGTCAACCCGTCGTCGGTCCAGGGTCCCGGCAGGACCCGGGGAACCGCGCGTCTGTTACTCGACCTGGTGAACGGGCGATTGCCCGTCGCGATCGACACCTGGGTGAGCCTGGTTGACGTCGACGATTGCACCGAGGGGCACCTGCTCGCGGCCGAGCAGGGCGCAACCGGCGAGCGCTACCTGCTGAGCGGGGCCGCGCTGACGATCCCCGATGCGTTGGCACTGGCCGACGAGATCGTTCCGCTGCGGCGCCGCGTGCGGATCGTTCCCGGCGCCGCCGTCCGCGCGGCGGGTAGGGTGGGAGATCTGGTACGCACCGTCGGCCGCCGCAAGGTCCCGATCTGCAGCGAGGCTGCGCGCACCCTCGTGCACGGACACCGCTACGACGGGTCCCGCGCCGAACGCGAGCTCGGCCTGCGCTACACCCCGATCGAGGAGACCCTCCGCCGGACCCTCGTCTGGTACGCCTCGCACGGTCTGATACCCGCCCTCCGAGCGGGACACTAGGATGGTTCACGTTGGACGCGCGGCCCCGCATCGACCGTCGGCGGCGACCGCCGGAGAACACCCCAGCGACCGCTCAGACCAGGAGGATCCGTGACCGACGCCAGCCCCCGGGACCAGCGACCCGACCGTAACCTCGCGATGGAGCTCGTCCGGGTGACCGAGGCCGCCGCGATGGCCGCGGGACGATGGATCGGACGCGGCGACAAGATCGCGGCCGACCAAGCGGCCGTCGACGCGATGCGGCTGATGATCGATTCGGTGTCGATGCACGGCACGGTCGTGATCGGGGAGGGTGAGAAGGACGAGGCGCCGATGCTCTACAACGGCGAGGAGGTCGGCAACGGGGACGGCCCCGCGGTCGACGTCGCGGTCGACCCGATCGACGGAACGACCCTCACCGCGATCGGCCAGACGAACGCGCTCGCGGTGATCGCGCTCGCCGCACGAGGGTCGATGCTGTTCCCGGGATCGGCCGTGTACATGGAGAAGGTCGCGACCGGTCCCGAGGCAGCCGATGCGATCGACATCACCGCGCCGCCCGAGGAGAACATCCGGCGCGTGGCGAAGGCCAAGGACGTGCGCCCGGAGGAGATCGGCGTGATGATCCTCGACCGTCCCCGTCACGAGGGGCTGATCGCCGCGTGCCGCGACGCCGGCGCTCGCGTCTACCTGATCCGCGACGGCGACGTGGCGAGCGCGATCGCCGCCGCGCAGCCCCGGCGCACCGCGATCGACATGATCCTCGGGATCGGTGGCACCCCCGAGGGCGTGATCGCAGCCGCGGCCCTCAAGTGTCTCGGCGGCGCGATGCAGGGACGCCTCTACCCGCGCACCGACGAGGAGCGGGAGGTGCTGATCGGCGAGGGATTCGACCTCGACCGCGTGCTCACCACCGACGACCTGTGTTCGGGCGACGACGTCTTCTTCGCGGCGACCGGCATCACCGACGGCTCGCTGCTCAAGGGTGTCAAGTACTGGCACGACGCGGTGACCACGACCTCGATGGTGATGCGCGCCCGCTCGGGCACGGTTCGCGTGATCGAGGGCGAGCACCAGGTCGAGAAGCTTCAGCGATTTACCGGACGCGACTACCGGCGCTGATCGCTCCGTTCGCCCGATGCGCCTAACGGTCCGACGACTTTTTCGGCGATCAGTTCGAGCATGTCGGCGTCGGGGATCGCGAACGGGATCTGCGCGGGGGTGAGGATCAACTCCTCGACGCCGAGGTCGTCGAACGTGGCGATCCGCTCCCGCACCTGTTCGGGGGTTCCGACGAGGTAGTGGGTCGACAGTTCCTCGCGCGCCGTCGTGTCGAGTCCCGGACTCCAGGTGCGCAGGTGCTCGATCCGCCGTTCGAGGTCGGCGTGGTCCTCCCCCACGATCGTGTACAGGCCCACCGAACGACGCACGGTTGCGGGATCGCGATCGACCTCCTCGCAGACACGTTCGAGGTCGCGGAGCTTGTCCGCATAGGCGTCGGGCGACCATCGCCACACGGCGTTCCATCCGTCGGCATAGCGCGCGATCGCACGCAGCAGGCGTGGTCCCCCCTTGCCGCCCACCCATATCGGCGGGCGCGGACGCTGCGCGGGCTCGGGCCGGTTCAACGCGCCCTGCATCGGGTAGCGGGGGCCCTCGTGGTCCACCGGCCCCCCAGCGAGCAACGGACCGAGCACCTCGAGCTGCTCCTCGAGGATCGCGAAGCGCTCCCCCACCGCTCCGAACGGCAGCCCGAACCGGGCGAACTCGTCCGCGTACCACCCGGATCCGATCCCCAGGTCGAACCGGCCGTCGCTCGCGAGATCGATCGTCGTCGCCGCCTTCGCGAGCAGCGCCGGATGACGGAACGGCGCGCAGAGCACGAGCGTGCCCAGCCGCACGCGTTCGGTCGCGCCGGCGAGCGCAGCGAGCGCGGTGAGGGGCTCGAGCGAACCGAACGGCTCGTCCTTCCCCCCGTAGCGCGCGAGCGACAGGAAGAAATGGTCGGAGATCCACACCGAGTCGAACCCCAGCCGTTCGGCGCGAACCGCCCACTCCCGCAACGCCTCGAAGGTGATCGACCGGCGATCGGGCAGCGAGAAATCGTAATGGGGCAGAGCGAGTCCGAAGCGCATCCCGCACAGCCTAGAGCCAGACGAGCCGGCTCACCCTTCGGTCGGCACGACCTCCCCCGAGAGGACGCTATCGCCGTCGACGTCCTTCACGACGAGGATCGCGGCCGAGCTGAGGTCGAGACGGGTCAGCTCCCCGTGCTCGAACCCGCCGTTGGGATCGAGGGAACCGACGCGGGCGACGAGCAGCCGGAGCTCCGCGCCGTCGGTGAGCCAGACGCGAAGGGGCGTCGCCGTCGTCGGCGGGAGCCCGAGCACGCGGACGTAGGCCACGTCGGACTGCCCCGGCCGGGAAGCCGCGAAACCCCAGCCGTCCCCCTGCCCGCCGTCGGGTGCGGTGAGCTGTCCCGAGCGGACCGACGCTCGCGGTCCCGAGACGAACTCGTCGTCGAACAACGCCGCTGCCGCCGCGGCCGTCTCCCGTGCTCGATCGGCCCGCTGGGCACGCAGCTCCGCATCGCCGGCGCGATCGGCCATCACGGCGCCCCATCCGAAACCGGTGACGGCCACGGCCGCCGCGACGAAGGCTGCGACCGCCGTGATGCGCATCCTGCGGCGGATCGTGGACTCCTTCACGGCCTTGCGGCGAACCGACGTCGCGATCCGCTCACCGAGGTCGTCGGGAGGATCGACCGGTGGCGCCGAGAACGCGAAGATCGCGCCGGCATCCTCGAGCATCTCGGCCTCCTTGCGGCAGGCGGCGCACGTGCCGAGGTGACGTTCGACCGATGACCGATCGCGGGCGCTCAGGGACGACAGCGCATGCTCGGGGAGGCGGTCCCGCACCGCGAGACAGTTCACGGGCGTTCCTTGTCCACGTTGGCCCGGCGAACCTTGATCATCGCGGCACGCAGTCGTGTCTTCACGGTTCCCAGCGGGATCCCGTCCGCCTCGGAGATCTCCCGGGCGGTCATGCCGCGGAAGTAGGCACGCCCCAGGAGCATCCGTTCGCCGTCGGTGAGGACCTCGATCGCCCGGAGCGCCGCGTCGCGCTCGAGGATCGCGTCCTCCTCGTCGGTTCCCGCGATCTCGGGAACCTCGTCGGTCAGCACGAGGGTCGGCTTGCGCACACCGTGCTCACGCCGCAGGCGATCGACGGCCAGATTGTGCGCGATCGTCATGAGCCAGGTGGACAACCGGCCGCGTGCGGGGTCGAAGCGCGCCGCCTTACGCCAGGCGGTGAGGAACACGTCCTGGGTGAGCTCCTGCGCCGCCTCGGTGTTGCCGAGGATGCGCAACCCCATCGAGTAGACGGGTCGCCCGTACCGCGCGTAGACGGTCCGGATCGCCTCCTCGTCCCCGGCAAGGATCCCCTCGACCAACAACTGTTCCTCCCGTGGATGGAACGGTCCCTGGGTCCGAGCGTTCACTCGGTCTCCTCCCCTTCGTACGGACGGGTGGGGGCGGCCGGTTTTCGGCAACGACGGTCGCATCGCCGTCGGGCGCGACGGCCCGTGGCTCCCATTATGCGCTCCCGTTGGAGCTGCGGTTCTGGGCGTGGCGACCGCTCTGCCCCCCACGGCACCGGAAGGGTGGGATGATTCCGGCGTGCGCAACGCTCCGCGACCGGTGCTCCTCCTCGGCATGCTCTTGACGGTGCTCGGCCTTGCACTCGCACCGGCGCACGCCCAGGAACCCGGCGGCACGGAGACGACGTCGACCGTGCTCGAGCTGCAGATCGACGGCGTCGTGGATCCGTTCGTCGCCGACTACGTGGAGGGGCGGATCGACCAGGCCCCGGGACGTGCCGACGCCGTTCTCATCACGATCGACACGCCCGGCGGGCTCGACTCGTCGATGCGTCAGATCGTCCAGGCGATCTCGAACACGTCCGTCCCCGTCGTCTGCTACGTCGCTCCCGAGGGCGCGCGGGCCGCGTCCGCGGGCATGTACATCTTACTGTCGTGCCCTGTCGCGGCGATGGCGCCGGGCACGAACGTCGGTGCGGCGACGCCGGTCGGGCTCTCGGGCGCGATCGCCTCCCAGAAGGCCGTCGAGGACAGCGTCGCGTACGCGCGAGCGCTCGCAGAGGCGCACGACCGCGACGCCGATTGGGCCGAACAGGCGGTTCGCGACGCGGTGAGCCTGTCCGCCGAGCAAGCGCTGGAGCGCAACGTGATCGACATCGTCGCTGCAGACACCACCACCTTGCTCGACGAGATCGACGGAGAACAGGTCGAGGTCGCGGGCGATGCGGTCGTGACCCTGGAAACCGCCGGCGCGCAGATCACGACCGAGACGCTCGGTCCGTTCATCGGCTTCCTGCACGCGCTGTTGGATCCGAACCTCGCCTTCCTGTTCTTCTGGCTCGGGATCGGACTGATGATCCTCGAGTTCTTCCTGCCCCACTTCGGGATCGCCGGCGTGATCGGATTCGTGCTGCTGCTGTTGTCGATCGCCGCCTTCGGCATGCTGCCGGTGCGGCTCGTCGGGGTGCTGCTGCTGATCGCCTCGGCGGTCCTGCTCGTCCTCGAGATCCATACCCCGGGGTTCGGCGTGTTCGGCATCGGGGGGATCATCGGTCTCGTCGTCGGCGGCCTTCTGCTGTTCAACGGGCCGGGCGTCCGTGTGTCGCCCGTGCTGATCGTGATCGTCGCCGCGGCGATGGTCGGGTTCTTCGGGTTCGTGCTCACCGCGGCGATGAAGCTCCGGGGTGCGCCACCGGTCAGCGATCCCGGGGACGTCGTCGGGCGCGAGGGCAAGGCGCTCACGGACCTCGCCCCCACGGGCGTGGTCCACGTGCACGGCGAGGAATGGTCCGCGAGCGCTCCGCACGGCGCGCTCTCCAAGGGAACGCGGGTCCGCGTCCTCAGCAAGGAAGGTCTCCGGCTCGAGGTCGAGCCGGCAGAGTCGTCAGAGTCGCTGACCGGTGAGGCGCACGAGGCGCCCACGACAGACGCGGGAACGGTGGACACCGAGAAGGAGGGAAGCGCGACGTGATCGGCACCCTGATCGCCGTCGGGATCGTGGTCCTGTTGGTCCTGATCCTGATCGCAAGCGCCGTCAAGATCGTCCCGGAGTACCAGCGACTGGTGGTCTTCCGACTCGGACGAGCGATCGGAGCGAAAGGGCCGGGACTCGTGCTCCTGATCCCGATCGTCGATCGCCCGGTCCGGGTCGACCTGCGGGAGTTCTTCCTCGAGATCCCACGGCAGGACTCGATCACGAAGGACAACGCCCCGATCTCGGTCGACTTCATCACCTTCTACCAGGTGGTGAACCCGCAGGACTCGGTGGTCCGGGTCGCGAACTTCGCGGGCGCGGCGCAGGCTTTGGCCGCGACGACGTTGCGCGCCGTGATCGGCGATATCCCGCTCGACGACGTGCTCGCGCGTCGTGACGAGATCAACCGGATCCTGCGGACGAAGCTCGACGAGGTCACCGAGCGCTGGGGCGTGAAGGTCACGAACGTCGAGATCCGTGAGATCGTTCCGCCGCCGGGCGTCCAGGAGGCGATGACCCGGCAGATGTCGGCCGAACGGACGCGCCGCGCGGTCGTCACCGAGGCCGAGGGACAGAAGCAGGCCGCGATCACCGTGGCCGAGGGCAACAAGGAGTCGGCGATCATCAACGCGCAGGGATCCCGCGAATCGGCGATCCTGTCCGCCGAGGGCGAACGGCAGGCCGCGATCCTTCGAGCCGAAGGGTTCTCGCTCGCCCTGCGTACGATCTACGACGTCGCGAGCACGGTCGACGCGAACACGATGAGCCTGCAGTACCTCGATGCGCTGAAGGAGCTGGGAGCCTCAGCGTCCACGAAGTTCGTGATCCCGATGGAGTTCGTCTCATTGCTCTCCGGAGTCACCGAGCTCGCCGGCCGGTCGTTCTCCGACAAGGACGGCGGATCCCCGGCAGGGGGCTAGACGCCGCGAGCGTCTTCGGGGATCTCGATGCCGGCTTGCTGCAGCTCGAGCTTGAAGTCGTGCGGGGAGGAGGCGGCTTCGAGCGCCTCCTCAACGGAGACCTTGCCGTCGATCACGAGCTGCAGGAGCGACTGGTCGAAGGTCTGCATCCCGTAGTAGCCGCCGTCCTTGATCACGTCGTGGATCTCGTGGGTCTTGTCGGCGTCGGAGATGCGCTCGGCGACGCGGCCGGTGTTCACGAGGATCTCCAGGGAGGGAACCCGGCCGCCGTCGACGGTCGGAACGAGCCGCTGGCACACGATGCCGCGCAGTGCCCCGGCGATCGTGAGCCGGATCTGCTTCTGCTGATAGGGCGGGAAGAAGTCGATGCAACGGTTCACCGTCTCCGTCGCGTCAACGGTGTGCAGCGTGGAAAGGACCAGGTGACCGGTCTCCGCCGCCTGAAGGGCCGCACGGACCGTCTCGGTGTCGCGCATCTCCCCGATCAGGATCACGTCGGGGTCTTGGCGGAGCGCGGCGCGCAGGGCGGTCAGGAACGATCCGGTGTCCTGACCCACTTCACGCTGGTTGATCGATGCCACATCGTCCCGGTGGAGGACCTCGATCGGGTCCTCGACCGTGACGATGTGCACCGGCTTCGTTCGGTTCAGGTAGTCGATCATTGCCGCGAGCGTCGTCGTCTTCCCCGACCCCGTCGGTCCCGTCACGAGGATCAGACCGCGCGGCTCCTCCGACAGGGTGCGCATCACCTCGGGCAGGCCCATCTCGTCGAACGAGGGCCCGCCGAAGCGAAGGCGCCGCAACACCATGCTGACCGAGCTGCGCTGCTTGAACACGTTCACGCGGAACCGGCCGATGCCGGGCAGGGAGTGGGCGAAGTCCACTTCACCGTTCTCGGCGAACTGCGTCCGGCGATCCTCGGGGATGATCGCGTCCCCGATCGCGGCGGTGTCCTCGGGCGTGAGCGCCGTGCGGTCGATCTTCCGCAGACGACCGTCGATTCGTAGCATCGGGGGCGAGCCGACCTTCACGTGCAGATCCGATCCTTCGAGATCGGCCACTTGCTTGAGCCACGAGCTGAACTCTCCGGGAACACCGTCTCCCATCGGCTCGATCTGCGCGATCGGACCCTCGTCGTCGAGGTCGGCGGTCGCCGCCGGCGACCGTTCCGTGGGAGCCGGCTCCTCCGCGTCCGGAAGGGGGGACTCCTGGTCCTGCTGCGTGTGAGGAGCGACCGCGTCCGCGATCGGCGCCTTCTCCGAAGCCGACACACCGGCGGGAGGAACCGGGGGGTCGGCAACAGGAGCCGCCGGTTCCGCGACACCCGCCGCCTCGCCCCATGCGGTCACTGACGGATGCGACGCAGCGATCGGCCCCGGGACGCCGTCGCCGGGAGCGACGGCGTCCAGGCGCGGACGTGCTTCATCGGGGTGCTGCATGCAGAACGACTCCCCTCACTCGACGATCTCTGTGGGATGGGACGCGACCCGCACCCGCCACACCGGAACCGTGCCGATCGATGGATCGATCGTGGTTCGGGCGGCTGCGGTCGCCGACAGCTCTCCGGCGGCCGTCTCGGCCGCGGCACCGCCGAGCAACAGCTCTCCGGGCCGCGCCAGGTCCCGGAGCCGGTCGGCCACGCGCCACGGCGAGCCGCTCGAAACGGCGACCCCCGACGGTATCCGGGCTCGCGTTCCCGTCGCGACCGCCGCCGCGACGGCGACAGATCGCTCGCCGGATCTCTGGGCTTCCCGAACGGCGTGTGCGATCTCGACCGCCGTATCGGCTGCGCGGATCGCAGCCTCGTCCCCGTGGAACCGGGCTTCGACTACGGGATGCGCGGACGTTCCCGCGAGCGCGAGGACGCCGCCCGCGCGGCCGGCTACGACGAGGGCAGCGCGGATGCACCGATCGTGGACCTTCCGGCGCACACCGTCGGCCAGGTCCTCCTCGGACACGCCGGATGCGCCCTCGCGTGGATGGAGCTCCAGCGAGAGCACGGCGATCTCCTCCCGCGGCGCGGGTGCGGCCTCTCGCTGGGCGCGCACGGTGGAGAGCGGGATGACGGTCCCGTCCATACAGTGGGGGTATCGGCAGCCTCGGATACCTCCTGAGTCCCGCGGCGGTATGCGGACCTATCCGCCCGTTCTCGCAGGTCACGAGCAGGTCACGAGGCGCGCCGGGCGTTCGCCGGGCCCGGCCGGACCGGCCCTCAGCTCGGACGAGCGGTCCCGGCCGTCAGCCGGCACGTGGCTCGATCCGTGAGCGGTTCATAGGAGCTCATCTGCAGCGGAGGACGAACCTCGGCGAGCATCCCTTCCATCAACCCTCGGTGCACCTCGCACACGAGCGCTCGATGTTCGTCCAGCAGGTCGCGGAACGGACAGTCGCGCATCGTGATCACAACCGTTCCCCCACCGGTCCGCCGGAAGCGCGGCTCGAACCCGGCGCGATCCATCGCCTCCCGGAGGGTGGCGAGGTTGCGTCCCGCCGGGGTCCGCGCCCCGGGTTTGGGCGCATCCCGCGCCACGAGATAGGCGCCCCACTCTCGGGCCAGGGTCGCCGCTCGGATGCGCTGACGTTCGCCCGAGACGACCCCGGCCAGGATCTCGGCGAGCAGGCGCCAGTCGCGGCCTTCGTGGGCTTGCTGTTCGACGACCTCGTACACCGCCTGGGGACGTCCCGCGCCGGTCCCGCGGTGGGTGTCCCGGAGGACGAGACCGACCTCCTCGAGACGTCGCAGGTGGGGGCGGATCGTGTTCGGATGCAGCGAGAGCCGGGCGGCGAGCTCACGGACGGTCACCGGACGTCCGGAGAGCCGGAGGTAGCGGTACAGGCGGAAGCGCGTGTCGTCGGCGAGCGCCTTGTGGACCTCGATCGAGCCCGCGTCGGTCATACCGTTCCTCCTGTGTCCTCCCGGTGCGTCCCCGTCGGGTCGCGGCCGGGAAGCCGTACGCCGGTAGTAGCATGGGGAAAAGTACGGCCCCCACCGTGGCGACCAGGGTAACCACAGCGGCGCGCTCAGGATCATCGCGTGCGTGTTCCCGGTTCGGCACGGCCGATCCCCGACGGCGGCAGAGGTGACCAGGTGACGACGGTCGAACAGGTCCGCGAGGCGCTCCGGCAGGTGCTCGACCCCGAGATCGGCAAGCCGATCGAGGATCTCGGGATGCTCGAAAGCGTCCGGATCGACGGTGCCACCGTGTACGTCCACGTCCTGTTGACGATCGCCGGATGCCCGCTGCGCGAAACGATCACCAACGACGTGAACGCGGCCGTTCGCCCGCTCGACGGCGTCGAGGACGTTCGGCTCGAGCTCACCCCGATGAGCGAGCAGCAACGCGCCGAGCTCGTCGGCAAGCTCCGCGGACCGGGCGCCGCCGCGCCGCAGCAACAACGAACCTTCTTCACGGGATCGGACACGACGGTGATCGCCGTCGCCTCCGGCAAGGGCGGGGTGGGCAAGTCCAGCGTCACGGTGAACCTCGCCGCGGCGATGGCCGCCGACGGACTCAACGTGGGTGTCCTCGACGCCGACGTCTGGGGCTTCTCGGTCCCCCGGATGTTGGGCGTGTCCGGCAAACCCGTGGGATTCAACGACATGATCCTTCCCCTCGAGGCCCACGGCGTGAAGGTCATCTCCATGGGCTTCTTCGTCCCCGAGGAAACCCCCGTGATCTGGCGCGGGCCGATGCTGCACAAGGCGATCGAGCAGTTCCTCGGCGACGTCTACTGGGGGGATCTCGACGTGCTGCTGGCCGACCTGCCGCCGGGGACCGGCGACGTGTCGATCTCGCTCGCGTCGTTCCTGCCGGGAGCCCAGATGCTCGTCGTGACCACGCCTCAGGAGGCCGCCCGCAAGGTGGCCGAGCGCGCGGGCAAGATGGCGGAGCGCACGAACCTCAAGCCCGTGGGTGTCGTGGAGAACATGAGCTACTACACGTGCCCGCATTGCGGCGAGCGCGAGGAGGTGTTCGGTTCCGGCGGCGGCGCGGAGGCCGCGAAGACGCTTCGGGTGCCCCTGCTCGCGCAGGTGCCACTCGTGCCGGCGCTGCGACAGGGCGGGGACGAGGGCTTGCCGATCGTGGTCCGCGATCCGGAAGCTCCGGCGAGCGTGGCACTGACCGAGGCGGCACGAGCCCTGCACCGCGCGTCGAAGAGCAAGGTCGGCAAACCGCTGACGCTGATGACGGGTCCCGCGGCGGCCGGTCACGTCCACTAGCGGCTCGCTCGTCCGCAACGAGACCGGGCGCAGACCTGGGGCGGTCAGGGACGGGACGAGATCGCCGAGCCGACGGCGCGGCCGAGCAACAGACCACCCGCGACGTCGCTGGGGTAGTGAACGCCGAGCGCAGATCGAGAAACGCCCACGGTGATCGACAGCGCTCCGAGGCACGCACGCACGCCGTTCCCGAGACCGAGCTC